>CAYYWY010000013.1:24858-61908 GCA_964475485.1 uncultured Nitrospiraceae bacterium | reverse complement strand
TGTATTAATGGATAATGTTTCATCATTTTTTATGAATTTTTCAGCAGCCTGCTAACTCCTTAAGACTCTGCTAAAATGACTAAAAACGCCATGCAGAGAAAGGAGCATGTTGAATGGGAGAGGTGAAAAGCGCCCTTGAAAAGGCGATGGAAAAGATAAAGAATATTGAAGGGTTCACATCCGATGAAAAGGAGGAAATGAAGGAGCGTGAGAAACTTAGGTCATTGCTGGCTGCCTTTCATAGGGATGAGCTCGGTAGGGATGAGGTATGGGAAAAGTTCAGGGGTATAAGGCCTTCCCTGCTGAGGGAGGCCCAGCAAAACCTGACCGGCTCCCTGAGACTCGGCAGTACACCGGAGGAATTCCGGAAGCGGAAGGACGCACTGCTGGCACTTGAATCACTGAAGGAAAGAAGTAACACTGCCGCCATCGAAAACGCGATGAACGCGATTGAAAGGCTTCTGAAGGAATACGGTAGTGAAAAGGAGAGGACTGCGGAAGAACTCAGAAGGGCGATAAATGAGAATCCTCAGCTCAGGCTGAAGCAGGTAAGGAGTCCTGACGGAAGGATCCTTCAGGTCGCCCTGCCGGCCGAAGAAGCGGTACAGGCGAGAATAACGGAGTTCCTTGAAGAGCACGAAAAAAGATACGACATGATGTTCGGTCAGGCTCTCTCAAGATTGAGAAAAGAGCTGAGATAGGAACCCTATTTCTCTATTCTTTTTGTGAGGAAGGCTTCGAGGGCAGAGGCTGCTGAATCAGAGATGTCGGTGAACCTGACAGCGAACCCATTGATATCCTGATGGCCTTCACGCGTCAGGACGCGTATGATCTCGGCCTCGGCGGTTATGTGCACAGAGCCAGGAAGTGAGAAAGAGCATTTAACGGGGTCTCCTTCAAAGAGGACTGCTCCAGCACGAAAGAACATTCCGGATGTGCTGATATTCTCTGCAAACCCGACGAAGGGCGTTTTCCTTGAAGACCCACGGACTTTCACGCTGACAGGGATTCGCCACGATGTCCTCGGAGCTATATTGAGGAGCTGATGCGCCTCCTCAAGAATGGCCGGAATGCTGAGGGGAGCCGTGAAGAACGCATTTGCCCTGCACTTTATACACCGCTCGAGATCGTCCATGGCCCCGGAGCAGATGACGATGATGGAAACATTGCGCAATTCAATGTCCTCCCTTATAATGGAGCAGAATTGCTCACCGCTCATGTCGGTCGAATCGAGTTTTGCGATGATGAGATCCGCTTTGTGAGACCTGTGGAGTTCAAGCGCCTTCCCGTTCGTGGCAGCTGTTAATACTTTTATATCCGACCTGTTTAGGAAACTCCTATCCCTGTCGAGAATTATCTTTACGTCTTCTGCAATAATTACCGTCCCCTTAGACATCTCATTTTCAGTATAGGAGGATTCAGGGGGCATTGTAAAGATTCTTTTCGCTCTTTCCGTTATAATTGATTGGAAGGAAGAAAGACAAGGCATGACCGTTATCTTCATAGATTACTCCGAGTTGTATTATCAGCACACGGCAGAGACGGCCGTGCCGGAGAAGAGGAACGGCAAATTTGTTCAGATCAGAAATAACGACAACGAATATCTCGTCTTTTCGCCTAAGGAGCTCGCCCCCTTCCACTCAGACATCGTGAAACGGTTCTGTATGGAGAAAGGGATCGGCGGCGCCTTTGACGACGAGAGGAAAAGGTTCATCATCAGCGATCCTGCCTGGACGGTTATAGGAGGTGGAAAGTTCGAGCTGGATACGGTCAAGAAGCGCCTCCGTCTATATGACAACTCCATGGCATACGGCAAGTTCGACGCAAAGGGGCTGGCTGGTGAGATGCTCCGGATCAGGCAACTGGATGGTTATGATGTGATGATTGAATGATTCCTACAAAGCAGTTTCTTAACCCGGAAGACCCAGACGTTGTTTGAACTTATTCAACCCAATGAAATTATTGTGTTATAGTTATACATCTCCTTAATTACGGTCTCTGGATAAACAGGAGGATGCGGAGGTGGAAGCGAAAAACAACCCCGGTTGGGAATCCGTAGCGGTGACGGTCTTCTGTCTTCTGGCGAGCTTCGAGGCCGGATACAGCTCTAGGGAGATTGCTCCCCGCATAAGCGGATTGAAGGCCGTTGCATATGCAGTGGGGGAGGGGATATTCATTGCGTTGTCCTCTGTCCTTTTTCATGTTTTCCTGTCATCTTTCCGGAAGAAGTAGATTGGTTCCGTGTCAGCCCTTTTGCGACAGGCTGGCAACCTTCGGTCGTACCAGTCTTTCGAAGTCCTAATATGATAATTTGACAAGTTCGATGTGCGAGCCCACGTTAAATGCTATCTCCTCGTCCTTTGTCAGGCTTTCATCCACAAAGACCTCCATACCGTAAAGGTTCCCGAGGGGGGATGGAAGTCTCCTCTCTTAAAAGAATCTCAAAAGAAATATTACTCTTCTGTTTCTTACTCCTTGAGGATATTGGCCAGGAACTCCTTCAGTTCTTCCCATGATTTCCTGTCCGCATCGGCGTTATAGCCCAGCGCGAGGTTGAACCTCTTCGCATAGGTGTCTGCATCCGGGTTAGTGAAGCCGTGGATGACCCCGGGATACGAAATGAACGTGAGGTCTGCCCCTGCATTCTTCGCATCGGCCTTAAAGGCTTCTACCTGCTCCGGAGTTATGAACTTGTCGTCGCCTCCGTCAAAGACAATTAATTTTGCCTTTATTGCGCCTCTTTTTGGAGGCTTTACGGCAGGCAACGAGCCATGAAAGCTTGCGACCCCTTTGAGATCGGCCCCCTGGAGGGCCATGTTTAGCACAATGCCTCCTCCCATGCAATAGCCTATTGCCGCAATGCGCACGGGGTCGACCTCAGGCTGTTTCTTGAGAAAATCCATGGCTGCAAGAAACCTCGACTTTAAGGCATCGAAGTCCTTAGTAAGTTCAGAGGAAAACTTCATTGCGTCTTCAGGATGATCGGCCTGCTTGCCTTCTCCGTACATATCGACCGCGAGGGCTGTGTAGCCGAGTTCGGCGAGCATTTGCGCCCTTTTCCTGGCATACTCGTTATGTCCCCACCATTCGTGAACAACGAGCACGCCCGGTCGTTTGCCCTTGATACTTGCATCATGGGCCAGATACCCCTTCATAATCACGCCGGAGTCCGCGTATTCAACGGATTTACCTACGATTTCAGCGCCTCCCGATTGAGCTGAAAGCATGAAGAGAGACGCCGCCGCGATCAAAATCATGGCTGTGAGATACATGGAATCCTCCTTCCTGATTTATCTTCCCTTCCGCCTCTACTCACAATCTACCACAAAAAGAAGGCTCCATTAATGCCCCACATTCGTATGTTGGCAGAAAGATCTCCTATCCGTGATGCCGGTATTGTTTCGGTCAAGGCTTATTTAAAGCAGCTGTTTTGGCAGTTTTTGTCTCAGATTATTTTCTTCTGTTCGCGCAGGGCCAGATGTGATGCAAGGGATACCGCTACAAGCGGGTTAGCAGCTTCAGGAGGGATCCCAAGATCCTCAAGCACATTCTTGCATAATTCCATGGGGTCGAGAGTGCGGCCGTTCTTTTCGGTGAACCTTCTCACTGAATCATGGATTTGCTGCAGATAATGCAGTCCTTCATCGAGCCGTTCATAGACCCCGTCCCCTTTCCGGGGTTCATCCCATGAAGCAAGGAGTTGCCTGATATCCTTAAGCTCCTTTAGTCTCTTTATCGACCTAACAGAAGCAAGCGCATCTTCATAAAGAGGCGTCTCCCCGGGTACAGGCACTAAATCTCCTGAAAAAAGAATGTTGTACCCCTGAAGCAGAAGAGATAGGGAACCCCTCGAATGGCCGGGCGTGTGGATCACCTGAAGCTTCAGGCCACAGCCCAGGTCAACGACATCACCGTCTATCAGCGACTTGTTTACCGCGACAGGGCCAGATACGAGAGAATGGAAGCCAGGAACCGGCCTCTCCCTGCATTGTCGTTCGGTGTCTTCTATCCATGCTTTTTCAGAAGGATGGACCGCGACGGCACATCCTGTTTCCGCCTTAATAGCCCTTGTCGCTCCGATATGATCAGGATGGGAGTGGCTCTGGATAATAAGGGCTATATCACTTACCCTTCGATCAGTCCTTCTCAGGTAATCGAAAATTGACTCCTCTGAACCAGCAATGCCGGTATCTATGAGACAGACCTCGCTTCCATAGATGAGATAGACGTAAACGAACCGCTCTATCGTAATTCCCACTGGGCTTGTTACGTTGAATGGGATCTTGAGCGCATGAACCTTCTTGCTGACCTGCATTGTAACCTCTCAAACGAGAAAAATAACATATTTGCTATTATACGATATTCCCAGCTCCCTCTTTCCCGGCTCTTTAATGGAGTTCCCTGTTTGCTGTATAGTAAAAGGATGAGATTCGAAGAATTTGACATTCCCAGACAGGTCATAGAAGGGATAAGGGCAGCAGGCTTCAGGGAATGTACGCCTGTGCAGGCCCTTACGCTGCCTGAAGCGCTCCGGGGTAGAGACATCGCGGCCCAGGCACAGACAGGCACAGGGAAGACCGCTGCCTTCTTGATCGCGGTCTTTTCCCGCATGCTGCGGCTCCCCTTTCATGGTTTTGGCCCTTCACCGCGGACCCTTGTCATAGCCCCGACGCGGGAACTTGTAGCCCAGATCGAGTCAGAGGCGAGGCTCCTGGGTGGCCCCGCCGGCTTCAGGATCGTAGCTGTCTTTGGGGGTGTTGACTACGAAAAGCAACTCCGGCAGATCAGGGAAGGCGCCGATATGCTTATCGGCACGCCTGGACGCCTTATCGATTATCTGAAACAGGGAGCCTACAGCCTGAAGAAGACACAGTTTCTCGTAATCGACGAGGCCGACCGGATGTTTGATTTGGGTTTCATCAGCGACATGAGGTTTCTGCTGAGGCGGATGTCTCCTTACGACCGCAGACAGTCCATGCTCTTTTCAGCTACCCTTTCGCACAGGGTGCTGGAATTATGTTACGAGCACATGAACAACCCCGAGAAGTTTTCGGCGACACCTTCGCAGGTTACTGTGGAGCAGGTGCAGCAGGAGATCTACCATGTGGGCAGAACCGAGAAATTTGGGCTTCTGCTGGGCATCCTGCGGCGAGAAAGGGGTGGTCGCTACCTGATTTTCTGTAATAGAAAGAGTACGGCAGAGGGGGTGAATAACCTCCTGAATGCCAACGGTTATGACTCTGCGGCTCTCACAGGGGATCTCCCGCAGAAAAAGAGGCTCAAGGTCCTTTCGGGCTTTAAGGAAGGATTGCTTCCTATCCTCGTGGCCACGGATGTTGCGAGCAGGGGACTTCACATCGAGGGGATGACGCACGTGATTAACTATGATCTTCCCGAGGACGCGGGAGACTACGTGCATCGTATTGGAAGGACAGCCCGTGCGGGGGCCAGGGGAAAGGCTATAAGCCTTGCCTGCGAGGACTGTGTATTTTCTCTGCCGGATATCGAGGAATACATAGGGCAGAAGATACCTGTCATTTCTGTCACGGAAGAGATGGTCGCGACAGGCTACCGCAGGGCGGGATCGGAAGGGAAGAGAGGCTCTAAGTTTCAAAGGAGCAGGTTGCCGGCTGACGGGAGGAGAGAAAGAAAATTGCAGGCCGCTCACCGCCCGAGAGAGTCGGGGAAGGCCGGTCGCCACGGGCGTAGGGCCGAGGCTCCCGGGCACGAGGATGACCATAAGTAATCAAGAGTAGCCCCTTAAGCATCGATTTCTTCACAACTTTTTCATTATCTTGAGTTATCCTAATCTCAGGAAAGGAAGAGTGAAGAAATGATAATGGCAAGGTCTCTTAAAAAAATAATTGCATTAACGTTAGCGGGAGTGATAATCATGCTTGCATTTTCAGCATCGGAGGCCGAAAGACTTGAGAAGGCCACTTTTGCCGGCGGCTGTTTCTGGTGCATGGAGCCTCCCTTTGAGAAGTTGGAAGGGGTAAAGGACGTGGTCTCCGGCTATACGGGAGGGCACAAGGATAACCCGAGCTATGAGGAGGTTTCTTCTGGTAAGACCGGACACGTGGAGGCGGTTCAGATAACCTTTGATCCCTCGAAGGTAAGCTATGAGAAACTCCTCGATGTCTTCTGGCGTCAGATCGATCCAACGGACGCAGGAGGACAGTTCGTGGACCGCGGCTCCCAGTACCGCTCTGTGATCTTCTACCATACGCAGGAACAGAAAACCATTGCCGAAAAGTCGAAAGAGGAACTGGAGCGGTCAGGTCGTTTCAATAAGCAGATCGTGACCGAGATTTTGCCCGCCGGGAAGTTTTATCCCGCGGAGGCTTACCATCAGGACTACTATAAAAAGAACCCGATCCGGTACAAATTCTACAGATTCAACTCGGGACGCGACCAGTTTCTGAAGAGGGTCTGGGGCGATGGGAAAGTGTCCCGGGGAGACCTGTCGGCAGGGTCCGGGCAGAAGTGGAGGGTATTCGTGAAGCCATCGAAAGAAGAGCTTAAGAAGAAACTGACACCAATGCAGTACAAAGTTACCCAGGAAGACGGAACGGAGCCGGCTTTCCGGAATGAGTACTGGAACAATAAGAGGGAAGGGATCTACGTAGACATTGTCTCCGGTGAGCCTCTTTTCGGTTCTCCTGACAAGTATGACTCAGGCACAGGATGGCCAAGCTTCACGAAACCGCTTGAGCCTGAGAACATCGTTGAGAAAAGTGACAGGAGCTTTTTTATGCGCAGGACTGAAGTGAGGAGCAAGCATGGAGACAGCCATCTCGGCCATGTCTTCAGTGATGGTCCGAAGCCGACGGGACTCCGTTACTGCATGAACTCCTCGGCTCTCAGGTTCATCCCCAAAGAGGACCTTGAGAAGGAAGGTTATGGTGAATACTTGAAGCTCTTCACAAAGCAAGGAAGATAGTTTATATCCGGTAGGGCCTACAGCTCATTGCCCTGTCAGCTCCCTCGCAGAATGTTCCGCACTCCTTGCTCCTGGGGTGCGGTAACCTATGAAAGCATCTCGTGCCCGTGCAGACAACAGAATCTTCGCATACAAGTTCATTGCCGCTCAGGGTGCTCTCTACCCAGACCTCTCCTGTGGTGCGGATCTCATCGTTGTCCTTCACAATAGTCCAAAAAGGCTGCGACGGATCGGGATAACCAACGTAATCAGGGTTCCGGATCTCGAGCGTTTCACCACCCGGTTTCTTCAACACCACTTGCTTCACTTTCGGCTTTGTCATGAGTGACCTCTCTTTATTATATCTCTTTTTATAGCGGTACAGAATACAAAGACCGGAAGGATTACAAGGTTCGGTTCCCTGCAGAACACAAAAGAGGCGGGTCTTCCCCGCCTCTTAAGCAAGGATGCAAGGAGAATTCACTCATCCGCCGATGTAACCTCCGGCTATAGGCTCCTTCTCAGGCAGATCAGGAACTCGTACCGATGCTATCCTTTCGACATCGACAGCATAGCCGGTCCAGTCAAAGGGGCAGACTTTAGTAAGTATCTCCAGCTTCCAGTCGATGAAATTAACGATCTCACGGAGATGGGGGATGTGGGATTTGAGAGTTTCCTTTTCGGGGCCAGACATCAGTTCTATTTCCTGTACGAGTCCGAGCAGCCTGGACTTCATGCCTGAAAGTTCACCGTACATCGAATCACAGTAGCCTCTGAGACCTATGTCTTTTGAGCTTGCCATTGTTACCTCCTTTCCCCGGCCGCAATGACCGGAAAATAAAGACCGAGCAGACCGAGGATTTCATCTATCCTTCGGCAGCTCGGCCGTCTCCTTTAAAGACCCGCCGCTTTCCGCCTCCCGATTACTCGGAATTTGGCTTTCTCGGGAAGATCTCTTTTTTATATTTTAACTCTCTTTCCGCCGATAAGCAAGAAGGTTGTCAATCCGGGTACCGTGTGATAGGATACTAATGATTTGTGCTTTATTGATGACGGCTTGCGCTGCCTAGGGGGTTGGGATGACGCACAGACATGAAGCCTCACTAAGGACAAGGCCGAAAATCGAGCTGGTCCTCAAGTGTGATTCCGCCGGAAGCACAGAGGCGGTCACCGCAGCCCTTTCGGAGATCAAGGTACCTTCAGTGGATGTCCTGGTCATCCATAACGGACTTGGCGACGTAAGCAAAACGGACGTTTTCTTGGCGGAGACGGCAAGCAGGCTCATCGTCGGTTTTCAGGTGGATGTGCTGCCCGGAATGGAAAAAGTCATCAAGGAACACAAAGTGGAAGTTCGCCTCTACAACGTGATCTACACGCTGACCGAGGATATAAAGACCATTGCCGAAAGCGTCATCCCTCCTGAATCGCAGGAGCTGGTTATAGGCTCCGCGAAGGTTATAGCCCTTTTCAAGAGCAGCCGGAAGGGGATTATAATAGGATGCGAAGTCCTGGACGGCTTCCTGGCTCTCGGGCAGCAGTTCCGCATTATCTCTGTCATGGGGCCTATTTATTCGGGCGTAATCGAGTCCATCCATATCGGAGCTAATGCAGTACAGATGGCAGCCAAAGGACAGCAGGCAGGCATAAAGATAAGGGATTTCAACATGGCGAAAGTCGGAGATCTCGTCGAGAGCTTTCGTCCTTTACCACGGAATGTCCAACCCTGGGAACCAAGGGGAGGGATCATCAGAAAATAATCCTGGAATTCGCAGTGCTAAAACCCTATTCCCACTCTCCTATCTCATGAAGAAGTGTGTCCAGAAGTTCCTTTTCCACAACCCTTTTCAGCACTTTTCCCCTCTTGAAGAGGATACCGAATCCCTTCCCGCCTGCAATCCCTATATCGGCCTCCCTCGCTTCTCCAGGACCATTCACCGCACATCCCATGACAGCCACGGTGACGGGTTTCCGGATGTCCCTGAGCCTGCTTTGGACTTCGGAAGCCAGCCCTCTGATGTCGATCTCGCACCTGCCGCATGTGGGGCAGGAAATAATATCCGCTCCCTTTTCCCTTAGGCCGAGAGATTTCAGAATCTCATAGGCGACCCTCACTTCTTCATGAGGGTCCGCAGACAGGGAGACCCTTATCGTATCGCCTATACCTTCTGACAGAAGTATGCCCAATCCGACAGAACTCTTAATGATACCTGTAAAGGACGGCCCTGCCTCTGATATGCCGATATGAAGAGGGTATCTGAACCTTCGGGAGAACAGCCTATAGGCATCCACCGTTGTCAGAACGTTGGATGCCTTCAGGGAGACCTTTATATTTCCGAAGCCCAGACCTTCAAGGATAGCTATATGCTCCGCAGCGCTTTCGACAAGGGCCTCGGGTGTCGGGTGCCGGTACTTCTTGAGGAGCCTTTTCGAGAGCGAGCCGGCATTAACGCCGATTCTTATCGGGATGCCACTATCAGAAGCAGCAGAGACGACCTCGGCGATCTTCCATCCGGCTCCAATGTTTCCGGGGTTGATCCTCAGTCCGTCCACTCCCTGGCGAATCGCCTCCAGGGCCAGTCTCCAGTCAAAATGTATGTCGGCAACAACGGGGATGGGAGATGATTCCTTGATCTTTCCCAGGGACTTTGCAGCGTCCATGTCAGGCACCGCTACACGTATTATCTCGCAACCGGACTCAGCGAGCGACCTGATCTGCCTCAGAGTGGACCTCGCATCCCTCGTGTCTGTTTTTGTCATCGACTGCACGGAGATCGGATTGCCGCCCCCTATTGGCACATTTCCCACGTGGATGGCTTTTGTCTTTATTATCCGCCTTTTCATCTCTCAACCTTCTTTCTTTCTCTTCTTTTCCCTGTATGATTTGACCGCTTCTTCATGCTTGCTCAAAGTTACCGAGAAGCTGTGAGTCCCGTCGTTGTTCGAGACGAAATAGAGATAGGGGACATCCGCAGGTTTCAGGGTCGCCATGATGGATTTCAGTCCCGGGGATGCTATCGGTCCCGGAGGGAGTCCTCTAATTACATAAGTGTTATAGGGAGTCCGTCTTGCGAGGTCATCCTTTGTTATCTTCTCTCTTGATGTCTTCAGCCCGTATATAGCTGTCGGGTCTGCCTGGAGAGGCATATTGCGTTTCAGTCTGTTGTAGTAAACAGCCGCTATAACAGGTCTTTCCTCGTCCGTGACAGCCTCTTTCTCCACAATGGAGGCCATGGTCAACACTTCCCTTTCGGTGAGGTCCCTCTGCAGTGTGAGGGCGATCATCTCCTCGTTGTATTTCTCCCTCAGCCTCTCCACCATAATCGATAGAATCTCTTTGACATCGAGACCCTTGGGAAACCGGTAAGTATCTGGAAAGAGGTACCCTTCCAGGGAAGGGGCATCCACGTCAAGGGCGTCAAGGAAGTCCCTGTCAATAGTTATCCTCTGAAATTCTGCTGGATCGATCCCAGTCAAAGAAGAAAGCTTCTCTCTAATCTCCATCAGTGAATCCCCAGGCACCACGGTGACTTCATACTCGATGATCTTACCCAGCCGGATGGCATCGAATATCTGCCAGGGACTCATTGTTCCCCAGAGAGGATAGTAACCGGCCTTTATCTTGCGGTGCGCGCCGGTTATCCTGCCGAGAACGTGTACGACCCACCTGTCCCTGACAAGTCCCCTTTCTGCGAGTGAATCCACTACCTGTCTGAAGGTCGCTCCGCGCTTTATCTCGAATTCTATTGGCCTGTTCCCGTAAGGAAGGGGGATCATAAGTTCTACCGCCGAATAGATAAGGAAGACAAGAAGGAGGGATGAAGCTATGAGTACCACATTCTTTTTCATTACTTTAGGATGACAGAAAGGACCGTGAAATGTAAAGGAAACCGGGGCCGAGACGGCTTCGGTTACACTATGATCTTGATGTCGAGAAAGACAAGTTGGGTTTGAGAAGGATTCACTTGCTTCAAGACGAAAAGGAAAGGCTCAGGCGGCACTCGCCGCCTGAGCCTTTCCTTTCGGCTTCCTTTTGAGAGCCTTCTTTCTTAATACATCCCTTCCATGCCGCCTCCTCCCGGCATATGAGGCATCTTCTTTTCCTCTTCCGGGAGTTCCGAAATCATCACCGAAGTCGTCAGCATAAGAGAGGCGACCGATGCTGCATTCTGGAGAGCTGTCCTGGTGACCTTTGTGGGGTCGATGATCCCTACCTTCAGCATGTCAACGTAATCTTCGTTCTGTGCGTCGAAACCGTAATTCGGGTCCTTTGAAGCTTTCACCTTTTCGACAACCACTGACCCTTCAACTCCGGCGTTATTCACTATCTGGCGAATGGGCTCTTCCAGCGCCTTCATCACGATGTTCACTCCCAGTCTCTGGTCGTGGTTTTCGAGTTTCAGGTTCTTTAGTGACGGAATGCATCTTAAGAGAGCCACTCCTCCGCCCGGAACAATACCTTCTTCCACCGCAGCCCTTGTGGCGTGGAGCGCATCTTCCACCCTTGCCTTCTTCTCCTTCATCTCCGTCTCTGTCGCTGCGCCGACGTTGATCACAGCCACTCCTCCGACAATCTTGGCAAGGCGCTCCTGGAGTTTCTCCCGATCATAATCTGATGTCGTCTCATCAATCTGCGCTTTTATCTGCTTGACCCTGCCTTCGATCTTCTTCGGGTCGCCCGCGCCTTCCACGATTGTGGTGTTTTCCTTATCGATGGTGACCTTCTTTGCCTTTCCAAGGTCCGACAGCTTGATGCTCTCCAGTTTTATGCCGAGGTCTTCGGAGATCATTGTTCCGCCAGTGAGGATCGCGATATCCTCCAGCATGGCCTTCCTTCTGTCTCCGAAACCGGGGGCCTTTACCGCGCAGACCTGAAGCGTACCCCGGAGCTTGTTCACAACAAGGGTTGCAAGGGCCTCGCCCTCCACGTCTTCGGCTATGATAAGAAGGGGCTTGCCCATCTTCGCAGTCTGCTCCAGTATGGGAAGGAGGTCCTTCATGCTCGATATCTTCTTTTCGTGGATTAGGAGGAAAACGTCTTCAAGGTTGCATTCCATTCTCTCGGGATCGGTGATAAAGTAGGGTGAGATGTAACCCCGGTCGAACTGCATTCCTTCAACAACGTCCAGGGTGGTCGCCATACTCTTGGCCTCTTCCACGGTGATGACGCCGTCTTTGCCGACCTTGTCCATCGCCTCGGCGATGAGCTCGCCTATGGAGGAGTCGTTATTGGCTGAGATGGTGCCTACCTGAGCGATCTCTTTCTTGTCCACCACAGGCTTGCTGATCTTCTTCAGCTCATCAACAACGACTTCCACCGCCTTTTCGATCCCCCTTTTGAGGTCCATGGGGTTTGCCCCTGCCACGACGTTCTTTATCCCTTCGCGGTAGATTGCATGGGCAAGAACCGTCGCGGTGGTAGTACCGTCACCGGCCACATCCGATGTCTTGGATGCAACTTCCCTCACGAGCTGGGCACCCATGTTTTCCCATGGATCCTTTAGCTCTATTTCCTTCGCCACAGTGACTCCGTCCTTTGTAATGGTGGGCGCGCCATATTTCTTGTCCAGGATCGCGTTCCTTCCCTTTGGGCCGAGTGTGGCCTTGACGGCATTAGTCAGGAGTGTGATGCCATCCAGTATCGACCTCTGAGCTGCTTCATCGAATAAGAGTTGCTTTGCCATTGATAACCTCCTTTATTTTTCCACAATTCCCAGGATATCTTCTTCTCTGATGATGAGGTACTCAACCTCGTCCATCGTGACTTTTGAGCCCGAATACTTGTCGAAGAGCACGATATCCCCAGCCTTTACCGACATCGGCTGGAGCTTGCCGTCCTCCGTAACCCTTCCAGGGCCGACGGCGACCACCTCGCCTTTCTGGGGCTTTTCCTTCGCAGTATCAGGAATGTACAGCCCTCCAGCGGTCCTTTCAGTCTCATCGGAATACTTCACAAGTACCCTGTCTCTCAAAGGCTTAAACTTCATAGCAGGTCTCCTTTCCAAAAAGGTTTTGTTATTAGCACTCACTTAAAGAGAGTGCTAATATAATGGTTTATGCCTTCTGATGGCAAGGTCTTCTAAAGCCAGAAATTGCTGGAAAAAGAGAAAAAGAGAGAAATACTTCTGCTTTTCTTGATTTTTTAAAAGATTAAGAGAGCTCTTGCTTTCTTTTTTCGATGAAGTTATTAATGGCCTCATTGAAGAAGTCGCCCATTGCCCTGACTTGCACCGGTATCCTGTTCTCATAGAGTTTAAGCCCCTCTCTCAGCTCGGACTCGAATACCTTATGAAAGGTGTTGTCTTTTATGGCATTGTCCATCTTCGCTTTGCTGTAAAGATGTATATCCGATATTATGGTTCTTGCGAGGCGTTTCGCCTTTTCCACCATATCCTTCATCTCAGGTGGCTGAGCAGCGGCGGCAGGCTTCTGCCTTTCTTCGATCGCCACCGGTTTCTGCTCGGCCACGGGTCTGACATCTGCGGGCTCTTCCGCCGGTCTTCCGGCTGCTGCGGGCTGAGCAGGCTCCGTGGTGGTCCCCTTCAGAACCTCTATCTTTTTTATGAGTTGTTCTTCAATCTGCTGTTCTTCGAGATAATCGTCTGCGCTGTAAAGGGACGATGGTTCCCTGCGATATCTTCTTTCATCATAAACGGAAGGGATGAGAATCACTTTCATCTCTCCGGTTTCTGGCCTGCTTTTCAGCCTTCTGCATACCTCAAAGCCGTATATCTTTGGGATCGAAACGCTGAGGATCGAGAGGAAAGGCAGCTCCCTGGTGGCGTTCACCATTGCCTCTATACCGTCCCTTGCTGTAACGACATGGTAACCGTGAGCGGCGAGAGTCGTTCTCAGCCTTTCCGCCACCGAAGGCTCTTCATGGGCAACAAGGACCTTGTTTGCCTCCAGAGGTCTCACCCTCTTCACGGGCCTCTTCACCAGAAGGACGGTGCTGCATTTCGGGCATTTGAAGCGAGTACCCTCGGGCGCGATCTTTTCGTCTGCGACCTTCAGTCTCACTTTGCATTTTGGGCATATTACGACCACTGTCGAAACCTCCTCCTGGGCAACCAGAGTCTAATGGTAATCAGGCCGAAGAGAAAACCCCCTATATGGGCAAACCATGCAACGCCGCCCTGGCCCAGAACCCCTTGGGTGATAATACCATTGACAAGCTGTATGATAGCCCAAAATCCGATAACAATCAAGGCAGGCACCCTCACGACCTGCCAGAAGAACCCAAAGATAAGGAGGGTGTGGACCCCGGCATGTGGAAAAAGAAGGAGGTAGGCGCCGAGCACCCCGGAAACAGCGCCGCTTGCCCCGATCATCGGAATAATGGAAGAGGGTTCAGTGATGGCATGGGAATAGGCAGCCGCCACTCCGGAAACAAGGTAGAAGGCAAGGAAGCGGAAATGCCCCAGGCGATCCTCTATGTTGTTGCCGAATATCCAGAGGTAGAGCATATTGCCTCCTACGTGGAAGAGCCCGCCATGAAGAAACATGGAGGAGAAGACAGTTAGCATCGGGTGCAGAGGCTGGGTTTTCTCGAAACTCAGGATGTTGCGTGGAATAGCTCCGAAAGAGAGCACTATCTCCTGTTCTCCCGACGGCGACAGGACTTCCCAGAGATACGCTGCGATGTTCAATGCTATCAGCGCAACAGTGATGTACGGAAAGGAGCGGGTAGGGTTGTCGTCTCTATAGGGAATCAACCCTTACTTATCCCCCTCATGCTTCTCAGCGCTTTTATCCCGCTTCCTCTGCCTATGCGGGCTCAACCCTGATGGCGTCCACCGGCGCCTCGCCGTTCAGCGGCAGGTGCGTCAGTGCATTCACGTTGGCATGCGGAAAATGGGTTGGTGCAAAGGCCGCGCCTTCCGGCATTTCGTCAGTGAGCATAGCCTTCAGGTACACCTCTCCCCTTCTCGATTTCACCTTTACATATGCTTCATCATGTATCTTGTACTTTCTTGCATCCTCCGGATTTATCTGCAGGTATGCATCGGAAACGACAGAGCCGAGGTTTTTCGAAAGCACCGAGAGAGAACCGGAGTGTTGCTGCAGATTCGAAGTGATGAGAAAAAGAGGATATGTTTCGTCCGTCTTTTCGGCTATATTATGGGTTACGGGGTTGAATGACCGCCTCGCCTGTTCGGGCGGCGTGGCGGCAGCGAGGTCCATAATCGAGTCCCTTATCTCCTGGATGTCTTTTTCCCCGAGTTCCTTGTTCATCACCCTCGCAAGATTTCTGAATATCTTCCAGTCAGGGATGGATTGCCCTGTCTCTCTGAGAAGTCTCGGGACTTCCTGAATACTTCCCGTGGCCGACATAAATATGCCGTCCTTTTCGCCCCAGCTGCTGGCAGGCAGCACTACGTCTGCAAGCTTCGCCGTATCGGTGAAGATGATGTCCTGCACAACAAGGAATTCCAGTCCCTTGAGGACCTTCTCAACGGAGGAGACGTCCTTGAAGGTTACAAGGGGATTTTCTCCCATGATATAAAGTGCCCTGACAGCCCCTGGGTTATAGAGCATTTCACCGGCGTCCCTTCCGCCCGCGAGCGGCCTCACGCCCACCTTCCACATGCCGAGGGTGTTCGAGAGTTCAGCAGGTATTTGGAGCGTATCGGGGCTGTCGCCCATGACAAGCACAAGGTTGGCAGCGGCAAGCAGGGCGTTCATCCCTTTTGTGTTCTCGGATGCGCCCGAAGAGAGAGCAAGAAGCCTGCTCTTTGCTCCGGCATATGACCTCGCAAGCTGAATGATCTCATCCTCGGAAAGGCCAGTGATCTCAGCGACTGCGGGCGGTGTGAATTCAGCGAGGGTCTTTACAAACGCCTCGAAGTTCGGTATGGTGAGGTTCTTTTCCTCAAGGGGAATCTCCTCATCAAGGTCATAGAGCCTTTCGTCAAGGATCACTTTTGTCATGCCGTTAAGAAGGGCGAGTCCCGATCCGGGCTTTATCCGCAGCCACGAGGAGCTATTCCTCGCAAGCTTTGTTTCCTTAGGATCGGCCACAATGAGTCGAGCACCGTTGTTCCTTGCCTTTATGAAATTCAGTCCCCAGACAGGAACGGTTGAGGTGATATCGGATTCCACCACAAGGATGAACTCCGCCTTAAGGGGGGCATCCCACCGGATAGGATGGAAGTCGATACCGAAGGCCTTTTCCACTGCCTCCTGCGCCTTCGCATGCCCGAACCGAGCGGCTGAGTCGATGTTGTCCGTCCCGATTATCTCCCGCATGAAGCGCTGGAGCATATAATTGTCTTCCATTGTGCAACGCTGGGACCCAATGGCGCCGATAGCCGCCGGGCCGTATTTCTCCTTCATTGATTCCAGCCTCTTTGCGACGTAATCAAGAGCCTCCTCCCATGTGGCTTCTGTAAGCTTCCCGTCTTTCTTTATGAGAGGGGTGGTGAGTCTGTTTTCGGAATAAATATAGTCGAATCCGAACCTGCCCCTGCTGCAGAGGTCTCCGTCATTGATTCCAACCCCCTGTTTTCCTCTTGCCCTGATAATCCTTCCGTCTCTCAGGCTGATGTGCGTGGTACAGCCGCATCCGCAATAGGGGCAGACTATCCCCTTTTCGTCCATGAACCAGACCCTCGACCTGTAGCGGTAAGGTTTTGAGCCAAGTGCGCCCACGGGGCACGCATCAATGCACTGACCGCAGAACTCGCAGTCCAGGGTTTCTTCAAATGCAGGGCTTATCTTTGACTTGAACCCCCTGCCGAGGAGGTTGATGGCGCCGACACCCTGATGGTCGTAACAGACCCTTACGCACTTGCCGCAGAGGATGCACCTGTTGGGGTTCCTTTCCACGAGAGGGGCCGCAATGCTTTCCGGTTCGTGTTTTCTTTCCCCAACGAACCTCGATTCCGAAGGACCGTACTTGAACGCGAGGTCCTGGAGCTGACATTCCCCTGCCTTGTCGCATATCGGGCAATCCAGGGGGTGATGAATGAGGAGGAACTCGAGTACGGTTTTCCTGGCCTTGTGAAGTCTCGGCGTTTCCGTCTGCACCACCATGCCGTTCTCGGCAGGGGTGGAGCATGCGGCAAAGAGTCTCTTCTGGCCCTCCAGCTCCACAATGCAGAGCCTGCAGCCGCCATAAGGCCTGAGCCTCTTGTCATAGCACAGGTTAGGTATATAAATATCATTCTTGAGGGCTGCCTGAAGCACCGTAGTTCCGGGTTCGACCTGTATGTTCTTGCCGTTTATTTTAAGTTCTATCATTCCCTTTATTCCTCCTTTCCCGCAAGCGCCGCCGCGAACTTACCCCTTAGAACCTCCTGCGCTGGCTGATCCTTGTACTGAGCGAGGAGTTCCCTCATGTTCCTGGGACCGATCTTCACAGAGTCGAACTTGCACGCCTCATAGCATGAGCGGCACTGTATACACTGTACCTGATCAATGCGGTGCGGGACTTTCTTTTCCCCTGATATGGCTCCCTGGGGACAGGCCTTTTTGCATAAACCGCATGCCTTGCATTTCTCTTCATCAATATAGAAGGTGCAGAGGTCCTTGCAGACTCCCGTCTTACACCATTGCTCGTTGATATGGGACTCGTACTCGTCCCTGAAATACTTTATGGTGGTGAGCACAGGGTTAGGCGCTGTCTGTCCGAGTCCGCAGAGCGAAGTGGCAATGATATCAAGGGACATGTCCTGGAGCAGCTCTATATCTCCTGCCTTCCCCTTTCCCTCGGTGATCTTGGTCAGAAGGTCAAGCATCACGGTGGTGCCGATCCTGCAGGGAGGACACTTGCCGCAGGATTCCTCTGCCGTAAACTCGAGAAAGAACTTGGCAACACTCACCATGCAGTTGAGATCATTCATCACGACCATCCCGCCGGAACCGACGATGGCGCCTGTCTGTATGATGTCCTCATAGGTGACGGGCGTGTCAAGGAGATGCTCGGGTATACAGCCTCCCGAAGGCCCTCCGAGCTGAACCGCTTTGAATTTCCTCTTGTTCGGTATTCCGCCACCGATGTCATAGATTATCTTTCTGAGAGGAATGCCCATGGGCACCTCGATGAGCCCGATATTGTTTATAGCGCCGCTGAGGGCAAAGACCTTCGTGCCTGTTGATTTTTCCGTCCCGAGGCTCCTGTACCATTCGGCGCCGTTCAGTATTATCTGCGGAATATTTGCGTATGTTTCCACATTGTTCAGTACAGTGGGTTTGTCCCACAATCCCTTTTGTGCAGGGAAAGGCGGTCTCGGCCTCGGCATTCCTCGCTTTCCCTCGATGGAACGCATAAGGGCGGTCTCTTCACCGCATACGAACGCGCCGGCGCCCTGGTATATCTCGATATCGAGAGAAAAGCCGGTGCCCAAAACGTTCTCACCCAGCAATCCGTACTCCTTTGCCTGGGTTATGGCAAGCTGGAGCCTGTGCACAGCAAGGGGATACTCTGCCCTTACGTAAATGTATCCCTTGTTTGCACCGATAGCCCTGGCGCCGATGATCATGCCTTCGAGGACAACATGAGGGTCCGCCTCCATGATGCTCCTGTCCATAAATGCCCCGGGGTCTCCCTCGTCGCCGTTACAAAGGATGAATTTCTGGTCCCCTTTAACACGGGCACAGAGCTCCCACTTCATGCCTGTGGGAAATCCCGCGCCGCCCCTGCCGCGAAGCCCAGACTTCTTGACCTCATCTATCACCTGTTCGGGCGTCATCTCGGTCAATGCCTTGGCTGCCGCCTGGTAGCCGTCCCTGGCTATATACTCTTCGATCTTCTCTGCATCGATAAGCCCCTTGTTCCTCAAAGCCCTCAGCACTTGGAGACTGAAGAAAGGGATATCCTTCATGAGGGGGATGGTCTGTTTCTTCATGGGCTCCCTGTACATGAGCTTTTCGACAGGCCTTCCCTTTATGAAGTGCTCCTGCACGATAAGGGGGACATCGTTGACCGAAACCTTCTCGTAGAAGATATCTTCCGGATAGACGGTCATGACAGGACCCTCGGCACAGAACCCGTTACAGCCGGTAAGCACCACGCTTATCTCATTCTCAAGACCTCTATTTCTAAGCTCCTCGTCAAGGGCCTTCTTTATCTTCAGACTGCCTCCGGCAATGCAGCCTGTGCCTCCGCACAACATGACACTGGCACGGTATTTTTCCATTTTTCCTCCTAAAAAGAACGGGTCCTATGAGCCATGAATGATCTATTCCTAGTATGCCGTTTCGCTTCCCATCACAAGGGCGAAGTCCTGAACGATCCGGCCGTTTAGAACGTGCTCCCTGAATATTTTCCGGATCTTGTCCTCATCGAGGGCCACATACTTGACAGGCGCCTCCTTCATGATCTCCACAGTGGCCATGGGTTCCTTGCTGCAGAGCCCTGCGCATCCCGACGTCGTTACAATCACATCTGTAACGTTGTTTGCGCTGATCTCGGCGAGCAGCGCCTCCATTACCTTCCTGGCTCCCGCGGCTATACCGCACGTTCCCATGTGAACCGTGATCTTTGCCCGATAGCCTCCCTCTCTCAGGGTGAGCATCGACTGGTAATTCTCCTTGATCCTCTTCAGGTCTTCTATTGTCAACTTGGCCATACCCGCCTCCTATACATAGTCTTTGAGCAGTTCATGTACCTTTACCGCACTTACGGAACCGTGTGTGTCCTTGTCGATGACAACGACAGGGGCAAGTCCGCACGCGCCGAGGCACCTCACGGTCTCGAGGGAGAAATTCCTGTCTTCGGTTATCCCTCCGACGCTGATGGCAAGGCCTTCGCTCAGCTTCTTCACAATCTCTTCCGCGCCTTTTACGTAACATGCGGTGCCGAGGCAAACCCGGATATTGTGCTTGCCCTTGGGTTTCATGGTGAAGAAGGAGTAGAACGACACGACGCCGTGAACCTCGCTCACCGGCAGCTTAAGACCCTTTGCGATATGTCTCTGGACGGAAGGAGGCAGATAGCCAATGAGTTCCTGCGCCTCCTGGAGAACAGGAATAAGACTTCCCGGCTTTTTCCGGTATTTCCTGATGATGGAATCGAGCTCTTTTGCCATCTCATCGGTATACTCCTCGGAAGGGGCTCCGGCGACCTCTCCTGCCTTCTTGTACTCCATTGCCTTTGCTGTGACTTCTATAAGGAGGGCAGGGGAAAAGGGCTTTGGAAGATAGTCAAGTATCCTTAGGCTGAGGGCTTCCCTGATGCTTTCCTGAGACGGATACCCTGTTATGACAACGATGCCTGTGTCGGGCTTGGAATTCCGTATCCACCGGATAAGCTCGAGGCCGTCGATATCAGGCATCCTGAGGTCCGTGATTACAAGATCGTAACCGTTCCTGCCGAGTTTGCCGATGGCTTCGTTGCCGTTTAATGCGCTTTCGACCGTGTACCCTTCGGGCGTGAGAATGCGTTCACAGCTCTTGACCACAACAGGTTCATCGTCCACGACAAGTATTCTGCCCGCCATTCTATTTCCTCCTTAAGAGCATATTAAATATGATAAAAAAATGCTCTCTTCTTTATCAAGCGCGATGACCTCGGGAAGTCCAAAGTTGCACAGGGCCGAAACTGATCGGATGCCGGCGGGAGGGGAGGTGCATAAAAATCTCCTTACGTCGACAGGGCCTTTTTCACCGCAGCAATTAGGGTATCGGGGGTGAAAGGCTTCTCTATGTAGTCGTACGCGCCGAGCATTGTCGCCTCCTCGGCGTGTTCGGCCGTACTGTAACCGGTTATCATAATCACCTTTGCCTTCGGCTGAGTCTCCCTAATCCTCATGAGGAATTCCATGCCGTCCATATCCGGCATCTTCAGGTCCGTTAGGATGAGATTGTAGCGATTTGTCTCGGTCAGCTTCAACCCCTCCGCGCCGTTTGTAGCAGCATCGACCTCATATCCCTCGGGGATCAGACATTTCTTGCAGCTTATGCGTACTATCGCTTCATCGTCTATCACGAGTATCTTCGGCCTATTCACATTGCCTCCCTCAAAATCAAAAAGGTTCGTGGCCTGATTCCTTCCCCAGGCGAACCGTCATATATAATCCTTATCTTCTAAGTCCCCTGTCAATATCTTCCCTGATAACTCTCAGTACGTCCGGCGAATTGAGGGGGACTTCCCCCAGTTCCGCCCTGATATCTCCGGTATCGAAACTGTAGGCGTAGTCATCCTCCCGGTAGGTGAAAGTGAAGTCAAGATCAGGGTTTCCCGCGATCAATACCATTATGGTAGCTGCCATGTCTCCAAGAGGCTTCCTGTCGATGTGGCTCAGCCTGAAGCGCACCGATACCGTCGTGCCCCCGCCCTTTGCGGACGTGATCGAAAAGCCGCCCTCGCACTCCTCCGCCGCCTGTTTGAGGAAGGGCAAGCCGAGCCCCACCTTCCTCACGCTCTTTGTGGTGAAAAAAGGGTCGGTGACTTTCCTTATCGTCTCTTCATCCATCCCTATTCCATTGTCTCTGATTTCCAGGGTGAGGAGATCATTTCCCGTGTCTTGCTCGACTGCGATGTCGACCCTTGTTGCACCGGCTTCGATGGAGTTCTCGGCAATATCGAGTATATGCAGCGACAGATCTTCCATTCAGCCTAATCCCAGAAGAGGCTCCTGCCTCCGCTCCCTTTTAGCGTCCGGGCAATCTCATCAAAGGTGGGTTCCCGCATGGTGAAGGTCGTCACCCTTCTACCGATGTCCCTGACATGATGGGCATCGGAGAATGAAACCCAGGGGAGACCTTTCAGATGTCCAAAGGAAGTCTCCGCCCTTTCCCTGCCTATTCCAGGGGACATCTCGATGGCATCAAATCTCAGATCCTCAGGGAGAAACCCGAGTTGTGACAACACGCTGAAGGCTTCCCGGTCCACATGGCTGGCGATCGCAAGACCGTGAAAGGATCTGATCAAGTCGAGCGTGGCACGCGCGTTCAGGCATGTGGCGCCGATAAGCAGCCTCTTCGTGAATCCCGTCACCTCGTCGTTTTCATTCACTATCACCTGATGTCCGTAAAGACGCTCGTCGTTTTCCCCGGGGGAGAGGTTCTTATAGACTACGTCCTGCATCGCCAGGGCCTGCTCGGCGGACTCGAAAAGCGCGATTACATGCACTTCCTCGGAGGTTGTTATCTCCATACCGGCTAGTATTTCCAGTCCTTTCCCGTGGGCGGCCCTCTTCGTCGCTTCCACATTCCCGGCGGAGTTGTGATCAGTGACAGCTATGATGCCCAGTCCGCATTCGAGGGCCCTTCTTACGATCGCTCGCGGGGTCATGTCAAGCTCTGCGCAGGGGGAAAGGCAGGTATGCATGTGCAGATCTGCACGGAAGGGCCTCAGCATCGTAGCATCTTGTAAATAATGCCTCCCACCTCGAACGTGGAGAGTCGGCTTACCGCTATGGTGATATGTTCGCCCTCGGCCTTCCTGATCGTTTCCTCCTCAGGCACTCTCTTGTTCGTCAGGATGATGCCGCTGAGGTTTTTCAGGGCGGCCACGGCAACGATATTGGGGTGCGTCTGAAGAGTAATCCATATCTCTCCCTCTTTGGCGTTGGCCATGACGTCGGAGAGAAGGTCGCTGATATAGCACCCGGTGACCTTGCGCTCGAGGTCCCCTGCCGCTGTCTTCACCTCAAGGGATAATGATTCCACAACCTCGCGAATGTTCACGGTTTCCTCTCCTCCTTGATCTTTATTATGAGCTCTACGGTCGTTCCCTCCCCCACAATCGAGTCGATCCTGAAGTCATCGGAGTTCTTCTTCATGTTAGGCAGGCCCATTCCAGCACCCCACCCCATCTCCCTGATCCAGTCAGGGGCGGTGGAATACCCCTCCTTCATCGCCTGCTCGATATCGGGGATGCCCGGACCCATATCATTCAGGACTACCTTGATGGCCTCGGGGGTTATAAGGTAATACATGACCCCGGCGACGGCGTGGATGATCACGTTCATCTCCGCCTCGAATGTCGCGATGGCAGCCCTCCTGACTATGTCTGGATTGATATTGAGATTGGTCAGAATAGACTTCAGTTCGCTGGAGGCCGCACCGGCATTCGTGAAATCCCCTCCGGTCAGGTGAAAGCTCCCCTCGATGTTCTTCTTTTCGGCTGTCACCGGTTCTCTCCAGTGCAGCTCCTCAACCCTGCCTCGTACAGCCTGCCGCACGCGGTGAAACGTGACAGCCTCGTGACAATCAGGGGAATTCCCTTCTCACGGGCCATATCTACGGTTTCCCTGTCGGGCCTCTTGTCAAGGACAAAGGCGACGGCTTTTATGTCCGCAATCTCGGCGGTCCTTATCACTTGCGTATTGTTGAGACCGGTAATGAGCAATGACTTGGGCCTGCTTGAGAAATGCAGGAGGTCGCTCATTAGGTCCGAACTGCAGACGGTCTGAATCTCGGTATCGGTGCTCCCTTCATCAAGTATAACCTCCGCCTCCAGGATCTCTGCTATTCTCTTTAGAGTCATGAGCCTTCCCTTTTACTCCTTATCTGGAAATCGCCGCAGCATGATAGCCTTCCGTTACTCAGCCGCAAAACCGTTCTCCACGGGGAGTCTTACGAAGAAACTCGCGCCCTTTCCCGGTTCGCTTCTGACGAAAATATTACCCCCGTGCTTCTTGATGATCCCGTAGCTCACCGCGAGCCCGAGACCCGTGCCTTTACCCACGGGCTTTGTGGTGAAGAACGGCTCAAAGACCCTGCCGAGATATTCCTCGGGTATTCCCGGGCCGGTGTCCGTGAACTCTATCTCAACGAACTTTTTGATCATCTGGGGGTAACCCCGCGTTAGCCCATCAAGGGTATCACCAACCACACGAGTTGCGATAGTGACCTGCCCCCTCTCGTTCATGGCGTCGGCTGCATTGATGAGGAGGTTGATAAAAACCTGTTGGAGCTGGTTGGGATCCGTCGCTATCTGGGGCAGGGAGGGGTCGAAATTCAGGTTAAACTTTATGTTATGGAACTTTGCCTGGTTCCTCACCATCGAGATAGTATTCTCTGTCAGGGAATTGATGTCCACAAGAACCTTTTCGGAGCTGGTCTTTCGCGAGAAACCGAGGAGGCCCTTGATGATCTTGGAACACCGCTCGGCCTGTTCTATAATCACTTCGAGGTCTTCGATATCCTGCTTGTTTTCGGGGGGCATCCGCTTGAGCATGAGGTGAGAGAAGGTGATGATCCCAGTGAGGGGACTGTTCAGCTCGTGGGCGACACCCGCTGCCATCCTGCCTAGGGAAGCGAGCTTCTCCGCATTGATAAGCTGGTCATGGGCCTTCATGATCTCCGAGGTCTTTTTCTGGATCTCCTCCTCCAGCGCCTTGGTCCAGTTCTCCATGTTGTCCTTGTACCGTTTTATGTCGCTGGCCATGGTATTGAAGGTATTCGCGAGGAGCCCCATCTCGTCTTTGCTTTGTATCTCGATCACATGGTCGAGTTCTCCCTTTGCGAGCTTCTGCATACCTTCGTCCAGAAGTGAGACGGGCTTTGAAACGAACTTGTATAGAATAACGAAGAGTGAGAACGAGATCACTATGATGAAGAGCCCTCCGAAAAAGATCGTTCCGATGCGGTTCTGTTTCATGACGGTATCGACGGTTGCGGTGCTGAAATTCGTCTCAAGAACGCCGAGAATATTCTTTTCCCTCGGGTGATAGTGACAGGGAGCGCTGTTACAGGAGGATTCGTTGTAGATCGGAATGACGAACTTCAGGGTCTTGTTGCCCGCACTATCCGAGGTGAGGACCCAGTTCTTCTGTTCGGGGATCGTCGCGAGGGCCTCACCGTTACCCTTGTGGCAGATACGGCAGGTTACCGAACTCTTCTCGGCCGTACGGCCCACTTCCGTTTTTATCGAGGAATAGACGATTCTGCCTTTTTTGTCGAATATGGAGATGCCTTTGATATCCGCCCCGGTCCCTATGACCTCCACGGTCTGCTCGATTGCTTCGTGATGAGCTGTGAGCATGGAATAATAGATTCCTCTTTTTACAAGGTCTGCCGTGGAAGACGCGTAGCTCATGAGGTTGTTCATCATTATCCTCTCCTGATAGCGCATGAAGGTAAAACCGAACAAGAGGCTTCCAAGGGTTATAAGGGTGCCGACGGCGATAATAAGTTTACCGGCAAGGGAATTCAAGGATTTCCGAATCATTTTTAATTCTATCATAAAATTCCCTGAAATTATTGGCTTACAAGCGCAAGATTCTTTCCTGTCTCTAAACAACCGAAGTAGAAATGTCCTAATCGGAGCGATAATTCTGCCCTTGAAGAAAGGGAGGGAATATGGCAGGGAAGGACATTAGCGAGCTGAGCATAAGGGATGTTGCACGGTTAAAGGCGGTACGGATCTGAATTTTTTCTAACCAAGATAGGACATTTCTTTTTTGGCTTGACAAACCTCGTTCGCAATGTTGAAATAAGGAGTTTTTTTGTAGTATTATCCAGTATGCCGAAGTGGTGGAACCTGGTAGACACGCACGTTTGAGGGGCGTGTGGGGTAACCCGTGCGGGTTCAAATCCCGCCTTCGGCACCATTCCTTTCCATTAATCCCGTTTATTCTTCACGCACATTGCATTCCCGATTTTGTCTGATACAATGACTGTAGACATAGCATCAAGTTGGAAGGAGGAGAAGCTTATGGCGAAATGGGTTATCGATCCTGACCACTCGGTAGCGGCCTTTGCGGTCAGGCACATGATGGTTTCGAACGTGCGAGGACAGTTCAACAAGATCGCGGGCACTATCTATTTTGATCCGGCAGATATCGACCATTCCTATACGGAGGCGGAGATAGAGGCGGCCGGGATTACTACAGGCATTGCGAAGCGGGACGAGCACCTCCGCAGTCCTGACTTCTTTGATGTGGCCGCGCATCCGAAGATCCGCTTCAGGAGCAGCAAAGTTGAAGCAGTCGGCGGCAGCCGTTTCAATGTCATTGGGGAACTGACCATCCGTGGCATTACCCGGATCGTCACCCTGCAGGCCGAGTATTTCGGGCCTGTTAAGGGCACTGATGATGAGACAAGCATAGGGTTTTCTGCGACCGTCAGGATCAACCGTGAGGACTACGGCATCACGTGGAACGTTGCGCTGGAGGATGGCGGTGTTGTCGTTGGCAAGGATGTCCAGATTGTGCTGGATATCGAAGCGGACCTCGCAGAATAATACAGTTCCTCTTATCCGGGCGGCCAGTGCATGGGTCTTCCACCCAGCACATGGAGATGGATGTGATAGACGGTCTGGCCGCTTTCGGGATTACAGTTAGCGACCAACCTGAAGCCCCTTTCTGCAATGCCCTTGTCTTTCGCGATCTCATTGGCTATCTTGAACAGATGGCCGATAAGATGATCATCCTCTCCCTCTTTCAGGTCGAGGACCGTGGGTATATGCTTTTTTGGTATCACGAGTGTATGCACGGGAGCCTGAGGGTTTATGTCCTCGAAGGCAAATGCCATGTCGTCTTCATATACGACCTTTGAAGGTATTTTTTTCTCGATGATCTTACAGAATATGCAGTCGCTCATAATGCCTCCGGCAAATAGAGAAGTTTAAATTCGAAATCCAAATTATCAAGCCGTGTTTGAGTTGAGAGCATTGGATTGTTTCGAATTTCGATATTAGGGTTTCGGATTTATTTTCCTGAAAAAGCACGTCCTCGTCCCGGTATGGCAAGCACCCGCGCCGTGTTGTTTGACCTTTATCAGAAGAGCATCGGAGTCGCAGTCATAGCAAATCTCCTTCACCTCCTGCACACAGCCCGAGGTTTCACCTTTTTTCCAGTACTTCTGCCTCGACCGGGACCAGAAGTGGGTATACCCTGTCTCTATGGTCATCTTAAGCGACGACTCGTTCATATAAGCCATCATCAGCACATCGCCGCTGTCGATGTCCTGGATAATGGCTGGGATAAGTCCTTTTTCATCGTATTTCAGTTCAGGGATCATTAAGCTCCCTTCCGTCTGTAGTATAGAATTAATGCCTGCTGTATTATATCAAATCGTCCTTATGAATTTGCTGCGAAAATCCCCTGACAAGCTAGCAGGGTCCGGCAGATCTCTTTACGGAGTTTGAAGACAGCCTTCCCAAGCGAGGTCGCTTACGAGGCGGTCTGCTTCTTCCGTTGGGGAAGGTCTCCCTGGATTTTCCCGGCGGATCATATCCGTCCAAGATAGCATTTTCTTGGATAGCATAAGGCAACCAGATTTCAAGATGGCGGAAATCTATCTAAAAAGCTATAACCTTCAGGAGGTCTGTGCTTGCAAGAAACAGGATTTCACGTTATTCTGGACAGCTATGGCGGAGGATCTCCTCTTAAGGATTAAAAGGCTTGTAATCATAAGAAGTTCAGTCGTGCGTACCTGCAACTTCTTGTAAAAACCTCCTTTTTTCTGGATAATACGATCACACTTATGGCACTTGAACTCGTTATCGCTACAAGAAACAAGAAAAAGATTGAGGAAATAAGGAGGATACTGGATGGTATGCCGTTGACGCTTTATTCCCTCGATGATTTTCCCGGATGCCCCGAGGTAGAGGAAGACCAGGATACCTTTGAAGGCAATGCAGTGAAAAAAGCAGCAGCGGTCTGCCGGCACACTGGAAAGCTGTCTATTGCCGATGATTCAGGGCTTGAGGTCTATGCATTAGGGGGCGCACCAGGGGTCTTTTCGGCACGATACTCAGGCACTGGCAACGACAGGGAAAATCTCGAGAAAGTCCTTTGTGAATTGCAGGGTGTTGAAAGAGAGAGAAGAGGCGCGCGTTTTGTCTGTGTCATAGCCCTAGCTTTTCCTGACGGCAGGGTCGAGACATTTCAGGGTTCTGTTGAGGGAAGGATAGGGATTGAGCCTAGGGGAGTCAGTGGCTTCGGATATGATCCGGTATTCTATCCTGAAGGACATGAAAGAACATTCGCGGAAATGGGCCCGCGGGAGAAAGATGCCCTGAGCCACAGGGGGATGGCATTGAGAAGCCTGAGGACGTATCTTTCTTCCTTAATGGCAGAATAAACCTGCTGGTTACCGCTCTTCGGTGTGACCCCTGCTCCGGGCCGGGGAATATTCTGGACTCCTTCGGATCGATTAGTTATAGCCAAATAAGAGAAATTAATCGCCAAAAAAACCCATTTTTCTTGAAAAAAAGAGAACGCTTGTCATAAAGTAACTGTCATTCCGGAAAGATCTTTTTCCAAAGCAATACGAAGGAGGCAATATGAGACTTGTATTACTGGGTGCGCCCGGCGCCGGGAAAGGAACTCAGGCCAAAAAGCTTATCGAGAAGTACGGAATCCCCCAGATATCCACAGGCGACCTTCTGAGGGCAGCTGTTGCTGCGGGAACCTCCCTTGGCAAGGAGGCAAAGTCTTTTATGGATAAGGGAGAGCTAGTCCCGGACCGGGTTGTCCTCGGGATGGTGGAGGAAAGACTGAGGCAGGATGACTGCAAGAAGGGCTATATACTTGACGGTTTCCCGAGGAACACCGCCCAGGCAGAGGCCCTCGACAAGATGCTGGGGTCCCTGGGAATGTCATTGAGCGCCGCCCTGAGTGTTGACGTTCCCTTTGAGGACCTGATGAAGAGACTTACCGGCAGAAGGACCTGCAAAGCATGCGGCCAAATGTATAATGTCTATTTCAACGCTCCACTGAAAGAGGGGACATGTGACAAGTGCGGAGGCGAGCTCTTCCAGAGGGACGATGACAAGGAGGAGACGATAAAGAAGAGGCTCGAGGTGTACAACTCTCAGACGGCTCCTCTCATTGACTATTACAGCGGAAAGGGCATATTGAAGTCGGTGAACGGAACAGGCAGCATTGATGAGATATTCAAGGACGTCTGCGCTGCCCTCGGCCTCAAGTAGCGGACCTCCATGCGGTTTGACAAAGCTCCTCCCATTTAAGGGGAGAGCTACAATGAACCATGTGTATCGCGCGTTTTCTAGATATTGACAGCCCACATCCGTCCAAAATAGCATTTTGCATATGGAAGCAGGGGTATCATTTCCCCTTTGGAACAGGAAGCTGTCTCCCTGGATGGCGTCGCTATGGCCATAAATTATATAAAGAAAACTAATCCAATAATTACAATTTTAAAATTGAATTAAATTCAAACATTGAGTAAGTTATATTGCTCGTTAGATAATCCCGTTAAAAATGGTCTCTTGGTTATTCCTCAAAGGGTGAATCTTTGGCATGGAAAGGAATCTGGCAAGTTGTGCTGACGGATAGATGCGAGAACGGGAAGGGAGCTTGAGCGCTTAGGAGTTTCGAAAACCAAACTAAGGAGGACATGCTATGGCTTTAGTAAATCCGCACGGAAAAGCAAAAAAACTGATGCCCCTTCTGCTCACCGGGACGGAGCTGAAGGAGGAGCTGAAGAAGGCCAAGACCCTCACTCAGGTCAGGATCACTTCAAGGGAGGCAGGCGACCTTATCATGATGGGCATCGGGGGGTTCACGCCCCTTACGGGCTTCATGGGACATGACGACTGGAAAGGCGTATGTGCCGAGTATAAGATGGCGAACGGGGTCTTCTGGCCTATCCCTATAACGGTCTCTACCACAGAGGGTCAGGCAGACAGCATAAAGAAGAATTCCGAGATTGCACTCGTCTCCGAAGAGACGGGGGAAATCATGGCTACCATGAAGGTTACCGAGAAATACAAAATCGATAAGGAGTTCGAATGCAGGAATGTGTTCAGGACTACGGACCTCGAGCATCCAGGTGTGGCTCTCGTTATGAAACAGGAAGAGGTGAACCTCGCCGGTCCCGTAAAGGTTCTCAGCGAAGGCACGTTCCCCAAGGAGTACCCCGGCGTATATATGAAGCCTGCCGAAACGAGAAAGCTTTTCGAGGAAAAGGGGTGGAGCACCGTGGCGGCCCTCCAGCTCAGAAACCCCATGCATCGCTCTCATGAATACCTGGCAAAGATAGCCATAGAAACCTGTGACGGAGTTCTGATCCATCAGCTTCTCGGGAAGCTGAAACCCGGCGACATCCCCGCAGAGGTGAGGGTTAAGGCGATCGATACCCTTGTAGAGCATTACTTTGTGAAAGATACCTGCATTCAAGCGGGATATCCGCTTGACATGAGATACGCAGGTCCCCGGGAGGCTCTCCTCCACGCAACCTTCAGGCAGAACTACGGATGCAGCCATATGATCATAGGCAGGGACCATGCCGGGGTCGGCGAGTACTATGGACCATTTGATGCCCAGAAGATATTCGATGAAATCCCGAAGGACGCGCTCGAAACGAAGCCTTTGAAGATCGACTGGACGTTTTATTGCCATAAGTGCGACGGGATGGCGTCCATGAGGACATGCCCGCATGGAAAAGAAGACAGGCTTCTGCTCAGCGGTACTAAGCTGAGGAAGATGCTTTCCGAGGGAGAGGAGGTGCCTGACCACTTCAGCAGGCCTGAAGTCCTCAAGATACTAAGGGCTTATTACGAAGGTTTGACCGAGAAGGTCGAGATAAAGACCCATAAATATTCAGAAGGCGCATAACCTTGAAAAATCGAAACGGGGAATCGGGGGCAACTCGGTTGCGGCGGTATGGATACCACATCAGCCGTTGCTGTCTCGCCGTGTCCTGACGAGAGGGGGTGGATATACAGGAATTCTGCAGTTGCAAATTCGGGAAGCATTGCCTTAGGAATTAAGGCCGTATCGAGAAAAACGTAAAGGAGGTTACAGGAAATGCCAAGCTTTGTGATTACTGAAAAATGTGATGGCTGCAAGGCTCAGGATAAGACAGCGTGCCAGTACATCTGCCCTCACGATCTGATGACCCTCAACAGAGAAAAGATGAAGGCATACAATCAGGAGCCCGAGCAGTGCTGGGAGTGCTTTAACTGCGTAAAGATCTGCCCTCAGCAGGCGATTGAGGTCAGGGGTTATTCGGACTTTGTTCCTCTCGGCTCCAGCACCATCCCTCTCAGAGGTACCGACTCCATCATGTGGACCATCAAGTTCAGAAACGGGGTCCTCAAGAGGTTCAAGTTCCCCATCAGGACAACGGCGGAGGGTTCTGTGGACCCCTATGCAGGAAAACCGGCGCCTGATTTCGCGACTTTGAAGAAGCCAGGCTTCTTCACCGGTCCTGCAAGAAACGAATAGGAGGTGGATATAAATGGAAAAAGAGACTTGTACGTTTTCATATTGTGCGAGGCCCGAAGTAGTCGAGGTCGAGGCTGATCTCCTGATTATGGGCGGCGGTATGGCAGGTTGCGGCGCCGCATTCGAAGCGTGCCGCTGGGCGAACGAAAAGGGACTGAAGGTCGTTCTTGTTGACAAGGCGGCAACAGACAGAAGCGGCGCGGTAGCAATGGGCCTGTCGGCGATTAATACCTATGTGGGCGAGAACAAGGTGGCCGATTATGTCAAGTACGTCAGAAACGACCTGATGGGTATTATCAGGGAAGACCTCGTATTCGACCTCGGACGGCACGTTGACGATTCCGTCCATCTTTTTGAGGAGTGGGGTCTCCCGATCTGGAAGAAGGGCGATGACGGCTTCTCTCTTGATGGTTTTCAGGCAAGGGATGCCGGAAAGCCGATGCTCAAGGACGGCGGGGTGCCTGTGAGATCCGGCAAGTGGCAGATCATGATCAACGGCGAGTCGTATAAGGTTGTCGTTGCTGAGGCTGCAAAGAAGGCCCTCCAGACCAACAGGGAAAAAACCGGAATGCCGCAGAACCATTTTGAGAGGGTTTTGATCCATAGCCCTCTTATGGATGTGGACGGCAAGCATGTAGCAGGGGCAGCGGGCTTCAGCGTCAGGGAGAACAAAACCTATGTATTCAAGGCAAAGGCGATAATCAACGCTTGTGCCGGAGCGGTTAACGTCTTCAGACCGAGGTCGGTCGGCGAGGGTATGGGAAGGACATGGTACCCCGTTTTCAGCGCAGGCTCGGGTTATGCCTTTGGGATGCTGGCGGGCGCCGAAATGACCCTGATGGAAAACAGGTTCGTACCTGCAAGGTTTAAGGATGGCTACGGGCCCGTAGGTGCTTGGTTCCTATTCTTTAAGGCAAAGGCTACCGACAGTTACGGTGAAGACTATTGTGCAAACAAGGAGTATTTCGATGACGCCGTCGCCAAGTACGGTGACTATGCAAAAGGTCTCGGAACGGCCATCAGGAACCACCTCATGATGAGGGCCATGAAGGACGGCAAAGGACCGATCCTCATGCAGACCCCAGAGGCCATGGCTGCGTTAGGGAAGGCCTTCAAGGAGAAACTCGGTGACAAGGAAGGCGCCAAGAAGATGAAGCACCTTGAGGCAGAGGCATGGGAGGACTTCCTCGACATGGCTATCGGACAGGCGTCCCTCTGGGCGGCAACTAATATCGAGCCCGATAAGAGCCCGTCCGAGATTATGCCTTCAGAGCCGTATCTCCTCGGTTCACATGCGGGCTGCGCAGGGTTCTGGGTGAGCGGCCCCGGCGACATACCGGGCACTCCGGACCATTACAGCTGGGGATATAACAGGATGTCCACCATACCAGGCCTATTCATGGCAGGCGACGTCGTTGGGGCATCTGGCCACAAGTTCTCTTCCGGGTCTCATGCGGAAGGCAGGCTGGCTGCAAAGGCTGCGATAGCTTACATCCTCGACCATCCTGACTACAAGCCGACACCGAAGAAGTCGACCGAGGAAATCACGGCCGAGATGTATCTGCCCTTCGAGATGTACGAGAAATACAAGACTTATTCAACTGATCCAACGATTAACCCCAACTACATAGGCCCGAAAGCGCTTCAGATAAGGCTCCAGAAGATTGCCGACGAGTACTTCGGCGGGGTATCCACCTGGTATATGACCTCAAAGACCATGCTTGAGGAAGGACTGAAGAAACTTGAGATGCTCAAAGAGGACGCAAGCAGGATGGCGGCAAAGGACCTCCATGAGCTTCTGAGGTGCAACGAGAATTACCACAGAATCCTTTCCGTTGAAGCTCATGCACGGCACATCCTCTTCAGGGAGGAGTCGAGGTACCCTGGTTACTACTACAGGGGGGACTTCAACAAGATCGATGACGCAAACTGGAAGTGCTTCACCAATTCTAAGTATAACGCCGAAACAAACACATGGGAATTCAAAAAGGTTCCCTACGTCCAGATGTTTCAGTAACTGACGTATGGAGGAGAGGGTCAATGCCCTCTCCTCCATACAATAAAAGTGTGAAGTGTAAAGTGCAAAAGGGGAAATACCAGCTGGTCACGAATAACAACGCATGCCATGCCGTTCCCGAAAGCTTTCGGGAGTAATCGTGAATCCATTCTTCCGAACAATGGATTGCTGCCCTACGGCTCGTAGATCTTCCTTCCTGCCAGGTTGCGAGTCGTGCCGGCCGGCAGGCACGGCGCGGGAATTACGGTCAAAAACAGAAGTTTTTGCATTTTTCACTTTGCATTTTCGAATTTCAGTAGCTGACTTGCTGCCTCAAGGAGGATAAAAATGGCAGAGAATAAGACGGTTCTCGTAATAGGAGGAGGCTTCAGCGGTCTTACCGCGGCGATCGAGACGGCCGAGGCGGGATACGATGTGATCATCGTCGAAAGGAATCCCTATCTCGGCGGGAGAGTGGCTCAGCTCAACAAGTATTTCTGGAAGCTCTGTCCACCTGTCTGCGGTCTCGAGATAAATTTCAAGAGGATAAAGAACAATTCACAGATTACGTTCCATACCCTTGCTGAGGTTCAGGAGATCAACGGTGAAGAGGGCAACTTCGACGTGACTATCAGGGTGAACCCCCGGTACGTCAATGACAAGTGCGTTGCCTGCGACGCCTGCGCTCAGGCCTGTCCTTCCTACCGGGCAAACGAGTTCAATTTCGGAATGGATAAGACAAAGGCAGCTTACCTCCCCTTTAATCAGGCATTCCCCTTCCAATACGTGATCGATGCCTCTGCATGCGCGAAGGATTGCATGAAGGCATGCAAGGATGCCTGCAAGTACGATGCTGTTGATCTCACCATGAAGCCGGAGACAAAGACCTTCAAGGTCGGTGCGGTCATAATGGCCACGGGCTGGAACCTCTATGACGCAACTCGGATGGATATACTGGGGTTCGGCAAGGTGCAGAATGTTATCACCAATATGATGATGGAGCGGCTCTCAGCCCCCAACGGCCCCACTGCCGGGAAAATCCTTCGCCCGTCGGACGGTAAAGAGGTGAAGAACATAGCCTTTGTGCAGTGTGCCGGCTCGAGAGACGAAAACCATCTTCCCTACTGTTCATACATATGCTGTCTCGCCTCATTGAAACAGGCCATGTACGTGAGGGATCAATACCCTGATTCGAAGGCTCAGATATTCTATATCGATCTCAGGACTCCGGGACTATACGAGCACCGGTTCCTGTGGAAGGTAAAGGATGACCCCAATGTCATCCTTACGAAAGGCAAGGTTGCCGGGATCACCGAGGACCCTAAGACAAAGGATGTTGTCGTCGAGGTGGAGGATATATACGGCGCCGGCAAGATCAAGGCGACATTCGATATGGTAGTGCTCGCTACCGGCATGGTCCCGGGGACAAAGGACTGGAGGATCGTAAAAGACATCACATATACGCCCGATGGTTTTGTGGATGCGTCGACGGCAAAAAAGGGAATCTATGCAGTTGGGACGCTCAAGAGTCCGGTCGATGTAGCAAGGTCCGTTCAGGACGCCACCGGGGTCGCCATAAAGAGCATCCAGAGCTTGAGGAGGAGGTAGGGATGGAGAAGAAGTTCGGCGTATACATCTGCAAAGGCTGTGGAATAGGCGAAGCAGTCGATATGGAGAAACTTTCCAACGTCGCCATAAAGGACATGAAGATCGAGAACTGCAAGACCCATGATATAATGTGCAGTCCCGCCGGCGTTCAGATGATAAAGGATGACATAAGGGAGGGAGTGAACACTGTCATTATCGCTGCCTGCTCTCCCCGCGTGAAGTATGAGGAATTCAGCTTTCCCGGTACCATAACCGAGCGTGTTAACATCAGGGAGTTTGTGGCATGGTGCCAGCCGCCGAAGACAGAGGAGACCCAGAGCATTGCGGCGGATTACCTGACGATGGGGATTATCAAGTGCCAGAAGGGTGACCTTCCCGAGCCGAGCATCCTCGAGGACCTGAGCAGCACGATTCTGGTGGTCGGCGGCGGGGTTACCGGGATGACAGCGGCCCTCGAGGCTGCAAATGCAGGGCAGAAGGTGGTGCTTGTCGAGAAGGAGCCGCGGCTCGGAGGGTTCGCAAACAGGCTCTATAAGAGGATCCCCACAGGCGTCTTCTTCAGGGAGCCACTTATTGTCGACACCGACATCGATAAGATGATAAAGGAGGTCGAAAGCCATCCCAATATCAAGGTCTTCAAGTCTGCAAGGGTCGAAAAGACCGAAGGACAGCCCGGGCTTTACGATGTGACTATAGCCTCAAATCTGCCTGCCGGACAGGCAGGCGGCAGTCCGGAGACCATAAAGATAGGGGCCATCGTAATGGCAACGGGCTGGAAGCCCTACGACGCCACAAAACTTGATTATCTCGGATACGGAAGGTTCAAGGATGTGGTGACCAACTTTGAATTTGAAGAGATCGCGAGGAAAGGGAAGATCGTAAGACCCTCGGACGGGAGAGAGGCGAGGAAGGTGGCCTTTATCCAGTGCGCAGGTCAGAGGCATCCGGATCATCTCCCCTACTGCTCTTCCATGTGTTGTGCGACATCCCTTAAGCAGGCAAAGTATGTCAGACAGAACCCCGACTCCATGGCAATGATCTTCTACATAGATATCAGGACGCCCGGTCGGCTTGAGGCTTATTACAAGGAGGCACAGAACGACCCCGGGGTGATGCTCGCAAAGGCGGATGTGACCGGGATAAGCGAGGCGGATAACGGGAACCTCTATGTTGAGATGAAGAACTCTCTTTTAGGCGAAGACGTGAAGGTTGAGGCCGACCTTATTGTGCTCGCCACTGGCATGGTGCCGACAACCAGGGGGCCCCAGGAGTATCTGGACAATCTTGCGAAGGAAGCGGCGAAGGGAGACGAGGCGAAGAAAGCATATCTCGATTCCACCCCGAAACCAGAATTCATCCTGAACCTCACGTACCGTCAGGGTCCGGAAGTCCCTTCTCTCGAGGGGGCATGCGGATTTGCCGATTCGAACTTTATATGTTTCCAGTACGAGACAAGGAGGACAGGCGTTTACGCAGCAGGCTGCGTCAGACAGCCTATGAATATGGCCGAGGCCCAGGAAGACGCCGCAGGCGCGGCGTTTAAGGCGATTCAGTGCATTGACCATGTTTCGAGGGGCGTGGCTGTGCACCCTAGGGCGTGGGACATCACATTCCCTGACCCTATGCTCATCAGGTGCACTGCATGCAAGAGATGTACGGAAGAATGCCCCTTCGGCGCCATAGACGAAGACGAAAAGGGTATCCCTTATTACAAGATCAACCGGTGCAGACGATGCGGGACCTGTATGGGAGCCTGTCCCGAAAGGATTGTGTCCTTTAAGGACTATAGCGTTGATATCATCGGGTCTATGATAAAGTCGGTGGAGTCGCCAGAAGAAGAGTTCCGCATCATCGCCCTCGTCTGCGAAAACGACGCATATCCCGCCCTTGATACGGCTGCAATCAACCGCAGGCAGATCGATCCGAGCGTCAGGTTCGTTTCACTGAGATGCCTTGGCGGCATGAACCTTGTCTGGGTCGCGGACGCCCTCTCAAAGGGTATTGACGGGGTGCTCCTCCTCGGCTGCAAATTCGGGGAGAACTACCAGTGCCATTTTATAAAGGGCAGCGAGCTTGCCAATTACAGGTTTAGCAAGATAGGTGAAACTCTGAACAGACTCCAGCTTGAGGCTGAGAGGGTCCAGATGATGCAGGTCGCTATCAACGAGTACGACAAACTCCCTGACATGATCAATGAGTTTGTCGAGAAGGTAAAGGAGATAGGGCTCAATCCGTTTAAGGGATTCTAACTAAGCTCATAGCTCATAGCTGATGGCTCCTAAAGGCCACAAACTATGAGCCATGAACCATGAGCTATTTTGGAGGTATATAGATGGCAGAACAGGCAATAAGCCCGGACTTGAGTTTTGTTAAAGAGATCATGAAGAGCGGAGGGGAATCGCTCAAGAAGTGTTTTCAGTGCGCCAGCTGCTCGGTGG
>CAYYWY010000013.1:0-24848 GCA_964475485.1 uncultured Nitrospiraceae bacterium | reverse complement strand
TCTGCAATGTCACCCCTGACAGCAAACCCTTTCCGCGCAAGGAGATGATGTATGCGCAGTGGGGTCTGAAGGACAGGCTCATCAGCAACCCGGACATCTGGCTCTGTCATCAGTGCAGCGATTGTACAGCATACTGCCCAAGGGGCGCAAAGCCGGGAGAGGTGCTCGGCGCAATACGGAAGATGACCATCAGGGAGTTTTCCGCACCTTCGTTTCTCGGCAAGATGGCGGGGGAGGCGAAGTATCTTATATTCCTCCTCGCATTGCCCGTGCTCATCTTCCTGGCAGTCGCCTCAAATAACAATTCGCTTGGTGCTGTGCCCAGGGGTGACGCCGGTGAGATCGTGTATTCGAAGTTTATACCTATCGGAGGCTTCGGGATTGACCTTATCTTCACGGCGGCTGCCATCTTTGCCGTCTTGTCCTTTGTCTTCGGTGTCAAGAAATACTGGGCTGCCATGAGCAGGGGAGCACAACTAAGGGGGCGCCTTGCGGGGAGTGTAAAGGCTGTGATCTCGGACATCCTTTCCCATAGCAGATTCAAGAAGTGCAATGTGACGAAGGCACGGTCCACATCGCATCTGCTCGTTTTTTATGCCTTTATCGGCCTTGCTATCACGACGAGCTGGGCGGTCTTTTATCTCTATGTTATGGGTAGGCCGTCGCCGTATCCTCTCTATGATCCGCTGAAACTGGTAGGCAACCTGAGTGCACTTGCTCTGCTTGCCGGAACAATGCTTGTCATCACCAATCGGCTCAAGAACAAGGATAAGGCCGGCGCGGGCAGCTATTACGACTGGCTTTTCATATTTGTCGTCTTTGCCATCATGGCAACAGGCGTCCTTTCGGAACTCTTCAGGCTTGCGGATATCGGCGTGCTGGCGTATCCGACATACTTTAGCCACTTAGTATTCGTGTTCTTTCTCTTTGCCTACGCACCATTTTCAAAGATGGCTCATATGGTCTACAGGGCTACCGCCATGGTGTTTGCAAAACAGGCAGGGAGGGAGCAGTGAGTTGGGTAAGTCCAAAAGGAGGTGAGGAGAGATTCTGTGGTGAGGATGGTGGTCGGTTCCCGAGCTTGTTTATTTATTGATTAATAAATTTCCCTTATGATATCTTTCTCGTTCAGAAATCCAAGAAAAGGAGGAGATAGATGAGTGTTATAATCGGCTTTGCAATCGCCTGTGGTGTTCTGGGGGTTTTGTACTCGGCAGTCATCGCATCCTGGGTATCGAAGCAGGATGCGGGTACAGACCGTATGAAACTGATATCGGATGCGGTGAAGGAGGGTGCGACGGCATTTCTGAGACGTGAATACAAGACAGTCGCAATGGTCGGTATCGTGCTTTTCATAGTATTGTTGTTCTTCTTGGGCATCTGGACGGCTCTCGGTTTTGCGATTGGTGCCATCGGTTCCGCCCTTGCAGGCTACATTGGTATGATGGTTACCGTGCGATCAAATGTGAGGACGACCCAGGCAGCGAGGAAGGGCCTGCAGGCCGCCCTCGGACTCGCTTTTAAAGGCGGTTCTGTGACGGGCATCATGGTCGTAGGCCTCGGAATCCTCGGCATCGCTATTTACTATGTAGTGGTGAAATCAATGGCTGGGGAGGAGGCCTTTCATGCCTTGATAGGGTTAGGTTTCGGATGCTCCCTGATGAGCGTTTTTGCACGTATCGCCGGCGGTATTTATACAAAGGCTGCTGACGTCGGAGCAGACCTTGTCGGCAAGGTCGAGGCAGGGATTCCGGAGGACGACCCAAGGAACCCCGCAGTCATCGCCGACAACGTCGGCGACAATGTGGGTGACTGTGCCGGAATGGCTGCTGACCTTTACGAGACATACACGGTTACCCTGGTCGCTGCGATGCTCCTTGCAAAAACAGTCTTTGGCGCGGAGAGCCCCTGGGTTGAGTTCCCTCTCCTGATAGGCGGCATCTCGATTGTCGCATCCGTCATAGGCACCTTTGCCGTAAAGCTTGGGAAGAGCCAGTACATCATGGGGGCCCTTTACAAAGGTCTGGCAGTCTCAGGGGTTCTCGCGGCCATCGCATTTTACGCAGCATCCAAGTGGTTTCTCGGGCTTCCGAATGTCCAGCAGGCTTTTACCGCCGAGGGCGTATTTGTGACAGCCTTTATCGGCCTTGCCCTGACTGGATTGATAGTCTGGATTACAGAATACTTTACCTCTAAGAGCTTCTCACCCGTTAAGCATATCGCCGCCGCGAGCCAGACAGGACACGGCACCAATGTCATAGCCGGCCTTGCGGTGAGCATGAAGTCAACGGGGCTTCCTGCCCTTGTTATTTCCGGCGCCATTCTGCTGGCCTACTGGCTTGGCGGCGGTTTCGCAGGCAATACGGGCGGCGGCCTTTTTGCTATAGCCCTCTCGGCAGTCGCCATGCTTTCCATGACCGGCATAGTCGTTGCGATAGACTCCTATGGGCCGATAACGGACAACGCCGGCGGCATAGCCGAGATGGCAGAACTGCCGAAAGAGGTCCGTGAAATCACAGACCCCCTTGATGCGGTTGGCAACACCACAAAGGCCGTTACAAAGGGTTATGCAATAGGTTCTGCGGGCCTTGCAGCCCTGGTGCTGTTTGCCGAGTACTCGCGTTCCTTTGGCGAAGCCATAGCGTTTGACCTTTCCAACCCCATGGTGCTGGTCGGTCTATTCATCGGCGGCCTTCTGCCATTCTACTTCGGCTCGCTCCTTATGGAGGCAGTTGGAAAGGCAGCTGGCGGTGTCGTTGAAGAAGTGAGAAGGCAGTTTAGGGAGATCCCGGGCATTATGGAGGGAAAGGCGAAACCGGAATACGGAACCTGTGTTGACATAGTTACAAAGGGAGCGATCAAGCAGATGATGGTGCCTGCGCTCATCCCGGTGGTTGCGCCGATCCTCGTTGGAGTGATCCTCGGCAAGGAGGCACTGGGAGGAGTTCTCATCGGAGCTATCATCACAGGGCTCTTCCTGGCCATTGCCATGACAAGCGGAGGCGGGGCCTGGGACAACGCCAAGAAGTTCATTGAAGACGGCATGTACGGCGGCAAGAAAAGTCCCGCTCATCAGGCTGCGGTTACCGGAGATACTGTCGGTGATCCTTACAAGGACACGGCTGGACCGGCAATCAACCCGATGATCAAGGTCGTGAACATCGTTGCGCTTCTCATCGTGCCCTTCGTAAAATAACAAGATCGTCCCTGGGGGCCGGACTGTTAGGCCGGCCCCCCATAAAGTCTGGACATGATCAGGAATGGCTTTTTCCCCACGAGCCCCTTTATAATAAGGTAAGTAAGTTCATTGGAGGCATTATGGCTAATATGTCGGTAGTAGATCACGTCCAGCTTACCATGGAGAGCAGATTCAAGTTTAAGTGTCATAAAGGGATATCGTGTTTTACGAAGTGCTGCAGCAATATAGATATTATGCTCACCCCTTATGATGTTGTTAGGCTAAAGAAGAGGCTCGGAATCACCTCATCTGAATTTCTCGATAAATATACTTACACGCAGGCCGAGGGGAGGGCAGCATTTCCGCTACTCTATCTGCGGATGAGCGAGGAAGAGGGCAGGAGCTGTCAGTTTGTCACGCCGGAAGGGTGCAGCGTCTATGAGGACAGGCCCGCGAACTGCAGATACTACCCTATCGGCCAGGGAACCCTGAAGAAGGCCGTGGATGAGAAGGTGGTGGACGAGGAATTCTTCTTTTTTGTGAAGGAAGAGCACTGCAAGGGCTTCGCCGAGCCCCGGGAATGGAGTATCGCGGAATGGAGGGAGGACCAGGGAGTCGACCGTTATGACGAACTGAACAGAGATTGGAAAAGTATAGTTCTGATGCGGAACGTGCCTAAGGAGCCGATCGGCGAGAAGAAACAGGCGGTCTTCTATCTCGCATGCTATGACACGGACAGATTCCGCAGGTTTATCTTCGACAGCAAGTTCCTTGACCATTTCGAGGTGGATGATTCTTCAAGGGAGAAACTACGCACAGACGACATCCACCTCATGCTCTTCGGTTTTAAGTTCCTGAAGTATATCCTGATGATGGAAGAGACTCTGAAGGCGAAGGGAAAAGTCTAAGCCCCCAACTCCTTCCTCAGCCAATCCTTGATCTCGCCGTTGATTGCGTACATGCCGTGAGAGGGTTTTTCGACTGGGTTTTCCATGGCCTTCTTAAGAAGCTCCTGAGGAATCTCGTTTATCTTTGCTATCGTTGAACTGATATCGGTTTTCCCTATCTTCATGAGCATGAGGGCTGGGGGATCGCACTGGGATTCTATGTAAAACATGTAACCCGAGATATCCCTTAGCTTCTGCAGGTCTTCAGGCCTTGACAGGAATCTCGGCTCCATAACTGTCCGGGGTGTTACGTCCCACTTCACATTGTTGAGGATCTCGGGACTGCCCTTTATGTCGTTCAGACCTGGCAAATCAAAGATGTTGCATTGCTCTCTATCGTCCATATTCATTTTCATTCCTCCTCAGGGTCTTCTCTCCGGCACGACGATGCGGGGAACCTTTCCCTCATTCCATTCTTTAGACACATAGAGATAGCAGTAACAACTTCCGTATTCCCTTACGTCGTCGTCCCTGTGTCTGCAGGGGCAGATGATGTCTTCGTCCTTTTCCTTTATGCCCGTGGCGAGTCTGCACGGGCATGAGCGGTAGCCGTAACGCTCCTCATTCTTCAGCAGGCCGCTGACAATATCCAGGACAAAGTCCCGGTCATTATTCAATTCCATGCCCTGGGTTTCCGCATAACGCGCCAGGGCCCCATAGAGCTTTTCGGAAGCAGATGCCGTCACTGACGTTCGGATTTCCCCGGCAGGAGTTTTGACTCCAGGGCATCGAGGTCATATCCCTTAATGACATCTTCTATGACAAGTGTGGGATAGGTGGCTTGGGGGTTATGTTTTGAAAGTTCCTTTGTCATGAACCACTGCTCACCGCTTTCAAGGGTATCCACCTCGATTAGGGTGTAGGGAATCCCGTGGTCTTCGAGAAACCTCTTCACCTTCCTGCAAACGGCGCACGTGCTTAACGAAAAAAGGGTAATTCTGTGCATAACTGACTCAGTGCGTCGGGCGGCCCCTCTTATCCTGCCTTAGCATCATCTCTTCAGAACTCCTGATCACGTCCTCTATCATCTCCGTGCTCGCCCGCAACAACCGTTCAACGGAAACGCCGAGCCTTACCGAGACGTCCCTGAGAGGAATTCTCTTGCCGTAATGCAGCTCGGCTATTTCGATCTTCAGCGCATCGTCGATAATCAGGTCCTTGAAGTGCGGGTCGGCCACGTCGATAAATTCGCATGCAAGGTCGAACTTCACACCGTTGTCGATGTTTGACCTGATGATCTCGATGTTTTTCCTGTATACCCTCTCTTCTTCCTCAGTGAACTGCTTGTAATCCGTCTTTTCCGACATGGTTAATTATAGCATATTCGGGGCTCCTCGATTCCGCCCGGAAAATGAGCGGATTAAAAGAATTAATATAAAAAATCTTGACAGAAGAGCACGCTGATGAGAAGAATAAGTAAGATAGTCGGGGCCGGAGACTGAAAGGGAGGCGGTTTTGAAAGGAGACGGCAGGGAGAGACTGATCCCTATTTGCGGATGGTGCAAGAAGATAAGGACCGAGGAACAACACTGGGAGGATATCGAGGTATATCTCACACGGAGAGGGCTCGGAGAGTTCACCCACTCGATCTGCCAGGCGTGTGCCGAAAAGATCTTCTCGAAACGGATATATCTCGAAAGTTACCAGAGCATCTGCAAGGCGATCAGTATGAGCCTTTCCCTAAACGAGGTCCTGAATCTCATCGTCACCAATGTGGTTAAGGTGATGAATGTGAAGGCGAGTTCCCTGAGGCTCCTGAACAAGGAGACTAAACAGCTGGAGCTTGTTGCAAGCCATGGTCTGAGCGAGCGATACGCGAATAAGGGGCCGGTCGTATATGACGGCAGCATAGTTGATGCCTTGGCGGGGAAACCCGTTTCCGTCTACGATATCACGGCCGACGAGACGTCACGGTACAGAAACGAGGCTATAGCTGAGGGCATACGGAGCATCCTCTCAATTCCCATGCGCTTTGGTGACGAGGTGATAGGAGTGCTCAGGATGTACACCTCCGAACCTACCCAGTATTCGGGGGAAGATCTGAAGTTCGTGGCTGCGATTGCGGAGCAGGCAGCCATTGCGATCGTGAATGCCAGGGTCTTCGAAAAAACTGTTTCAAGGGAAAAGGAATACCTGAGGGTCTTCCAGGAAGTCACGAGGGCTGTGAGTTCGTCTCTTCAGCTCAGTGAGGTCCTGAACATGATCGTCAGGAAGATCCCCGAGGTCATGGGTGTAAAGGCAGCGACAATACGGCTTCTAGACGAGTCCGGGGAGTCCCTTGCGCTTGTAGCTGCCTCAGGATTAAGCGAGGGGTATCTCAGCAGGGGGCCTGTGGACATGGAGGAGAATATCATTGAGGCGCTGCACGAAAAACCCGTTGCTATCTACGATGTTTCCAAAGATCCGAGGGTTTTTTACCGGAAGGAGGCTGAAAAAGAAGGCATAAAGAGCATGCTCACACTCCCAATTATCGCCAGGGGAAAGGTGACGGGAATCCTCAGGCTCCTGACCGCTCAACTCAGGCACTTCACCCAGCAGGACATCGATTTTGCGGCTGCCCTTGCCGAACAGTGCGGCACCGCGATAGAGAATGCGAGAATGTATGAGAGACAGTACAAGGAAGCGAAGTACCTCAATGCCCTCCAGGATATCTCAAGGGCAGTGAGCTCCTCACTGAATGTTCAGGAAGTCATGGACCTGATAGTGAGAAAGATAGCCAATGCGATGAATACCGACGCGGCCACCATCAGGCTCCTTGATCCCTACCGGCAAAGGCTTGAACTCGTTGCGTCATACGGCCTGAGCGAAAGATATCTGAACAAGGGACCCGTCGATGCTGAAAAGAGCGTGGCGGATGCACTGAAAGGGACCCCTGTCGCGATCTATGACGTCACCTCGGACCCGAGAATCGTATATCAGAAAGAGGCGAAGGAAGAGGGGATCTGCAGCATGCTTGCCATTCCGATGAGCTTCAGAGGGACGGTCATCGGTGTGATGAGGGTGCTTACAAAGGAGCACAGGACCTTTCATCAGGACGAGATGGAGTTTGCCACTGCCCTTGCAGAACAGGCGGCCATCGCCATTGAATACGCAAAGGTCTTTTCTATGGAAAGGAGGACAAAATAGAAGAGGAGTTCCCGGGAGGGAAGGACAAAGCGCACGTTAGGGTCATATGCGCGGGAACCTTTGATCACCTCCATCCAGGGCACATCAGTTTTCTAAACCAGGCTAAGGCCCTGGGGAGCGAGCTCATTGTCATCATCGCCAGGGATATGAATGTCAAGAGAATAAAGGGCATCAACCCTGACCACGATGAGGAGCGTAGAAAAGCGAACGTAGAACAGACGGGTATTGCCGACAGGGTGGTTTTGGGCTACCAAGGCAAAGACCTTTTTTCGATTCTCAAGGAGCTCTCTCCGGACGTCGTTGCGCTTGGTTACGACCAGAGAGTCAGTGAGGAGCGCATAGTGGCATGTCTCCCGGGGTGTAGGGTCATTCGCCTCAAGGCCTTTCATCCGGAAAGATTCAAGTCCTCGTTTTTCCGGAACGGCCCGGAATCCTGATTCCCCTTTCCGCCGGGGGACGACATGCCCACAAGGACCGAGGTCAGGACGGTTTCAGGGAAGAGATGACGATCAGGGCAGAGCAGTCAAAGGTATTCCCGTTCAGTGTCTCCAAAGCCTTTTCATAAGCGGCACGGATCTTTCTCAACCTGATTCCCATGAGCAGTCCGAGATCAACACATGCCTTGTAGAGAGAATGGGTCTCCAGCGGAACTACCAAGGCGTCGCGGATGGTTGCCTTGTATTTCTCGGTGAGGTCCGTCAGCAGTCCCTTGCCCGGTCTGTCTGACTCGTCTCCTTTGCATATGATGGGCATGATGGCGATGGAATCGTGGGAAGGGCATGGTGCTTCATCGCTGACGACCAATTTCTTTCCGATCTTATCGAAAAAGGCTCTGAAGAATTCCGTTTCGGCCCCTTCCTCGCTCATGAGGGTCAACACGATGTTGACAGCCCTCTTCTTGGACAGGAGATAATCTCTCAGTTCACCGGCCTTTTCATCAAACTTAGCGCTCACCATGCCCTTCAGGTTTTTCAGGTATTTCCTGCTCGGCGTCCTAATCTTCTTGAGAGATCTCTTCCCGTAGATAGTGACTGCAGTGTAAAAAAGGTCGCCCCGGAGGAGATTCCTGAGTACAGCCCCGTACGAGTAGAAACCAGACATAGCCTTGAGTGTCTCGGTATGGAGCTCAAAGGGGGTCATGAGTTTCGGCTCAAAGACTGCGTGATGGGCGTCGTACTTCGACCAGTCAGTATGGATGATACGGCCCTGCTGCATCAGCTCATGGAACACGGGGGTGCCGGGCAGAGGGGTGAGCATCATGAACTGAACGGAATTGATGCGGAGGCGTCTTGCAAACCTCTCAGTACTCCTGATCGTCTCTATGTCGTCGGTATCCCCGCCGAAAACAAACATCCCGTGGATGCGTATGGACGCAGCCCGGAGTTTCCTGATACAGTAAACAATATCGTCCGGGTTCTGCTTCTTGTTGTAGAGAGAAAGGGTGCGAGGGTTGATAGACTCGAATCCGACGAAGACCATAAAGCATCCGGACCTGGCCATGAGGTCAAGAAGTTCATTGTCCCTTGCGATATCGGTTCGGACCTGTGCCGACCATTCTATGTCAAGACCTTCGTCAATGACCCTCCTCAAAAGGGCTTTTGTCCGTTTCTTATCCGCTGCAAAATTGTCATCGACGAAGAAGATATGAGTCCTCTTCCTCGCCGCCTGCCTGATCTCCTCCATGACCCTTTCCACGGACTTGAACCGGTATTTCCTGCCGAACATCTGTATCACAGAACAGAATCTGCAGCCGAAGGGACAGCCGCGCGATGTTGCTATTGGGACTGTGGCCCTCTTCCCCCAGTTGTGTACCAGGCTGAAGTCCGGGATCGGGGCGGCATCAAGGTCACGCACAAGAGGACGGTCAGGGGCATGGATAACAGCATTCCCCCTTCTGAACGAAAGACCCTTTATATCGTCAGGGGGAAGACCTTCTTCAAGATGCTCCAGGAGTTCCACAAGCGTCTCTTCCCCTTCCCCCCTGACCACATAATCGGCATGCGCGAGGCTCTCCTCGGGCAGGAAAGTGGAGTGGGGGCCGCCCATCACAACAGGGATACCAAGCGAACGAAATCCATTTGCGAGTTTGAAGGCCCTTGGCGCAGTGGATGTGATGGAAGAGATGCCGATAAGATCGGCCTTTTTCAGCTCTTCCCAATCAGGCTCTGCGATGTCTTCGATGAACGCCTTTGACTCATATCCCTTGTTTTTGAGTATGGTGGTAAGGAGGATGCTCCCAAGCCGGGGCAGGGGGGTCCTGCTGTAAATGTGGGCCCCGGGTGACCGGGGTTCTATGAAATAGATTCTCTTAATACGCACTTCCTTCTTGATTTCCTCCTATAAATGAATTATAGCATTTCTCGGCATAACGCGAGGGAAGAAAAGAATTGACGATGGATGGGGTAAGAGGACATAACCTTCTAAGGTCCAGCATGCAGAAACAGTTGTGATCCAATGTAAATGGAAAACCGTTCTGATGAAAGACCTTTTATGATGACCCGCACTCAGATCATCAAGGGATGGGTGTTCATCGCCGTCACGGCCCTCGTGCTATATCTGCTCATAAGACGGGACGTCTACGCCATCCGGGGGTCCAACAGGCCTTGCCGAGAGTGAAGAGAGATTGAGATTGCCTGTAGAAAGCGTGACCAGATCTGTCGGAGCAGATGAGCAGAATTGACGTGTAGAGCGATACCGGAAAGGGCACCACCTTCAGGCTCTTCTTCCCGGCGAGGTGGGGATGAACACGGAGGGCGGGTTGCATTCTCTCAAGTGAGGACATAGAATAGATAGAAACCTCATTGCCGAGAAAGGAGTCTTTATGAGAATGAAATGGATGGTGATTCTGAGTATCCTGCTTCTTGGGGTGCAGGCGAACGCCGAGGAGAAGACGATGCTGAAGACACAGAAGGAGAAGTTGAGCTACCTCATCGGCCATGATATCGGCAATAACCTGAAGAAGCAGTCCATCGATGTCGATCCGGAGATCCTCATAAGGGGATTTACAGATGCGCTTGCAGGGAGACCTTCACAAATGAGTGCCGAGGAGATGGCTGCGGTAAAGAACGCCTTCAGGCAGGAAGTGATGGGCAAGCAGGCGGAGGAGATGAAGAAAGTCGCCGAGAAGAACAGGAAGGAGGGAGAGACATTCCTTGCGGAGAACAAGAATAAGGAGGGAGTGAAAGCCCTTCCGAGCGGCCTCCAGTATAAGGTAATTGCCGAAGGAAGCGGGAAGACCCCGAAGGCAACGGATACCGTGTCAGTCCATTACCGTGGAACCCTTCTGGACGGGACCGAGTTTGACAGCTCCCACAAACGTGGAGAACCGGCGGTCTTTCCGGTAAACGGTGTGATCAAGGGTTGGAGCGAGGCACTCCAGCTGATGAAGGAAGGTGCGAAGTGGCAGCTCTTCATCCCCCCGCAGCTTGCCTATGGCGAGAGGGGTGCCGGAACTTTCATCGGTCCCAACGCAACGCTTGTCTTCGAGGTGGAGCTGATCTCCGTCAAGTAAGGAATCAATCGGGAGCAATCAGAACCGTCAACCCTGGATGCGAACAGGTAAAGAAAATTTGTTGACAATCGGAGAGATGTCTAGTAGGATGTATGAGGGCGCTGAGGCAGGAGAGCAGCATCAGTAGAGATGCTCGAAATAAAGGAGGGAGAGATGGCAACAAAGAAAGTCGCAAAGAAGAAGGTGGCGAAGAAGGTTGCAAAGAAGACGGTGAAGAAGGTCGTTAAGAAGACGACGAAGTCAAAAAGGAAACCGAGCCCCGCGTTCATGAAGGCGATGAAGATCAGCGATGCCCTTGCGAAGGTCGTGGGGAACAAGCCCCTTCCGAGGACCGAGGTTGTCAAAAAGCTCTGGCAGTATATCAAGAAGAACAAGCTCCAGGACCCGGTGAACAAGAGAAACATTAATGCCGATGAAAACCTCAAGGTGGTATTTGGGGGTAAGAAGACCGTTACGATGTTTGAAATGACCAAACTGGTCAATAAACATTTAAGTTAATATCGATCTTTGGAGAGAGAAATAAGGGCTTGCCAATAGTTGCAAGCCCTTATTTCTTGGCATAAGAGATTCAGGATGTGGAGATTCACTGCGAGTCTCTTCATTATCTCCTCGACCTTACTTTCCATCTCCCAGGCGATAACCGCTCCACAGAAAGGGGATATTCTGCCTCCCGGAGGGAGTCGTGCGTCTTCAGAGAGGCGCTCTGAGGTAGGATCAAGGGAAGGAGGGGGATCACGCCGGGAAAAGAAGGCCGAACGTGGAACCGGAACCGGGAATGCTCTCGAAGCGAACGGCACCTCCATAATCTTCCGCCACCCTCTTTACAATGGCAAGTCCGAGCCCTGTGCCCTTGGGCTGAACCTTTGTGGTGAAGAAAGGCTTAATGCAGCCGGCGAAGACCGTTGCGAAGGTTGATGCTGCCAGACCGCAAAGGCATTTTCCGGCGCGTCTCTTCCAGTTCCTCCATCAGCTTCGCTTTAGTCAATTATCCTCACCTCTTTATAATGTGCTCCGTTGCAATGAGATGCCAGCAACAATTTCCACAGCAATTTCATTCCAACATGGCCCGTGACCGGAGGGGGTACCTGAGTAACAGGCTTAACAGGAAACCCGTGAAGGTGAGGAAGAAGATGGACTTTAGGGCAAAGGGCACACCAAGATGATCTGCGATCACCCCGAGCAAGGTCACCCCGATCCCGCCTGTTCCGATGGCAAAGCCGACCATGAGACCTGATGCAACACCGAGGTTCCTCGGCAGAAGGTTTTGAGCCATCACCACGGTGACGGTAAAGGTAGAGATGAGGACCATGCCGAGCATTCCCAGAACCAGGAAAAGCGGGGGTCCCCCGGAAACGAAGATAAGGGGAAAGATCAGGGAAGCAAGGAGCATGGAGAGGGCCAAATAGAACTTGTGCCCCCACCGGTCAGCCAGGGGTGATCCCCCCAGAGTGCCGATGACGCCCCCTAGCAGAAAGACAGAGACGAGCTTTCCTGAATGTACGGGATCTCCGTTCAGATAATCTATGAAGTAAAAAGGGATATAAGTCATCAAGCCGAACTGAGTCCATGAACGCATGATCACTATTGCGATGATAATCGAAAGGGAGAGGGCCGTGCCCTTTGGAATAGCCCGCGACTCCTCCTTCCTTGTCTCCCTGTTTGCCCTGGGGATGGCGAGTCCCTTCCAGGAGACAATGAGCATGGCAAGGAAGACGGTGGCAGGGATCATCATTAGGGGCAGATAGGGAAAACCCGCGTGGGTAATGATCCAGAGGGAGAGGACAGGGCCGAGGGCAAAACCGAAATTGCCTCCTACCGAGAAAACGGACATGCCCGAGGCCTTTCTCTCACCCGTGAAGAAATAAGAGGTCCTGTATCCTTCGGGGTGGTAGGAGGCTATGCCCAGTCCGCTGAGGACAACGAGTGAAAGGACGGCCGCATAGGAGGATGGCAGGGAGAGGAGCGAAAAACCGGCCCCTGCACAGAAACTTCCTAAGAGAAGAAGAATCGGTTTTTCCTTTCTGTCGGAGAGAAAACCGAAGAGGGGTTGAATTACGGAAGAGCTGATGCTGGATGCCATCACTAAGGCGCCCGCTTCGGTGTAGGAAAGGCGGAGTTTTTCCCTCAGGAAGGGAAGGATGGCTGGAAGAGCGCCCTGATAGATATCGGTGGCAAGGTGTCCCAGTGAGAGCACGAGGAGAACCTTAAGGTTGAATGCTCTTGAGGGTGACGTTCCCATAAGGTCCTGTGCAGTTTGTTATCTTGATAATTACAAAAGGCATGTGCACTCCTCCGGTTCGCGTTTCACTATTGTAACAGATCGCTCAGGGTGTACAAAATGGAGCGGAAACTTCCCTGAAAGGTGATAGGGTTTAATTGAGAGGACCTGGTTTCATGCAAGAAAAAGGAACTTCATTCCCAGACCTCTTGAGAAAGAAAAGGTGCTCTTCGCGGGAAATCTCTTTCCCTCACCTGAATGGTAAAACTTCCTTGGAAGAAAAGCAATACCAATTATGGAGTAACATCCGGCGGGGGTTCTGTCTTTCGGCAAAATTAAACTGGCTGTTGAACTCCGTACAGCTGCGCCTGAAGCTCATTTTGGATGATGTCCCAGCCGTTTTCCGTATGGGGGATGACGCATTTCGAGCAGTCCTTCACTCCCGAAGGCAGGATTGAGAATTCCCCCGGGCATGAGAGGAGAAACAGAGGGCAGTAGCAGAAAAGGCATGAATGCCAGTCCTTCAGGTTGTGACAGGGCAGGAATTCGCATTTGAGGTTTATGAAAGATTTATAGTTCATTTTTCGGGGGAAGCACCTTTGCCCTGTTTTCCCTTCATGCAGGCGTAACCCCCGAGCAACGCGAAGGGGATTATCAGGACAAGGGATAGAAGATCGAGCCAGGAACGCGGAGAGGCTGGAGGAGCTGCGAATAAGACTAGCCCGATCAGTACCGACAGAGCGCCCGTTGCAAGGGCGTTCTTCATCTCCGCCTTTCCGGAGATTCTGGCACTGACGTAGCCGCCGAGGGCGCTGAAGAGGAGGCCTGCAAAAGATGAGACAATGATGAAGGTAGTCGTTTCCGGATAGTCCTTGAGCTCGTCGGGGTCCCTTCCCAAAGATGAAAGTAGTATCGCTCCGATAACAGAGAAGAGGAAGAAGAACAGGAACGTACCGCCGATGTCCACGAAGAGGCTGGCGATTACGGCCTTGACGCTTATGTCCCTCAGCTTCCCGATCATATCTCCGCCACCATATTCAGAACCATTGCCAATTGTTTCTTGGCAGCTGTCTGGAATCTGAACCAGTGGGCGTCATCCGGGTCTTCACGGAAAAATCGACAAACCTTGCCCTCATCGGCTGAGGGTTTCCGGTCAGGGCATCATATGCCGGAACCTCGGAGGCATCTCTTGTAAACTTCAAGGCATCATTTATCCACTTATCCTCATCGTAGTTTTTTATCTGAGGATATTTCGAATTCACAAGGCTCACCATATCTTTATCAGAACCCGAATATCCCCCTGATCCTGTCCAAAGGCCTTTCCAGAGGTTCCCGTTCGACTTCCCTGGGCATCTGCACCTCTCTTTCTTCTTCCCTCAGTTCTTCCCTGTATTTCTGCGTCTCGCGTTCACTTGCCCTTTCGGGCCTCTGGGTTTCCTGCTCTTCGGCTCCCAAATGGGTCATGGCCGTTGATTTGAGCCTTAGCTTCATGGTCCAGATGGGATTCCATGGCTCCTTCGGGTCCTTTGGCTTGGGAGGATGGACGAGGTTGAGCTCTTCTCCATAGGCGATGAACTGGAGCATGGCTCCAGCCGTGTTGCCAAAGATCCCCTTCGGGATATTGCACTTCGTCGTATCCGGCGTCATCACGACACCCTCCTTTATGAACTTCTGGACGTCCGACGGGGTGAGATAGTCCATCAATCCAAAGCCCGTCTCCTTCACATCGCTTGAGGACCAGAATATCATCTCACCGGTTGCCTCGTTGCGGGCCATGGCAGTTGCGAAATAGCCGATAGCCGTTGGAATTGCCTTCCATTCCACCCTTATCATGTCGGCGAGGCTTCCCTTCAAGGAGGTGAACTCCACAGGGGCCATGAAGTCATGCTTCTGCGAAATGCTGAATCTTATGTCCGGCGTGTAATTGCCATGGACGAGATGGCTTCCGACCAGGGAACTGTCCCTGGGTACTTGAACGGAGCTCTTCCTGTTCGGCCATTCAGCATAGACCCATCCCTTTCTCTCCGAGGGAGGATACTGAACTGACGGAGTGCGTCCCGCGAGGGCCTTTCCGAACTCCATAGGATTCATTTTTTCCGTGTCGATGATATAGGGTTGTCCCTTCCTCACATCTTCTCCACATCCCCAGTAGATGAGCATCCGCGCCTTCGGTTTTTCGGGCTTCACCCCTTTTTCTTCTCCCTCAGGGACGTACTGCTCTGGCGTTGCCTTTTCACGTTCCGGCGCAAGAAGCTGAAGGGTCTGCCCCATCTTTTGCCCCGGCGGAATGTCATGGGTAGCCTGGGGAGAGGGGGGAAGCTTCTGTGGGGAGTTGAGCTCTAGATGCAGGGTCTTAATCGGCCCGAAGGCAGAGCCCACGCCTAACATACCCTGGAGCTGCTCCACCCCCGGCATGCTCATATTCTGCGTTGCAACGGTCATCCGGTACGTGGCGACCGGCTTTTTCTCCACAGACAGAGCTATTGAGGAATGTATGAACATGGATGCAAATAAAAAGGCTGCGATACCACAAAAGGAAATCTTCTTCATCGCTTCAGTCTCCTTCATTTCTTAAGAACTTTATCTATATGTTTCCCTTCTTACTCTTTGCCCTCGTCTTCTGATATAAGGTCAGAGGAGACACAGCGCGGCGGGGCATCCAGCTCCCTTATATCCTCGACCTTAACGATGCTGCCGTCGCCGGAAAGATATACTATCTGCTTTATCTGCGCATTCCTTATCATCCTCCTGCAGAGCAGGCAAGGTTTCCCTTCCGCGAATATGTCCCCATCTTCAAAGCCTGCGATGTAAATGGTGGCGTCCTTCATCCTTTCCGGCGAGCCGTTTATGATGGCGTTCTGCTCTGCGTGCACCGCCTCGCAGAGCTCATACCGCTCCCCTGCCGGGATATTCAGTTCCTGCCTCCTGCAGGTGCCGCGGTCTATGCAGTTCACCGAACCCCTAGGCGCCCCGTTATAGCCAGTGCTCACAATAACGTTGTCTTTAACGATAACCGCACCGTACCTCCTTCTCAAGCAGGTTGAGCGGGCCGAAACAATCATCGATATCTCTATGAAATACTCATCCCACGAGAGCCTCTTGAAGGGCCTTCTGCCGTTGTCGCTCTTCATCCCGTCCTCCCCATACCCTTAACTCCGCAGTGGCTGCAGATTGCGTAACCGGCTTCCTCTCCTTCCGCGCACTGTGAGATCCTGTAATTGAAGTGGGCTGCCTCATTGCGGTCATAGAGGTAAATGGACTCACCCCTGACATTGCCGATGAAATGGGAGGCGCTTCCCAGGACATACCCGATAAAGGTACTGCCGTAGATGGCGATATCAAAGAACTGTCCGCGACCGCAGGCATAACGGTACCGCATTGCAGAATCGGGCATGAAGACTTTCTGTGCGCGAGTGGTCTGCTCCAGGCACCTCGCGTGGGGAAGGTTCCTCATATTAATATGCTTTGAAGTGGAGTAGTCGTAAAGGTGGAAATCCCCCCTACCCGAAATGAGGCTCCCAGCGATGTAGGCGATGCAAGCCCGGGTATCGGATATCATCCTTCCCTTACCCGCACCTCGTGAAACCGCAGTTATGACATACGGCACAGCCCCCCTCGTGTTCCACCGCTCCTCCGCATTCTGGGCAAGCGCCCATGAAAATGACCTCGTTGTCGTGCTTGCCGTTTCCGCCCTCTCCCTTCGAATGGTATTTCTCGAGAGCCTTTGCTATTGCATCGGAGCAGGAGAGGATCGACCCGCCCGCCTCCCATACCGGCTGGTTACAGCGCACGCCCTTTAGCTGCTTGATGATCTCTATCGGGTCTATATTCGAACGGAGCGCAAGGGAGATGAGTCTCCCGATCGCCTCGGCCTGGCTCGAAGCGCAACCTCCGGCCTTCCCCATGCTCGTGAAGAGTTCGAAGAGATGTCCCTCGTCATCCTCCGTGATGGTGACATACACATTCCCGCAACCTGTTCTTACGAGCCTCACCGTGCCTTTCAGCACCTCAGGCCTTTTCCTGGGTACGATCTTCTGTCTTGCCGGAGGCTTGGCTGCCGGCTGCGCTGTCTCCTTTGTCTTCCCTGTGGAAAGGACCTGCTCTTCCCTCGAACCGTCCCGGTAAACCGTAACCCCCTTGCATCCGAGCTCGTAGGCGAGGAGATAAACATCCTCCACGTCCTTCGGAGACGCATGGTGGGGAAAGTTCACGGTCTTCGAGACCGCGTTGTCCACGTACCTTTGGAAGGCCGCCTGCATACGAATGTGCTCAAGCGGAGTGATATCGTGGGCCGTTACAAACAGGCGCCTCACTCCCTCGGGTAAACCGCCGAAATCGCGGAGACTGCCCTTCTCTGCAATCTGTTCCATCAGCTGCCTTGACCAGAAACCGCCCTCCTTTGCCGCTTCCTCGAAATAGGGGTTTACCTCGATGAGCTTCGTGCCCTCCATTACGGTGCGCACATAGGAGACCGCAAAGAGAGGCTCTATGCCCGAGGAGCATCCGGCGATGATCGAAAGGGTGCCCGTAGGAGCTATTGTCGTGACCGTGGCATTTCTCAGCCTCACCTTTCCGTCATAGATACTGCCCTCATAGTTCGGAAAAACTCCCCTTTCCTCTGCGAGGGCGGCGGATGCGTTCTTCCCTTCCCTCTGAATGAACGCCATCACCTCTTCAGCCAGACGGACTGCCTCGGGTGAGTTATATGGAATCCTCAGGCATATGAGCATGTCAGCCCATCCCATCACTCCCAGGCCTATCTTCCTGTTCGCCCTTGTCATTTCCTTTATCTCCGGAAGGGGATACTTGTTTACGTCGATCACATTGTCAAGGAAGTGAACTGCCTTCCATGTGATGTCTCTGAGTCTGTCCCAGTCAACCTCATACCGAAGTGACGAGTGACCTGTGACGGGCGGCGGGTCTTCTCCTGCTGAAACTCGACGATTTGCGCCTGACGCTTCTTTAACCATTTTTGCCAGGTTTATTGACCCTAAATTGCATGATTCATAAGGCAACAGAGGCTGTTCGCCGCATGGGTTTGTGGACTCTATCTCTCCGTGCCGCGGGGTTGGGTTCGCTTCGTTCAGCCTGTCCAGGAATACGATCCCGGGCTCGCCGTTCTTCCATGCATGGCTTACGATTTGGCCGAAGACCTCACTGGCCCTGAGCCTCTTCGACACCTGTTTTGTCCTCGGGTTAACCAATGGGTATTCCCGGTCTTCTGCAAGTGCCTTCATGAACTCCTCAGTGAGGCCGACGGAGATGTTGAAGTTGTTGAGCCTGGCGTTGTCGTCCTTGCAGGTGATGAAATCAAGGATGTCGGGATGATCCACCCTGAGAAGTCCCATGTTTGCGCCTCTCCGTGTGCCCCCCTGCTTTACCGCCTCTGTTGCGGTGTCAAAGACGGTCATGAAGGATATGGGGCCGGAGGAAATGCCCTTTGTGGAGCCCACCACATCCCCGTTTGGCCTCAGCCTCGAGAAACTGAAACCGGTTCCTCCTCCTGATTTGTGGATGATGGCGGCGTTCTTCACAGCATCGAATATGGAATCCATCGAATCCCCGACAGGCAGCACGAAGCATGCGCTGAGCTGCCCGAGCCTCCTGCCTGCATTCATAAGAGTCGGGCTGTTGGGAAGGAAGCAGAGGCTTGTCATCATCTCATAGAATTCCTCTTCTGTCCTGGCCAAGTCCTCAGGGGTCTTGCCGTAGGCTGCGTCTGCAGAGGCTATGGCCCGGGAGATCCTCCTGAACATCTCCTCAGGGGTCTCCACGATCTTCCCTTCTTCGTCCTTCTTGAGATACCGTTTCTCCAGGACCTTCAATGCATTCTGCGTGAGGCTGAGACCACTTGCCACCTTCATAAGTTCCTCCTCCAGGATTCATCGGTGAATGAGCCTCTTTTTGAAAAAACCTTCATAATCTCTCCCACCAAGGTTTTGTATTTTTTGTTTTTCAAGGAAGATTTAACCACAAGATATTGTATCTGTCAAGCCGAAAAATGAGAAAAATATAAGACGTTGATTTTTATAGTTTTCTATTGTGAAATGACTGTTGGCCCTTTGTGGATTTTGACAGGACATGTTTAAGGGGTTTATAATTTTTTGATGAAAAAGAGATGCAGCGGTGGCTCATGAAATCCTCTATGCGCAATTTCTCGCTTCTTATTATAGCCGCGGTGATAATCGGAATATCAGCAGGGACCTACATCGCTGTTGCCAAGGGGGTACCCTCTGTGGAGGAGCTCAAGCAATACAAGGCGGTGCCGGGCACAAAGGTCTATGCCGACGACGATACACTCATCGGCGAACTCAAGATGGAGAAGGGGATATTTGTACCGCTGGAGAGCATGCCGAAGCATCTCGTCAATGCGGTGGTGGCTGTTGAGGACTCGCGTTTCTGGAAGCACAAAGGCATAGATTATCTCGCCATCCTGCGTGCTGCGGTCAAGGACGTCCTCCATGTGGGCCTCAAGGAGGGAGGGAGCACCATAACACAGCAGCTCGCAAAGATCACATTCCTCAGCCCTGAGAAGACACTCCGGAGGAAGGTCAGGGAGGCGGCCCTTGCAATGAAGATCGAAAAGAAGCTTCAAAAGAGGGAGATTCTCGAACTCTACCTCAATAGGGTATATCTCGGACACGGAGCGTACGGAATGGAGATGGCGTCGAGGGTGTATTTCGGCAAGTCCGTTAGGGAGATCACCCTCCCCGAGGCTGCCCTTCTTGCTGGACTGATAAAGGCTCCTGCAACCTATTCTCCTTACAACAACCTGATGAAGGCGAAGGACAGGCAGGAGACGGTCCTCGGCCGCATGGAGGAGGAGGGATACATAAAGCCGCCTGAAAGGGAAAAGGCTGAAAAGCAGCCCCTTTACCTCTCCAGCATCCGTAAGGGACAGGAGGCGAACAACTATTTCCTTGAGTATGTAAGGAAATACCTCGAGGAGAGATACGGCGAGGAGGCGGTTTACAAGGGCGGGTTCAGCGTCTACACCACCCTTGACAGGAGGGCGCAGGGTGCGGCTGCCAGGGCCCTCCAGGAGGGATTAAGGGACCTTGACAAGAGAAGGGGCTGGAGGGGGCGCATAGATCGGAGGGAAGTGGACGCTGAGAAGGAGATGAGGAAAAGGGACTCCCTCTCTTCCGTCATCGCCAACCCTGGAGACATTGTTCCGGGGGTTGTCCTCAAGGTAAGCGCCAAAGAGGCGATTCTCAAGGCAAGGGGCGTAATAGGGAAGCTCTCAGTAGAGAATGCGCGATGGGCAAGCACCGTTCTTGACCCGAAGTCGGGCAGGACAGCCTACATAAAGAACTTTACCCTGGACAAGATACTCGAGGTCGGGGACGTTGTGAAGGTCGGATTCAGATCATCAAAGGCTACGGCTGAACTGACCCTGGAGCAGGAGCCCGAAGTCGAGGGCGCCATTGTTGCAATTGATCCGAACACAGGGTATGTGAGGGCGATGGTGGGAGGGTATGACTATTCGCGTTCCGAGTTTAACAGGGCGCTTTATGCGAGGAGACAGCCCGGCTCTGCTTTCAAGCCTGTGATCTATGCAGCTGCCATGGACAATGGCTTCACTCCGGCAAGCATGATCAATGACGAGCCCGTCACGTACAAGGGGGGGCTGAAAGGAGACTGGAGCCCGGAAAACTATGACCACAAGCACTATGGCCCTACACGCCTGAGGGACGCCCTTGCCTATTCGAGGAACGTTGTTACGGTGAAGCTCGTGGATTCGATGGGCGTTGAGAAGGTAATCGACTTTGCCCGGCATATCGGGATCAATACGGAGATGCCCCGGAATCTGAGCATAGCTCTCGGGAGCATGAGCATCACTCCCTTTGATCTGGCCGCGAGTTACGGAGTGTTTGCTGCGGGCGGCATGAAGATGAAGCCGATCGCAATAAAGTATATTACCGACGGGAAGGGAAGGATCGTCGAAACGAACGATCCCGAGGGGGATCAGGTCATAAGCCCCGAAACGGCATTTCTTATAACCTCGATGATGGAAGATGTTGTAAACTATGGCACAGGGTGGAGGGCAAAGGCCCTAGGCAGGCCTGTCGCAGGAAAGACCGGGACGACGAACGATTATCGTGATGCCTGGTTTGTGGGGTACATACCCGATATGCTTGCATGCGTCTGGGTCGGCTTTGACGACATGCGTCCCCTTGGTAATCAGGAAACAGGGGCAAGGGCAGCATCACCTATATGGCTGAATTTCATGAAATCAATGGAGATAGGAGAACGCGGTTATACGATACCGGAGGGGATCGTGAGCTATCCCATAGATCCCGGAAACGGACTGCTTGCAAGGGACGGGGTTTCAGGATACAGGGAGTATTTCAAGAAAGGGACCCAGCCCAAGGAATATTCTTCGTCTCTGACTATACGTGAGACGAGAGAACCTATGAAGCTGGATTTTGATTAGGAGGTGCAGGATGCGAAAAGCCGTTGTGTTCTTGCTCGCTTTTCTGATTGTCGTCGTCTTTTCCTTGTCGAGCGTATTCGCCCAGGAGGACCTCTTCGAGAAGGGCCGCAGGGCATATCTCAAGAAGGACTTCAGAAACGCAGTGAAGTACCTCAGCGAATACGTTGCGAGTAATCCTGACCCTTACGCCTATTATCTCCTCGGCTATGCGAATTATGAGCTGAAGAGAAAAGGGCCTGCAAAGGGCCGGAAGGATTTCTGGGGGGATACAAGGACAAGGGAGTATTTCAAGGAGGCTTATCTCATCGACCCTAGCATAAGTCCGGGACCTGTGTCTGCAAAAAGGAAGTAGTAGACAGTCCACGGCGTAAATTAAGAACGGAGCGCGGGACGATTAAAGGGATGCCGGTTCCTTCTGCTTCCTGTTGTGGCGTGCGATATAGACTATGCAGTCTTCGCAGACCTTCCCTGCTTCCTTGTTGCAGATCATCCTGTTCAGGTCCCAGCAGGGCTTTGTCCGGTCGATGAAGGCGGTGCACTTCAGCTTTCTTTCGTCGGGGCAGCTGGTGATCTCCCAGCAGGGAGCGTATTCAAGGAGCTTCTTGATGCCTTCTATGCTGATCTTCTTCACATGGATGAGGTCCCTGACGCACCTGAGCCACTTGATGTCGTTTTCAGAGTAAAAGCGGTTCTTGTTCCTTCTGGCGGGTTTTATCAGGCCGTGCTTTTCATAGAGGCGCAACGTCTGATCGGTTGTTCCGAGAAGTTCCGAGACAACGCCGATGGGATAAAGGGGCATGCCTTTCTTCTCTTCTTCGCTCAGTTCCCTTGTGAGTCTTCTTCCAGCCATTTCAATTTGTAATTATAAAATAAATGCTACCAGAAAAATCAAGGAAAATAATCTTTCAGTTTGGTTTTTGTTAGATGCTTCTTGCGAGCCAGATGCGTACCAGAAGCGTCTCAGTAGAGGGCCTGAGTCTTGGCAAGAACACTATGCAGTCTTCGCTGCCTTTCTTCTCTTCTTCGCTCGGTTCTTTCGAAATCTTCATTACTGGCATACCTTTGAGACAATTATTTATTAGCGAAATGGCAGAACTACGAAACTATAAATATTATAATCTTGGGTTTAAAATCAAGAAAATAGTTCCAGCATAAATTGATTTTTTGAATTGAGGTGGGTTATGTTTTAGGTATGAAATTAAAAAGCATTTTCAATAATTTCAAAAAGACCAGGATTCTGGTAATAGGCGATCTTATCCTTGACCGCTTCATATGGGGCAATGTAAGCAGGATCTCTCCTGAGGCTCCCGTCCCCGTGGTCGAGGTGACGGATGACAGCTTCATGCTTGGAGGCGCTGCCAATGTCGCTAACAATGTTGTGGCACTGAAAGGCGAAGTTACCGTCGCAGGAGTTGTGGGGAAGGACAGGGCAGGGGAAGTCCTGAGGCGGCTCCTCGATGAAAGGGACATCGAGAGCGCCCTGTTTGAGGATTCGAGGCCCACGACGATAAAGACAAGGGTCGTCGCCCACAACCAGCAGGTAGTGCGTTTCGACAGAGAAGATAAAAGCAGGATTTCGGGCAGGACCCTTTGGGGTCTTATGAAATTCATAAAGAGCGCCGTCTCTGAACATGACGCCGTCATCGTTTCCGATTACAGGAAGGGAGTTGTTTCCCGCGAGCTGATAAAGGGGATCCTCGATGCGGCGAGGAAAGAGGACAGACTCGTAGCGGTTGATCCGAAGGTCGGCCATTTTCACTTCTACAAGGGGGTATCCCTGATCACCCCCAATCTTCTGGAGGCCTCCCAGGGTTCCGGAGTCGAGATACGGGACGAGAAGTCACTCGTCAGGGCTGGCGAGGCGCTCATGAGAAGGCTTTCCTGCGGTGCTGTCCTTATTACGAGGGGCGAAGAGGGGATGAGTCTATTTGAGAAGGGGAAGATTACCCACATCCCCACTGTTGCAAGGCATGTCTATGACGTCACAGGTGCGGGCGATACGGTGATCGCCGCCTTTACTCTGGCCTGTGCTTCAGGAGCCTCGATGCTGGAGTCGTCGGTGATTGCTAATCATGCTGCAGGGATAGTTGTGGGCGAGGTCGGTACTGCAGTGGTGACACAGGAAAAACTCGCCGAATCGCTCAAAGAAAACGCAAAAAAACGCAAGTCGTAAGTCGTCAGGTGTAAGGAGTGTGGAGGGAAAGAAAGTGAATCGTAAAGCAGTTTCTGGAGAGATGTTTTCTTCGACATCTTACCGTTTGCCACTTACCACTTACGGTTGAGTGATATGGCAAAGGCGATAGCATTGCTCTCAGGGGGTCTGGACAGCACGCTCTCAATCCTCGTGCTTCTAAGGCAGGGGATAGAGGTCACCGCCGTCACGTTCCTCACCCATTTCGGCTGCGACATAAGCGACAGATCCTCCTGTTCTAAGAATCCTTTTCCTGCCGCTGAGAGGTTCGGTTTTAAGGTGAAGCTTGCTCACCTTGCGGAGAAGTTCATCGGCATAGTGAAGAACCCGAGGTACGGCCACGGAAAGAACATGAACCCCTGCATCGACTGCAGGATCCTGATGCTCACTGAGGCAAGGGAACTCATGGAAATGACAGGCACGGATTTCATTGTTACAGGCGAGGTCCTCGGCCAGCGTCCCATGAGCCAGAGGCGGGACACACTGAACATCATCGATAGGGAGGCGGGGCTGAAGGGACTTGTCCTGCGGCCTCTCAGCGCGAAACTTATGCAGGAGACGATTCCCGAGAAGGAAGGGATGGTAAAGAGAGAGATGCTCTATGGCTTCAGCGGCCGGTCAAGAAAACCCCAGATGGCCCTTGCGAGGGAACTGGGATTAACAGACTACCCTGCTCCTGCAGGCGGATGTCTCTTGACGGAGCCTAACTATTCATACCGGCTGCGGGAACTTCTTGACCATACTCCGGATCCTTCTCTCGATGACCTCCACCTGCTTCGCATAGGAAGACACTTCAGGTTCTCGCCCACATGCAAGGCCATTGTGGGCCGGGATGAAAGGGAAAACGGAGTCATCGAGTCCTTTGCAGATGCAGGAAGTTATCTCTTCAGGGTCAAAGGAGTCGGAAGCCCGGTGGCGCTTCTGTCCGGCGCCGGCTCTGAAAATTTTATTCCCCTTGCAGCCTCCCTCTGCGCAAGGTATTCCGATGCAAAACATCTCCCGAAGGTGGAAGTCACCGTGACGAAAGGCCGTGATGCGTTAATCGTAACGCGTGACGGGTTAAGAGGAAATATTCATCATGAATCACAGATCGCCGAAGACATCTTCAGGATCACAGTTCCTCCGGCGGGCAAAGAATTGCTCGAAGGATACAGAATAGAAAAGCAAAACAAGAAAGACTGCAGTACGTTAAGCGTTATGGGTCACAAATAGCGGTCTCAATACGCATTACGTGTCACGC
>CAYYWY010000012.1:0-62530 GCA_964475485.1 uncultured Nitrospiraceae bacterium | reverse complement strand
TGCTTTTTATGAGATAAGAATAATATGCCGCTGCATTGGTGGGCTTGCGTTTTAGTGTACAGAAATCCACCTTGTAAAGTCCGAATCTTGCATCGAGTCCCTGAAGCCATTCATAGTTGTCAATCAGGGACCAGCAGAAATAGCCCCTCACATCCATGCCGTCTTTAATACACCTTTCGATCACATCCACATGTCTTTTCATGAACTTTATCTTATTTTCGCTGTCATGGGTCGCTATGCCGTTTTCCGTTATTATCAGGAGGGCATTGAGTTTCGATGCATAGCGCAATACCTTTTCGAGTCCATGAGGATGCACCTCCCATCCGAGGTCAGTAAGACCATAGCCTTCAATATCTCTGTGTCTTAATTCAACACCCATCTTTTTGAATGGATTGAACCTTATATGAATTCTCGTGTAATAATTGACACCGAAAAAGTCTAATTTGCCTTTTATCGGCACATTGATCTCGACCGGATTTTTAAACGGCAGCTTTATCATTAATTTACCTGTCAGAAATGCGTCAAGGAGTGAATGGTTGTAAAAATACTTCGCTATCTTTGCGAGCAGCCTGTCTAATGGATTCCACCTTCTCCATGGCGCAAGGGCAGCCATATTGTGGGCTACGCTCACCATGGCATCGGAACAATGAGCATGAATAAGATCGTACGCAGCCCCATGGGCCTTTAAGATGTTCGTCAATGCCTTCACTCCGAGCAGCACATCCTTCTTCCCCGGGGGAGTACACCCCTCGAAATAACCGGCAAGGACAAGAACATATGGTTCATTGAAGGTAATCCAGTACCGTACGCCCTTTAAGGCGGATACGATCCTTTCCGCAAAGGTCATAAACTTCTCCACCGACGAGTCATCATGCCACGGATATTTCCCTATGAACCAGAGCGGATGGGTGAAGTGGTGCAGTGTGACAACCGGTTCGATATTGCCGGCGTTCAGGATATCAACAATCTCCCTGTAGTGTGCCACCGCCCCGTCGTCCCATCTGTTCTCAAAGGGCTGGATCCTGCTCCATTCGAGCGAAAACCTGTAGGCATTCACGCCGAGATCCTTGAGCAAGGCCAGGTCTTCCTTATAAAGACTGTAGTGATTTGTCACATCAGGTTTCTCGCTCAGTATCGAGTCCCAGGAGGCCCAGTCCGCGTAAGGCGACCCCTCAAGCTGAAAGGCAGATGTGGCAACGCCCCAGAGGAATCGCTGACGGAAAGCAGAACCAACGGTGCATCTATCCATCAAAGTAGTAGCCGACTCCTTTCCGCGTCTTGATATACACCGGATATGGCGGGTCGTCTTCAATCTGTGCCCTGATTCTTCTTACATGGACATCCACGGTCCTTGGCTCGACGAACGCCTCCTGCTTCCATACGGGGTCAAGGAGCTGTTCGCGGGTGAACACCTTTCCCTTCCTTGCGGCTAAATAGAAGAGAAGCTTGAACTCGGTCGAACTGAGCGTCAAGGGAACCCCCCGTTTAGTGACCAGGTATTGCTCCTTATCAATCACCAAATCCCTGATATGGATAATCTTTTCCTCCGTGGGATGCTCTGCGAGCCTGCGAAGGACCGCCTTCACCCTCGCCACGAGTTCCCTCGGGCTGAATGGCTTTGTGAGATAGTCGTCGGTGCCTGATTCGAGCCCGAGGACCTTGTCTATCTCTTCCCCCTTTGCGGTCAGCATGATGATAGGCAGGTCTTTTGTCTTCGCATCGTTTCTCAAAATGCGGCAGAGTTCCATACCCTGAATACCCGGAAGCATAAGATCCAGCACAATGATATCAAATGCCTTCTCCCTGATCTTCTCAAGGGCCGTTTCTCCGTCCAATGCGGTCAAGACGGCAAATCCCTCTTTCTTGAGGTTGTAGGCAGCCAGATCCGCTATGTCCGGCTCATCGTCGATTACCAGTATCTTTTATGTGTTTGTCATAGCTTCAAGGACGTATGTCTCCAACACAGTATACTGAAGGGATGTTGCCATGGTGTGAAAAAAGCGTTACAGTTGCGTTACAGAAAAATCCTGACTTTTGTGCCCTTGCCATGGATGCTCTCAATATGCATGGTCCAGCCATGAGCCTTCACCAGATGCTTGACGATTGCAAGGCCGAGCCCCGTGCCCCCCATCTTCCTTGAACGGGCAGGATCGACCCTGTAAAACCTCTCCCCAAGCCTCGAAAGGTGTTTCGCAGGGACCCCTATGCCGGTGTCCTCTACAAACAGAAAGGTCTTTCCGTCCTCCTGGTCCGCGCCGAAAGTCACCCCTCCTGTTTCGGTAAACTTTATTGCATTGTCCACAAGGTTCGTCAGTATCTGGATGAGTCTGTCCCGGTCTGCACTAATCTTCATAACCCCGGGATTTACCGATACTCGGAGATAGAGGTTTTTAGAAGCGGCCATGTCCTTGAAAAGCTCGCTCACGCTGTCGAAGACATCCACGGAGTAGATCTCGGATTTTTCGACCTGAATCACTCCGAGCTCTATCTTCGAGATAGTCATGAGATCGTCAACAAGACAGTTGATACGCTCGCTGTTGGACTTGATCGTTTGGATGAATCTTGACGCGTTCTCCCTGTCATCAAGGGCTCCTTCAAGGAGGGTATCGGCAAACCCCCTGATCGCGGTGATCGGGGTCTTGATCTCATGGGAGACGTTGGCGACAAAGTCCTTCCTGACCTGTTCGAGCTTTCTGCTTTCAGTGATGTCATGGAACACGGCCACAAAGCCTGATAGCTCATGTTCTCCGTAAAAGAGCGGTGAAACTCTCACGCTGAGATGTTTTTCCGAAGGGGTCTCCATTTTGAATTCCGTCATGCCGGGAGAAAGGCTCCTGCGCACTTCCTGTATCAGATCGGAGAATTCATGATTTCTAACTACCTCCACAAACTGCATTCCCGTCAGCGGAATATCCCCGAAGAATTTCCTTGCCGAAGTGCTCGAGAGAGTCACGGCGCCCTTCGCGCTTATTATCAAGAGGGCATCGGGAATGCTTTTCAATATCGCGTTCAGGCGATTCTTTTCCTCTTCGCTGAGTTGTATCACCTCCTGCAGTTTGAAGGACATCGAAGTCAGATTGTCAGCAATCTCTGTGAATTCCCCGGCGTTTTCAAGAAAGAGCCTCTTTTCTATCTCTCCCCTCGATAATGACCTCGAGAAGTCCGTTATCTGCACAAGGAGCTTTCTTAAATGGCCGGTCTGCCATAGAGACACGCCCCATGTTGCGAGCAAAGCAATGGCAACGACAAGAACAAGCCTTATCCTTAGAAGATTCACCGCATTATTCACCTCATTGAGCGGCACAGACAGTCTTATGAACCCTTCCTCTTTTTCGCCCCTGGTGATCATTTTCGATACATAGAGAAAATCATACTTCATAGTATCGCTGTATCGTATCGCTATGCCCGTGCCGGAAAGAAGCGACTGCACTATCTCTTCCCGCTGGAGATGGTTGTCCATGAGGGACGAATCAGTGTCTGAGTCGCCAATGACCCTCCCGTCAGGCGCAATGACCGTCACCCTGGCGCCAGTGTCCCTCTTAAACTCCCTGCAGAGAGCGTCTATATTGGACTGACCGAAGGGTAAATTCCTTGTGATGAGATTTATCTGGGCCAGAAGACGCCCTTCGAGGTTCTCGACGTAACTCTTCCTGACGGCAGATGCAATATAGACTTCTGCGATGAAAACCGCCAGTAATGTCACAAGGGCGTACAGGATAAAGATGCGCCTGAAAATATTCCGTTTCATGTCCCGGCATCCACGTAATACCCGATGCCCCTTTTTGTTTTTATGTATTGAGGGCGAGATGGGTCCTCCTCGACCTGCGATCTCAGCCTCCTTATAGCGACATCAACGGTCCTCGGCTCCACAAACGCCTCGTCTCTCCAGATTGCGTCAAGGAGCTGGTCCCTGCTGAATACCCTCCCCTTTCTTTCAACGAGGTACAGAAGCAGTTTGAACTCCTTAGCGCTGAGATTGACGGGCCTTCCTCTTGCGGTTACGGTGTAGCGCTCCTTGTCCATTACAATATCCCCTATCCTGACAACAGCTTCTTCGGGAGCTTTCTCTTCCGATCTTCTCAGAACTGCCCTTATCCTGGCCAGGAGTTCCCTCGGACTGAACGGCTTTATCAGGTAGTCGTCCGCTCCCATTTCGAGACCGAGGACCCTGTCAACCTCTTCACCTTTTGCTGTGAGCATGATTATCGGCAGGTTTCTCGTCTTGGGGTCGTTTCTCAGGATGCGGCAGAGTTCCATACCCTGGAGTCCGGGTAGCATAAGGTCGAGGATGAGGAAATCGAACCTCCCTTTTCGGATCTTGGTAAGCGCCTCCTCCCCCTCAAAAGCCGATGAGACATCGAAACCCTCTTTCTTCAGGTTATAGGAAACGAGTTCGACAATATCCGGCTCATCATCGACCACAAGTATCTTTTTTGGAGCCATTAATAAATATTACCTTCTGATGCAGACAGGTTTCAACCTTTTGACAACCCGACCTGGGGAACACCGCAAATCAGACGGTCCCTGTCATCGAATGAATAATCTCAATGATCTGCCCGGGAAAGACTCCGAGCCATAAGAGCGCAACGGCGAGAACCGCAATAACGAGTCCTCCGGAAAGTGAAAGCGGCGTGACAGCGGTGATTTCCTTCCACGGCGCATCCGAGTACATTGCGACTACGATCCCTAAATAATAGAACAGCCCTATGGCGCTGTTTATAACGAGTATGACCACCAATAACCAGAGGGCCGACCCTGCGCCGGCAGCGAGAACGTAAAACTTTCCGATAAAACCCGCGGTAAGGGGGATGCCGGCCAGGGAAAAGAGCATGGCTGAGAAGGCCGCTGCAAGCCAGGGTCTCCGCCTAAATAGACCATGGTAATCCTCCATCTCATCTGCATCCCGCCCCTTGCCGGAGAGTACCGTGATCACCCCGAAAGCGCCGAGGGTAGTCACAAAATAGGCAACCAGATAGTATGTCACAGCAGTCACCCTGAGCATACCACTCGAAAGAAAAGCTACCAGAAGATATCCGAGATGTGCGATGGAAGAATACGCGAGGATGCGCTTGACATTGTTCTGAAGGATAGCAAGGACATTCCCCGCAAACATGGAGGCGACTGCTATCACGGCAAAGGCGGCGGACAACGGGCCGTATTCATGGATATCCACTTTGGTGAAATACCGGAGCAGGAGCGCGAACATCGCTCCCTTTGAGACGGTGGCGATGAAGGCGGTAACAGGGGCCGGGGCACCTTCGTAGACATCAGGGGTCCACATGTGAAAGGGGGCAAGGGCCAGCTTGAAGCCGGCGCCCACAATAATGAGGCCGGAGCCGGCAAGGACGACAGTCCTGTTGATGCCGGAAAAGAGCAATCTTTCTCTCAGCTCTGAGAATGCCATGGTCCCGGTCTCTCCGTAAAGCAATGCGATACCGAAGAGGAGGAAGGCTGAGGATGCAGCTGCGAGAACAAGGTACTTTACGCCTGCCTCGATGCCGGGCTCGTTCCTCGTGTATGCGACAAGCGCATAGAGAGATATGCTCAGGACCTCGAGCCCCATGAAAAAGGATGCGAAATGACTTGATGCCACGAGCACCGAAGAACCAAGGGTGGCAAGGAGCAGGAGGATATAGAACTCCTCCGGATTCCCCCTTCGTCCCTTCAGATACCCCGATGATAGGACAGTCACTGCAAAACTCGATGCAAGGATCAGTCCCATATAAAAGAGCGCATAGTTGTCGAGAATGAGGAGGGAGGTGACCTGTTGCGACTCCCCGGAAACGGCGCCAAAAAGAGCGACAAAAGCTAGAAAGAGCCCTGCTAGGGTTAGCAGGAAGGAATAAAGATGGCTCCTGTAAAAGGCGATAAGCAGCATTATTATAACCGGAGCTGTCCCGATTGTGATAAACGGAAGCAAAGGAATGAGATCACCGACGGTCATGGCCCACCCCGTAGATTTGAATGCCTGGATACGTTCTCATCATTCAGCATTATTCCCGCTTTCTGCTGAAGACCGACCACCGAACTCCTTGATGTGTTTAGAAGAGGTTGGGGATGGAGGCCGATCCAGACAAGCAATGCTATCATCGCTCCCACGACCGCTATCTCCCGCGCGCCGAGATCGCGGATCTTCGGCTCTTCAGCTTTGGGTCCGAAGAAAGTCCGCTGCACCATCCATAAAGAATATACGGTAGCGGTGATGAGACCTGCCGCTGCGATTGCCGCCATGGGAATGCTCACCCTGTATGTTCCCATCAGTACCAGGAACTCTCCAACAAAATTTCCGAGGCCGGGCAGCCCAAGGGACGCAAGGCCGAAGAAGAGCCCCGCGCCTCCCATCCTCGGCGCAGCCGTCCAGAAGCCTCCCATACGCTCCAGGCTCCGCGTATGGATTCGTTCCTGGAGCGCTCCGACAATAATAAAGAGCGCACCCGTGCTGATACCGTGGCAGATGATCTGTATCACCGCACCCTGAAGCGCAAGTTCATTCCATGCAAACACGGCAAGGAGAACGAAACCCATATGGCTTACGCTTGTGTATGCCACAAGACGTTTCAGGTCGGTCTGCGCAAAAGCAAGCACAGCGCCATAGAGTATGCCAACGACGGCGAGCGCCATTGCATAAGGGGCGAGATCTGCAGCGGCCGAAGGGAAGAGAGGCACCGCAAAACGGAGGAGCCCGTATGCCCCGGTCTTGAGGAGGAGGCCGGCGAGGATGACGCTCCCGGCAGTCGGCGCCTCTGTATGGGCATCCGGAAGCCATGTGTGAAAGGGGACAGCGGGAAGCTTCACCGCAAAGGCAGTGATAAAACCGAGCATGAGGAGCATCCCCTTTGTCCCGCTCACGGTGGTGCCGAGAAGTCTGGGATAATCGAACGTGTAGATTCCGGTTGACTGGGCGTGTATGAAATAGATCCCCAGGATCGCCGCAAGCATGAGGAGGCCGCTCAGCTGAGTGAAGATGAAGAATTTCACCGCGGCGTATACCCTGTTTTCATGCCCCCAGAGGGCGATGAGGAAATACATGGGAACGAGCATCAACTCCCAGAAGAAATAGAAGAGGAAGAGGTCCATCGAAAGAAATACGCCGATGATCCCGGCAAGGCTCCACATGAGATTGAAGTGGAAGAACCCGACCCTCTCTCTTATCTCCGTCCATGAGGCCCCGACCGACATGATACCGAGGAAGGCTGTGAGCATCACTAGCAAGAGGCTCAGGCCGTCCATGGCGAGATGAAACCCTATGCCAAGCCGGGGAATCCATTCCGCGTTCACTTCGGCAAGCCATGCCTCGCCCCATGCAAGGCTGAACTTGGGGTGTTCCTCCCAAATCACCAGTACCAGGAGTAATTCAGCGGCAAGGGCTGAAAGGGATATCCGTCTGGGCCATCTCTCACCCCAACGGTTTGTGAGCCAGGCGATGACACCGGCCGCAAGAGGTATGAGTATAAGCCAGATGAGTATCATAGGAGGACCGCGATCCCTATAGTGATGACCGCACCCAGAGTGATCCCCATCGCATACCACCTAACTTTGCCTGACTGCGTTAGGCTTAGCCAGGAGTGAAACATTCTGTTGTACCACGCTACTCCGCCGTAAAGGAGGTCCACAAAGTCGTCCTTGTTCGTGCGCGCTGTCCAGAGGAAGGGCATTACAAATATCCTCTCATAAAGCCAGTCAAAGCCCCAGCCGGAAAACCAGAACCGGTGAATGGCCGAAGCGGCGGGAAGAGTCCCAATCCTCCTGGCGGATTGCGGATTCCTTAGAAAGAGAAGGTATGCGGCATAGGCACCAAAAAGAGAGACTAGGGAGGCGATAAGCAGGAACGCTGTTTCGGATTCTTCATGCACAAGGATGACGTGGGGCAAAACAGCGCTCAGTAACTCCGAGAAAAGGCCTTTCGGGGATTCAACAAAGCCGCCAAAAAGGGAAAAAACCGCAAGGACTCCAAGAGGAATCCTCATCGCAATGCCTGGCCTTCTCGATACCCGGCCTTTTGGCTCACCGAAAAAAGTCAGAAAGACCATGCGGAAGGCATAAAGGGATGTGATCAAAGCTCCTGCAAGTCCAGCCGCCCAAAGCCAGGGATTCCCGCTTTCCGATGCCCATGCAGACCAGAGAATCTGGTCCTTGCTGTAGAACCCGGCAGTTACAAGAGGAAGAGCGGAAAGGGAGGAAGCGCCAATGAGAAATGCCCAGAAAGTCAGTGGAAGTTCCCTTCGAAGCCCGCCCATCCTGAACATGTTGTGCTCATGGTTAAGGGCAAGAATAACGGCGCCCGCACCGAGGAATAGGAGGGCCTTGAAAAAGGCATGGGTCATGAAATGGAAGATGGCCGAAGACCATGCCCCGACTCCCAGAGCAAGGAACATGTATCCTATCTGGCTTATGGTAGAGTAGGCAAGAACGCGCTTGATATCATGCTGTGCGAGGGCGCTGAACCCCGCTGTCAGGAGAGTAAGGGCGCCGATCACCGCCACCGCGTTCTGGACGATGGGAGCCAGCGCAAAGAGAACATGAGTCCTTGCGATGAGATACACGCCGGCAGTAACCATGGTGGCTGCATGAATAAGGGCACTGACAGGCGTCGGACCTGCCATGGCATCAGGAAGCCATGTCTGCAGGGGTAGTTGAGCCGACTTGCCCAAAGCCCCTCCCAGAAGAAGGGCGGCGGCTGCAACTGCAAGGATGGAGCCGGCGGACCATTGTTCTGAAGCCCTTTGCATTACCTCCTGAATATTAAGCGTTCCGAGATTGATGAAGAGAAGGAAAAGGCCTATGGCCATGGCCGTGTCTCCCACACGCGTCACAACAAACGCCTTTATTGCCGCACGCCCATTCGCAGGGTCCTTATACCAGAACCCGATTAGAAGATAGCTGCAGAGCCCCACCCCTTCCCATCCCAGATAGAGCAGCAGAAGGTCGTCCGCAAGCACGAGTATGAGCATCGAGCCCACAAAGAGGTTCATGTATGCGAAGAAACGGCTGTACCCTTCTTCATTTTCCATGAACTCGGTCGAATAGAGATGAATGAGAAAGCCGATGAAGGTTACGACCGCGGTCATGACAAGGGAAAGGGCATCGAGATAGAAGGTGATGGACGGCCTGAACCCGCCGACCTGCATCCATGTCCAGAGGGTCTGAGAATAATAATCTCCGGGAGGAGGGGAACCGAGGAAATTCATGCTTACGAAAAATGTTACAACAGCTGAAATCCCAACGGAGCCGGCACCTATAATGGCGACACCTCTCTTATGCAGTCTTGAACCTGCAAGCACAAGGACAAGGAATCCCGCAAAAGGCGATGCAGGGATGAGCCACAGGAGTTCCATCATGTCATCCTTTCATCCTGTTTGCGCAATCCGCATCGAGTGTCTTGTATGCGTGATAGAGCCTGATCACCAGGGCTAGGCCGACAGACACTTCCGCTGCCGCCATGGTCAGAATAAAGATGAACATCACCTGCCCGTCAGGCTGTCCCCAGCGGGCTCCCGCCACGACGAATGCAAGCCCCGCCGCATTCAGCATAATCTCTATGGACATGAGCATGAAGATGATATTGCGTCGCACCATGACGCCCATCAGCCCAAGGACAAAGAGTGCCCCTGCAAGAAGCAGTCCGTGCTCCAGTGGTAAATGGGAGATCATGTTCCCTCCTTCTTTTCAGATCCCGCACGCCCGCCGAGATGGTATGCTCCCACAAGTCCCGACAAAAGTAGCATGGAAGCAAGTTCAACACCAAGCACGTATGGTCCGAGCAGAGCGATGCCCACCTGTTTTGGGGCTACTACACTCGCATCGAAAGCCCTTCCCTTGTCTCGGAGGAGGACAAAGATGAACTCCGCAGTCAGGACGATAGTCAGGATCGTCGGTCCTATCCATATCCCGGTGAACGACCACTGCCTTTCCTGCTCCACAGATTGTGGACCGAGATTGAGCATCATGATCACAAAGACAAAGAGCACCATGATCGCCCCGGCGTAAATGATCACTTCAAGAGCGGCCACAAATGGAGCGCCGAGGACGAAGAATACAAGCGCCACTGAGAGCAGGGAGACGATGAGATAGAGAAGGGCATGGACGGCGTTCCTCTGTATGATCACCATAAAAGTCGAGATTATGGCCGCCGTGGCGGCTACGTAAAACGGAGCGTTCATGCCTGCCTCCTAATATATCCACTCTCATCCCCCCTTAGTTTATAGGGGGGACAGAGTGGGTTACGGTGTAAGGTCCCGAACATCGACAGGTGGTTCCTCATTCTCGGCCTGCCCCTTATCCTTGCCTTTAATGGACAACCCGGCAACACGATAGAAATTGTATCCGGGATATTTCCCCGGGCCGCTGATAAGAAGATCCTCCTTCTCATACACAAGGTTCTTGCGCGTATATTCACCCATCTCAAAATCAGGTGTGAGCTGAATGGCATAAGTGGGACATGCCTCTTCACAGAATCCGCAGAAGATACATCTGGAGAAGTTGATACGGAAGAACTCCGGATACCTCCTGCCGTATACGTCCTCTGTTGCCTGGAGGGCGATGCAGTCCACCGGGCAAGCGACAGCGCAAAGGTAGCATGCAACACATCTCTCCCCGCCGTCAGGGTCCCTGGAAAGGATTATCCTTCCCCTCCACCTGGGCGGAAGGTAAGGCTTCACCTCGGGATAGAGAACTGTCTCCCTCTTCCTGAACATGTGGAGGAATATGGCCCAGATGCTTTTAAGAAGGCTTAGCACGATACCCCCTCAAATGGCTATTTACCTGTTGCAAGAATAATCCCTCCTGTCACCATGAGGTTGAGCAAAGACAGTGGAAGCATGACTTTCCATCCGTAGGACATGAGCTGGTCATACCTCGGCCTCGGCAGGGAGGCCCTAAGGAGAATGAACCCGCATATAAAGAAGAAGGTCTTGAGTGTAAACCATGCAAGAGGCGGGAGAAATGGTCCCATCCATCCTCCGAAGAAGAGAGTTACGATTAAGGCGGATATTAGGGTAATACCGAGGTATTCTCCCACAAAGAACATCCCGAACTTCATGCCCGAGTACTCCGAATGGAATCCGGCAACCAACTCGCTCTCCGCCTCTGGCAAATCAAAAGGTAGCCGGTGCGTCTCTGCGATACCGGCGATAAGAAAAACGGCAAGACCGGCGAACTGGGGGATGAAGAACCAAATTCCCTTCTGAGCTTCCACGATCTCGCGAAGGTGGAAGGAACCCGCAAGCATCACCACTCCCATGAGTGAAAGGCCCATGAAGACCTCATAGCTGAGCATCTGTGCCGCTGCACGCAGGCCGCCGAGCAGGGAATACTTGCTCCCGGAAGACCACCCACCAAGCGCAACGCTGTAAACCCCAAGGGAGGACATCGCCAGAAAGAAGAGAAGCCCGACATTGAGATCGACTATCTCTGCTCCGGGTGCAAAGGGAATGACCGCGAATACCGTGATAATCGTGACAACAATGATAGCGGGCGCGATGACGAATACAGGTTTGTCTGCAAAAGGAGGAATCCAGTCCTCCTTTGTGAAGACCTTGACCATATCCGCAAGGACCTGAAGAAGACCGAAGGGACCGACGCGGTTGGGACCGTATCGGTCCTGCCAGAGGGCAAGAAGTCTTCTCTCCAGCCATATAAGTCCCGCAGCCACAGTGAGTGTAACAAAGAGTATACCGAAGATCAGTATCAGTTTCCAGACAACCACGTTCGTCATAATCACTTCACCACCCTTCCCCATGAAGGCAGCGTCAATCCCTCAAGCCCGGTCAGTCCGGGAGGAAGCCCTGCAACACCAACGGGCAGTGATTTCTTTGTCGTGATCCTGAGACGGTATGTCCTCTCCCGGACAACAAGCTCGCTCTCATCTCCTTCGTACAGGCGAAGTCTCCCGGCATCGTCAGGATTAAGGGCAAGATAGGGTTCGGGCAACCTCTCTGTAATTGCCGGGGAATTGGCGCTCAGCTCCTCGGAGCCGAAAATGTGATAAAGGGGAACGACGAGCAGCTCCCCGGAACGAGGTGAAAAGCTTCCGGGCACTCCGGAAAAGAAATAAAATTCTCCGCTTCCTTCCGACCCGAACAGTCTCCTTCCCGGATCCCCTCCACGAAGAGGACCACCCACTTCACTCTGAAACTTGTTCACCGACTGGACTGAATTCCAACCCGGGCTCCAGAAATGCGCTATAAGGGCGGAAGGAGGGTTACCCCCGAAGCCCTCCATCGAAAAGGAGAAAGGAGAATCTGTGTCATCTGGTGGTCTTGGTTCGTGCACATTGATGTGGGCAAGCATTGCAGTACGCCCGCTGCAGCGCTGGGGCTGTCTCGGAATCCTCTGTCCCGCGACACGAAAACCTGAACGAGGCGCAACCTCAGAAACGGGAGAGAATACCTGCATCTCCTCAGCCATTGAGGAGATGATATCGTCAAGGGACTGCCATGGTACGGGACGCCTTGAGGCTAGCATCGCATCCCTCAACCAACGCCAGCTTTCCATGATATCCCCGTCAGGCATGAATACCTGGAAGAAACGCTGGGCCCTGCCCTCGTTATTCACAAACGTCCCGCCGGACTCGGCGAAAGTCCCTGAGGGAAGTACCGCATCAGCCATTGACGATGTTCTGTTGCGAAGGCAGTCGACGACGATCACATGGCTGAATGCGTTGAGGAACCTCTCAACGCGTGAGACATCCTCCCTCCTGAAGATGTCGTTTTCGAGGATGATCACTGTCTCGGCACTGCCTTCTTCCGCGCGGCTGAAGGCTTCATCCAAGTTCCCTCCGGCCATTAGGCCCAGACCGATACTGTTGCACTCGGGCACAGTGAAGCATAGCCGCGCATCTTGCCCTCTTCTGCAGAGGGCCCATGCTATATTGGCAGCGGCGTGGAGCACTGGTTCGCTTCCGCTAGCCGTGCCGGAAAGAATCAGCGGACGTTCCGCGCCTTTCAGCGCGTCCGTTATCGCTCTTGCAAAATGAAGCATTTCTTCAGGCATCCCTTTGACCTCAGGAGCATCCGGGTCGAGCTCATGGGCGACCATGAATCCCAGGCGGGCGATGTCATCGGGCGAAGCGCGCCAGGTTCGCGTCGCTATCTCATCGAGCTTGGTGCCGCAGGCGGATGCGATGAAAAGGGGGCCTTTCTCATCCTGAATAGCCTCACGTACTGCGGCATCGTGCCATAAGGGAATTCCTAATCTCCCGGCCATCTCCATGGGCCTCTGCCTCACCGATTGTCTCAGGGCAAGAGAGAGGAGGGGTGCGGTGTTCGTTACGTCCTCGCCCAGTATCAATACGGCATCGGCAGACGCCGCTTCATGTATAGATGCACTCTTGGCAGGACCCTTTCTCAGTATCTCGATTATTGTCGAGACGAGACGGTCTTCACTCCCGCCGAGCCCTGAAAAGAAATTCTCCTCACCCACCAGTTTTCTCAGCACAAAGTTCGCTTCAAGGGAAGCCCTCGGAGAGCCGATGCCGATAACCTTTGCTCCGAAATAGAGGACATCCGAAAGATATTTGAGGACCCTCTCCCTCGATTCGGGCTCAAGGGTTCCTGTTTCCCTGTTCCTTAGAAGGGCTGTACGCATCCTCTTTTCACTGTTGACGAATTCATAGCCGAAACGGCCCCGGTCGCACAGGAAGTATCCGTTTACTTCACCGTTGTACCGGTTGAGCATCCTTCTAAGTTTTCCGTAACGTTCACCGGGAATCGTGTTACAGCCGAGCCCGCAGTGGACACAGACCGAAGGGGCTGTCCGGAGGTCCCACTTCCTCGTGTAGTGTTTCTTCAGTGTCTTGTCAGTGAACACGCCCGTGGGACATATCTCAATCAGGTTTCCACTGAACTCGCTTTCGAGGACTCCGTCTTCATAGCGGCCGAAGTAGACATGATCGTGCGAGCCGAACACGTTCAGGTCCCTGCCTCCCGCATAATCGCAGTAAAACCTGACGCACCGGTAGCACTGGATGCAGCGGTTCATCTCATGGTTGATGAAAGGCCCCATGTACTGGTTCCTGTATGTGCGCTTCCTGAACCGGGACTTGCGGTAGGCATGTCCCGCCATTACGGTCATATCCTGAAGATGGCACTCCCCCCCCTCATCACAAACGGGACAGTCGTGCGGATGGTTCAGCATCAGCCATTCGATGACGCTCTTCCTGAAGGCCTTTGCCTCAGGGTCGTCAATGGAGATCCGGGTACCGTCCGAAGCAGGGGTCATACAGGACATCACGATCTTCCCTTTCGTATCATTTTCGTCCCTGAATTGTTTCACCGCACATTGGCGGCAGGCGCCCACGGAATGCATAGCAGGATGCCAGCAGAAGTACGGTATGTCGAAGCCGAGGGAAAGACATGCATGGAGGAGGTTCTGGCCATCCTTCACCTCATAAGATTTATTATCTATATAAATCGTCGCCATATTACGTATAAGTTGCGGTGCTTGTCTCTCAACCCCACATAGCCTCCCTTGATCTAATTGGAGGCGTGGAGGGTTATTACCTCCATGGACACCTCTTCTCCTTTATGTGCCTTTCAAAGTCCTCCCTGAAATACCTCAATGCGCTCTGGAGCGGCTCGACAGCACCAGGAGCAAGGGCACAGAAGGTATTCCCTGGAGAGAGGAGCCTGCACTGCCGCTCCAACATCTCCATGTCTCCGGGAAACCCTTCTCCATTTTCGATCGCAGCAAGGGTCTTTGCTATCCAGGGCAGGCCCTCCCGGCACGGCGTGCACCAGCCGCATGACTCCCGTGCAAAGAAGCTTTCGAGGTTGAGCACCATCCCCACAGGACAGGTCTTGTCATCAAGGATGATCATCTGGCCTGTACCCATTCTGCTTCCCGCCTTCTGTACCGAGTCATAATCCATCTTCACACTCAGATGCTCCTCAACAAGGAAATCTGTAGAAGCGCCACCGGGTATCACGCCTCGGAATCCGTACCCTTCCCTCATTCCCCCTGCATGTTCTTCAAGGAGTTCTCGAATGGTTGTGCCCATCGGCAATTCCCATGCCCCCGGCCTTTTCACCTTCCCGCTCGCCCCATATATCTTTGTACCCCCGTCATCACTATTACTGAGGCCCCTGTACCACTCGGCGCCGTTGTTCACGATATGGGGGATATTACAAAGCGTCTCGGCATTGTTTATTATTGTGGGTTTTCCCCAGAGTCCGCTCACCTGCGGATGCGGAGGTTTTGCCCTTGGTATGGCTCTCTTCCCCTCCATGGAATTAAGAAGAGCCGTCTCTTCTCCGCATATATAGCGTCCTGCGCTCACATGGAGACGGAGTTCCAGACTGAAGCCGGAACCCAAGATATTCCTTCCCAGATAGCTTCTTGCATAGGCCTCTGCAATGGCCTTTTCGAGTCTTTCTGCCGCGAGCCTGTATTCCCATCTGAGAAAAATATATGCGATGTCCACCTGAAGACCGTATGCGCTGGTAATCATCCCCTCGATGAGCTGGTGCGGGTTGCCTTCAAGAAGAAGGCGGTCCTTGAATGTCCCGGGCTCCATTTCGTCGGCGTTGCAGATAAGGTATTTCGGCCGCGTTGCATCGCTTCCCATAGGCATAAAGCTCCACTTCATTCCAGTCGGGAAACCCGCCCCGCCCCTGCCGCGGAGATTCGACTTCTTCACCTCGTTCACGATCTCAGACGGGGCCATGCCCTTCAGAGCCTTCGAAACCGACCGGTAGCCGCCGGCCCTTTCGTATTCTTCGAGGCTCAATGGCTCTCCGTCGGATCTCATGTTCCCTGTTAGGGGCCTTTCCATTGTCTTCTCCTATCGGTATTCCTGGAGTATCCCGTCTATTCTCTCAGGAGTGAGGTCGGTATAGAGGACCTCATCTATCATCATCGCAGGAGCACGGTCGCACGCTCCGAGGCAGGCGACAGGAAGGAGAGTAAACTGCCCGTCGGAGGTGGTCTCATTAAGACCTATACCGAGACGTTTCTTCAGATGCTCCAGCATCTTTTCGTATCCCATGACCCAGCAGCTTACAGTATCGCAGATCAGAATCACATGTTTCCCCACGGGTCTTCTGAAGATGAGGCTGTAAAATGTGGCGACTCCGTCGAGTTCCGCCGGGGTTATCTCAAGAACCCTCGCGATATCGTCCATCTCATCCGACACCCACCCCCTATGCCTCTGAACGATCTTCAATGCTTCCACGGCAGCAGCCCTTTTCCGCTCGTTCCGCAGGATTTCTTTTCCTATGTCACGTCTCTCATCTTCGGTCAGCATGTCTATTTAACCTGAAGGTTCAGGTCGAGGCATAGGTTGAGGCTAAGAAAACCCTCAAGCATGCCCTTCCTTCTGTCTCTCTTACCTGTCCACATCCGCAAGCACATAGTCTATGCTTCCCAGGATAGCAAGGAGATCAGGGACCATGAAGCCACGGCTTATGTAAGGCACCATCTGGAGGTGAGGGAAGGAAGGCGTGCGGATGCGTACGCGGTAAGGGACGGTATTGCCATCGCTTACAAGGTAATACCCGTTGTTGCCCTTTGTGGCTTCGATGTTTACCATTGCCTCACCTTCCGGGATCACGGGCCCCCAGCTCACATTCAGAAAATGGGTGATAAGGGTCTCGATATCGTACATAGTCCTCTCTTTCATGGGAGGAGTTGCAAGGGGATGGTCGGATTTGTAAGGCCCTGAGGGCATGTTCTTCATGCATTGCTCGATGATGCGGAGGCTCTGCCGCATCTCTTCCACCCGCACGACCCCTCTGTCATAGCAATCGCCGTTGCTGGCGGTCGGAATGTCGAATTCGAACTGGTCATACCCTGAGTATGGCCTCCTTCTTCTGAAGTCCCATTCAAAACCGCATGCACGAAGGCCCGGGCCCGTCACTCCCCATTCTATCGCCTCATCGAGGGTGTAGCCGCCGATACCTTTTGTGCGGGCTTTAAAGATGCGGTTCTGCATCACCATCCTGTCATATTCCTTAAGCCGCCGGGGCAGATAATCCAGGAAGTCCCGAATCATCCTGTCCCATCCTCTGGGAAGGTCCTGCGCCACACCGCCGATACGGAACCAGCTCGGATGCATCCTTCCTCCGCAGACCGCTTCAATGATCGAGAAGGCACGTTCCCTGTCATTAAAGGTATAAAAAACGGGCGAGAGTGCCCCTATATCCTGGGCAAACGTGCCGTACCATACGAGATGGCTCACGATCCTGAATATCTCGGCAATCATGACCCGTATCACCTGCGCTCTTTCCGGAACATTGATGCCTGCAAGTTTCTCGACTGCAAGGACATAAGGGAGATTGTTCATCACTCCGCCCATGTAGTCGATCCTGTCGGTGTAAGGGATATATGTATGCCATGACTGCCTTTCACCCATCTTCTCGGCAGCCCTGTGATGATAACCAATATCGATGACCGAGCCTGCTATCTCCTCTCCGTCCAGTTCAAGTATGACCCGGAGAAGACCGTGGGTTCCAGGATGCTGGGGTCCGAGGTTCAGAAAAAGGAAGTCCGTGTCTTCGTGTCGCTTCCTCATACCCCACTCTTCAGGCCTGAACTGAAGCGCCATCTGCTCCGCCTCCTCCTTTTCTTCTGGCAGCTGAAAGGGCTCCATCTCTGTAGCACGTGCGGGGTGCTCCTTACGAAGTGGATGGCCTTTCCATGTAGGAGGCATAAGGATTCGCCTGAGATGCGGATGTCCTTCAAAGGTGATGCCGAACATGTCCCAGACCTCACGTTCATACCAGTCGGCAGATGGCCATATGCGAGTGATACTGGGGAGGGAAGGATATTCCCCCTTTAGCGCAACCTTGATACGTACATCTTCGTTGCGTTCATAAGAGAGCAGATGATAGACAGCAGTAAAATCGCATTCGGGCTGGTCCGGTCGATGGGAACGGACACGTTCGTCTATGGCGCTAAGGTCATAGAGCATCCTGAACGGTTTTTCAGTTTCCTCTTTCAAATACCTCAGAATCTCGCAAGCCTTGTCCTTCGGCACCCAGAGAGTGGTGATATTATCCTTAGTTGCCTGCTGCCTTACCTCTTCCTTGCCGAATCTGTTCTGGAGTTCCTGTGTGATATCCAGGGTATTTTCCATAGAGGGAAATCAGACCTCGTCAGGGCAACGGAGTGTTGTGGCCTGCTGTCTCGAAGCCCTCTTCATATCACGAATTGAGGGTCTTTCGGGCTTTATAATGCCCTGGGGACCTACTACCCAGCTCAGGGGGCGTCTCTCCTTTCCGACCGCGTCGCGCAGGAGGAGCACTCCTTCCAGAAAGGCGTCGGGTCTCGGGGGACAGCCAGGGACGTACACATCTACAGGGAGAAACCTGTCCACGCCCTGAACCACGCTATAGATGTCGTACATCCCCCCTGAGTTAGCACAGGATCCCATCGAGACCACCCACCTTGGTTCCATCATCTGATCATAGAGCCTCTTGATGACCGGAGCCATTTTGATGAAAACTGTGCCGGCTATCACCATAAGGTCAGCTTCCCTCGGAGTGCCGCGAAGCACCTCGGACCCGAAACGGGCGATATCGTACTTGCTCGTAATGCTCGTCGCCATCTCGACAAAGCAGCACGAAAGACCGAAATTAAAGGGCCAGATGGAGTTCTTGCGGCTCCAGGCCACGAGGTCCTGAAGCTGTGCAAGGACAACACTCCTGCCTACAGCTTCTTCTTCGGAGCTCTTATATCTTCTTTCCTTCATGTTCTTTTCTTTTTTGACGTTCCCCATTCCAATGCGCCTATGCGCCATAGATAGACCAGTGCAGCCATCAGGATCGTCACAAAAACGAGAACCTCAATATACCCGGTCCAGCCGGCCTCTCTGAGAGCCACAGCCCATGCGAAAAGGAAGATCGCCTCGAGATCGAAGATTACGAAGAACATCGCTACAAGGTAGAACTTCACGTCGAAACGCACATGGGCCGTGCCCGTCGAGACAATGCCTGATTCATAGGGCTCGCCCGTCGCCTTTCCCATGTGCCTCTGCCCAAGGACATAGGAGAGACCTATCATCGCAGTCACCAGAAGAACAGCCGCACCGAAGTATACGGCAAGAGGCCAGAGCGCGGTCTGGGCAGCCAGCGTCACCAAGTCTCAGCCTTCGCTCCTGGATTTCTTGTTCCAGAGCCCTCCAAGGATAAGGATTGTCAATCCGTATGCCACCGTTGCAAGAAGGAAGAAATTGCGCGGTTGAATACCCGGGTTTACGAGCTGGGCACGGTCGACACCGTTCAGAAAAAGAACGTAAGCCTCTATGTTCGCTATCTCCTGCTGGGTCAGTGTAGTGCTGTCGCCGAATGCAGGCATCCTTATGGCCGGGCCGGGTCCCGCTGGCGTCGCGCCACGCTGAACATACCGGTCAATATTTTCTGCGAAGACCTGCGCATTCTGACTATGGAGCTCATGGTCGATAGGTTTGAGGTCCGGGACTCTGCCTTCGGCAGAACCAGGATTGGGAACGCCCGAGGCTCCCCCTTCTCCGTGACAGGAGGAACAGTTTCTTTTGAAGAGTTCTGCCCCCCGTTCGGGACTGCCGATAATGAAGGCTGCCCGTCCTGGCTGAACCCGCTCCGGAACCGCTCCTGAAAGAGTCGTTGCAGGAACCGATGATGCCTTAGTACCTGGGGCAGGGAGTGCTGTCTCACTCACTCCTCCAGGAAGTCTCCGGCTCAAATCTGTTACAGGTGATGGATCTTTCTTCAAAGCAGAGGTCTTTTCGACTCCGGGCGGTTGAGCAAAACCCGGGCTCATGTAACCTTTTATGCTCAGGCCGATGACAACCACCGCGAGGAGGAGCGCGCCAAACATTGCGATAGGCCGCCTCAGGGGATCTCTTACAGGATTGCGGTCGACAAAGGGCAGAAGGACGAGGATCATGATAAGAAAAGTCGGCACTCCGACAGTGCCCACTGGTTCAAGGGGACCCTCAAAATACTTGAGGGACTCATATAGAAAGAGAAAGTTCCATTCCGGTTTCGGGATGTAGGAGATATCAAGAGGATCGGCCATTCCAGAATATGTCGGGGGCAGGAATACCGCAAGTGCTATGAGCAGGAAGAAAACCGTGGTTCCGGCAACTGCATCCTTGAATACCTGATCAGGCCAGAAGGACCCCTTTGTTGCCCTCTTTTCTTCCCTCCAGGGCCCGGCAGCTCCAAACCGGCGCATCGCGATTATATGGATTCCGAAAAGCCCAAGAAGGCCTGCGGGAAGAACTGCAACATGGACGGCAAAAAGTCTCGAGAGTGCAAGCTGCCCCATCTCCTCACCACCGCGCAGCAAATTCTTCATGGCATCTCCAAGGATGGGAACAGTTCCCGCAATGCTTGTACTCACGTCGCCTATCCAGTACCCACGCTGATCCCAGCGAAGGGGACCCCCGGTGAAACTGAAACCCATGATTGTGAGAAAGAGGGCAAGCCCTGCAAGCCAGGTAAGTTCACGCGGTTTCTTGTATGCACCCCAGACGAACACGCGGGTCATATGGAGCAGGACAAGGATGACCATGACCTGTGCCCCCCAGTAGTGGAGCCCGTGGATAAGCCATCCGAAAGGCACCTTTGTCCTCAAATAACTGACGCTATTGTAAGCATGGTCCGTTGATGGGGCATAGAAAAAAAGCTGCATGATTCCAGTCACCGCCTGGAGTATGAAGACTATAAGGATGGCGCTTCCAAGTGTATAAGCAAACCGCGCGCCGCCCGGTATCTCCTCCTCAAGAGAAAGACGTATGAGGGAGGAAAGCGGCCATCTCTCCTCTATCCATTGTCTTGTCTTTTCAAACATTCGCGCCTCCTAAACGGCCACCTTCGAGGGTGTTCCTACTTTAAACCTCTGCCACTTTACGAAGAGTACGCCGTTTTCTATCCTGTGTTCGAGCGTGTCCAGAGGGCGGGGCGCAGGACCGTACAGGACTTTCCCTTCGATAGAGAAAAGGCTCGCATGGCAGGGGCATGCAAAGCGTTCGATCTTGGGATTCCAGAGGAAGTGGCAGCCGAGATGAGTACAGACGGGAGAGAAAACAGTCAACTTTTCGGAAGAATGCTTGATCACCCACACTGAATGGAGAGCCTGCTCATGATGGAACGCATCCTCTGCAAGCACGAGAAACTTCACTTCAACAGGCTGGCCCTCTGGAAAGGATCCGACATCGCCAACCTTAGCCCATTCCGCCTTTCTTCTTACGGCCGCCCTCACAAGGGCACCGACAAACGGGATCCCGAGCACCACGGCATTAAGAGCCGCAAGCACTCCGACAGCGAGTTGGAGAAACTTGCGACGCGTGGCGTTCAGCAAATCATCACCTTCCGGACGTGCACTGTTCATGATAGGTTATTCCTCCTTAGCCTCACCCTACCTTTAAGCAGCCCATCAAAAACTTTCTCCTTACACCTAATAAAAATCTTACCATTTCCGTTTCAAGAGTCAAGGGATTTGTGCGACTTGCCCTGCCCCGGTCTTTTCCGTCATTGCCCCGAAAAAACCTGCGAGGGCGTCATTCCCGAGGTAAGTCCTTAACAACCGCCACTGAATCTGGTAGATTTTAAGTAGACGATAACGATGTACCGCTACTCTATTGAATAATCAGAGAGCCTTATTGTCGATAATCAGCACATAAAGGAGTCATAAGATGAATGAGAATCCGATCAAGAAGCTGCGGGAACTTGGCCAGTGCGTATGGCTCGATAACCTAAGCCGTGACCTTATCACATCAGGGAAGCTGAGGAGCATGATAGAGGAGGATGGCATCGCCGGGATCACTTCAAATCCCAGCATCTTCCAGAAGGCCATCTCAGGAAGCACCTCATATGACGAATCGATGCGTATCATGCTTAATAAGGGAATCACCGACCCAAAAGAGCTTTTTATTGGTCTCGCCATTGAGGATATCAGGGATGCGGCAGACCTTCTTTCGGGAGAATACGGAGGAACGAAGTGCCTGAGCGGATATGTGAGCATTGAGGTCTCCCCTGACCTCGCCTATGACACTGAGGCTACGATGCAGGAGGCGAGGCGCCTCTTCTCAGCAATCGGGAAAAAGAACATCTTTGTAAAGGTCCCTGCAACAAAACAGGGCCTGCCGGCCATCGAACAGCTCACCTCAGAAGGGATCAATATCAATGTGACGCTCCTTTTTTCCGTGGAACGTTATAAGGAAGTGGTGGAATCCTTTCTCAAGGGCATTGAAAAGCGTATCGTGAAGGGATTGGATGTAAGCGGGATCGTATCAGTTGCCAGTTTTTTTGTAAGCAGGGTCGATACTCTCGTCGACAAGTTCCTTGAAGAACGCATCGTTTCAGCATCCTCCGATGAAGAGAGAAGAAGGATCGCCGGGCTCATGGGAAGGGCGGCTGTTGCAAATGCGAAGATCGCTTACCGGGAGTACAAGAAGATATTCTCAAGTCCACGTTTCCTATCCCTCAAGAAAAAGGGCGCGAACATCCAGAGGCTCCTCTGGGGAAGCACGGGCACAAAGAACCCGAAATACAGCGACGTCAAGTATGTGGAAGAGCTGGAAGCCCCCGACACCATAAACACCGTCCCTGAGGCGACCTTCCATGCCCTTAAGGATCATGGAAAGGTGAGGATCTCCATCGAGGACGGGGTTGACGAGGCCGATGCTCTTTTCAGTGAACTGGAAAACCTTGGGATCAGAATGCCTCAGGTGACGGAGCAGCTCGAGAAGGAAGGGGTGAAGGCCTTCTCAGACTCATATTTTGCTCTGCTCGAGGAGATTGCGAAGAAAAGGGACAGAGTTCGCACCTAACTTTTTACCAGATTTCGAGATGAAAGTCTCTGTAGCGTTTAATCAGTTCAAAGTCAGCCTTGTTTGATGTAATTACGGTCGCACCGTGATTTCTTGCCGTGAGTGCTACGAGGACGTCAAAATGCATATCTCTCAGCTTTTCCGGTGAGAATCCCCTGTCTCTGCAAATCCAGTGCAATATTCTTCCCGATTCAATCCAATTCCTTTCTGTTGGAGTAAGAATCGGATGATTTTTCTGAAGCGTCGAGACAAAATCCAACTCTATTCCGTTTGTTGCTCCCCTTGTCAATTCGGCAAGAACGACGGACGAGCTCCTTATAAGGCCGCTCAGATTCTGAAAACGATCGGCATACTTGTTAGTTCTCAGATGATCTATAAAGACCGAAGTGTCAAAAATGATTATCCTATTTGCCATGGGCTTCAAACTTCAGTTTCCCACCTTGCTTCGCCATCAATTCCTTGAATTTCTTAAGAGCCACAACCTCCCTTAACGCGATATGCACTGCTTCGCTTCTGCTTCTTGCGCCGAGTGCTCTTACCGCATCATCCGCAAGCTTTGTATCAAGCCTTATAGACGTCATTTTAACTGAAGCCTTCATAACTGAAACCTCCTTGTATGCATATACATACACTATTATTTTTATATACATTTGTCAAGAGAGGATTACATGATTGTGGACGCAGCTTATACAGACTCTTAACTTCCGTTGCGGATTCTGATAATCTTTGTATAGATGAAATTATCCGATTTCATGAAGTGAAAGGAGTTTTCTGATGAAACTCGGCTTTGTGGGACTTGGAAGGATGGGCGGCAACATGGTGAAACGCCTTCTCAGGGGAGGTCATATCATCGTGGCCTTCGCTCCCTCAAAGGACTCGCGGGAAGAAGCTGAAAGGAACGGGGCGCTTGTGGTCGGCTCTCTTGATGAACTGGTCGAAGGAATCGAATCTCCGCGCGTCGTCTGGCTGATGGTGCCTTCAGGAAAAGCCACAGAGGATGTCATTGGCTCGTTGATCCCCCTCCTTGACAAAGGTGATATCCTCATTGACGGCGGGAACTCCTATTACAAGGATTCCATAAAAAGGGCTGAGCTGCTTAAGTCAAACGGAATCTCCTTTCTAGATGCGGGCACAAGCGGAGGCATATGGGGACTGAAGGAAGGCTATTGCCTCATGGTAGGGGGCGAAGAAGATGCCTTCGCAAGGGTCGAGCCCTGCCTGAAAACCCTTGCGCCGGAAAACGGTTATGCCCGCGTCGGTCCCAGCGGCTCCGGCCATTACGTAAAGATGGTGCACAACGCCATCGAATACGGACTTTTGCAAGCCTACGGCGAGGGCTTCGAACTCATGAATGCCAAAAAGGAGTTCGACCTCGACCTCGAAAAAATAGCCGAGCTCTGGAGCCACGGGAGCGTCGTACGCTCTTGGCTTCTTGAGCTTGCGGTGAATGTATTCAGGGAAGACCCTTCACTTGAATCAATAAAAGGATACGTGGAAGATACGGGTGAAGGCAGGTGGTCGGTGATGGAAGGGATCGAGGAATCCGTTCCCCTCCCTGTCATAACCCTCTCACTTCTCCAAAGGTTCCGTTCCCGCCAGGAATCGTCCTTCAGCGCAAAGGTGATCGCCGCGCTGAGAGGGCAGTTCGGCGGACACGAAGTGAAAAAGAACCGGGGAAAGTAATGGAGGAAGGCATCGGAGGAGTACCCGTCCCCGGCAAGTTCCTCAAACCCTGCGAGGTTCCTGAGGAGTCATATAGGATCGAGCCATTCACACTAGTCATCGCAGGAGGAACCGGCGACCTCGCAAGGCGAAAGCTCTTTCCCACTCTGTTTCACCTTTTTCGCGAGGGTGAACTTTCAAGAGGGTTCTCGATACTCGGCTTCGGCAGGAGGCGGATCAGCGATGAACAGTACAGGGCGATGATGAGGGAAGCGGTAAGGGAGCTCGGCGAGGAAGCATTCGATGAAGGCGCATGGGATGAGTTTGCGGAACACGTCTTTTTCCTTTCGGGACGTTTCGATGAGGACGTGAGTTATGACGCGCTCACGGAAAGGCTCTCCTTCGTCTCCCTTCCAACAGACGAAGGGAAGAGAGAGATCATATATTACATGGCAGTACCAGCGCAGGCTGTGCCAGTTGTGGTCGGGAAGCTGAAGCAGCATGACCTCTGCGCCTGCAGGGAGGACCTCAAGACCAAGATCATTGTAGAAAAGCCCTTCGGACATGACCTTTCTTCCGCAAAGGAACTCAATAGAATACTTAAGGCCGCATTTGAAGAGGACCAGATATATCGTATCGACCATTACCTCGGCAAGGAGACGGTGCAGAACATTATCTTCTTACGTTTCTCCAATGCCATATTCGAACGCCTCTGGAACAGCAGGTATATCGACAACGTCCAAATCACGGTGGCCGAAGAAATAGGGATTGAACGGAGAGGCAGTTTTTATGAGCAGACCGGGGTGGTGAGGGACATTGTGCAAAACCACATCATGCAGCTCATAGCCCTTGTCGCCATGGAGCCGCCCATAGGATTCGAGGCAGACTTCATCAGAGACGAGAAGGAAAAAGTACTCCGTGCCCTTCACCCCATGAACGACGAATATATCGACCGTTTCACCGTCAGGGGGCAGTATGGCCCGGGACAGGTACGGGGCGCCGATGTCCCCGGCTACAGGGAGGAAGAAGGGGTAACTCCGGAATCCACGACGCCAACGTTTTTTGCCGGGAGGTTCTCCATCGCGAACTGGAGATGGGCAGGGGTTCCCTTCTACGTGAGAACCGGGAAGCGCCTGGCCAGACGTGTAACGGAGATATGGATTCAGTTCAAGCAGCCTCCCCTCCGGCTCTTCGGAAGGACCTGCGATGTCCTCGAACCCAATGCCCTTGCACTCACGATCCAGCCGGAAGAAAAGATATTGATCCGCTTCGGCGTAAAGTATCCTCACATGATGGACAAGGTCCATCCGGTCGCCATGGCATTCAGCTACAAGGACGCCTTTGATACGAAGCCCCATCCCGCCTATGAACGGCTTCTAGTTGACTGCATGAGGGGAGACCTCACCCTCTTTGCGAGGCAGGGCGGAATAGAGGCGACGTGGGAAATCCTCGACCCCCTGATAGCAAGATGGGAAAACGTTAAGCCTGGAGATTTTCCTAACTACCGGGCAGGCTCATGGGGCCCTCGTGAGTCCGATCTTCTTCTCAGGCAGGACGGACGTTCGTGGCTTACCGCGTGAGTTCCGGCGACACCGAATTTCTTGTCTTCGAAAACGCGGATGGGATTTCTCGTTTTATGGAAGAGAAGTGGGTGTCTATCTCTTTCACCGCTATAGAGGAGAAGGGATATTTCGCCGCTGCCCTATCAGGGGGAAGGACCCCCGAGGAATTCTACCGGCGCCTATCAGCGGTTGAAGGCCTTCCGTGGGATAAGACCCATATCTTCCTCGTAGACGAACGGTTCGTCCCCCCCGACAGCGAGGATAGCAACTATGGAATGCTGCTGAAGACGCTGCTAAGCCGAATATCCATTCTCCCTGAGAACGTACATCCCATATCGACAGCCGAGAATTCTCCCGAGCTTTCTGCAAAGAAATACGAAGAAGAGTTGAGGAGATTTTTTGGGCTAAGTGAGCACGGCGTCCCTGAATTCGATCTCATCCTGCTGGGTATCGGGAAGGAAGGCCACACCGCCTCCCTCTTCCCGGCCACGGAGGCGCTGAAGGAGAGTCGCCGTCTTGCGGTTGCGGTAAGATTGGGCGAACCTCTCCATGACAGGATAACGCTCACATTTCCTGTAATAAACAGAGCGGGCAATGTCTTCTTCCTCGTAACCGGCAAGGAAAAGAGAAAGATCGTGGAGAGGCTGAGGCAGGGAAATGACCCCGCCCTTCCGGCCTCAATGGTAAATCCGGAAAGGGGCAAGCTTGTCTTCTTGACGGACATTGATTCCGGTGTCGGTTGATGCGCTAACCAGCGTCCCACTCAAGGATTCTGACCGCTTTTTTCCCGTTTTCGGCATCCCATTGCGAAAGCCCTGAGCCCGTCCGCAAGGATCGACAAGATAAGCTCATCGTCATCAATTACCAGAACGGTTTCCATGTTTCCCTCCCCCACTTCCTGTAAAGCAAAAAATCAATACTATCGATGCTTATTCTCTGCCTCATCGAATAACATGAAGATCAAGAACCGATCAGACGGGGGTTAATATTTCTTAAGACTCCTTTTCACCACCCAAAAAAAGTCATAAAAAAAGTGGAAAATGTCGAGAATTTTTTTCGCGATTCTGAGATACTTTTCCTAAGCATAGGATTCTATAGGATGAAAATGAAGGACGGGCAGATGCCTTTCAACGACATCGAAAGGAGAAGCGAGCCGCGCCAGATCTACTATCAGCCCATTGAATTTGCGCTCGAAAACCCGGAAGGCAGGCTCTTGACAGGCACCATCTTCAATCTCAGCAAATCAGGCCTCGGGATCTATGCACATACACCCCTCAAATGTGGAGACGTGATCACCATAAAAAACCACATTCCGACCGGGTACCGGACATACACGGTTCGGTGGGTAAACAGGCTGCTCGATGACTTTTTCGTGGCTGGACTGAAATGCAAAGAACAGGCGCGAGCCGATAAGGGCATTGCGGGCATGATGCAGCCCGTTACGGTGGTCTGTAGAAACTGCACCTCTGTTTATAAGGTGCACATCCCTGAGTTCGCTGTCTGTCCCCGGTGCGGCACTTCCGAAGACGGGAACTACTGAAATGGCCTATTCGTATCTCAGCGCCTCTATAGGGTTGAGGTTCGATGCCTTGTACGCAGGATAGAAACCAAAGAACATTCCCACAAGCCCTGAAAATCCGAAGGCCAGAAAGACAGAAAACAACGAAACGACGGTAGGCCACCCCGCAAGGGCTGAGAGTATTTTTGAACCCGAGATCCCGGCGATGATGCCGGCAATTCCTCCGATCAGCGACAGAGTGAGGGCCTCGATGATGAACTGGAGTCTTATGTCCCATGTCTTTGCGCCCACCGCCATGCGTATCCCTATCTCTCTCGTCCTTTCTGTGACGGAGACGAGCATGATGTTCATAATGCCGATGCCTCCGACGACGAGGGAAACGGATGCGATAGCTCCCAGAAGGAGCGACATCACCCTCGAGGACTGCTCTGCTGTCTGCATGATCTGGGTGAGGTTCCTCACGGTGAAGTCGCTCTCCTGTTTCGGCCCTATCCTGTGCCTCTGCCTCAGCAACTCGTTTATCTGCTTCTCAGCAACCTGCAGATCTCCGGTGCTCTTTGCCTTTACCATGATGATCCTTATCATCCCTGGGAAGGCGGTCCCGAAAAGCTTCTTCTGCGCCGTGGTCACGGGGACATAGATGGTATCGTCCTGGTCCTGGCCCCCGGGGGACTGCCCTTTCCGCGCAAGCACTCCTATTACAGTAAAAGGGACCTTTTTTATCCTTACAATCTGCCCGATTGGGTCCATGTCCCCAAACAGGTTCTCCACAACCGTCTGTCCGAGAAGACACACCTTTGCGGCACTCTTCACATCCTGCTCCGTAAACGGTCTGCCGGCAGATAAGGACCAGTCCCGCACCTCCAGCATGCTCGGCGTCGTCCCCACAACACCCGTCGACCAGTTCTGGTGACCGTACACGACCTGTGCAACTCCATTATGGACTGGAGCGACCTCTGCCACTGCCGGAGATTCCTTAATTATCGCCTCCGCATCACCCATGGTGAGGGTCGGCTGCGTTCCTGCTCCCATCCTCACACCCCCGGCCGTGGTCGCTCCAGGAAGGACCATGATGAGGTTGCTCCCTATGCTCGATATCTGCGCGGCTATCTGTCTGCTTGCCCCTGTGCCGACAGCGAGCATGGCGATGACGGCTCCGACTCCTATAATGATTCCGAGCATTGTGAGGGCCGAACGCATCTTGTTAACCCTCAAAGCCCTAAGGGATATTCTCAATGTCGATGATAAATTGATCATCCTGCCCTGATGCCTACCACCGGAGCGCAGAGTCCGCAGAAAAGTTCATGGTTGGACGACGTTTCCAAAACTTCCCCCTCTCTGACCGGTAGGCGGGGTTGGGATGCGTCACTCGCAATAGTTATGCTCTCCACAATGTCACCTGACTTCCGGAATCCTAATTCTTTTTTCATCGCTCGTTATCCGGCCGTCGAGAAACCTGATAATCCGTCTGCTGTATGCCGCTATGTCGGCCTCATGGGTTACGAGGATCACCGTAATATTCTCGTCCCTGTTCAGTTTCACGAAAAGCTCCATTATCTCCGCGCTTGTTTTTGTATCAAGGTTCCCTGTCGGCTCGTCCGCGAGTATGATAGGCGCGCCGTTCACCAGCGCCCTTGCTATGGCAACCCTCTGCTGCTGCCCCCCTGAAAGCTGGTTGGGATGATGATTCTCCCGCCCCTCAAGTCCCACGCTTCTCAGCGCCGCTACGGCACGTTCCCTTCTCTCCTTTCGAGTGAGTCCGTCGTAGAGCATGGGGAGTTCAACGTTCTCCACGGCTGAAGTCCTGGGAAGAAGATTAAAACCCTGAAAAACAAACCCTATCTTCCTGTTCCTTATCGTGGCAAGTTCGTCCTTTCCGAGGATGCCGACGTCCATGCCTTCAAGGAGATAACGTCCGGCCGAAGGCCTGTCAAGGCATCCCAGGATGTTCATAAAGGTCGACTTCCCGGAGCCCGAAGGCCCCATTACAGCGACGAATTCTCCATTTTCGATGCGGGCAGTAACTCCGTCGAGCGCCCTTAATTCAACATCCCCGAGAGTGTAGACCTTGGTGATATCATTTGCCTCGATAAGAGCCACGGCTAAAAGAATCTCGGACCGCGCGCAGGAGCGGATTCCACCTTAGGTTTCGTCAGGGATTCCACAATCACTTCCTGCCCCTCCTTGATATCCCCTGAAATTATCTCTGTGTACGTCCCGTCGCTAATGCCTGTCGCTACCGGAAGTCGCTTCGCCTTTCCAGCCTCAAGCACCCAGACGCCCGGGCTCTTCTGCACCGTCCTGGCCTTGTCCTTCTCAGCAGGCCTGAACCTCAGGGCTGCATTGGGTATTCTCAGGGCATCTTTTTTTTCGGAAACGATTATCGAAACATTGGCGGTCATCCCGGGCTTGAGTTTCATCTCCGGGTTGTCCACCCTGATCACTGCGTTATAGGTCACAACGTTCTGTACCGTTACGGGGGCTATCCTGACCTGCGAAACCTTCCCCTTGAAGGTGCTTTCGGGATAGGCATCAACAGTGAACTCAACTTCCTGCCCGACCTTAACCTTGCCGATGTCGGCCTCGTCCACACTGGTGTCGATCTGCATCTTCGTAAGGTCCTGAGCAATGGTAAAGAGCGTCGGGGTCTGGAAGCTGGCCGCCACAGTCTGGCCCACATCCACGTTTCTTGAAACGACTATGCCGTCCACAGGAGAGAGAATCCTCGTATATCCGAGATTTGTCTCTGCATTCCTGAGCGCTGCCTCTGCCTGGGCTACCTGTGCCCTTGAAACGCTCACCTGTGCCTTTGCAGTCTGATAGTTCGTCTCTGACGTGTCGAGGTCGCTCCGCGCAATCAGGTTCCTGGAAAAGAGAGCTCTGTTTCTGTCCATGTTCCTCTTTGCATCGGCAAGGCTCACCTCCGCCTTCTCAAGATTCGCCCTTGCTGCAAGGAGATTCGCCCCGGCCTGGGCAACCTGTTCCTCGAAGGTTGAAGGATCTATCCGGGCAATCAACTGCCCCTTCTTGACGGGGGAATTGAAATCGACATGTATCGTTCTTATCGTACCCGAAACCTGAGTACCCACAAGCACGGTGGTCACAGCGTTCACGGTACCCGTTGCTGAAACGGAAGTTATGATGTCACCCCGGGTAATCTTCTCTGTCCTGTACTTAGGTTCGCTCTCCCTGCTCCTGAAGAGGATGAAGACAGCAACAGCAACGAAAGCAGCGATTATTGCTGCGAAAAGAACCTTCCTCATCTCGTTCCCATTGCCTTCTCAAGGGTTGCTTTCGCAACCTTATAGTCGTAAAGAGCCTGTATATAGGCGGTCTTTGCATTGCTCAAAGCCACTTCCGCATCCGTAACCTCTATGGGGTTCCCCACACCCGCCCCGTATCGGCCTCTGGCGATTTCAAAATTCTCCTCGGCCTGTTTTACGGTGAGCTCTGCAGTGGGGATTCTCTCCTCGGCCTCCTGGAGATTGAGATATGCCTGCTGGACCTCAAGAAATATGACCTGTCTTAACGACTCCTCATTCGCTTTCAGGACGTCGAGGTTGGCCTTTGCCTCATCCACCCGGTATTTCGTGAGAAAACCACTGAACAGGGGAACCGTGAGAGTCGCGCCTATGTTCCACCCCCTCTTGAGCGGAAAGTCGTTGCCTGCATAGTTGTAGCCTGCGGTCCCCGTCAGTACAGGAAAGTATCCCTTCTTTTCGAGTTCAATGGAAGATTCAGCTGCCTGCCTTCTGGCAACGGTTGATTTCAGGTCGGGTCTGTTCTCATATGCCCTGGCAAGTGCGTTCTCGAAGGTTATCTCATATTTCTGGAACGAAAGGGTGTCCTCCAGCATATATTCAGGCGCCATAGGCACTCCCATTGCATTGTTCAGGTTCGCCACCGCCAACCTCACCGCGTTTTCCGCCTTTATAAGATTCAGCTTGGCGTTACTCAGGTCCACTTCTGCCTTTGTCACGTCGAACTTCGGCTTTGTACCCACCTCATAGAACCCTTTTGCCTGCTCAAGGTGGAGCCGGAATTGCCCCACCGCCTCTTCGGAAACCATTCTGTTACGCTTTGCCTGCAACACGCCGAAGTATGCCTGCTTCACATTCAATATCACCTGCCCGGCAACGTTCTCGAGATCATTGAGGGAAGAATCATGGTTGAAAGTCCCGACCCTGACCTGAGAGGCTGTCTTTCCGAAATCGAATATCGTCTGGTTCAGTGTGGCACCGGCCGAATACGAATTGAAAAGAGCCGAGCCTGTCTTGAAGCCGAGTGTCTCCCTCGGACCGACGGATGTCCTGCTTGCGCTCGTAGTCCAGTCGATGGAAGGGTAATAACCTGCCTTTGCCTGTCCTGTTCTGCTCTCACTGGCATTTGCGGTACTCTTTGCGGCAACTATGCTCGGATGCCTCACCAGCGCAGTCTCGATACATCGCTCCAGGGTGAGCAGCTCCCCTTTCCTTATCACCTCTTCGGCTTCACTCTTAAAGGGAACGACATAGAGAAGAAATACGCTAAGCAGAATAATCCGTCTCATATATTCCTCCTGACCGTATGATTAGACTGATCTCTCATTTACGTTAGACATTATAGCAATTGAAGGGTTTAGCCCAAATAATGCTGTCCATGAATTTGCCACAAGGGTCTGCCATTCCAGAAATCCTACCCGGCATGCACGACGCTTTGCCCCTCCTTTTTCCTTCGTTTCACGAGCCAACTGACTGCGTTCTGCTGGAACCTGTCCATGTAATAATAAACCACAGGTGTTATGTATAGCGTCAGGAGCTGTGACACCACCAGGCCTCCCACCACTGCGAGTCCCAGAGGCCGGCGGCCTTCGGAACTGGTGCCGATGCCGAGAGCAATGGGAAGGGTTCCCATGAGAGCCGCCATTGTCGTCATCATTATGGGGCGGAAGCGGATCAGGCATCCCTGGTAGATCGCCTCAAGGGGAGATTTCCCCTCTTTCCGCTGAGCCTCAAGGGCGAAGTCTATCATCATGATAGCATTCTTCTTCACAATACCCACCAACATGATAATTCCAACAAAGGCATAGAGATTCAGTTCTTTCCCAAAAAGGAGCAGGGTCAATAGGGCACCGAAGCCTGCAGCTGGAAGCCCGGAGAGGATAGTGAAGGGATGGATGTAGCTTTCATAAAGGATTCCGAGCACTATATAAATGACAACGATAGCCATGATGAGCAGAAGTGTAAGTCCTTTCGTAGAGGCCTTGTATGCCTGTGCAGTCCCTGTAAATCCAGTGCTTATTGAAGGGGGAAGGGTCTCACGGGCAACCCTTTCGATCGCTGCAACCGCATTTCCAAGCGGAACCCCCGGTTTAAGGTTGAAGGATATGGTCACCGCCGTTATTTGCCCCAGATGGTTCACGGAGAGGGGACCGAGACCGCTGGAAAGGGTCGCAACGCTGTTGAGAGGAACGAGTTGGCCTGTATTGGAACGGATATAAAGCAAGGAGAGCACCGACGGGTCTGTCTGATACCTGGGTTCCAGCTCCATTATCACCTGATACTGGTTTGTGGGAGCGTAGATGGTAGAGACCTGCCGGGAGCCATAAGCATAGTAGAGTGAGTCTTCCACCTGCTGGGCAGTAATTCCTAAGGCAGAAGCCCTGTCCCTGTCGATATTTATATTCACCTGGGGACTCTTCAATTGGAGGTCGCTTGTTACGTCCTGGAGCTGGGGCAGGTCCCTGAGTCTTACTTCGAGCTCAGCAGCATGCCCGTAAAGTTCCGCCGCATCAGGGCTTTGAAGATAGAACTGGTACTGGCTCTTCGCAAGCTGGGCCTCGAGTCGGATAGGAGGAGGATTTTGAAGAAACATGAGAATACCGGGGACTTTGGCAACCTTCGGCCTCAGTTCCTGGATCACTTCATCCGCCTTGAGCTTGCGCTGACTGTGGGGTTTCAGACGTATAAACATGAAGCCCGAGTTGGAAGCAACCCGGGTTCCTCCCGCTCCGACAAAGGACATGAACGCCTCCACATTGGGATCTTCGCCCACAATCCGGGCTAGGGCCTGTTGGTGCCGCTTCATGTCCTCGAAGGAAATTCCCTGGGCCCCTTCGGTGAAGGCGAATATGCCGCCGATGTCCTCGCTGGGCAGAAGTCCGGTAGGCATCGCAAAGAAAAGCCAGACAGCGGACGCAGTCATCATAAACGTGACCGCCATAACAGTCCTGCGGTATCCCAACACCTTCTTCAGGGTCCATTCATATGTGTGAAACATCCCCTGGAAAAAACGCTCCATAAAAAGATATGCCCTTCCGTGCTGCTGCCCCATATGAGGCTTTAGGAACCTGCTGCAGAGCATGGGGGTGAGTGACAGGGAGACAAACCCCGAGATGAGTATCGCAAAACTTATGGTAACCGCGAATTCATGGAGTATACGTCCAAGCATCCCGCCCATGAAGAGAACGGGAATGAATACGGCAACAAGTGAAAGGGTCATGGAGAGGATGGTGAAGCTGATCTCCCTCGATCCCCTGAGGGCCGCATCCATCACCTTCTCACCCTTCTCCATGTGTCGCACGATGTTTTCGAGCATGACGATGGCATCGTCTACCACAAAACCTACCGAGAGAGTGAGCGCCATAAGAGAGATGTTGTTGACGCTGAACCCCATGAGGTACATTGCGGCAAAGGTGCCGACGATGGACAGTGGAAGCGCGAGGCTCGGAATAACTGTGGCGGAAATGTTCCTCAGAAAAATGAATATCACCATTATCACAAGGCAGATGGTAAGGAACATGGTGAACTTGACGTCAGAGACCGATTCGCGGATCGATACCGATCGATCAAAGAGGATGTTGAGGTCAACAGAAGAGGGAATCTGGGCACGGAATTCGGGGAGGAGCCGCTTTATCTTGTCCACAACTTCGATGGTGTTGGTGCCAGGCTGCCGCTGTATTGCGAGAACAATTGCACGGGTCTTCTTGTACCACCCGGCAACCTTGTCGTTTTCAACGCTGTCGGCAACGCTTCCTATCTCGCTGAGACGAACCGGGGAACCGCCCCGGTAAGCAACTATCAGAGGCTCATACTCTTTGGCACTGTAGAGCTGCCCGCTCGCCTGAATTGTTACAACCTGATTCTTTCCCTGCAAAACGCCGGTTGGAAGATTCACATTGCCGCGTTGCAGTGCACCGGCAACTTCGTCGATCCCGATCTTGCGGGAAGCAAGGGCCCCGGGGTCGAGCCGTACCCGCACAGCATACTTCTGCGAACCAAATATAAGCACCTGGGCAACACCGCTCACCATCGAGATGCGCGGGGCGATCACCGTGTCGGCATATTCATTCACGGTGGAAAGAGGCAAAGTAGGAGAACTCAGGGCCAGATAGAGAACGGGCTGATCGGCAGGGTTCACCTTCTGAAAAGAGGGAGGCGTTGGCATGTCCGGCGGCAATTGGCGGGCCGCCTTCGATATTGCGGACTGAACGTCCTGCGCCGCCGCGTCGATATCCTTTTCGAGTTCGAATTTGAGGGTTATGAGGCTGATCCCCTGACCGTTGGTCGAGGTCATGGAGTCGAGACCGGAGATGGCCGAGAACTGCCTCTCAAGCGGCGTCGCCACCGCAGAGGCCATTGTTTCGGGGTTCGCTCCCGGAAGATTCGCGGTCACCTGGATAGTGGGATAGTCGACAGTCGGGAGGTCGTTCACAGGGAGGATCCTGTATGCCATAAGGCCGAAGAGCATAATCGCCAGCATCACGAGGCTGGTCATCACAGGCCTTCGGATGAACAGTTCCGCTATGTTCACAGCTTGCCTCCCTCCAGCGACATGTTCAAATCAACTTTCACGCCTGGAACAAGGCGGATCTGGCCGTCCGTCACAACCTTCTCGCCTGGCTGAAGTCCTTTTTCGATAACTGCCTCACCGTTGAATGTCCTGGCAACGACAACGGGTCGCAACTCCACCGTGAGGTCTTCTCTGACAACGAAAACAAACTGGCCGGCCTGTCCGGTCTGAACAGCCTGGGAAGGAACCACAACAGAATCCGGCCCAGCCGCAAGCACCATGACAACATTCACAAATTGTCCCGGCCAGAGCCTCTTATCCTTGTTGGCAAACGTGGCCTTCAACCGTATCGTACCGGTAGAGCTGTCCACCGCATTGTCCACAAAGGTCAGCACTCCCTGCTCGGGTCGCGTGTCTTCCTTGTTGATCAACACCACAACCTTCAGGCTCCCCGCAGACATATATCTCCGGATCTCGTCAAGATGCTGTTCAGGCACGGAGAAGTTTACGTAGACGGGCTGGATCTGGTTTATAACAATTATGGGGTTGTCAGCATTGGCCTTGACGAGATTCCCCTCGCTGGCCATGAGGCTGCCTGTGCGCCCCGTTATGGGAGAGCGGATGAAACAGTAGCTCAACTGCAGTCGGGCATTTTCCACTACTGCCTTGTCCGCCTTCACCACGGCTTCGAGCGCCTCCGCATTGGAACGCACCTGGTCATACTGAGACTGCGCAACATAGCCTTTCCTCACGAGTTCCTCGTAGCGGCGCAGTTCCTGCCTTGCATTTTCCCACTGAGCGGTATCTCTGGCGAGGGTTGCCTCGGCCTGTTTCAGGGCGGCTTCATATTGCCTGGGATCTATGGTGAGGATAAGGTCCCCTTTGTTCACGTCCTGACCTTCCTTAAAGTGGACTCGAATGAGTTCTCCCCCCACCTGAGCCTTCACCCCCACTGTGGAATACGGCTCGACGTTCCCTATGGCCCGGAGTTGTATTGGGACAGCCTTTTTCTCCACTGCCGTGGCCTGCACAGGCACCGCGCTGTTCTTCACCTTCTGTTCGGACTTTCTCCCCAGGCATCCAAAAGAAGAGACAACAATGAGGGACACGAGTATGAAAAGAAGCACCCTGCCGCTTTCTCTATACCATGATTTTAGTTCCCTCAACTTCACCTCCCCGGGGCCGCGATGTTACCGGCGCTATCCCTACCGGAGGTGAGGGAATGAACGCACAATCCGTGAAGGATAAGGCTGCTGCATTCCTCGGGAGAGAACGTGGCATCGGGTTCCATAATCATCGAGACGATGTAGCCCCTGAGCAAGCAGATGACGATTCTCGCCACTTCTTTTGGATCGCACCTTCTGAAACTCCCCGACTCGATTCCCCTTCGGACGGTTTCTTCAATAATCCTCCTCTGGTCCCGGAAGAATTTTCTTTTCGCAGTGAGCCCGAATGTCAATGTCTGCTCCCTGCCCAGAACGAGGATCACCTCCCTGTGCCTTCTCGCATACTTTACGCGCATGGAGATGAATGCTCTGATCGCCTCGGCAGGATCCTCTATACCCTTAAGCACCCTCTCTGTCCTCTCTGTAAGGTCGTCGAGTCTGCTGCTCACGAGGGTGACATAGAGGTCCTCTTTGTTCCTGAAGTAGAGGTAGAGCCCGCCCAGACTGATGTCTGCGGCCTTTGCGATCATCCTCATGCTCGCCCCTTTGAATCCGCGCTCCGAAAAGATCTTTTTGGCGGCCTTGATGATCCTCCTCTTCGACTCCTTTCCTGAACGCTTGTTCATATTTTAATTATAATATACTTGCATTCTCTTCATGTCAACAATAGGCGAGAAACAGCCGTGTCGGAATTCCGCAAATAGAACCAATGAGGCAAAGAAAAAAGGAGGCGCTGATAACTCAGCGCCTCCTTTTTTCAAATTAGAAAAGATTATTTCTTTTCCGCGGGCTTTGCTGCAGGAGCTGCAGGCTTTTCTGCTGGCTTCTTCTCCTCAGCCTTTGCAGGGGCTGCCTCTTTCTTCTCCATCTGCTTCTCGGCAGCAGCCTTCTTGCCGACGACACTGGTGGCCACGTTCTTGCCGTCCGTCTCCTTGTACTTCACGGTAACTTTGTCACCGACCTTGACGTCGGCAAGTTTCGAAGCCGCCTTCTCTTCAACGGTCAGCGCCACGTCACCCTTCTTGCCTTTCACGGTGAGGGTCTTTGCGGCCGCGTCGACAGCCACAACCTCGCCCGTGACCTGCTTCATCTTTGCAGTGGCTTTCTTCTCCGCAGGCTTCTTCTCCTCAGCCTTCGCGGGCGCCGCTTCCTTTTTTGCAGGAGCCATCTCCTTCTTTTCGGCTGCCGGGGTCGCAGGAGACTTCTTCTCCTCAGCAGCAAAGGAAAGCGCGGACACGGAGAGGACAAACAGGACCGCTACGATCATCGCAATTGCCTTCTTCATGAAATCACCTCCTTTCTTAAAATGATCCAAACGCCGATGCTTAACAAGATTCGTGCCAAAAATGCAGAAGCGAAGGAAAGAGGCGCACGGGACGGGGCTTCAGCCCCCCGTTCCCCTATCCGTGCAGATGCTCCAGGGCATCCCTTTTTAGGGAGCATCTTCCTTTTTTAGGGAAGAACTCTCAAGCCCGAATTTCTCCCATCGATACCAGAAGGTCTTGTAGCTCATACCGAGGAGTTTCGCAGCCCGGGCAGCGACGTTATTGGCCTTGCCCATTGCCTTTTTCAGAAGTTCCTTTTCAAGCTCCTCAAAGACAATGCCCTCATCGGGGAAATCTAAATCGAAAACGCTCTGTTGCTGGGATAGCTTCAGTTCGCTCTTGATATCCTTCAGTCTGATCGTATCGGATTCGCACATGAGCAGTGCCCTCTCGATCACGGACTCCACCTGCCTCACGTTTCCGGGCCAGTGATAATCCACAAGCGCCTTCATCGCGCCCTCCTCCACACGACTTACACGCTTCCCGAACTCTACATTATAGCGCTGAATGAAGTAGTGAACAAGGTCCGGTATATCTTCGCGTCTTTCCCGGAGGGGAGGAATCTCGATGGTCACGACCCTCAGTCTGTAGTAGAGGTCCTCCCTGAACCTCCCCTTCTTCATCTCCTTCTCAACATTCCTATTAGTGGCCGCGATGACCCTTACGTCCACCTTTATCGCATCCCGCCCCCCGATCCTGCGTATTTCCTTTTCCTGGAGCACCCTGAGGATCTTAGCCTGGGTCATTGGAGGGAGATCCCCAACCTCATCCAGGAACATAGTGCCTCCGTTAGTAGCCTCAAAGAGCCCGATCTTCCTGGTCACTGCGCCGGTGAAAGCACCAGGCTCGTAGCCGAAGAGCTCGCTCTCAAGAAGGCTTTCGGGAATCGCTGCGCAGTTAATCGCAGTGAATGGTCTTGAGCTCCTGGAGCTGTTATAGTGGATCGCCTTTGCAACGAGCTCTTTGCCCGTTCCGCTCTCACCCAGGATGAGGACCGTGACGGGGCTGGGTGAGACTTTCCTGACAACCTCGATGACTTCCCTCATCGCCTTCGAATTCCGGACTATGCCTTCGATGCTGAACCTGTCGTGCAGGGCCTGCTGAAGCTTCCGGTTCTCCCTCAGCAACTCCTTCTTTTCCAGGGCGAGTCTCAAGGTAGAAAGGACTTTATCCTTGTCAAGAGGCTTTTCGAGATAATGGTATGCTCCTTTCTTAAGCGCATCCACTGCGGTACTGACCGTTCCAAATGCGGTCATCAGGACGACTTCCGGGGCATCTGCATGGGATTTTATTTCTTCCATGAGTTCGATGCCGTCCATACCTTCCATTTTCAGGTCAGTGAGGACGACGTCAGGGTCGTAAGTCCTTATCACCTTCAGCGCCTCTTCTCCGGACGACGCAACGTGCGTTTCGTATCCCTCCTCCGAAAGGATCACCCTCAGGATGTTTCTCTGATTGGCTTCATCATCTACGACAAGTACGACAGCCATTGACAGCTCCCCTCCAAAATCATCATAACAAAGGCAGGCTGATGGTTACCGTGCTGCCCGTCTCACCTTCCCCAGAGTAGAAATCTATTTTCCCGCCGTGCTCTTCAACTATGCGCTTCGTTGTTGCAAGCCCGAGACCAAGTCCGTTGCTCTTCGTTGAAAAAAATGGTTCGAACACCTTCGGCAGGTTTTCCTTTGCCACGCCTGTACCCGTGTCACTTACGGTCAGAACAAATCTCCCATCATTGTTCTCCGTCCTGATGGTGAGAGTGCCGCCACCGGGCATCGCCTGAAAGGCGTTGGTCACAATATTGAGGATGCACGTCTTCATAAGCTCGGGATCGATCCTGACTTCGGGGGAGAAGGCGTAGTCGCTCGCTATCTCCACCTTTTCAGCTTCCGCCTTAGCCCGGATAATCTCCACCAAGTCGCCAAGCACTCCGCCGATGCTTACGCGCTTCAGATTCAGCTTAAGCGGCTTGCCGTAGTCCAGGAAGTCATTCACGAGTCTGTTGAGACGGTGTATCTCCTGTTTTATGCTTGATACAAGGGCGACGAAGTTCTCCCGATCCTCGGCCTTCTCCGGGCGGTACTTCTCCCTGATATGATCGATGCTGAGACTTATGAAGTTCAGGGGGTTCCGTATCTCATGGGCAATGGTGCTCGACAGCTGGCCGATCGCGGAAAGGTGTTCGGCCTCCCGGAGCCTCTCCTCAAGGAGCTTGTTCTCCCTCAGTTTCCTGACCATGTGGTTGAAGCTCGCCGTAAGCTCGCCTATCTCGTCTTTTCTGTCAGCCGTCAGATTCTGGTTGAAATCGCCAGCAGCCACCTTCTTGGCCGCATCGACCACGCTGTGTATCGGCTCGGTATATCTTACTGAAAGGAAGATGGCGATGCCGATACCGATACCGAATACCAGGAGCGCCCCGAAAATCCTCTTTATCAGATTGTGCTTGAGCAGCGTCGAAACATCATCCGCGTTGATCTTCAGGTGTATATATCCGTAATGGGCTTCCCCGGCAATAACCGGAACGATTACGTTATATGTCTTCCCTTCCTTCGAGACCGGTTCACCCAGTTCGGCCTTTATCACCAGTTCCTTCTTTTTCGGGGTAAGGGCAGCCCCCACCTTCGTAGGATTCGTGCTTGCGATTATCTCGTCGGTATTGCTGATAATCGAGATCTCGTTTATCCCTTTGGAATTGAGGCCCTTCAGGTATTGGGCGAGCCTGGTTTCATCAGTAAAGCCCATAGCGGTTACCTCCTCCACTCCCACCTGAATCGCCTTTGATAGCTCCGCCGTCTGGTTGCCCAGTTCATTAAGGAGAGCCTTTTCGGACTGCCAATACAGGAAGACAAGAATCGAAAGAAGTACGGAACTCAAGAAGAGCATCATCAGGACGAGTTTCTTGTTCAGGGAAAGATTCAGAAAGAAGGTCCTTATCATATGAAAGCCCTCATGGTCTGTCCCTCCGCGCTCCACACAGCAGGCCCGTCAGGCAGGAAGAAGGAAAGGTCAAAGATTTTCATAAACTATTATAGCGGGAACATCCGGGAATTGGAAAGATCGAGCCTTTTGAGCGCGCAAAAAGGGTGGAGTTCATTCTCCACCCTCTGAGGGCGCACGCTACTTCACTGTAACTATTGTTCCCTTCGCGTTGTTTGTCTCATTGCCCTCGACAACCTCGTCATTCGCATCAGCCACCCCGAGGATATACCATGCCCCGGATGCCGGCACCGATATCCTGAAGTTCATTGTGCCCAACGCTGTTTCCCTGCCTGCCGCGAGGGATGCTATCGCCGCCGATCCCAGATAGATGTCGCTCCCTCCCAGTATCATATCCCTTGAGAGATAAAACTTGACGGTGGAAGGGGCCGCACCGGCTGAACTCTGGTTCTTTACCCTAAAACTCACTGTTAGAGCGGTCAGGTTCGTTCCCGCGCGCCACGCCAATGCAGCGATGGAGGAGACCACGAGATCAGGCATCTGTATTTCAGCGAGTCTCAAAACGAATACGTCATAGTCCGTACCGTTGTCGCTGGTGCCTGCGACTATGATCTTGCCGTCAGGCTGTAAGGCGACTGCGCTTCCATATACGTTATTACCGATTACGTAGCTGATATAGCCTCCCGCACCAAAAGTGTTGTCAAGTGTGCCGCTCGCATTGAATCTCAACACCAGCCCGTCCGAATTAACTCCGTCAAAAACAGAACCTGCAACGGCTATCTTGCCGTCGGGCTGCACGGCTGCCGCATAGGCAAGCTCATCATAACCCCTGTCGTATACGGCAATCCCGCCGGTACCGAAGGTTTTGTCGATGCTGCCGTTTGCGTTCAACCTCATTATCAGCGCATCGCAGTTAATCCCGTTATGCAGGCATCCCGTAACAATGATCCTGCCGTCCGCCAACGCTGCAACTGCGTAGCCGCATTCATCATCACCGCTGTTATACTTCACGATGCCCCCGATTCCGAAACCGTTGTCGGTGCTTCCGTTGCTGAGAAGCCTCAGCACAAGGATGTCACAGTCCATACCGTTGCTGCTCTCTCCCACTACCACGATCTTGCCGTCCGCCTGAATGGCGACTGCATGGGCATAATCATGGCCTCCTCCGTTGTAGGTCACGGCCCCGGCAGCGCCAAAGGTATTGTCAAGGGCGCCGTTGCTCTGAAACCTCACCATGAGGGCATCACTGCTGGTTCCTTTATACGTGCCACCGACGACCACTATCCTGCCGTCTGCCTGGATGGCCATCCCGTATCCAAAGTCGTTTTCACCGTCATAGACGGCCACGCCCGCAGAACCAAAGGTACCGTCAAGGGTGCCGTCGTCATTAAGTCTCAGAACCGTGATGTCATAGTCGTCTCCGTTGTAGCTCCCGCCTGCAACAACTATTCTGCCGTCCGCCTGAATGGCAACGGCATATGCATAATCATCGTCGCCGCTGTCGTAAGTTACGACCCCCCCCGAGCCGAAGGTCTTATCGAGACTGCCGCCGCTATGAAACCTCAAAACCAGAATATCGTTATTGATTCCGTTTGAGCGTCCTCCTGCCACCACTATTTTACCGTCCTGCTGCGTCGCCATAGCATGCCCGAAATCGTAGTTCCCGCCATCATACAGTGCGAATCCACTGGGCTGGTTGAATGTCGGCGTATCGATACTTATCGCGCCCAGTGCATAAGTCGAAAAAACGAGACCTGCCAATAAACCAACCAAGCCTGCTGTCAATTTCGTTTTCATTTCCTTCTCCTCCTTTCCCTTTCCTTGCATTTGCCTATAGGAAGAGCGAGAGCCGTGCCAGAACCTCTGGAGAAGTTAACTGCCTGATAAATAAAATAATTTTTGTGCAGGCCATTTTGGGCTGAAAGAGAGATGAGCGGATGCGTCACGGGCTGGAGAAACCCTCCTTCCGGAGCAGCTTCGGGAAGAAGAGATCAGGATATCCTAAAAGATCTAGACATAAAAGGAGAATCTTTAACTGCCACCTCGCCCTGCCCCTTGAATCTGTTCAAGTGTGCGGTTTTGGCATGGGTGTGCGCATATGGATCAGTGCTATCTCATGCCGAACTTCTCGATCCTCCTCAAGAGAGCCCTTCTGCTGATTCCGAGGACTTCAGCCGCTCTTGTCCGGTTGTTACCGCATTGCTGAAGAACTGTCTGGATGTGTCTCTTCTCCATCTCGCTCAGGCTCATTAGTAAAGGACTTTCACTATTGCCGGACTCCCTGATGTATGAAGGGAGGTCCTGGAGGCGTATAAAGGATTCGGTTGTGAGGATGGCTGCTTCTTCGATCACGTTCTCGAGCTCCCTCACGTTGCCCGGCCAGTTGTGGCGCATGAGGGCCGACTGGGCCGGTCTTGAGATGCCGAAGATCCTCTTGCCGGAGCGCTCGTTGAATCTGTCCAGGAGATGGCGGCTCAAAAGGAGTATGTCATCCTTTCTGTCTCGGAGGGGGGGGACTTCGACAGTCAAGCGAGTGAGCCTGAAGAAAAGATCCTCCCTGAATCTTCCCTCCTTAACCTTTGTCCGCAGGTCCCTGTTTGTCGCCGCAATCACACGGCACCTCGCCTTGGACATCTGGTTGCTGCCTACCTTCTTGAACTCCCCGTTCTCCAGCACTCTGAGAAAATGAGGCTGGAATGAGAGGGGAAGTTCGCCTATCTCATCAAGGAATATCGTGCCTTCTCCTGCGGCCTCGAAAAGACCCACCTTATCGGTCACGGCGCCTGTGAACGAACCCTTCTTGTGCCCGAAGAGCTCAGACTCGATCAGGTCTTCAACAAATCCGCCGCAGTTGCATACAATAAAGGGGTTCTTAGCCGCGGGGCTTAAGGCATGAATCGCTTTTGCGATCACTTCCTTGCCGGAGCCGGTTTCCCCCATTATGGTGACCGTCCTGTAATACGGAGCGATATGGGCAATGAAAGAAAAGATATCAAGCATCTGGGGGTTCTTGCCTATAATGCCGGCAAACGTATACTTGCTGCTCAGGAGTCTCTCAAGCTCAGCGGTCTCCCTCCTCATCTCTGCCATATCCTGTATTCTTACAACAGCCTCCCTGAGCCTCTCCGTCTCAACAGGAACGGTGAAGCATGCTGATGCACCATGTCTCACCGCCTCGATGAAGTCCTCCTCCCCTTTCTTGAACAGGATAATCTCTGCCCTTGGGTCTGCAGCTTTAATTGACGGGATAGACTCTACGCCGCCATCAAGAAGGATTAGATGATAATTATTCTTGGCGACGTACCCGGGAAGGGACTCCCCTTCGGGGAGGGTATCGAGTTGCTGGCCTTTCAGTACCGTCAGCAGCTCTTCAGGGGGATTTCTGATGGCGAGTAGGACCTTCAGCATTCTTGCTTCTGGACTCATCTGATCCTCCCGGCCCTCATACTCTACTATTATATCAAAGTATTGTGTGTGCTTCTTGAAGAAATGGCAACACCGGCAATGGCAAGAGAGACCGGGGGCAGGGACTTTGTCGTAGCCATGATTAAGTAAGGAACAGGCTTTCGACCCGTTCAAATTGTAAAAATGCCGCTCCTTTGTTTATAATTCTTAAGGTTTGCCATGGACAGGACAGATTTCATATACAGGTATCCCGGACTGCCTGTTACCCTTAATGTGATTATCGCCCTTTTATTGACTATCGTCATCCTCATCTTCATCCGGGACATCCTCTCCCACTCTCTGAGGAGAACAGAAAGACCCTCCCCACCCGCTCAGGCCAGCACCCGAAAGGTGAAGATGGGGCTCCAGGAATACGCCAGCATCCTTAAAAGCAATCCCTTTGGATTTCCCGGTGGAGAGTTGAAGGAACTCTCTGTAACGAGGGAAGGAGCGGTATCACACTCAGACATTACGCTCGTGGGCACCATCGCCGGACCTCCTGTTTTCAGTTATGCCATATTTGCAGACAAGGCTGGCAAACAGGAGGTGTTCAGAATCGGCGAGTCGGTCTTTGGTGCCGGGAAATTGAAGAGAGTCGAAAAGGACAGGGCTGTCATAACAGAAGGCGGCAGGGAGATAAGGATTCCGCTGGCAGAAATGCTCACAATAAAGGAGCTGAATCCCAGGGAGGCCGAGGCGAGCGGATCTGCTTTTGCAAGGAGCGCAGGAAGCGGACTTTTTATCCTCGACCAGAAGAGGATACTCCATGCGCTGGAAAACCCCAATCAGCTTATGACGGACGCAAGGCTCCAGCCCAACCTTGTTAACGGCAAACAGGAAGGCTTCATCCTCCGTGAGGTAAAGAGCGGCGGTATTTATCAGAGCCTTGGACTCCAGAACGGAGATGTCCTTTTGCGCATAAATGAGTATAATATCTCGAATCCAGAGAACGCCCTCCAGGCGTTTACTGCACTCAGGGGAATGGACAGGGTCCAGGTCGACCTTCTGAGAGGCGGTTCGAGGATGACCATGACATACCAGATCAGATGAACGTGAGCGCTACCGCTATAAAGGGGGTGATATGAGGAACCTTAAACGTTTTTCCTTCTGCGTCTCTCTGATTTTCGTTTTCATATCCGCGGCATCCTCATTTCCCGAGATGAAACCCGATGCCAGGAAGACAGAGAAGGTGACGTTCAACTTTGTGGATGTCGACCTTCCCACCATCACAAAATTCATAAGCGACATTACTAAGAAGAATTTCATCTTCGACGAGCGCGTAAAAGGGAAGATCACGATCATCGCACCATCAAAGCTGAGCATCGATGAGGCGTACAATCTTTTCACTTCCGTCCTTGAATTAAAGGGGTTCACGGTGGTTCCCTCTGGTGTCGATGCGTACAAGATTATTCCCACTGCCGAGGCGAAGCAGAGGGGGCTCGAAATAGCTAAGGACAGGCAGCCTGTAAACGAGAGTTACATCGTGAGACTCATCCCTCTGAAGAATATCTCCTCCGACGATGCCCTTAAATTCCTGCAGCCGATCGTTTCAAAGGACGGATATGCCTCCGCCTTTGGCCCGGGAAACCTTCTTCTCGTGATAGACTCCGGGCTGAACATAGAGAAGATACTCTCCATAGTGGAGAGTATCGACCAGCCCTCCATGAGGGAAGGCCCTGAGATCGTCTTCCTTAAGTATTCCAGCGCAGACGCACTTGCAAAGATGCTTAATGAAGGCATGAGCCGCAGGGCCAGGGGCGCTCCCCAGCCGGTCGCCTCGGATGAGATAAAGGCAGTGGCCGATCAGAGGCTGAACGCCGTCGTCCTTTTCGGAGACAAAGGAGCACGGGAATCCATGAAATCCCTCATTTCCCTTATCGATATCCCCTCTCCTGAAGCCCTTGGGAGGATCAACGTCTTTTTCCTCGAAAACGCAGATGCATCCGAACTCGCAAAGGTTCTTGAAGGCATTGTGAAGGGTGCGAGGCCGCAGCAACCTGCGCCGGGAACAGCTCCTGTCACTCCTTTTGAAGCAGTCGGCGGGATACACATCACAGCCGACAAGTCATCCAATGCACTCGTTATCGTGGCCTCACCTGCCGATTACTACAACCTCCTGCAGGTCATAAAACAGCTGGACAAGAGGAGAAGGCAGGTGTACGTTGAGGCGATGATCGTTGAGGCAACAATCGACAAACTGAGGGAACTGGGAGCAAAATGGAGACTCATCGGAAGAAAGAACGGGGAGCCTGTTGCCATAGGGGGGTTCGGTACGATGGATTCTGCCGCGCTTCAGTCCGTAATCACCGGTCTCGAAGGAGTCACCCTCGGCGGAATGGGGAATTTTCTCGATGTGCCACTGACGACGGTCACAAGTGACGGAAGGGCTGTCAGCACTACCCTCACGGTGCCCGGCTTTGCCGCCCTTTTCAGTCTGAACGAATTCAGGGATGTGGTGAATGTACTCTCGACGCCACAGATACTCACCTCCGACAACAAGGAGGCTGAGATTGTGGTGGGTGAGAACGTGCCTTTCATATCGAAGCGTGAAAGGGACATCACTACGGCCAACACGGTCCTCAATTCCATCGAAAGAAAGGACGTCGGGATCACGCTCAGGATCACTCCCCAGATCACCGAAGGGGATTACGTGAAGCTCGACATCTATCAGGAGATCTCCTCATTGAAGAGGGAGTCGGAGACTATCGTAATCAATGTCGGCCCTTCGACCACAAAGCGCTCCACGAAGACATCCGTGGTAGTGAAGGACAACCAGATAGTCGTGATCGGAGGCCTGATGCAGGAGACGGAAGAGGAGAACGTTACAAAGGTTCCTGTGCTGGGCGACATCCCTCTTCTGGGATATCTGTTCAAGAACAAGAGCGTTTCGAAGAAGAAAACAAACCTCCTCGTCTTCCTCAATCCCCATATCGTCAAGGAATCGGACCGCCTCGCACAGATAACGAACACAAAGCAGAAGGAGTTCGGCATGAGTGAAAACCGTTTTGCCGAAGGCGAGCTTATCGTGAAATTCAAAGAAGGGGTCGCCGACGATACTGCGAGGAAGCTGATCAATAGGACGGGCGGATCGGTAATCACCTACATGGAGGGAATCAAGGCATATCACATACGGCTCATGAAAGGACAGGACGTTCGGGACGCGGTAAGGGAGTTCTCTGCCATGGAGGAGGTCCAGTACGCTGAACCGAACTACAAGATAAGGCTGAAGCCTTCGGAATAAGAAGTTAAGGCTTTTTCGGGATGTACGATTTGGAGACAATTCATGCCATACGGGATGAGGATGTAGAGACCCCCCTCATAAAGGAAATTCCCCTTTCCTTTGCCAGGAACAATCTTGTCATGCCCTTGAAAAGGGCTGACGGCTCCCTCATCGCTGCTGTTGCCGATGAGAAGGGCCTCTTTGCCGTGCTTGACCTCGCAAAGAGATACGGTCTGAAACCTCAACCCCTGAAGGCTCTTCCGGGGATCGTCCTGGACGCGATCAACAAGTTTTATGGTCATCTGGGTTCCGCCGAGGAGGTGATGGAAGGGATATCAGGGGAAGATCTCACAGCGGTCGCCACGGAATTCGAATCCCCCAGAGACCTCCTTGAACTCACTGAAGAGGCCCCTATCATCCGGCTTCTCAACGCCCTTCTCCTTCAGGCGGTGAAGGAAAAGGCCAGCGATATCCATATCGAACCTTACGAGAAGGAACTGGAAGTGAGAATGAGGATAGACGGGCTCCTCCACAGGGTCCTCTCCCCTCCCAAAATCATTCAGGACGCCCTCATAAGCAGAGTGAAGATTATGGCAAACCTGGATATCGCGGAAAAGAGGCTTCCCCAGGATGGCCGCATACGGCTTCTCATCGGGACGAAGGATATCGATATCAGGGTTTCCATCGTACCCACCTCTTTCGGTGAAAGGGCTGTTCTTAGGCTGCTGGACAGGCAACAGGGGCTGATAGGCCTTAACGAGGTCGGGCTTGACGAAAAAGATATAAGGCGTGTTGAGGAACTTCTCGCCAGGACTAATGGTATCATCCTCGTTACTGGTCCCACGGGAAGCGGCAAAACAACGACTCTCTATGCAGCCCTGAACAGGATACACACGGAAGAAAAGAACATCATAACAGTTGAGGACCCTGTCGAGTATCAGCTCAGGGGCGTGGGCCAGATCCATGTGAATCCGAAAATAGGTCTCACTTTTGCTTCCGGACTGAGGTCGATTCTGAGGCAGGACCCGGACGTGATCATGGTGGGCGAGATAAGGGATTACGAGACGGCGGAGATCGCTATTCAGGCATCCCTCACAGGCCATCTCGTGCTCAGCACCCTGCACACCAATGACTCCGCCTCCGCAGTCACAAGACTTATCGATATGGGAGTCGAACCCTTCCTTGTCGCATCGTCTCTGGTTGCCGTCCTTGCACAGAGACTCGTGAGGACTATTTGCCCTTACTGCAAAGAGACATATGAAACGCCCGATTCAGAAAGGTCTTACCTCATCAGCTCCACCCTCATTAATCCCCCCTTGCCAGGCAGGGAAGCAAAGGGGAGTAAGCTGTACCGCGGCAAGGGATGCGACCGCTGCAGACAGAGCGGCTACCTTGGCAGGACCGGTATATTCGAGCTTCTCCATATAGGTCCCGAGATTAGAGAGATGATCACTTCCCGGAGGGATTCGCAGGCGATCAAGGATCATGCGGCCTCAAGGGGCATGAAGACCCTCTACGCGGACGGCCTTAACAAGGTGATGAAGGGAGAGACCACGCTCCAGGAGGTTTTGAGGGTTACGCAGAAGGACTATGCCGAATAACGCGAGATAAAGAGTTATTACCGCAGAGCGCAGAGGACTCGGAGTTGGATATGAGGAAGAATGGAATTCCTCTTTGCAACCTCCACGTACTCCGCGGTAGATTAACCTTTACAGAGAAAAGAAAGGTTGATGTATGCCGATATTCAGATATAGAGGATACACTGCAGACGGCAGGGATGTGAGCGGCAGTATCGAGGCATCGGGCATGAACGACGCGATGCTCAGGGTCAGGGCGGAGGGCGTCTTCCCAAGTGAGGTCATCGAGTCCAGGATAACAGGAAAGAAAAGGCTTTTTCAGAGGACTGAAGAATCCTTCCTCCCTGGCATGACCCGGCAGCTTTCGATACTCCTCTCATCAGGAGTTCCCTTGATGGACGCCCTCCAGTCTCTGTCTGCCGAGAGAAGGGGCTTTTACATGGAGATGCTGATTGCGATAAAGGAAAAGGTCGCAGGAGGTTCCAGCCTTTCCAAGGCCCTGGAGGATTTTGGCCGCGTCTTCCCGGAGTTCTATATCAATATGGTCCATTCCGGCGAGCAGAGCGGTACTCTGGACAGGGTCCTCATGAGACTTGCAGACTTTCTCGAAGGCCGGAATACCGTCAGAGCCAGGGTGCGCTCATCCATGATATATCCTGCTCTAATGATGGGCGTGAGTATTGTAATCCTCTCCTTTCTCTTCACCTTCGTAATCCCGAAGATCGTGAAGATCTTCCACGATACAAAGGCAACGCTGCCTCTCATCACTCAATTCCTCATAATCGTGAGCAATGTCTTTGTCAATTATTGGTGGGTTTTGGCGGGCCTTGCCGGCGGAGCAGTGATATCACTAAGGAAGCTCTTTACTTCTCACAGACTTTTTGTTGACCGGATTCTTCTGAAACTCCCGGGCAACATGGTCCAGAGTCTCTACTACTACCGTTTCGCAAGGAACCTCGGTTTCCTTCTTGAGGGAGGGCTCCCCATGCTCAGGGCGTTGAGCCTTTCGGCAAAATCCATGGGTAACATGGTGCTTGAGCAATCTGTCCTGAATGCGGAGAGAAGAGTAGCCGAGGGTCAGAGCCTTTCTTCCACGCTTGAAGGCTTTCCGCCGGTCTTTCTTCGGCTCATCGCAACCGGGGAGAAAAGCGGAAGGCTTCCCGAAACCCTGAGCAGGGCAGCCCAGTCCTATGAGGAGGAATTCAACAGGAAGGTGAACGGCGCGGTTTCCCTTTTCGAGCCTGTCATGATACTGGTGATGGGGCTTGTGGTGCTTTTCATCGTCCTTGCGGTCCTGCTGCCGATGTTCCAGTTGAATCAGTTGATAAAGTGATAAATGATAGCGGAGGTTAAATAGATGCAAGATGCAAAATTCAAAATGAAAAATTCAAAAACTACACCTCTATATTTCCCCTCGGCAAGGGGGGAATTCAAGGGGAGTGGCGGCTTCACCCTTCTTGAGATCCTTGTCGTCGTCTTCATCCTGAGTCTTCTCGCGGCAATCGTGGCTCCGAGGATTATAGGCAGGACGGATGACGCAAGGATTGCGGAGGCGAAGGTACAGATAAGGAATTTCGAGACGGCCCTCAAACTTTTCAAGATGGACAACGGGTTTTATCCCGATACCCAGCAGGGTCTTCAGGCCCTCGTGGAAAAGCCGGCGAGCGGACGGTTGCCGCAGAACTACAAGGAAGGCGGATACCTGGAACAGAAGAAGATCCCGACAGACCCGTGGGGCAATCCTTATATTTACGTATCTCCAGGACTGAACGGGGACTACGACATCCTGAGCTATGGCGCGGACGGCAAGGAAGGCGGGGAGGGAAAGGACGCAGACATCAAGAGCTGGGACATGCAAAGGCAGTGACAAGTGACGGGTAACAGGTTGAAAAGCAAGGGTAAGGAATTGGCACTCGTTACTCGTTACTCGTTACTCGTTACTCGCGCGGGTTTCACCCTTTTCGAATTGATGGTCGTGATCTTTATCGTCTCCCTTGTGTTTGCGGTCGCCCTCCCATCCTTTACCGGGATCGGGGAGAGCAGACTGAAATCCGATGCAAAACGCCTTGGCTCCATAATCCGGTATCTGAACGACAGTGCGATATCCACGAAAGAGACCCTTCAAATGAAGGCCGTTTTCAGCGACAGGCTCATAAGCTACAACAGTCCTGAGGGAGAAAAGTCCGAGAAATTCGATTCCCTTTCAGGAATAGAACTACAGTCCAGGGGGATGGTTTCCGATGGCGAGGTCATTATCTTCTTCAGCCCGTTTGGGGCATCGGAGAGTTTCACCGTGCGCCTTAAGGATGATAAGGCGGATATGTCGGTCGTCTTCAACAATATGAGCGGAAGGGTGAAGGTAGTGACAAGTGACAAGTGACAAGTTGATGATTAAGAAATGCAAGGCCCGGAAGGGAAGATTTCTCTTACACGTCACGCATCACGCGTCACGCGTCACTGCGAAGAGGGGCTTTACCCTCCTCGAAGTCATGATAAGCCTTGCTATAGTGGGCGGACTTCTTGTCACTCTGATATACACCTTGAACTATCACCTCGGAATTGCGGAAAGGCACAGGATCATCACCACATCCGCAAGCCTCGCAAAGGAAAAAATGTATGCAATGGAGAGGAAGCCGGTGACCGATAAGGGGCAGTTCCCTGAACCGTATTCCAGCTTCTCCTATGAGACTGCCGTCAGGGATTCTTCCTTTCCAGGCATGTCCGAGATATCGGTGACCGTCTCTGACGGCAAAGAAAGCGTCAGGCTTTCTGAACTTATCAGAAAACAGAAATGATGATGTTACTAATACGGTCATTAGTAAGGCGACACAAACTGTCATTCCCGCCTGCCTGTCCGGTAGGCAGGCCTGCCGGGTCGAAGCGACTCTCAGCGAAGTCGGAGCGACCCTTCGCGGAGACCCGCTTCGGGACTCGCATCGAGAATCTTTCTTCCGGTTCCGAACAAGTCGGAAGGATTGCGGACAAGCCGCAATGACGGATAGAGGTATCTTCAGGTGAAAAGTAAAGACACTTCACTCGACACTCGACACTCAACTCTCGACACTGTGCGTGGCTTTACGCTCCTCGAGGTTCTCGTTGCCGTTGCAATAACCGCCGTGGTGATCGCCGCTCTTTACAGCACCTTCTTCCTTTCACAAAGGGCAGCGGATGCGGTGGACGATTCCCTCCTGAAACTTCAGGAATGCCGGTCTGTTCTGGATACCCTGAAGAGAGAGCTCGAATCCGCGCTCTACAACCCGGAAAAGACGCATACCGTCTTTAAGCTCGAGGACAGGGATTTTTACGGGAAGCAGGCCTCCCAACTCCTTTTTACCTCGTTTACGCCCTTGCCTCCCGGACTTTCGAGGATATCATACACCGTCGAAGAAAATGAAGGAAGTCTTGTGCTTAAGAAAAAGATGGAGACCGCATACGGCGAATCTTCCGGGACAAAAGACTTCGAATTGATGAAGGGTCTTGAATCTTTCACCATCGAGGCAGGCTACAACGGCAAATGGATAAAGACATGGGATAGCGACATGTCAAAGAAAATGCCCGGCGAGATAAGGGTCACGCTCAAGGTCGCGGCGAAGGAGGAGAGCAGCCATCTTGCCGTCATGGAAATCGCGAGGCCCAGGATAGGGAAGGCGTTGTGAGGGGCTCCTTACACGCTTCACGCTTCACGCTTCATGCATCTTCAGAGAAAGGCATGGCGCTGGTGCTGACACTCATGATCCTTACTCTTATCACCGCCATGGTCGTGGAATTCGCCTATGGAGTATATACGACGACCTCCGCCCTTTATAACTGGAAGGACTCGCTGAGACTCTCTTTCGCCGCAAAATCAGGCGTCTCTCTTGCGATCACAACCATCTCCGACATCCCTTCGGATGAACTTCACAAATTCCCCGGGAAGATGGTGATCCCTGTAGAGAATATCCTTGAGGGCTTCTCCGGTACCGTTGTCGTCAGCGTAGAAGACGAAAACGGGAAATTCAATATGAATTCCCTTAAAACCCCGGGTAATATCCAAGCATTTAGAAGGCTTCTCCGCAACCTTGGACTTGATGAAAGCATTGCAGACAGAGTTTCTTTTTGGATAAACAAGGATAGCGTACCCGCGCTGATTTCCTCTAAGGAAACCACAAAGAACGCTTTTATGGACAGTGTTGACGAATTGCTACATATAAAAGGCATCGGTCTTCAGACATATGAGGCGTTATCTCCACATGTTACTGTGTACGGCTACGGTGGAAGCGAAGACTTACGAGTCAATATTAATACCGCTTCAATACCTGTTATAATGTCACTTAGTGAATCAATATCTATGGAACAGGCAAGAGAGGTCGTGAATCAGAGGAAGCTGAGGCCTTTTGAGGGCAAGGGTGATCTGGAGAGGGCTGGCTTCAGCAAGGATCTGATCAACAACATAAGCAGCAGGATATTTGCAGGACAGATAACGCCTCCAAGAAACTTCCGTATTATCTCTGTCTCCGAGGAAAACAAGATGAAAAGAGCGATCGAAACTGTGGTTACTGTTGAGGGCGTCACCAATTTGATACGGTATTGGAGGGAGATGTAACGCTCATGATCGATTGGACGATTTACAGAGATCGACAGTGGGTAAAATAGGATTCATTGACCTCGTTAAAGGAGCCGGCAACTCGCTCACGGGGAGTGTTTATGTGTTCAACGGCCGGGCAGGAACCTACACATTCGAGAAGGTTATCAAGTACGACGGCTTTGACGCATCTTCCCTGAATTCGCCCGGTGTCGGCGAGTACATCCTCAGCCTCCCTGTGGAGCTGCTGAACTTCAGAGTCCTGAAACTCCCCTTCTCCGATAGGGAAAAGCTCCTGAGAGTGATCCCCCTTGAACTCTCGAATCTCCTCATGGGAAGTGCGGAGAACGTTGTCTTCGATGCCGTAGTGCTGGGCGGCTCAGGCGATGCATTCGACGTCCTGGTGGCATATGTCGAAAAGAATCTGTTGAGAGAAACGCTTGACCGGCTGTCCAGCCGTCAGATAGACCCCGTGGCCGTCACATCTATTGAGCTTCGAACGATTGCGAGGGGAGGAGCCGAAGACATCGCCCTCAGGCTTCTTCACCCCGGCGAACTCACGCCTGAAGAGAGGATAAGCGCTGCCGGCGCCGAACTCTCGGCTCGCACTATTAATTTGAGGACGGGGTCTTTCGCCTATACAAAGGGTATGGAAAAGGTCAAAAAGACACTGAGACTGACTGCGGTTCTTTCCACTGCGCTGGCATTATTTGTCCACGCATACCTTGCATTCGGCACTGTAACCGCAAAACATGAGGCCTCTTCACTTAAGAGAGAGCTGCGGAACATGTACTCCGGGCTTTTCCCCAATGAAAGGACAGTGGCTGATGAAGTGTATCAGATGAAATCACACATGAAAGCTATCAAAGAGAAGGGAGATGCCATGATCGGCGTCTATCCTCTCCAGTTCCTCCTCGACCTCTCACAAAAGACATCGACCGGGATTGCCTTTGCCGAAATAAGCCTCGACAGAGACCTTATAACAATGAAGGGTGAGGCCTCTTCTATGAGCGACATCGATAAGGTAAGGACAGGGCTCTCCGGCGTAATCATGGATGTATCCGTTTCCGATATAAAACCGTCCGCCGGGGGAAAGACCCTCTTCACAATAGTGGCGAAAGGGAAGAGATGATGCTTCGTTGCCGCCCCAACATAGCTCTTGCCTCCGTAATCCTCGGTCTCTTCATCCTTCTGATCCCTTCCCTCCTTTTGCAGAGGTCGGCTAAAAAAGAGCTCGATACTCTCAGGGCTAAGAAGAAGGAATTGTCCTCTCTGATCAGCGAATACAGATCATTGAGAGACAACGTCGATTCCGTCGAGAAGAGGTCCGCTATTATACAGACGCGCGGAATTGCCGATGCGATGGATACATTGCTATCTTCCCTTGGCATAAAGGGAAAGATGAAGTCGGTAAAGGCCGTTGGCAACAGGGAGATCCATGGCTCAATGGCGGAGGAGAGCGCCGAAGTCCAGATGGAAAAACTCACGCTCAATGAGCTGGTGAACATGTTTTACCGGATAAATGAAGCCCCGATGATCCTTTCTGTTAAAAGGGTGACGATAAGAAGATCCTTCGAGAAACCGGAACTCCTCGATATCACCATGACCATCGCCCTTTTCACCGGGAAGTGAAAAAGAGCGCCTATGTCATAGCCGCAGCACTGTTTCTGACACCCGCTCTGTGGTTCATCGCGATACCAGAGAGCCTCATTTCCGGCCTTATAGAAGGCGCCCTTAACAAGGATTACTTCTATCTCCGGACCGAAGGTGTGAAAAAGGGGTCCTTCTACAATTTCAGCGCCGCCAGCATCACAATTATGAAAAGAAATCCATCGACTGGCATTGACGATGCCCTGCTTGTCTTCCGTAACCTGGACGGCAGGCTTGAGCTTTCGTCGCTTTTCAGACTGAATCCGGAACTGAGTTTTGAAGGCAGGATGAATAACGGCAATATAAAAGGGTTACTCAGGACTGCAGGGAAGGACAAACTCGCAATCAGCGGCGCCGATATCTCGATCAACGGGATTCCCCTCTTAGAGCCGATGGGAATATATGGGGAAGGGATCCTTTCAGGAACGTTTGTCCTGCAGAGCAACACAGGGGATCTGAAATTTTTGGTAAGGGACGCGAAATTGAAGAGCACCTCTCTGGGCGGAGTATTCCTCCCCCTTGATCTCTTTCATGAGATTCGGGGGGCTGCTACAATGAATGGCGATTCGGTGGAGGTGAAGTCCCTTACGATGACGGGAACAGGCATATATGCAAGAGTCAAGGGGAGCATGAGAGGGGATAGTCTGGACCTTTCGCTTGAACTGATGACGGATTCGATGTTCGGGTCTGAGACTATCCTTCTTGCCTTTCTAGAGCAATACCGCGTGTCACCGGGTTACTATGTTGTTCCGCTGAAGGGCCTCCTGCGTGGAAAGGGGTGATTATACAATGGAGATCGGTGACATCCGCAACGCATATGAGAGGATAAAGAACCACATCCATAAGACGCCCCTGATCCATTCACGCTCCTTCAGCGAGATGACGGGTGCAGAGGTATTCCTCAAGGCGGAGAATCTTCAAAAGACAGGCTCCTTCAAGGTGAGGGGGGCATTCAATAAAATGAGTGAGATAAAGGACGGGAAGGTCATCGCCGCATCGATGGGGAACCATGCACAGGGTGTTGCCTTTGCCGCAAGCAAACTCGGTCTCCGCTCCAGGATCGTTATGCCGGCAACTGCTCCCATCGTAAAGGAGGAGGCGACCAGGGGCTACGGCGCCGAGGTGGTCCTTTATGGAGAGAGTTTTCATGAGGCTCTTGAATATGCCGGAAACCAGAAAGATCACCTTTTCATCCACGCATTTGATGACGATATGGTGATCGCAGGTCAGGGGACCGTTGCCATAGAAATCTTCAACGATATGACGGACATCGATTTCATTCTTGTGCCTGTGGGGGGCGGAGGGCTTATCTCCGGAATCGCCCTCGCTATAAAGGCCTTGTCTTCGAAAACAATGGTTATCGGTGTTCAGACGGAATCGGCCCCGTCAGCCTGTTCCTCATTCTTTGAAAAGAGGATTATTGACAAGCCGCCGCAGCCGACCCTCGCAGACGGTATCGCGGTCGGAAGGGTCGGGGAGAGGACATTCGCTATCATCGAAAGATACGTCGACGACATGCTCCTTGTGAGTGAAGACTCCATAGCCATGGCGATACTCCTCTTCCTCGAACGGAAGAAGCTCGTGGTGGAAGGAGCGGGCGCGGTATCGCTTGCAGCCCTCATGGAGAATAAGGAGAGGTTTGCCGGAAAGCGCGGTGTTCTCGTCGTGAGCGGGGGCAACATAGATTTCACGATCATAGATAAGATAATTCATAAGGGACTCGTGACCAGCGGCAGGATCGGTGTTTTTGAGGTGACGGTGGACGACGCGCCGGGAAGCCTCCACATTCTCACCGGATTCATCGCATCAGCCAGGGGGAATATCCTGAATGTTGTCCACGACAGGCTCTCTGGAGATTTGCCCGTGGGAAAGACGAGGGTGATCTTCACGATCGAGACCCGCGGTGAGGGACATCTTGATGAGATCATTTCCGATCTCGGTGAAAAAGGCTTTGAGGTCAAAAGAAGAGTGAAAGGATGATTTACCTGGGATGTTCCCTCCGGTAATCCTCTGGCATCTGCTTAAGACCCTTCCTTCCCCATATCCCCATTCCTTTTTTCCTTGCCAAGCGCTGCGCTTCCCTCAGGGAATCTGCATATTTCACATTCGGCGGGAAAGTGAATAGGGCCGCGTAACCGTCCTTCACCATCTCTATGTTCAGGAGTCTCCTGTCCGGCGTCCATAAATATGCAAGGAGCCTTCCGTATTTGTCCCTTGTTGCGACATCGAACTCAAGGGTGACTGTCCACCCGGAGGGGTCAAGCAGTTCTTCCAGATGTCTCTTTGCCTTTCTCCCCCATTGGCGCTGGCCCAGCTCAGGGGCATCAATGCCGATAAGCCTCACCTTTTCCCTTCTACCATTAAGGAGCACGCTCACAGTGTCGCCGTCATGCACTTCCACAACCCTTGCGGCGGGAACACCAGACCTCTGGGCGCCTGTCAGCTCCCTGTCCTGAAAGAAATAGAATACTGCGAGCAGGGAAACGGCGAGAACCGAAAATATCCCCAGGGGGTTCTTTCGCATGCGTATCAATGGTCTCATAACTGAATGTCCATTTTTGAAAACATCTCCTTCCCCCTCTCTTCCAAAGGGGGGAATACTTTACTATCTCGAGACTATTAATAACCCAAATCCAGCGATACGAAATATCATTGCGGGTGAGACGAAGCAATCTCGACTTTCTTAATGAGATTGCCACGCACCTGTTGGGTGCTCGCAATGACAGACCGGACAAACAATTAGCCTGCTTATCGCTGGATTCTGGAATAAGTATACACCATGTGCAATGTTGGTACGGAGATAATTCCGTAACCTCTCTGTCATGGTTTCGAGTCAACGGCTCATTGGGAAGAGGCCGGGGTGTGCCGGGGATGACGACGGACATTTCCGGGTCAATAAAAAAGATCATAATATTTGATATAATTTCTCTGAATTCCAAGTCTTAATTCTATAAAGGAGTCAGCATGATCATCGGCGTGCCGAGGGAAATAAAGAAGGAAGAGTTCAGGGTGAGCATCACACCCTTCGGAGCTGAAGAGCTGAAGAGGGACGGCCACACGGTTTTGGTCGAGAGCGGCGCGGGGGATGGAAGCGGTTTTTCCGATGAAGAGTACCTGAACACGGATGCCGATATCGTTGACAGGGAGGTTTTGTTCGGAAAGGCCGAATTAATCGTCAAGGTGAAGGAACCGCTTCCCGGAGAATATGGTCTGCTGCGTGAGGGGCAGGCTGTGTTCACCTTCCTCCATCTGGCGCCGAACCGTCAACTCACCGAAGTGCTGCTGAACAGAAAGGTGACCGGGCTGGGGTATGAAACACTTCAGAAGGATGGCAGGCTTCCCCTTCTGTCTCCCATGAGCGAGATCGCGGGGAGGATGGCCCCCCTCATGGGAGCCTACTACCTTCAGAGATTCAAGGGCGGCAAAGGCGTTCTTCCCACAGGCGCAGTGGGAGTAAAGCCTGCAAAACTCCTCATACTCGGTGCTGGAGTCGTGGGAACCAACGCCGCCATGGTGGCTGTGGGCCTCGGGATGGAGACTGTTGTCATCAACAGGGGTATTGAAGGGCTACAGAAGATGGATGAGATGTTCAGGGGAAGGGTCGAGACGTTGCCCCTTACGTCACATAATCTCAAGGAAGAGATAAAGGACTCCGACATCATCATAGGGGCAATACTTGTGCCAGGGGGAAAGACTCCTGTACTTATAACAAGGGAGATGTTACGCACTATTGGAAAGGGCTCGGTTATCGTGGATGTTTCCGTGGATCAAGGGGGATGTATCGAGACCTCGCGCCCCACAACCCACGACGCTCCCGTTTACGAGACGGACGGTGTTATCCACTACACGGTTGCCAACATGCCGGGCGCGTACCCGAGGACAGCTACCCTGGCCCTGACCAATGTAACCCTACCTTACATCAGGACAATAGCAAGCATGGGAATCGAGAGGGCGGTCAGAGAGGATCCCGCGATACAGAGTTCCCTCAACACCTATCGTGGAGAGATTGTTCACAGAGCGCTTGCTGAAGCGATGGGGGTGAAGGGAGAAACCTTGCCGAAATGAAGGGATAAAGTGCCTATGCGCGGTTGCAGGGCCGCCCGGAGATGAGATTCCACATATCCTCGTCGATTTCATCCATATACTCCGAGACCCTGAAATCCTTTCTGCATGACATGCAGCGCAGGGAGACAGACCTTCAGCCGAAGAACAGCTTCAGCTCGCCTCCGCAACATCTGCAGCTCATCCTGCCGTTCGTGTTGTCCATCTGCATACTTATATCATAACAGACGATACCTCTCAAACGCCAAAGAAAGTTCCCCAACTAACGAAAGACTGAAATCCGGGAAGAATACAGGTCAGGAAAAGGAGTTGACGCCCTTATATACGAACATCGTGAAGTCATAGGGGATCCTGTCATGCCGCAGGGAAACAAGCGGAGAGAGGTTTTCCACCGCAAAGGAAAACAGCTCACCGGGTGATTCATAGTGCAGCTCGAAATCCTTCTTCGGACTGTGAGACGAGAGGGCATTGAAGGCCAACCCTACCTTGCAATGACCGAAAAGCGTCTTCAGGGTTTTCCTTACGGTCTGCCCTATTCCCTGGACTTTGAGATTGAAGACACCACATAGAAATATGTAGTCGAAATCCTCTTCCATTATATCCGTTTCTATGTCGAAAACCCTGAAGCAGACCCCGGGGTACCTCTTCCTCGCAACTGTTATGAGGTCTTCGTTGATATCAAAACCCGAGTAATGGGTGCAAACCTGCTTTTCTCTGAGAAAGCGATAAAAATCCCCCTTCCCGCATCCGAAGTCGAGGATATTCTTGCCCTCAATATTGCCGATGTCGAGGAGGGCCTCATAATGGAGAACCTGTCCGTTACGGGTCCATCCGAGGGACTCCGGCCTATCCCCAAACATCCTCAGCATCCTGCCATAAAAAGAGATCACGTAATCCCTGGCGAGGTCATCCATGGCTTCATTATACCACCTGTTTTTGTCGCTGTTGAGTTCGAGTCGCGGCGGGACTGCAGTGTCGCTGCTTCCGGGCCTTTTTTTTGATTGGAGGCAATTTCACGCCTTGACAACAGGGGTCACTCTGCCATTATCATTTATCATTTGGGTGAGGAATTTGCGCGAATTACCTTTCGAGATCAGATGAAGAAGGATGTGCTCATCCTCCCGATACTTTTGACAGCCCTGGTCTGGGGCTTCCCGTCAATGCCCGAAGACGCCTCAGCCACAGCGGGGAAGGCCGACAAAGTGGTCGTGATCAAGGGCAAGCGGCTGATGATCCTCCTGAAGGACGGGGAGATATTCAAGACCTACCGGGTCGCGCTGGGCAAACAGCCGAAAGGACACAAGATCCGGGCAGGAGACAACAGGACGCCTGAGGGAAGTTACCTCGTAGATTCGAGAAATCCGAAGAGCAAGTACTATCTTGCGCTCCACATATCATATCCCAACGAGTCGGACCTTGCTCTCGCCAGGAAGCTCGGAGTTTCCCCGGGCGGCGGGATAATGATCCACGGATTGCCGAACGGCTCAGATGACATCGGCAAACTGCACGGCTTTGATGACTGGACGAACGGCTGCATAGCTGTTACGAATGCCGAAATGGAAGAGATCTGGCAGTATGTTCCCGACGGCACCCCCGTTGAGATAAAGCCTTAAGTTTCCTTAGCTTTCTGTCATTTTACCGGATAAGGTCAAGCAATTTTTCTGCTCTCGCCCTGTCAATCTCCTTCAGGATTACGTATTGCTCTACAGCGCCGTCCCTGTCCCCTGCAATGATACAGGCCACGCCGAGATTGAAATGCGTCTCAGCGCTGCCGGGATCGAGACTAAGGGATTGTTTGAAAGAACTAAGGGCCTTTGAGTATTCGCCTGTGATGATATATGCGGTACCAAGCCTGTTGTACACATACTGGGCGCCGGGCTTGAACTTCAAGGCCTGCCTATACGCCTCGATTGCCTCAGAGTATCTGCCCAGCCTGTAATACACAAGCCCTACGCTCGCATGGGCTTCACCGTAACCGGGCTTCATCCTGATAGCACTCTCGTAAGCCTCAATGGCTTCTCTATACATCTTCGCACCTTCGTACTCCGCCCCACGGCGGAATTCCTCTTCTGCCGTGCGTTGCGCGGGCGGGGGTCCTAATATTTCGGGGCTGCTGACAGGAGGGAGAGGCAACGGGACGGGGGCAGGCCTGGGAGTAAATGTTTCCTTTATAAAGCCTTTGTACTTGTTGAACTCCTTATCCATATACTTCACCGGAACTACCATATGCCGGCCCTGCCCCTTGCCGGGAGGGAATGTCCAGATACCTATGATTTCGCCCTTTGTATTGAACACTGCGCTTCCCTCGCGCTCCGGAGTCAGAGGGACTGAGACCTGAAATATCCCGTCCTTGCCCCCCGGATAGCTCACGACTCCTGAAACTGTAATCTCCTTGCCGGAGGATCTGTCGATAATAAAAACACCATCGCCCGACCTCGGCGCAAAGCCCGAGGCGAGCTTCGCAGCCGGAAAGTCATCTCCTCTTAACTTAAACAACGCAAGGTGGTTCCTGCAGTTACCCGAGAGCAGATCCATAATGGGAAAAGTCGCGCCGTCCTCTGTCTTTACAACCAGGGTATACTCCGGTCTTTCGACCCACTTTCCAATTATATTGCAGCTCGTTGCGACCACACCCCTCGAATTCAGGATAAAGCCGCTGCCGGTGGCAACGGGCGAGCCGTCTTTATCGTTGACGAGCACAATCACAACAGCGTTTCTCCGGCTCAGCACAGCTTCAGAGACTCCAGCGTCAGCCTGGGAGACCATTTGAGTCAAAGGCAGGAGTGTGAAAAGAAAGAATTTCCTTAAAAGCGCCTTACCTTTATTCATAATAACAATCGGCATTGGAGGAATTTATTACCCAAATCCAGCGATAAGAAATGTCATTGCGGGTGGCATGCCTGCCGGCAGGCAGGAGACGAAGCAATCTCGACTTCCTTAATGAATTGCCACGCACCCGTTGGCTCCTCGCAATGACCGTCCTGGCAACGTATTGATCCAGTTATCACTGGATCTGCGTATTATTATAGTTCCAATAAGACACTTTTTAAAATACACGGGAAACGCACCACAGAGTCACTTTCGAAGTCCCCCCAATCTGTCATTCCCTCGAGGGAAGCGCGCCGGGAATCCTCCTCAAAAGGCCAAGAAAGATCCCAGACACGCCGGGATGACGGATAAGACGGTTCGCGCGAATTCGCCTTGAAGCAATCGGTTTCGCGTAACTATGACGGATAGTTTAAGCCACCAAATCTGTTATAATGAAGATGCTGGTCTGTGTCTGGACAGAACGGTCAGGTGATTTAATAATATTCTTGGAGGACCC
>CAYYWY010000011.1:61364-65889 GCA_964475485.1 uncultured Nitrospiraceae bacterium | reverse complement strand
TATTAATGGATAATGTTTCATCATTTTTTATGAATTTTTCAGCAGCCTGCTAATTTTTTGGATAACGTTATAGATAATCAAACATAACGAAATTGAAAGGAGGCTATATCATGTGTAAAAGTATTTTAAGTTTAATTGCATTGATGGTTTTTAGCTGTGTAATGGCAAGCGCAGGCATATCTTCCGCAGAAGAAAGGCTTATGGTCTTTGCAGGGGCTGCAAGTAAGCCGCCCACGGAAGAAGCGGCAAAGGCATTTGAGAAGAAAACAGGCGTAAAAGTGGATCTGGTGTTCGGTGGCTCGGGCTATGTCATGTCTCAAATGATCCTCGGTAAAAAGGGCGATATTTATTTTCCGGGTTCGTCCGATTATATGGAACTGGCAAAGAGGAAGGGCGTTGTATTGCCTGAGACAGAAAAATATGTGGTCTATCTCGTGCCTGCCATTAATGTTCAGAAGGGAAACCCCAAAAATATAAGGTCATTGAAAGATCTGACAAAGCCTGGTCTTAAGGTCGCTATTGCCAATCCTGAAGGGGTATGTGTCGGAGCCTATGCGGTTGAGATAATAGAGAAGAATTTCAACGCGGAAGAAAAGGCGCAATTCAAAAAGAATCTGATAAACTATACAGAAAGCTGCGAAAAGACGGCTACCGCGATTTCCTTAAAGGCTGCGGATGCGGTGATCGGCTGGAGGGTCTTTCATTACTGGGACCCTGAAAGGATAGAGACAATACCGCTTAAAAAATCTGAGGTCATCCGCATCGGCTATATCCCGATAGCCATAGCCAGGTTTACTCAAAATAGGGAGCTTGCGCAGAAGTTTATAGATTTTCTGCTTTCAGAGGAAGGCAAAGCTATTTACAGAAAATTCAGTTATTTCATGACCCCGGATGAGGGATTTGCATGGATTGGAGAAAAGAAGCCTGTTGGCGGAGAGTATGTTGTGCCAAAGGAATGGCTTAAGAAATGACATTTAAAAGGCTTTCAATATTTTTTGCGGCGTCGGTTTTTGCTCTTTATGCAGGACTGGTGCTTTCCCTGTTTTATTTCTGGAAGGGGTCTCTCTTTGTGGAGACCTTTTTTTCAGAAAGAACGCTTTTTTCCATTAAGATAAGTCTTATTGCCGCCACGGTTGCGACTTTGCTGTCTCTCCTTTTAGCCGTGCCTTCTGCTTATGCACTTTCAAGGTTCGACTTTAAGGGCAGAAATGTTATTGACACAATATTAGAACTTCCAATGATTGTTTCTCCTGCGGCGCTTGGCGCAATGCTTCTTATATTCTTCAATAATCCTCTCGGCGTATGGATTCAGGATAATTACGCGCAGTTCGTATTTACCGCATACGGCATTATACTTGCTCAACTTATAACTACTGCCGGTATCGCCACAAGGCTTATCAAGGCGGCGATGGATGAAATCCCCAGCAGATACGAAGATGTAGCTCGCTCGCTGGGGGCTTCTCCTTTTAAGGCTTTTCTGACGGTAACGCTTCCGCTTTGTAAAAACGGCGTTATAGCCGCATCGGTTCTTACATGGGCAAAGGCAATCGGAGAGTTTGGCGCTACTATCACAATAGCTGGCTCTATGGCGATGAAGACAGAGACGCTCCCTATTGCTATCTTTATGAGGCTTTCCACCGCCGATATTGAAGGGACTGTTGTTCTGATACTCATACTCCTGGCGATAGGATTTGCGACTCTTTACAGCGTAAGGCTTTTAACAAAGAAGAGAGTCTTCTAATGATAGAGTTAATCAATATTTCTGTTCAAACTAAAGGGTTCTCTCTAAAAGATGCGTCTTTGAAAGTCCAGACAGGGTCATGTCATTGTTTGATTGGACCTACTGGATGTGGTAAGACCACCCTTCTTGAGGCAGTGCTTGGTTTAAGAAATATTAAAAAAGGAACGATCATGCTTGACGGCAAGGATATTACAAATCTGCCGGTGCATGAGAGGGGATTTTCTTATGTACCGCAGGATCTGGCTATATTCCCTCATCTTACAGTTGAAGAGAATATCTTTTACGGGATAAAGCACAGCTCTGTTTCGGATAAACAGAAGAGATATGGGGCCGGTCTGGAAATAGCGGAATCATTGGGCATATCGCATCTGCTTAAAAGAAAGGCTATTAATCTAAGCGGCGGTGAGCGTCAGAGGGTAGCCCTTGCCCGTGCGCTTGCACCAGGATACAAATACCTTCTCCTTGATGAGCCCTTTTCATCGCTTCATGAGGGTATGAAGAAGGAGTTATGGTTTCTCCTCAAAGAATTACAGAAGAGATATGGGTTCACGATCCTCATGGTAAGCCATGACATGGGAGAGACCTTTTTCTTAGCAGATTATGTGAGTGTTATGGTAGATGGGGTTATTCGACAATCTGACACAAAGGATATAGTCTATCGTTATCCATCAAATCTTGATGTGGCAAGGTTTTTTGGTATAAAGAATATATTTAAGGCAGACATAAAAGGCATGGAAGATGGTTATTACAGACTTTACTGTAATGCCCTTAAGGCAGATATCTTACTGCCGATTGACAGGATAAGCAACAGATCAGAAAACAGAGGTATTACCTTTGGTATAAGGAGCGATGATGTTATCATATTAAGACCAGACCTGCCGATGAAAAAGGGAAATCTCATCACAGGCATTATAAAAGAGATACACCCTACTGGCTCAAACTCAATGGTGATATTCAAACCTGACAATACCGATGAGTCAATTGAGATAATCATGCCTGATTTTGCCCTTGCAAAGTTGTCTCTCAAGCCATCAATGCATGTGACTGTCACATTAAGAAGTGAAAGGCTCTTCGTATTAAGATGATGAAGAGCAATTTGAGGGCAAACTTTCCTATTATTTTCCCCGTGGTCTCAGACGAGAATCTCATGAAATAATATTCGTTGCATAGTTTCGGTCTATCCTCTAAAATATCCTGATGAATAACAGAAAACCACACACCCTCCCACCGCCTGTAATTTACTGCTTCTTTGCATTGGGCATCATCTCAGCGATAGCCTTCAGGGCGATTATAGTTTTTCAGCGTATTGAACCTTCATGGGTTAGACCTGTATGGTATGTGGGGGTCCTCGGCTACATGGCCTTTTTTCTTTACAGGTATTACGTCTCGGAGAAGAGGAAAAAGGCCGTTGAAAACTTTCAGTTGATCGAAAAGGTGAAGGCAAATGCATGCCTTACTGATGAGGACAGGGAGGTGGTTGTCTATCTCCTTTCGTCCATTAGAAAATCCCCTGAAAATGTTAATTATTTCATTATATTCCTGCTCTCCATCCTTGCGATAATTGCGGATATCTATTTCATACTTTCTTAAACCACATTATTCCGGGAATGAAGCGAAAATATTTTGTCTTCCGCCATAACAAAGTTTATGAATTTAGCACACCTGCTGCCCATATGCTAAGCAATACTTGCGGATGACCCTGGGAGTGTCATAGATCTGGATGCAAACTTCAATCACTTCTACGACCACCTTTGCCGGGATACTGAACCTGCTGTCAATCCCCACAGCGAATCTGCTGAAGAGGTCTTCGACAGTCATAAATTTGATGCGCCTGCCGTCTGTAAGGTTATCAAAAAGGAAATCTATGGCCCAGACATGGTTGCAAAACAAAGGCTCTGTCAAAGGCAGTTGCATGGTCACAGATAGCTTCTTGTTTTTGCGGGGTTTCAGTCTTTGCAGGCTAAGTCCTCTATAAATGCGATAGACTTTTTTGTGATTTGCGAGAACGCCGGCCTTGTTGATGGCAACATGGATTCTTCTGTAGCCGTAGAACGTGTATTTATAGGCCGTCTCCTGGATCATGGACGCAAGCGCCATGTCCTGTTCAGCTTTGCCGGATTTGTAATACAGAGTGCTGACCGGGATTTCCAGAATATCTCCGGCTCGCCTGGCTGTTATCCCCGATTGAATCATTTCGTGTGCTATCACTCTCCTTTCATGGATGGTCAGAAATTTTTTTTGACGATATCTTGCATCACCTGGATTTCGAGCTCTTTATCGGCCAGAATCCTCTTGAGCCTCATGTTTTCGTCTTCGAGGACTTTAAGTCGTTTTGCCTCGTTTGAGGACATGCCCTTGAACTTCTGCTTCCACTTGTCAAAGGCACTTCTTGAGATAGAGTATTTGCGGCAGATCTCAGCTATGGAACGGCCCGGAAGCTCGGCTTCAGATAATATCTGGATTATCTTTTCAACCGGATATCTTGTCTGTTTCATCGCCTACACCCCTTTCATGGATTATATACATATCTTTGTTGTTCCAAAAAACGTGGAGCAGGTCAGGATGAATAACCCAAATTACCTGAAGATAAGATTTCTGATCATGTTGTTTCAGCAAAGAAAACCGCATCGCCGTCAAAGTCATTGACCATAGGGGGAATAAGGTGATGGGTGTCAATCCCTTTCTTAGTTGAATTTCTATAGCGGCCCCTATGCTGCATATCAGGCAGCCACTGCCTCCTTTCCCATGGTCTTTAATCGGAAGAGCGTCGTGTAGGGAAAGAGT
>CAYYWY010000011.1:0-61354 GCA_964475485.1 uncultured Nitrospiraceae bacterium | reverse complement strand
GGTCTTTAATACCTCTTTCTGTATCGAAGCCCTCAGTTTCTTAAGTTGCCGATACCCGCTGATCCTGTTGAGCCGGGGCTCGATATCAAGAAGCGCAGTTGCCATCCAGAGCTGCTTCTGATTGCTGTTTTTCCAGTAATCCACCTTGTCTGTCTTCAGGCCAACCAAGGCAAGCACGGATTCGATTATATTGGTCGTCTTCAGGCTCTTTCGGAGTTCTTTGGATAATCCCAGCCGCTGTACCGTCAGGCTTTCTTCAAATCCTTCCTCCATGAAAGCAACAGCCGACTGGTTAATCATCCTAAGCTACTATCGCCACAATAAAATTCTATCAGGCAAAAAGCTTTTCCTCAAGGATTAGTGGTTGTGAGCTGCAGGGAGTTCAACCGCCGATCATTTTCTTTGCCCTGTTGAAAAGTTCATCGATCTTTCTTGTCTCCTTGGCGATTTCCCTGAGCATCCGAGCTATATGTTCGCTTCCCGGGGTCATTGCCTTCTCCGCCCACTGGATATAGGTGTCCGCATGTTCATGGTTGTGCTCAATCCAGTGCTCAAGAAGGATCCTTAATCTTTCCATTTCCTCCGTCCTCTTGGCTTCAGGCCGCCCTGCCGGGGATGTCTCTTTAACACCTCCCGATGGGATGAGTTCCGGTATGTGCTCATGATCATGGAGACCCAAGTGACTGTGCTCGTGCACATACCATGCATGTCTGTGGGGGTGCTTGTGAAGAAGGTTTGCGCGGAGCAGTATGTCGGTATTCTTCAAGACAGCCCACGGAGTGTCTTCAAGGATTATCCTGTGGTCCTCGCCGAAGACAATCGTCCTGTCCGAGATATCCTCGATGATGCCGAGATCATGTGTTGCGGTGATGATCGTCTTTCCCGCCTCCCTTAGGCCAATGATCAGATCTATCAGTTCGAGCTGGCTTCTCGGATCGAGACCTGTCGTTGGCTCGTCCAGAAGGATGACATCCGGATTCATGCTGAGGCACGCGCCGAGTGCGACTTTCTTCATCTCCCCTCCGCTCAGGCGCCACGGCCCACTCTCCTTCAGGTGTGAGATGCTCAGGAGATCGAGGATATCCGACGCACGTCTTTCTGTCTCTTCCAGGCTCAGTCCGATCTGCAGAGGTCCGAAACAGATCTCGTCCCAAACACTCAGAGAGAAGAGCTGCACCTGGGGATTCTGGAAGAGAAGTGAAACCCTCTGCCTGAACTCGGCCCTCCCGTCCTTCAGCGACTTGCCGAATGCCCTCACCACTCCTTCCTGGGGCTCCAGGAGCCCGTCCAGGACGTAAAGAAAGGTTGATTTTCCCGAACCATTCGCCCCTATCACAGTGAGACTTTCTCCCCCCGAGACATTGAGGGATACGGAGTCGAGGGCGTTCTTTCCGTCCTTATAGGTGTAGGAGATATTTTCTACGCGAAAGACTTCCAAACCATCACCCAGCAAAAGGATATTGTAAAGATAAGCCAAATGACATCTCTCGATGACATTCCTGAGATGCTGACTTCCGACTTCTGACTTCTCACCTCTTCACTTCCGTGCCCCCTCGACTCCATGGCCATGGCAAGTTCATTGCTGAGGTCCATGCTAACGGAGAAGAGGAGACCCAATCTCGATGCAACCCATTGCCTTCCGGTGGCTGGCCGTATCCCGTCAACCTGCCTTGACTTCAGGCCCATTATGGACTGCTCGATCTTTTCGAGGAGGAAGAAGATATAACGGTAACTTATGGAGACCACAGACCTCAGTGAGCCTGGGACGGTTGAAGAGAGGGCCTTAATAAACGTGTTGGGCCGAGTCGTCATGGCCAGGAGAAAGACAAGGGATACGGACGTGACCACCCTCAGAAGAAGGATGGCGGCGCTTTCCAGACCCTGTACCGTTATCGCTATCACCTGAGGTATGCGTAAGGGGCCGAAAACCGCCGGATCTGAAAATCTGAAAAGGACCAACAAGGAATCACCCTCCACGACAAGGTTCAGAATCGCGGGTGACGCTATAAGAAGGGTTATCGCGGCAGCAGGAAGAAGTCTCTTCATGAACATAAACGGAGGGACGCCCGATGCCACCAGCAAAACCATGACCAGAGAAATAAAGACCGCTATTCCACCAATTGTCTTCTGCAGGCTCAATGCGAAGACGAACATGAAAAACGTAATGAGCTTCAGTCTCGGCCCGATATGCTGCAAAAGACCGTTTCGCGCCGAAATCGTCTCATTGAACATCGTGTCTTTGATGAAAGACAGGACGTGATCGAGTGTCTTATCCAGGAAGCGTTCGCCACGGAACAGACCCCTGCGAGCGCCGCGGAGAAGCATCTGATGAGACCGGGCGGAGCCTTCATCCTGTGATTTCAGCCACCCTGGGATTTCCATCTTTCTCCCTACACATCGAGGTCCAGCGTCTTTATATACAGCTCCCTAAGCTGCTTCTGCTCCACGTGGGAGGGTGCGCCGCTCAAAAGGCACACCGCCTTCTGGGTCTTCGGAAAGGCTATGACGTCCCTGATGGATTGAGCGCCTACCATTAGCATGAGGAGCCTGTCGAGGCCGAGGGCGATGCCGCCGTGGGGGGGGGCGCCGTACTCAAGGGCATCCAGGAGGAAGCCGAACTTCATCCTCGCCTGTTCCCCGGTAATCCCCAGAACCTCGAACATCTTTTTTTGGACTTCCCTTCTGTGTATCCTGATGCTCCCTCCGCCGATCTCGTATCCGTTCAGCACAATGTCATATGCCTTTGCCGCGATCGAAGACAATCTTGAGTTTTGAGTCCTGAGGTCAGAACTGTCCGAAGAGAAGAGTATTTCGAGGTCCTCATCCGCCGGTGAAGTGAAGGGGTGATGCATCGCCTGGAACCTTGACTCTTCCTCGTCCCACTCAAGGAGGGGGAAATCAAGTATCCATGCGAACTTGAACACGGGCCGGATGAGGTTCAGACTCTTCCCGAAATCGAGCCTAAGACGGCTCAGGACGTCATGTACCACCTTATCCGTATCAGCAACGAAGACCATGAGGTCCCCTTCTTCCGCCCCGAGTCTCTCAGCCATCTGTCTCATGGTCTCCTCGGGGAAGAACTTCGCAATAGGGGATTCAAAGCCGTTTTTCACCTTTATCCAGGCAAGACCCTTTGCGCCGAAGGACTTCGCCTCTTCAGTGAGCGAGTCGATCTCTTTTCTCGAAAGTCCCGCCATCCCTTTGCCGTTCAGGGCCTTCACCCTTCCCCCGGAATCGATCGCATCGAGAAAGACCTTGAAGGATCCCTGCTTAGCAAGGTCGGCCATCTCCTTCAGTTCGAGGCCGAAACGGAGGTCCGGCTTGTCATTGCCGAACCTCTCCATCGATTCCCTGTAGGAGAGCCTCTGGAAAGGCGCCTCAAGGTCGATATTCAGAATATCCTTGAAGAGCCTTCCCATCATTCCCTCTATAAGGGTAATGACATCTTCCCTTTCTACAAAGGACATCTCGAGGTCCACCTGTGTGAATTCCGGCTGCCTGTCGGCCCTAAGGTCTTCGTCCCTGAAGCATTTCACGATCTGAAAATACCTCTCGAAGCCCGCCACCATCAGTATCTGCTTGAAGAGCTGGGGGGACTGGGGAAGCGCGTAGAAATGGCCGGGGTTCAGCCTGCTGGGCACGAGGTAGTCCCTTGCACCTTCGGGTGTCGATTTGGTAAGCATGGGTGTCTCGATCTCGACGAAACCATTTCCGTCAAGGTAATCCCTAATGTTCTTTGTGACCCTGTGTCTCGTGATGAGGTTCTGCTGAAGTTCAGGCCTTCTGAGGTCAAGATAGCGGTACTTCAGCCTCAGGGACTCGGACGCTTCTGCAGCTTCCTCCATCGGGAACGGAAGGGGAGATGATTCATTGAGAACCCTGAGGGAGTTTGCATACAGCTCCACCATGCCTGTTGGCAGGTTCGGGTTCTCGGTTCCCTGAGGTCTTCTCCTCACCTCGCCGGAAACGGATATCACGAACTCGCTCCTGAGGTTATGCGCAAGCTCATGGGCATCCCTGGAGACATCCGGACTGAATACGACCTGGAGCAGTCCGCTCCTGTCCCTCAAATCTACAAAGATCAACCCGCCGTGGTCCCTCCTCCTGAAGACCCATCCCGCAATGTCTCTTCTGAAACCGATGTCGGACTCCCTTACTTCTCCACAACCCTTATCGAGAATCATAAGTCCTCCGTCTCACTGTATTCCCAATTCCCTTCTCATTGTATGGAGTTCTTCCGCCGTCAAGTGCCTCATCTCCCCGGGCTTCAGACTCCCGAGTTTCAGGCCGTTGATGGAGGTCCTTTTCAGTTTCAGCACAGGATGTCCCACCTTTTCGAGCATCCTTCTTATCTGGCGTCTCTTTCCCTCGCAAATGGTCATCTCGATCCACGAGTTATTCTCCGACTTGCGTAGTTTTTTCGCCTTTGCAGGCATGGTGACGCCGTCCTCAAGCCTCACACCGGCCCTTAACCTATTCAGAGTCTCTTCTTTTATATCACCTTTCACCTTCACGAGATATGTCTTGGGTATCTCCCTGGACGGATGGAGAACCGCGTTGGCGAAGTCGCCGTCATTGGTCAAAAGGAGGAGACCCTCGGAGTCGAAATCGAGCCTTCCGATTGGGAACACCCTGTATTTTACCTCTTGCAGATAGTCCTTGACAGCATGTCTTCCCTCCGGGTCAAAAAGGGTCGTTACCACATTCCTCGGTTTGTTGAACATAAGGTAAACCTTTCTGGATGCCTTCTGACCAGGCCCTGCGACAAGTTTTCCGTCAAGCTTTATACAGTCCCTCAGGGGATCGGCCTTGGCTCCTATGACCGCGACCATGCCGTTCACAGTCACCCTTCCTTCAAGGATGAGTTCCTCCGACTTTCTCCTCGATACAATCCCTATTTCAGAAAGGATCTTCTGGAGGCGCCTTTCCATGAAGATAAATAATAACACAAAAGACGGGCTTCGGTACTATGGACCAGGGGCGGGCAAGGACAAGGAAAGATGGCAGGACGGATGAGGCAAGATTTAATGGTCTCCTTGATTGAAATTTCAGCAGCATACACAATCCCCTCAGGTGAGCAGTAAGCTTATTTCTGAACCGCTTTTTGATTTATACTATTCCCGTGAAAGACTGGAAGGTCAACGTATGTTTCGTTCTTTTAGAACCAAAAGAACCGGGGAACATCGGCGCCTCTGCGCGCGCCATGAAGAACATGGGGTTCAGGAACCTCGAACTCGTGAAGCCTGGACGCTTTCTTACTGAAGAGGCGAGATGCATGGCCTGCAATGCAGTTGATCTCCTTGAAAACGCCGTGGTCCACTTAAGCTTCGAGGATTCGCTGAAAGACAAGGACGTTATCGTCGGCACGACGCGAAGGCTCGGCAGAAGAAGGGGGGTCATCCTTCCCATGAAGGAGGGCGTCAGGAAGATAATTGCTGCCTCAAAAAAGAACAGAGTTGCCATCCTGTTCGGAAGGGAAGACAAAGGGTTAAGTAACAAAGAGGTTGAAGAATGCGGTTTTCTCATAACGATCCCCTCAGACCCGTCCTCACCCTCCCTCAATCTCGCACAGAGTCTGCTCCTCGTCGCCTATGAACTCAGCCAGGGAACTTACCGGACAGTGGCTCCGAGGTTTGCGGGGCGGGAGGAGATTGAGAAGCTACATGAGCATCTCAGAGCGATACTGAAACTCCTCGATTACATCCCAAGGGGAAACAGGGACCTTGAGGAGAGGATTATGAGAAATCTAAAGCACCTCATCGGAAGGGCCGGACTTGCAGACTGGGAGTTGCGAATGCTCAGAGGGATTTGCTCGCAGGTCGAGAGGAAGATGGGGATGATGAATGACGGGAAGATCGGTCATTAATGGCAGGTAACACCCTTATGCCCGGGCGCAATGTAGTGCGCGCATTCCTTTGCTTATACGTGCAAACATATGCATGACAGGCTCGTAGTCTATACAGGAATTCCATTTCAGGATTCGGAGGTCGATACGGAAATTCGTTATATTACAAGACATTTACCGCCTTGCCAGGGTCATACCTCAAGGAGCGTTTTGTTAAGTCGCCTGGCACGCTTTGTGATAGAAAATAAAAGCGGACAGCCTAACGCCTCCATGAATCTGATATGTTCATAAATTGCTGGCAGGGGCATAGTGAGGCGCTGAATAACTCTTGTCGTTCGGCTGGAGGAGTCATCCGTAAGAAATCACAGTTATCCGGAAGTGCAGGGTTTTCATGCCGGATTGTTTTTTTGAGGAGGGCGGGTTTATGAAGAGAACATCAGCCGGTGAACGTTTTCGGACTGCAGTCAGTGAAGAAAAACCTTTGCAGGTGGCTGGAGCGATCAATGCCTATGCAGCCCGCCTTGCAGAACGAGCCGGCTTTAAGGCGCTCTATGTCTCGGGCGGAGGTGTTGCTGCGGGGTCACTCGGTCTCCCTGACCTTGGGATCTCCACTATGGACGATGTGCTCACCGATGTCAGGCGCATCACCGACATCACTGAGTTGCCTGTGCTGGTGGACATCGACACTGGATGGGGAAGCGCATTCAACATCGCCCGCACCATCAGGTCCATGATCAAGTTCGGTGCGGCTGCTGTCCATATAGAGGACCAGGTACAGGCAAAGCGCTGCGGTCACCGGCCTGGAAAAGCCATTGTGAGCAAGGAAGAGATGGTGGACCGAATAAAGGCAGCCGTGGATGCAAGGACTGACCCTGACTTTGTCATCATGGCGAGAACTGATGCCATTTCCGTGGAGGGTCTCCATGCAGCGATTGAGCGTGCTTGCGCCTGTGTCGAGGCAGGGGCTGACATGATATTCCCCGAGGCGGTCACGGAACTGGCCATGTATAAGGAGTTCGCGAGGGCGGCGAAAGTCCCGGTCCTGGCCAACATCACGGAATTCGGCTCGACGCCTCTGTATACCGTGGAAGAACTCCGGGGCGCCGAAGTATCTCTTGTCCTCTATCCGCTCTCTGCATTCCGAGCCATGAGCAAGGCTGCCCTTTCGGTCTACAAAGCGATACGCGGCGAAGGAACCCAGAAGAACGTGCTGGATCTGATGCAGACCAGGACCGAGTTGTACGAATATCTCGATTACCATGCTTTCGAGGAAAAGCTTGATAGAATCTTTCCCGGGGAGGAAAAGTCATGAGCACTGCCACAGAGGTCGTTACGACAAAGGTAAAGAAATCGGTCGCCCTTTCGGGCGTGATAGCAGGCAACACAGCGGTCTGCACGGTCGGACGCACCGGGAATGACCTTCATTACCGGGGCTATGACATCGTGGACCTCGCCATGCAGTCCACCTTTGAAGAGGTATCCTATTTACTCATACACGGTGAGCTCCCCACGCTTTCCGAGCTGAAGGGCTACAGGAGGAAACTGAAAGGACTGCGCGGTCTCCCAGCCGAAGTGAAGACCGTGCTGGAGCATATCCCGGCTGCCGCTCATCCCATGGACGTGCTCCGCACCGGATGCTCTGTATTAGGCACTGTCCTGCCCGAGAAAGAGGACAGGAATTTACAGGGCACAAGGGACATCCTTGACCGGTTGACAGCCTCCTTCGGTTCAATGCTCACCTACTGGTGGCACTACAGCCAGAACGGCAGGAGGATCGAGGTCGAAACGGACGACGAAACGGTGGCCGGTCACTTTCTTCATCTCCTTCACGGAAGCCATCCTTCGCCCCTCCACGAGCGCTCCCTTGACCAGTCCCTCATCTTGTATGCCGAACATGAATTTACCGCATCTACCTTCACCGCGCGAGTGATCACAGGAACTCTTGCCGATGTATATTCTGCAATTGCCGGAGCGATTGGCGCCCTAAGGGGGCCCAAGCACGGCGGTGCAAATGAGGCGGCCCACGAGATCCAGCGGCGTTACAGGACCCCTGACGAAGCTGAGATGGACATCACGGCAAGGGTGGCCAACAAGGAGATCATCATCGGCTTCGGGCACCCTGTTTATACGGTGAGCGACCCTCGCAATCCGATTATCAGGGAGATAGCCCACAAGCTCTGCGAGGAGGGCGACAACATGAACCTGTACAACGTTGCAAGCCGTATAGAAGCGGTGATGAAGAGAGAGAAAAACATGTTCGCCAATCTGGACTGGTATTCAGCCGTATCTTACCATATGCTGGGTGTACCGACACCCATGTTCACTCCCCTCTTTGTGATCTCAAGGACCACAGGCTGGGGAGCTCATATTATCGAGCAGCGCCTTGACAACAAGATAATACGGCCATCTGCCAATTACATAGGGGAGGAAGATCGCGAGTACGTCCCTATCGGCGAAAGGAACGGGCTCCGGAATTCAGTGACATAGGCCGTTTCCGCAGCCCTCAGGGGGATGCAAGCTGAAGAAAGAAGAGGAAATATCTATGGGTTCAAATATCTCCAATTTTCGTCCCGAACCAGACAAGGTGCTGGTGGAAATAGCCGACTATGTCTGTGATTATGAAATCAAGTCTGACGAGGCATATGACACGGCCCGCTATTGTCTCATGGATACCCTTGGCTGCGGGCTTGAAGCGCTCGGGTATCCAGCATGTACAAAGCTCCTTGGTCCGATAGTTCCCGGAACAATCGTGCCCGACGGGGCAAAGGTCCCAGGAACACAGTTTCAGCTTGATCCCGTCCAGGCGGCCTTCAACATCGGCGCCATGATACGGTGGCTGGATTTTAACGACACATGGCTCGCAGCAGAGTGGGGCCATCCCTCAGACAATCTGGGAGGCATACTTGCTGCAGCCGACTTTCTCTCCCGAAGGGCGGTGACGGCCGGCAAAAAGCCGATGGTGATGAAGGACGTGCTGACCGCGATGATCAAGGCCCATGAGATCCAGGGAGTGATAGCCCTGGAGAACGCCTTCAATCGTGTCGGTCTCGACCATGTTGTACTTGTGAAGGTGGCGAGCACAGCAGTGGTGACAAGGATGATGGGAGGGACAAAGGAAGAGGTGGTCAACGCCCTCTCCAACGCGTGGATAGACGGCCAATCTCTTAGAACCTACCGTCACGCGCCGAACACTGGTTCAAGGAAGTCCTGGGCAGCCGGAGATGCCACATCCCGAGGGGTAAGACTTGCTCTGATGGCACTTAAGGGCGAGATGGGTTATCCCTCTGCGCTTACCGCAAAGACATGGGGCTTCTATGATGCTCTCTTCAAGGGGAATGAATTCAAATTCCAGAGGCCCTACGGCACATACGTCATGGAGAATGTGCTCTTCAAGATATCCTTCCCTGCGGAATTCCATTCCCAGACCGCTGTCGAGTGCGCCATGATGCTCCACCAAAAGCTCAGGGAGATGGGAAAGACGGCGGAGGACATCGAGAAGATCACCATCCGCACCCATGAGGCCGCAATCCGTATCATCGACAAGAGGGGGCCTTTGCACAACCCTGCAGACCGCGACCACTGCATACAGTATATGGTGGCTGTGCCTCTCATCTTCGGACGCCTCACCGCAGCCGATTACGAGGAGGATGTGGCCGCGGATCCCCGCATTGACAGACTCCGCGAAAAGATAGAGTGTGTCGAGGACCCGCAGTTCACGAAGGACTACCACGATCCCGAGAAGCGCTCCATCGCCAACGGTCTTACAGTCGAGCTCAAGAATGGCGCAAGACTGCCTGAAGTTGTTGTGGAGTATCCCATCGGACATCGCCGGCGGCGCAAGGAGGGGATCCCTATGCTCGTTGAGAAATTCAAGACCAATCTCGCACGGCGTTTCCCTGCAAAGCAGCAGGGGGCGATCCTAGAGGTCTGCATGGACCGGGCGAAACTGGAAGCGACCCCGGTGAACGAGTTCGTCGACATGTTCGTGATTTGACGGGAGTACTGGATATGCCTTTCACCGCGGAATTCGCAGAGGGGTGTCCTGAGAGGGAATAGAATTTCCGGTTGTCTCCTCGTGCTCCGAGCCTTTGCGGCAAACATAGTTTTTAGATTATCATATCAGGAAAACGATGAACCATAACCTTTTTAATACGCTCCAGGAGTTTGATGCCGGAATGGGAAGGAAAGGGAAGCTCTATTCCCTTCCCGGACTCGAAAAAGCAGGGATCGGCAGGATCTCGCGCCTTCCGATATCCATCCGCATTGTGCTCGAATCCGTACTGCGGAATTTCGACGGCAAAAAGATCACCGAAGAACATGTGAGATCGCTCGCCGGCTGGAGTCCAAACGCGCAGCGTACAGGGGAAATCCCCTTCGTCGTAGCCCGCGTAATCCTGCAGGACTTTACGGGAGTGCCGCTTCTCTGCGATCTTGCCGCCATGCGCGGAGTGGCCTTGAGGATGGGAAAGAACCCGAGGATCATCGAGCCGCTTGTTCCGGTTGACCTTGTAGTGGACCATTCGGTCCAGATCGACTATTATGGAGAGCCTTCTTCACTCCGGAAAAACATGGAGCTCGAGTTCAGGCGCAACAGAGAGCGTTACCAGTTCCTGAAATGGGGCATGAATGCCTTCAGGACCTTCAAGGTTATACCTCCCGGCATAGGCATCATACATCAGGTGAACCTCGAATATCTGGCAAGGGGAGTTCACAGCAAAGACGGACTCCATTACCCCGACACTCTTGTCGGTACTGACAGCCACACCACAATGATCAACGGGATCGGCGTTGTGGGATGGGGAGTGGGAGGCATCGAGGCTGAGGCGGGCATGCTGGGTCAGCCGGTCTATTTCCTCACCCCGGACGTGGTGGGCGTGAACCTGAAGGGCAGGCTGGGGGAAGGGATTACTGCTACAGATCTTGTCCTCACCGTCACGGAGATGCTCCGCAAGGAAAAAGTTGTGGGCAAGTTTGTGGAGTTCTTCGGTGAAGGCGCCTCATTTCTCACGTTGCCGGACAGGGCGACTGTGGCGAATATGGCTCCCGAGTACGGTGCTACCATGGGCTTCTTCCCTGTCGACGACATCACAGTAGATTTCTTCCGTGCGAGCGGCCGCAGCGAGCAGGAGGTCTCCGCGTTTCGGGCATACTTCAAGGCGCAGGGGATGTTCGGAATTCCGAAGGAAGGGGAGGTGGACTATTCGAGGGTTATTGAAATCGACCTCTCGGATGTCAGGGCTTCTGTAGCAGGGCCAAAGCGTCCTCAGGACCGCATCGGGCTGCCGGATATTAAGGGGAAATTTGCCGATCTCTTCAGCGCTAAAGTGGGTGAGGGCGGCTTTGGCAGGAAGGCTGAGGAACTTACCAGACGCTTCAAGGCAAGGGACGGGAAGGAGATAGGCTCAGGGGACGTGATTATCGCTGCTATTACTTCCTGTACAAATACCTCCAATCCGGCTGTTCTCCTTGCCGCGGGACTTCTTGCGAAGAAGGCCGTGGAAAAGGGGCTCTCGGTGAAAAAGCATATAAAGACCACATTGGCGCCAGGGTCGCGTGTTGTGACCGAGTATTTGAAGAAGGCGGGGCTCTTGCCTTATCTCGAAGAGCTTGGCTTCTCTGTTGCAGCCTATGGATGTACGACCTGCATAGGCAACGCCGGGCCTCTGGATGAGGACATAGAGGAGGCTATAGTCCGGAACGGGCTTGTCTGTGCAGCCGTCCTTTCGGGTAACAGGAATTTTGAGGCCCGCATTCATCCTAACCTCCGGGCAAATTTCCTGATGAGCCCGCCTCTGGTAGTTGCCTTCGCCATTGCGGGGACTGTGCTCACAAATATGGAAAAGGATCCGCTCGGAACCGGGAAGGATGGCCGGGCGGTCTATCTGAGGGACATCTGGCCCGGCAATTCCGAAGTGGCCGATCTCGTGAAGTATGCAAATGACCCGGAGACCTTCCGTCTCCTTTACTCCGGCTTCATCAAAGACAATGAATTATGGGCCGGAGTGCCCTCGGTTTCAGGAGAGGTCTATGCCTGGCCGAAATCAACCTATATCTCGGAGCCGCCGTTCTTCCTGAATTTCAGTACAGAGCCCGGCAAGACCGGAAACATCACCGGTGCCAGGGCATTGGGAATCTTTGGCGACTCTGTCACGACCGACCATATAAGCCCTGCCGGCACAATTAGAGAAGACTACCCGGCAGGGAGATATCTAATAGAGAGCGGAGTAGCAAAGGCCGACTTCCAGAGTTACGGCACCCGCCGTGGCAACCATGAGGTCATGATAAGGGGCACCTTTGCCAATGTGCGAATCAGGAACCTCATGCTTCCTCCTAAAGAGGACGGTTCACGGCCGGAGGGAGGCTTGACTCTCTTCCAGCCCTCTGGCGAAGAGATGTTCATCTATGACGCGGCCATGAGGTACATGGCTCAGGGTACTCCAACCGTCGTCTTCGGCGGTGAGGAGTACGGTACGGGTTCCTCGAGGGACTGGGCTGCAAAGGGAACCCGGCTGCTCGGTGTGAAGGCGGTGATTGCAAGGAGCTTCGAGCGAATCCACCGCTCAAATCTCGTCGGAATGGGGGTCCTGCCTCTTCAGTTCAAAGGCAGTGATTCGGTTCAGACCCTCAACATAAAGGGAGACGAGGAGTTCGATATCCTTGGTCTTGAGGGTCTCAGACCGCAACAGGACATTACCATGTCAGTGAAGAGGAGGAACGGCAGCATACTGGAGGTGAAACTCCTTTCCCGGATCGATACCCCCATAGAGGTTGACTACTACCGGCATGGGGGGATACTTCCTTATGTGCTCAGAGGACTCCTGGCGGGGCAATAGTGCCTTCCGCTGAACTTTTCAAGGGCGGAGATTTCTCCGCCCTTCCTGTTTCTTACGCCCTGCGGCACTGCTCCCAAGTTGTTACTCGCATTTTTCTTTCAGCTATTCTGCATTCATCGGTCTTATGAGTTTGAAATAGACCATAACCCAGTTGCCGAGCATGATGGCTATGATAGCTACGATGCTGGAGATGGACAATGTCGATACGCCTGTTACGCCGTGGCCGAGGTTGCACCCTCCGGCGATGACAGCACCTATTCCCATGAGGATGCTTCCGAAGAAGACGGTAAGGACTTCCTTGGCAGGCGGGACTTTCCACTTGAATTCCTTGAGGGCCACAGCGCTGAGGGCGGCGCCGAGGGGAATCGCAAAGATGAAGAACACGCCCCATGTGCCCTTGAATATCCCAAGGAAGCTGAATTCCGGGAATGGAGAATGTGTGCTGTTTGTAAGCAGGGAGTAGAAGAGTTCTCTCAGGGGCGTAGTTATCGCAAGGCCTCTCGGCATACCGCCGAAGAAGGAGGATACCTCCCAGGCCAGTACGGTTAGAAGGCCGATGAGAACTCCTGTCAGTCCCCATGCATAGCCCTTTCCGGACTTTCCGAAGGAAGGCTTCTCCTTAAAGACAAAGGCCAGCAATGCGATGCAGAAGATCCCGATCGTAACCCATTTTGTCGTAAGACCGCCTCCGAAAATGTCCCACAGAGCCGGGTTCGTCTTGCCGAATATCTCGACATTGAAGCCCTTCAGAAACTGATGGACGGGGCTCAGCATGCCGTCGGTCGTCATGCCTACACCGAAAAAGAAGCCGACGATCGCAACAAGGGCCGCTATCTGTCCCTCTCCCAGTCTGTACACGATGCCGCTGGCGCAGCCGCCCGCAAGCACGATGCCCAGTCCAAAGAGAAATCCGCCGATAATATTGGCCAAGGGCACAAATTTCTGGCGCATCAGCTCGGTCGCCACAATCTGTCCGGTTTCCTGATCGAAAGTCATTATGAGACCTGCATCTTCCAGAAGGTTCGTGCCTACTACCGCAACGGCCACACAGAGCAGATACGCCCTGAAGAGGGTGAGCTCCTTCATGAAGATGATGTCCCTGAAAGCCGAGTTCAGGCAGAAACGTCCTCTCTGCAGAATGAACCCAAGGGCCAACCCAAGAGCAACAGCGGTCAAAGCAGAAACAAGACTACCGAACAGCATACGCTTCCCTCCCATCCCAGGTGTAAGCGTGCGCCCCGCAGCCCTCGCCCTTTGTTATGAGAACCGGCACTTTGGCTTTCTTCTCGACATCCCTTGATGCGCATCCCGTGACGAGCCTCTGGATGCGGGACTTCCCGCTGCATCCCACGATTATAAGGTCGACCGCCTCTTCTTCGGCGAACCTGAGGATTTCCTCGGAGGGATGGCCCTCCCTTATAACGGTACTTATGTTAGTAAGACCGTTGTTTTCCATCTCCTTCCTGTAATAGTTCAGGAGTTTCTCAGCCTTCATATCCAGTTTCTCTTTATGCTCCGTCCCCTTGAGCGACTCTTTCAGAGTGGTTATCTCAGAATCGCTCAGCATTGCCGTCATCATCGAGTTGCCTTCGAGCTGCTCTACATGCAACAGGATGACGCTCTCGGGCGTGGAGACGAGGTCTTTGAACAAGGCCAATGTTCTCTTTGAGTCCCTCACGTTGTCAACCGCTACCAGCACTTTTTTCATCTCTTCCTCCAATCTCTTTAATGTTTTCGGGCTTAAACAGTTGCTGCAGCAGGCTTTGCTGCATATGGCTTTTCGGATTCATCAGTCCTTGCCACTATCACGGGCACTCCGGAGCCTTTCTCCACGTCCTTGCTGACACACCCGGTTACGAGTCGCAACAGGCCCTTCTTTCCATTGCTGCCCACGATCACGAGATCGACGTTTTCTTCTTCCGCAACCCTGATGATTTCATCACCGGGTATGCCCTCCCTTATCAGAGTTCTCACCTTGATCAGGCCGCCGCTTTCGAGTTCCCTCCTGTAATAGTTGAGGATCTTTTCGGCCTTTCTATCGAGCGCTTCTTTGTGCTCCGTGCCTTCAAGAGACTCCTTCAAAGTCGCGAGCTCGGCCTCGCCGAGCATGTCGATCATAAGCGAGTTCCCCTCGAGTCTCTCCACGTGGAGAAGCAGCACTTCTTCCGGCGGTCTGACGAGGTTCTCAAAGACCGATAATACGGCCTTAGAGCCCTTTGTGTCGTCCACTGCGATCAATACTTTCTTCATTTCTTCCTCCTTGTTTATTATTTGCACGGGGGATACATTCTTTCGAAAAAGACCCCAAGTGCCAACATGAATAACACAACTACTGTGACGAGCGATGTTGCATACCATGTGAATAGCTTTTTCATCTCATGCCCTTGTCTTGAAAATCTCGTCAATGCAGGGCGTTCCCTCCCCGGAGGATGATCCCGAAAAGGAACAGGCCGAGGACTATCGCTGTTGTTACGCCCACTGCCGCGAAGGCATCCCTCCAGCTGTACGGCTCTTCGCAGATGAGAGGTCTTTTTGCTGTGAGCACGGGAACATTTGCCATCTTCCGTAGATCGGCAGCAACGGAGCCGGTGATGAGCCTGTTCAATCCCTTTCTGCCGCTGTAACCGAGCAGTATGAGTTCAACCTTTTCTTCGGAGGCGACTTTCATGATTTCTTCGGCAGGCCGGCCGGTCCGTATCACTGTCCTTACGCTCGAGGCGCCGTTATTCTCCAGTTCCATTTTGTAATAATTAAGGATTCTTTCGGCCTTTCTGTCCAGGAAATCCTTGTATTCAGTGCCTTTCAGTGAATCCTTTAAGGTGGACATCTCGGCGTCGCCCATCATATCGATGATGAGAGACCTGCCTTGCAGCCTCTCGACGTGGAGCAGGACCACCTCCGTAGGCTGCTTGACAAGGTTGCAGAATGTCCACAATACGGCTTTGGATGCCTTTGTATCATCGACCGCAATTAATATCTTGTCCATCTCTCCTCCTTCCATTGAACATAACCTTAGAAAAACTCTCTCCGGTACAAGAGAATTAAGCAATGCCGATGCCAATCCTGTCTGCTTAGGAATATTTATAAATATCAAATAGTTAGAGTTATGGTTTACTTTTTCATTGACAGATGGATGTTAATTTGTTAATGTTTGTTAGTTAACAGATGTTAAACTTAACCCTATGTAAGTAATCACTACGCAGCCATGCTTGAAAGATTTCTGAATGATCCAAGGTTTCTCAATGAGGTCTTTGAAACCATGAGAGACGGCCTCATGGTTGTTGACCCAGACGGAAAGATACTTTTCTTCAATAAAGCCGCCGAGGACATAACAGGTTATCGCAGGGAAGAGGTGATGGGCAGACCTTGTACCATTATCGACAGCGATACTTGTGTCGTTCTCACGGAATCCGGCAGACAGAAAAGCTGCGGCCTTTTCACTGACGGTTCGATCTGCAACAAGAAATGCCGGATACGTTCCAGTGACGGAAGGTCTGTCTATCTCCTGAAGAACGCAGTGGTCCTCAAAGACAACGACGGTCAGACCATTGGGGCGGTCGAGACGATGACGGACATAACCTCCCTCTATATGAAGGAACTGGAAATAGAGGAGCTGAAGCAGGAGCTGAGGCAGGGGTACTGGTTTATGGGCCTGCTGGGCAAGAGCGCTCCCATGCAGAGGCTGTTTGAGCAAATCAGGAATGCCGCCACAAGTGAAGCCCCCGTGCTCATCTGCGGCGAAAGCGGCTCAGGCAAGAACCTTGTCGCCAGCGCAATACACAAGCTCTCCAGACGCAAGGACGGACCCTTCATAGCGTTGAACTGTGCTGCACTGAACGATCAGCTTCTGGAAAGCGAGCTCTTCGGCCACAAGAAAGGCTCCTTCACCGGTGCGATAAGCGACAGGACGGGGAGATTCGAGGCAGCGAACGACGGCAGCATCTTCCTCGATGAAATCGGCGATATGCCTATGCTGATGCAGGTGAAGCTCCTGAGGGTTCTGGAAGAAAAGGTGGTGGAGAGGGTTGGGGAGCACAGGCCGATCCCGGTGAACATACGCCTCATCTCTGCCACCAACAGGGAATTGCATACCCTTATCCCTGCGGGCAAGTTCAGGGAAGATCTCCTTTACCGGATTAATTCCATCATGGTCAAGGTGCCCCCTTTAAGGGAAAGGATCGAAGATATCCCGGTCATCGCTTTTCACTATCTTAAGAAGATCTCAATCGTGAACAACAAGGACATAAGGAGGATCAGTCCACCAGCGATGGAGGTCATAAGCAGCTACCGCTGGCCGGGCAATGTGAGGCAGCTTATTAATGCCCTTGAACACAGCGCGATCACCTGCAAGGGCGACACTATCGAGGTTTCCGACCTGCCGGATTACATCTTCAATAACAAAAATGAACGGAAGGCTGAAGGTGAAAACTGTTCCGACCAGGAGAAGATACGATCGGCCCTTTCCCTGTACAAAGGGAACAGGACGCTCGCGGCAAAACACCTCGGCATCAGCAGGGTTACGCTCTGGAAAAGGCTCAAGGAATTCGGTATAGGTTAGGATTTTTGACAGGGAAGGCTACGTGATCATTACGCCTTCGAAAGGCCTTGAACTCACCGACGAGGGGGTATGACTATCTGTTCAGATAACCAAAGATTCCGGGGATGAAGTGCGGGTGAACGAAGAGATGAGGATCAACGGTAGAATCTGGCCAGTTTTTCAGGAGGGACGCCAAGGAGGTAGAGGGTGATGAGGGTCCAGTTCCTCAATGTGCAGCGGAGCACCCCTTCCCCTTCCCATCTCCTTGGAGACGTCCTTACCCTGTCGGGGATGATATGGATCCTGCGTCCTGTTTTCCTGATCCTCCTCATGAGATCAACATCCTCCATGAGCGGGATATCCCTGAACCCGCCGATCGAATTAAAGAAATCCTTCCTTATGAAGATCGCCTGATCGCCGTAAGGGATTCTCGTTATCCTCGAACGGAAGGAGGCGGCTTTCTCTATCAGTCTGAATATAGGTCTCCTCGATTCTATCCCGAGATCAAAGGCCCCTCCGACCACATCTTCTCCGCCCATCGCCGATGAGACTTTCTCGAGTGCGTCTTCAGGCAGCAACGTATCTGCATGAAGGAACAGAAGGACCTCTCCGGCAGCATCTGATGCTCCTTTGTTCATCTGCCTTGATCTGCCTTTGTCGCTAATGAGCCTCTTCACGTTTTTTTCCGTAATGGCGTTTATGGTCTCTCCCGAGAGGCTGCCGTCCACAACTATCACTTCGATCTCACCGCCGTATGGAATGGAAAGGATACTCTTAATCGTATCGTTAATTATAGAGGCTTCGTTCCATACTGGAAGAATGATTGATATTCCGTGCTTCATGAGCTTTTCCGGAGGGTCTGAAGCTTCTTTATGACGACCGGGAAGAGGATGAAGAGCGCAAGCAGGAGAAATGCGGCGAGCACTCTTTTTGAGAGGATATCTTCCGGTGAATTTATCGAGTTCAGCTGGCTTCCGGCAAATGAGTAAACAAAGGAACCTGGTATTATGCCAACTGAAGTTGTCCAGACAAAGGTTCTCAGTGGAATCCTCGTAAGGCCTCCAAGGAAATTTATCATGAAGAAAGGAAAAACGGGAATAAGCCTCAGAGTGAGAAGATAGAGGTGTCCGTTTCTGGAGAGCTCTTCATTGAATTTCTTCAGGAGGCCCCCGTACCGGTCCTGGACCCATTCTCCGATCAGATATCTCGCGGAGATAAAGGCCAGAGTCGCACCGGCTGTGGCTCCCACGTTCGCGCAGAAAACGGCAAGTGGCGTGCCGAAAAGGAACCCCCCCGCGAGGGTGAGGACTGTAGCCCCCGGCACGGAGAGGGCCGTGGAGATTATATAGATGACGACGAAAAGGAAGATCGAGGAGACATAGTTTTTATTTACCAACTCCTGAAGTGTCTGCTTGTTCCTCCGGAGGTTATCAAAGGAAATGTATTCCCCAATCCCGGAAAGGCGAACGGCGATGATAACTGTAATAAGGAGAAGAAGGAGGATAAGCTGTCTTCTGTATTTCTTCACTTTTTCTGAAAGAATTTCCTGAATATCTTGAGGAATACGTTGCTTTGAAGCCTTTCGATATAGCATAGTTTCGAGGCGTGCTTGACCACGTCCGTAAATGTCGGATAGATGTGAATCACAGTGTAGAGTCTGTAAAAGGGGATTCCGAGGGATTTTGCAATTTGGGCCTCGTGGATCAGGTCACCTGCGCGGTTCCCAAGGATATGGGCCCCGACAAGACGTCCCGCCGGATCACATACGAATTTGGACATCCCTGTTTCCGAAACGTCAGTCTTCCCCCGGTCTATATTCCCGTATTCCTGCCTGTATACCTTTACGCCTTCCCCATATTTCTTACGCGCCTCCTCTTCCGTGAGTCCGGCATGAGCAAGTTCGGGGTCTGTGAAAGTGCACCACGCCACGTTTTCATAGTGCACCTTCTTCTTTACCGGCATGAGCGCATTTCGGGTGGCGATCACAGCCTGATATTCCGCCATATGACTGAACTGATAGGGACCTACGACATCGCCGCAGGCATAGATATTCGGAGATGTTGTCCGGAGTCTGTCATCGGTTCTTATTCCCTTTGATGTGTACTCAACCCCGGCGTTTTCAAGTCCGAGGCCTTCCACGTTCGGGCTTCTGCCTGTTGCTATTAGCAATGAATCCGCCTTCAGCTCTCCTTTTCGATTCCCATATTCAATGCTGAGCGCTATCTTCCCGTTTTCGCTATGCAATCTTGTTGCCCTGGTGCCGGTCATTATATGCAGACCTTCTTCCTTGAGTAGTCTAGTGAGTATCCGTACCAGCTCTTCATCTTCCCTTATGAGAATGCGCTCGTTCATCTCTACGACGGTAATCTCGACGCCAAGGCGGTTAAGGGCAGAGGCAAGTTCAATTCCAATAGGGCCCCCGCCGAGAACGATCATGGAACTGGGGAGTCTTTCCATGTCGAAGATTGTTTCATTAGTGAGAAAAGGGACTGACTGTATCCCGTCGATGGCAGGAATGAATGCCCTCGAGCCTGTGGAGAGGATGAAGGCCGTTGCCGAGAGCCGCCCTCTGTCCATTTCAATGCTGTGGTTGTCTATGAAGCGCGGTTCTCCGAAAAGAACGTCTATACCGAGCTTTTGGAACGTATCCGGGGAGTGACCGGCGGAAACCTTCCCTACAACAGAGCGGACATGGGGCATGACTCGGTCTGTGTTGAGATCGATCGGCAAGGAGGTTTCTAACCCGTATTTCCTCAAGTTATTCATATGGTAAGCAATGCCGGCTGAATGGATCAGTGCCTTGCTCGGGATGCACCCGTAATTCGTACAGTCACCACCCAGCTTCTTTTTCTCGATCAGGACGACTCTCTTGCCGAGGCCATTGGCGAGTTTAGAGGCCACGAAGCCTGCTGCGCCTCCACCGATTACAATGAGATCATAGTCGTATCGTGCCATTCTCAGCTCGCTTTTCAGATTCGTGGACACGCCCCCGAAAGAGGCAGTGTCTGTTTTTTGCGATGTATGACATGGTCCTGGATCCCATGAAACCGGTATGGATGTTCCTCACAAACAGGGATCTCAGGTCATCAAGGGTATCCACGTCTTCCCGTTCAGGCAGCACATGGACCCGGGAGCCTGCCCTGCCGAAGACCGCCATCGTGTCCCGGAACACTGCTTCTGTGCCCCAGGGAATGTTACGGAATATCTCCGGAAGGAAACCGCCCTTTCCGAATCCTATCAGGTAGTATCCTCCGTCAGAAGCTGGTCCGATGACTGCATCGCTAACCTCAAGCGACGAGAAGGCTTCATCAAGCAGTGCATTTGTAAGATCGGGTATGTCGCTTCCTACAATGAGTACTCTTTCAAAACCCTCCGAAAAGGTCTGCGCAAAGGCATCGGCCATTCTTTCTCCGAGATCGTTCCCCTTTTGAGCGCGACAAGGAGGCCCCTTCCCGAGCCAGTCTGCCGTTTCCTCTCCGGCATCAGGAGGATAATAGAAGACCCTGAAAGGGCACCCTTGCTTTTTCAACGTCCCTATGAAGTCAAGGACGAAGCTCTTATGAAGTGCGAGGGCATTCTCTTCCCCGATTTCCGATGCCAGGCGAGATTTTACCCTCCCCTTCTCAGGTGCCTTAGTGAATAGAAGGATACAGGAGCTATCCTGCATGGTGTCAGCAGCAACCGCGGCCGCAGGATGAGGAATCGTGTTCCTCCTGCCCCGGATGCGCAAAGTTCCTGAACTTTCCGAGATGCACAGTAAAGCTTCCCTCTACATGGAAATAATCCCTGAGCCTTGTCTTGCTCAGTATAAGAGCGGTGTTGCCGCAGACCTTTACATGTCTGTTCCTCTCAAATAAGTGCGAGGCGTCGAGGACGAAAAGGGACGGCGAATGGGGAATTCCACCTTTGTAAACGGCTAAATGTCCGTAATCCTCGCATCCTTCTTCAAGTTCTTTGAGTTTCCAGAGACGATAAGTGATGGAGTAGAACGCGATATCTCTCACCATGGATTTTATCTTCCTGTTGGTTATATCGATTACTCTCTTTGATACGATGCGAGGGTCGGCAAAACCGGCCTTGCGCGCCATCCTCTCGAAGTCTTTATAATAAAGGGCTCCGCCGAGGCATTCGCCGTATAGTACATGGTCCCTTTTCAGATGCTCAGGAATCCTCCTGTCTGAATAGATGTCAGAGAAATAGAACTCCCCGCCTGAACGCAGGATCCTGTAAATCTGGCGGAGGACCCCCTCTTTGTTCTCCACGAGGTTGATAACGCAGTTTGATATGACAAGATCCAGGGACTCCTCCTGAAAACGGCTTCCGGTATTTTCGATATAATCGTGTATGAATTTCACATTGGGGCTTTTGTATCCGAAGGCGCTTGTCTGTTGTTGAACATACTTTTCGGCGACACTGATCTGTTCTTCCGTCATGTCGATGCCGTAAACAAAGCCGTTCTCACCCACAAGCTTTGAAAGGACATAGCTGTCTCTTCCTGAACCGCAGCCAAGGTCAAGAACCTTCAGGCCTTCCACGACCAGAGGAATGGGCGAACCGCAGCCGTAGAATTTCATCTTTACCTCATCGGGGATGTAGGGCAGAATCTCTCTTACATATCCTGGAGCCGAATCGGCAGTGCAGCACGATGTCTTCAAGTCGGAGCTATCTCTCAGCTCAATACTGTAATATCTCTTTACGTTTTCCCTGACATTGCCTCCGCACTCATCATTTGTCAAGACCCCGTGACAGCTGCTCCCCTTATGAGCGGTACATGCATGGCAATGGTCGTAAAAAGTGATCTCAGGATGGAAATCCTCGAAAGCTATATCCCAGAAAGGTCTGTCTTCATAACCCCTTATCCGCTTCCCAAGAGCAAGATTGAAATCGCAGTCATAGACGAATCCCTGATAATCGACTGAGACAAGGTGCTTGCACATCACATTTCTTAAGGTCTCTGGATTAAAGCTCCCCTTAAGGAGAGTTAAGTAATCATCAAGCCCACCTTGGATCCTCAGAATATTCCGAAACCTTTTTATGGGAGCATTTGCCATGGTAATTAGACGATCGAAATATACTCCATACATGTCCCTGAGGAACTGCCTGTACTCTCCTTCGAGATGCGTCTGTTCCGGAGGCAGGTATCCACCGTCGGGGTTATACACCAGGTCCAGCGGAAGCTCGCCGGTTCCGTAGCCGATGGCATTGAGGTTCTTCAGGACCCTGATGCTTGAACCAAAAACGCCTTTGCCGCGCTGCCTGTCGGTCAGATCTTCAAAAACGCTGGGAAGGGAAGCGATGACTTTGACCCTGTGTTCTTTGTACAAATCCATGAAGAACGAGTAAGCAGGATCTTCCAGAACTGTGAGGCTCGTCCTTACTGCTATCTTCTTCCGTCCTGAAAGCCCTTTAATGAACGTGGTAAGGTTGGGATTGAGCTCAGGTGTTCCACCCGTAAACTCTATCCATTCGCTCTCCAGGGTCAGGAGTTTATCAAGGATCCTTTCTGAGGTGGTGCGGTCCATATTCTTCCTTCCACGTGGTGAAGCCCCTATATGGCAGTGCGAGCAGACCTGGTTGCACCTGTCTCCGATGTTTATCTGGAATATCTTGATTATTTCTTTCGAGATCTTTCTTTTTACGGTATCTGAAGAAGTCCTCATGCGTTTCTCTTTTACTCCAATTGTATCACATCAGTCGCTTGTGTGGCAGGAAGTCATTTCTTGCACTTCAGTCAGAAAACATGGGCAGCAACAGCAGGCTGCGCACTTTTTCAGACAGCCGGCTTTAGATGCCGGGGCGTCGAGACCTGACCGGTCTCAGCAACTCGATGGGCCTCAGCCGCCACCAGAGAACCCCATAAGACTCGACTCGCTCAATTTCAGGACGTTGGTACTTCCGCACGTGGGGCATTCCTTATGCGCAGAAGGGGCAGCCGGAAAGTGACTGCCGCACATCAGACAGATATAATCCTTTTCCATGTTCAACACCTCCCTTCACCTCTCCGAGAATTCATTTCTTTCCCGTTCTTCCTTTTCTTCTTCCCTGAGCGGGCAGGTCCTGTTTCTGAAAAATTCGTAATAGAGCAGAGGCACCGCGACCAGTGTGAGACCCGTAGCAGCCACTGCGCCGAACATCATCGCGATTGCAAGTCCCTGAAATATGGGATCGAAGGTCATCACGAACGAACCTACGACCACTGCTGCTGCTGTGAGCACGATGGGCCTGAGCCTGACCGCCCCTGCCTTAATCAAGGCATCTCTCAGCTGGCCTTTTTCCCTCCATTCCATCTGGACGAAGTCCACAAGGAGGATCGAGTTCCTCACGATTATGCCTGAAAGGGCTATGAAACCTATCATGGATGTGGCTGTAAAGAATGCGCCGAATAGCCAGTGACCGGGAAGGATGCCTACAAGCGTGAGGGGGATGGGCGCCATGATTATGAGAGGGGTGATGAAGCTCCTGAACCATGCAACCACGAGGATATAGATGAGGATGAGGACCGCACAGAAGGCGATGCCGAGATCTCTGAATACCTCGTAGGTGATGTGCCATTCGCCGTCCCACTTCATGGCGTATTTATCCTCAAGCCAGGGCTGGACAGCAGAATATTGCTTTAGCTCGTATCCTTCAGGCAGTTTGAGATTCTTAATCTTCTCCTTCATCTTCAATATCGCATAGACAGGGCTCTCCTCTGTACCCGCGACGTCGCCGACCACATAGGTCACATTCCTGAGGTTCTTATGATAGATAGTCTTGTCCTCGGTGCCCTGCCGGGTCTTCACCAGCTCCGAGAGGGGGACGGGTTTTCCACTGGGGGAGGGAAGCGTTATCTCCTGCAACGAGGTAATGCTTGCCCTCTCCTGCAAAGGCATCCTGAGGAAGAGCTCCACAGGCTCCTTCTCCTTACTGAAATGGACGAGTCCGGACGTCATGCCGTTCAGAGCGACCCTCAGGCTCTTCGAAACTGCCTCTGCGTCTATGCCGTTATAGGCAGCCTTTTCCCTGTCCACTTCAAAGGTCACCTTTTCCTGGTCTTCCTCCACATACCAGTCAACATCCACTACCCCGTCCGTATTGCCGAAGATCTCCCTGATCTGCCGCGCAATCTCTGTACGCCTCTCCGCATCAGGCCCGTATACTTCAGCAACGAGGGTGCTCAACACAGGCGGACCGGGCGGGATCTCCGCCACCTTTATCCTCGCGCCGTATTTGTCGGCGAACTTCTTGAGCTCAGGTCTGAGCTTCTTTGCGATATCATGACTCTGCGCCTTCCTTCTGTCCTTTGAAACAAAGTTCACCTGAATGTCCGCAACGTTGCTTCCCGAGCGGAGGAAGTAATGCCTTACGAGTCCGTTGAAGTTATAGGGCGCCGCGGTGCCCACATATGTCTGGTAATCAGTAACCTCGGGCATAGAACTGAGGTACTGCCCCATTTCGAAAGCAAGGGCTGCGCTTGTTTCAAGGGTTGTTCCCTCGGGCATGTCGATTACCACCTGTAGCTCGCTCTTGTTGTCGAAGGGAAGCATCTTTACAGTCACCGCCTTGAGCGGGAGGAGGAGTGCCGCCAGTGCAAGGAGCAGCGCTACGGAAAAGAGCGCAAGGATCCTTTTGAGCCTGCTGTCCAGAAGGGGGCCGAGGGTCTTCTCATATATCCGGTGTAATGTCGTCCCCTCTTCTTTACGGCCGGTGTGCCTCACATTCTTCAACACCTTATAGCTCATCCATGGGCTCACGATAAAGGCGACAAGGAGGGAAAAGAGCATTGCGGCGGAGGCGCCGACAGGTATGGGGCGCATATATGGTCCCATAAGGCCCGAGACAAATGCCATGGGAAGGAGGGCTGCGATGACTGTGAATGTTGCCAGGATTGTGGGATTGCCGACTTCATCCACAGCGAAAACAGCCGTGAGGGGATCGATTTTGTGAAGCTTGAAGTGTCTGTGGATGTTTTCTACGACCACGATGGCGTCATCCACGAGGATACCGATGGAGAATATGAGCGCAAAGAGGGTAACCCTGTTCAGGGTGTATCCGTAAAGATAATTGATAAGGAGCGTGAGTGCGAGAGTTACAGGTACTGCAACGGCTACAACGATAGATTCCCTCCATCCCAGGGCAAGGGCGATGAGTATGATTACCGAGATGGTGGCGATGAGCATGTGCTCGAGGAGCTCATCGGACTTCTCCTTTGCAGTGTCTCCGTAATTTCTTGTCACTGTGACGTATACGCCGGAGGGTATAAGATTGCCTTTCAGCGCCTCCACCTTTCTTAACGCCTCACGGGCCACGATGCTGGCATTTGCGCCTTTCTTCTTCGAGACGGCGATTGTAACGGCCTCATGCCTTGAAGAAGGATCGGCTGTTAAGCCCTTTTCACCGGCAGAAGGTCCCGTTCCCATGAAAACATAGCTGTCGGGTTCCTCAGGCCCGTCCTCAAGGCGCGCCACATCCCTCAGATAGACCGGCCTTCCACCGGACACTCCCACCACAACGCTGCCGACCTCATCAGCGCTCTTCAGGAAGCTTCCTGCTTCCACAAGATACTCCCTGTTGCCCGACGGGAAAGACCCTGAAGGAAGGGCGAAATTAGCTTTCCCGAGTGCGGCCATGATCTGGAAGGCGGAAGTGCCGTAAGCCCTGAGCCTTGAAGGATCAAGTATTATCCTTACCTGTCTTTTCCGGCCCCCTATGACTGAGAATTCCGAAACATCCTTGCCTTTCTTGATCTCGTCACAGACCTCTGTAGCGACACGCCTGAGATCATATCCTGAATACCTGTTGTCCTCGCTCCAGAGTGTCAGGGTGAGAATCGGGACGTCGTCGATGGATTTCGGCTTCACTATAGGCTGGGATATCCCCGGAGGGATTCTGTCATAATGGGACATGAGCTTGTTATAAACCTTGACGATGCTGTCCTCCGTCTTTTCTCCCACATAGAACCTGACAATGGTGAGATTCATGCCCGGTCTGGCGATGGAATAGACATACTCAACGCCCTTGATCTCCCAGAGCAGCTTTTCCACGGGCTTTGTGACGCGTTCCTCCACTTCTTTTGCAGAGGCGCCGGGGTACGCCACGAAGACATCTATCATGGGTACCACGATCTGGGGCTCTTCCTCCCTCGGGGTGAGGAGGACTGCGAAGATTCCGAGGATGAGAGAAGCTATGACAATGAGAGGTGTGAGCTTCGACTTTATGAACGACTTTGCGACCCTGCCTGATATGCCTATGCCGTTCACCTTTGCCTCAAAGGAGCGGGTCGCGGATTTTCCCCCAAGGCGGCAGATGTCATTACCCCTCCATCCACCGCCTTTTCAGCGCCGCCTATTATAATCCTCTCCCCAGCGCTCAGACCTGAGAGGATCTCGAGATTGTCGCCGTACTCCTTTCCGACCCTCACGAGCCTGTAGGAAATGATACCCTTCTCATTAACCGTATAAATTCCTGTGAGCTGCCCCCTCTCTATGAGGGCCGTCCTTGGTATCAGTATTGCTTCCCTTTTCCCCACAGGGATACTGACTTTCCCGTAAAGCCCGCTCCTCAGACCAGTCCCGCTCAGGCCAATCTTGACGAGAAACGTTCTTGACATCGGGTCTATGGCAGGAACCATCTCTGAGATTCTGCCTTCGATCCTGCGGGAAAGAGGCTCGACCGTAACCTCTGCCTTTGTCCCGATATTTATCTTTCCGCTGAGGCCCTGTTCCACGTTCGCCTCAATCGTGAAGGATGATGTTTCTTCCAGCGTTAGAAGGGGCATGCCGGGAACCGCCATACCTCCGGCTTCTATCTTCTTTTCAGTAACGAGGCCTGAAAAAGGGGCAACCACCTTTGTGAACCCGTGATACACCTTAGCCTCTGAAAGGCCTGCCACCGCCCTCTCGTATTCGATATCAGCTACCTTTTTCTGTGTGGCTATCTGGTCCATTTCCTGTTGAGAGAGGGCCTTTTCATCGTACAGTTTCCTGTATCTCTGGTAGGTGATCTCCATCAGCGACCTGTTCTGCTCGGTTGCTTCCACAGCCTTCTCAGCCGCGTTTACCCTCTGGGCGACATCCCTGTCGTCTATGGTCAAAAGTACCTGGCCTTCACGCACCCTGTCGCCTTCGCGGACATTCAGGGAAGTGACGTTCCCCATCACCCTGCTCGCTACAGCCGACGTGGCCCTTGCCTTAACGGTACCGGATGTCTCGTAATATTCATCTACCTGCGAGGGCCGTACCTCCATAACTTCAACGCCTGTAACCGTCTGGCTTTTCATCTCGGCCGTGCCGGGCTTCACCTTTTCCCCGCAGCCGGCGAGGAGCAAGGGGTGCACGATTAGTGCTACGCAACCGATGGCAATGAAGAAGTAAGTTTTTGCCAGCTGATTCCTTTCCATCATAACCTCCGATAGGATTTATTCTATGCCCAGGTCCTTCAGGATCGTCCCGCCCTCGTAAGCTAGATTCACTATTGCGAGGCGGTGCTCGTTCTCCCGGGCGATTGTATTTGCCCGCGCGTGGTCGAGGTTTACCTGGGCATCGAGAAGGTCTATAATTGGAGAAAGGGAATTCTCGTATCTCACCTTGACGAGTCTTTTTCCCTCCTCGGCCGTCCTCAGGGCTGAGCGAGAGAGTTCGGTGTTCTTTTCCGATTCCTTCACCGTGAGATAAGCCTCATTGACCTTGAAGGAAACCGCCTTCTTCAAAGCACTGAGATATTCTCCGGCCTCGGCAACCTGATGCGCTGCCTTGGACCTTTCATGCTCTCTCTTTGTCCCGTCGAATAACTCCCACCTTAGAAATGCCACAAGCTGCCAGCTCTCGCCTTCTGTGCCGAAGGGTCTCCTATGGTCGTTGAACTGGTACGTACCTCCGATCCCTACGAAGGGGAAATAGCCTGCTTCAGCATATTTCAGGTTGTTCCTTGCATTCTCATAGCGCAATTCCATTGAGATGACATCCTTTCTCTCCATGGATGCATTAAGGTAGTGGTCGATGCCCATGAGGGGGATCGAAGGGACTGAATCGGCCGTCTCCACGGTTCCGGTTCTGCCAAGGAGGAGTCCCAGTGCCCTTTTTGCCACGTCAAGGTTCTTCTGCGCACTCACCAGTCTCTGTTCGGCATCGGCAAGGGCCGTGGATGCCCTCAGTGTGTCGGAGTAGAGGCCGAGCCCCGCGCCATGCCGCAACTCGGCGATGCGCAGATGCTCTCCGGCATCCTCCACCGCCCTCTCCGAAGCCGCCACGTATTCCCTTGCGGTAATGACCATAAGATACGTCCTGACCACCTGCAGGGCTATCTCCTGTCTCTTCCTTATATATTCGGCGCGTTTTGCTCCGTGTTCCTTTATTGCCATGTCAAGTCCGACCAAAGCCTTGTACGAAAAAAGCGGCTGTTCGAATGAGAGGGAAGTCTGAAAGTCGTTGACGGCCATGGGATTATTGAGAGAGGAGATCTCGAAGTCCTTCTGCGAGAACCTTTCCTGATTCAGCTTCGCCATGAACGCATAGGTGGGATTCGTTGTTCTCATGAACCTCTCTTCAAAGGTGATCCTGGGAAGAAGGAAACTCCGTGCGATGCCGATATCTTCTCCTTTTGCAGCAAGGGAGCTCCTGAACGCCCGCAGGTCGTGGTTGTTCTCCATGGCGATCGCCAGAGCCTCGCGCAGGCCGAGGGGCCCCTCCTCTGCGGTTGCCCTTCCGTGAGACAGGAAGACGGACAGCACGGCAAGGATAAACAGCTTTTTCATCTTTTCCCCTTCCGCTTTTCCATGAATGAAAGAAAGGTTTTCATATCGCATTTCCCGGTCAGTTTCTGGAACTCCGAGCAGTCGCTAAGGGATTTCAGGTCCTCGAGCAACTTCCGGTCCTCTTTCAGTTCGCTCTTGAGAGCCGACAGGATATTTGACGCCACAGGGGATGGGTGTTTCTTTAGTGAATAGAACACCAGTTTCCCTTCGCGCCTCTCATCAAGGAGCCCAGCATTGTTCAGGAGGGAGAGGTTTCTTGAAACAAGTGGCTGGGAGATTCCCAGCACTCCCATGATCTGACATACGCAAAGCTCCCTTCTTGAGAGCAGCATGAGGATCCTCACCCGTGTCTCGTCCGAAAAGAGCTTAAAGAGGCGCACCGCATTTTTCATATAAACATATATATATACAATAATCTGACAAATTGTCAAGCATAAAATGCAGCGGACTGCTTTACAGTAATGGGCAAGGCTAATGGCGTTCCTCCTGAAGCCAGTGCCTGTGATCCTCCACAACAATTCCCATGCTTCCCTTTTTGGAGAAACGGATGAGTTCCACCTTCCCGTCTTTCCGCTCCAGATAAATGGAGTCAGGGTCCTCGGTTCTCGGAAAGTATTTGCCGGAGATATCTTCGTATAGGTCGACGTAGTAGAGGAGTCTTCCTTTTGCCGTATCCGGACGTTCCCTAAGGCAAAGTCCCAGACGCCCATCATTCTCATACACGGCATATCTGCCCAGCTCGTTCCGGTAGCCGACGAAATATCTCCCCGATTCCTTATGGTAGATGTCGGCGCTCATCGTAAAAAGCCTGTCTTCCACGACTTCATAAAACCTGTCCCCTTTTATCCTGAATGTCTTTTCCGCCCTGCTGAGCACCCATTCAGAGGTTATCATGTCGGGACTGTGGGTCAAAATGACCCTGTTCTTTTCTAGGCATGTCTTCTTCAGTGCTTCATAGTTCGTGTGGACGACACTGTTGCCCACTGAGATGTCGTGAACCACGATCCCTTCACGGAAGGCGCCGAGGGCATCCCGGTAACGCTCCTCGCTCCACGCACGCTCGATGTAGTCGTTGATGTCCCCGTAAAGGACGGTTGCGGATGCAAACTCCTCTTCGGACATGTCCGCGCGCCGTAGCCTCTTCTCGGTGCAGAGGGTTTTCCACAAGTCGGTGTCATGGGCGGTATCTGAGCTGAAGACCACCTTCTCATCATCTGTCCTGACGACAATGCCTATACCGGTGATGCCGTGCCATACCGGGGCCTTGATCGCCTCTACAGTGAAGCCTTCTTCTCCGTCATACGTGTTGCGGTCCTCTTCGTAGAATACCGTGGAAGAGAACGAGTAGAAGCTCTCGGGTTCAATCCACTCCCCGTAATCGGGGTCCCTAAAGAGCATCCTCGGTCTTCCGGTCTTCCTGCTTATCACGATCTTTGCTCTTTCAGGGCCGATTATGTTCCCTTCCCTGTCGGATACGAAAAGTCCCGTCTTGCCGTTTCCTTCATCTGTCTTAACTATCCTGTACCTGGCACGAGGGCCGAGTATGCGGTAATCGATGTAGTCTTCACAGGAGATGTCGATTACATTTCTTGAATCCCCCGAAAGGCTCCTGTCCAGGGCGGGACCTGATGACATCACAAGCTCATCGTGGACATCCTCGGAAGTGATGAGATGCACCCTGCTTAAGAAATCGGGCGCGTATTTGTTGAAAAGGGCGAGGTCTGTGAACCATCTCTTGTGGTCGTCGTGGCAATGGGTGATGATAAGGCCCTTTACGCCCTTAAGAGCGTGACCGCCTATCTGTTGGAAGAGCGGGGCGCCGCAGTCAAGCAGATAACTGGATTGACCAATGGTTATCTGATACCCGATGCTCTTACCCATCCGAGAAAACGGACCATAGTCACCGAGGATGCGTATGGTGATGCCGTCAGCCATCGGCGCTATTTTAGCACAATGCCCACGACACAAAATTTTTCTTTGTCTCTTAAGCAGCAAAACGTTGAAGGATCATGCTATGCCTAAACCATGTTTGTTCGCCAACAAAATGTCCGTCCACCCAGTGGGAGGCCTGCCTTCCGTGCCTGTCCCTTAACCTCACTTGCCTCACCCCTTGTCCTCCCGTGCTTCCCCCTACCTCCTGACCGCAGGACGATCCGGGCTGTCGGCAGAACATGAATGAGGTATAATTGTTAAAACGCTGCCGGAAGAGAGAATCTTACTGAGTGAACACGGAGAGATACATCACAGTCGATATTTCGGAGGCCGGAAAGAGGATAGACACTTTTCTGGCTGAGAAGACGGGGATAACCCGCTCGCAGATACAGAAGATCATGGAAAAGGGTGATGTCCTTGTGAACGCCGTTGCCGTCAGCCGGGACTACAGGATAAAGAGGGATGACAGGATTGAAGTCATCATGCCTCCGGAAGAAAAAGAAAGGCTCATCCCTGAGCCGATACCACTTGAGATATTATACAGGGATAAGCATTTGGTTGTGGTGAACAAACCCGCCGGGATGGTGGTGTATCCTGCGGCAGGGCACGGCCAAGGAACGCTGATGAATGCCCTTGCGTATCATCTCGGTACACTCTCCGGCGTTGGCGGACCTTTGAGGCCGGGTGTTGTACACAGGCTCGACAGAGATACATCGGGTGTCATGGTGGTTGCACTCGATGACGTTGCGTACTATGACCTTGCGGAGCAGTTCAGGCAAAGGACGATAAAGAGGAAGTATCTCGCGATTATATATGGGGATATGAAAAACGACATAGGGGAGATCGCACTCCCTATCGGCCGCTCGAGGTCGGACAGAAAGAAGATGTCCACAAGGGTCGGAGGGGGGAAAGATGCTGTCACGAGATGGAAGGTTCTTGAACGGTTCCTTCTTGCGGCTCTGGTGGAGGTCAGGCTTGGCACCGGAAGGACCCACCAGATCAGGGTCCATTTCTCGTCGATGGGACATCCCGTGCTTGGCGATAAGACATACGGCCGGAAGACCGAGGTCGAGGTGAAGAAGAAGAGGATATCTTTCCCGAGGCAGATGCTCCATGCGGAAATGCTGGGTTTCACCCACCCCGTTTCGGGTGAGTATATGGAGTTTTCGAGTCCCTTGCCTGAGGATATGAAGAGGGCGCTGGACGAGCTATCTGAACTCCACCGCTGCCTGTTTTGAGACCCTAGGGGGAGGTGAGGGTATCCTCGAAGGGTAGCCAACCGGCACGATGACGACAGGCCTCAGATTTCCGGGCAGATTCAGGATTTTCGATACCCCTTCCTCTCTGAAGGCGCCGACCCACACGGAGCCAAGGCCGTTTTCGTGTGCCACGAGCATCATCCCCATGATGCTCGCAGCCACATCCTGAATCGAGTAAAGGTTCACACCCCTTTCACCGTATCTGCCCGATATCTTGTCGTCAGTGCAGCCCACGATCACAAGCGGAGCTTCTGCGATGAAGCTCTGTCCGAGGGCCGCAGAGACGATTTCCATCTTGGTCCTCCCGTCCTGAACGAAATAGAACTTCCTTGACTGGAGGTTCCCGGCACTCGGTGCCCAGATCAGCGCTTCGGCAAGTTTTTCGACAAGATCAGGAGGAATCTCTTTTTTCTGAAAATCTCTTATGCTCCTTCTCTCCCTAACTGCTTTCAGGATTTCCACAGAACACCTCCAATACAGTTGAAAAGCCCGGCCTCGGATATCCGCCTTCGTCACATGCGAGCAACATCCATCTCCCGTATTTAAGCAGGAGAAGTAAACGAGGGAGTTTTGTACGACACCATATAAAAAAGACCGTCAAAATGCATGAAGATACCCCGAGCTTAAACAGCAGGAGACTTAACATTTCAATATCACGTCGATTAGAAAAATTCTAAGGTTGCCCTTCCTGTTTATCACACCAAGATATTCACAGTTTAAGAAGCGTCAATCCCGACACAGGGTCGAACTCCCTTACCGCTTTGATACCTTCAATCTCGATGATCACAGCCTCGAGTACGAGGAACGTCTCCGACTTCTCCCTCAAGCACCCCACCTTCACGACGTCCCTTTTGCCGAAGGCCCCGTGGAAATGTACCTTCGGCTCGTCACCCTGATAGAAGATCGTCCCGAAGCCCGTAACTTCGTGGCTCCCTCCAAGTTGTCTCCATACGGGGACAGGCGGCATCTCATCCTTTTCAGGACCGACCACTACCCTTGCCTCTCGCATTCCGCCGACAAGATAGAAGGCAGCTGCCCTGATGTTTTCATCCTTTGCAATACGCGACAGGTTTCCGAGAACATCCTCCCTGTCTTCGAATCTTGCCACGATGACCCTGCCGGTCTTCCCCACCTGATACCTCATGTATGCCTCCTCGTTAAGGTCGATATCTTGGCCACCTTGGAAATATTGACTTATCGGCGATTAACTGTTAGCTTAAATGAACGAAACACCGGAGTCAACACAGGAGATATGCAATGCGCAGAAGACTCATTATATTAGGCAGAAGCGGTTTCACCCTCGTGGAACTCCTCGTTGTAATGGTGATCATAGGCCTTCTCGCAACGCTTGTTGCGCCGGGGATCGTGAAACGGCTCGGCCAGAGCCAGCAAAAAGCTGCGAGGGCGCAGATCGCAAGCATCGAGCAGGGTCTGGACAAATTCAGGCTCGATGTGGGAAGGTACCCAAGCACTCAGGAGGGCCTGAATGCCCTGGTGACAAATCCGGGGGTTGATACATGGGACGGTCCTTACGTGAAGGCTTCCATATTAAAGGACCCCTGGGGCAAACCTTATTATTATCAGTTCCCGGGCACTCACGGAGAGTTCGATCTCTTTTCATATGGCAGGGACGGCTCTCCGGGAGGCGAGAAAGAGGACAAGGATATTTCGAACTGGGAGGAATAATCGCCTGCCTAGCCATGGGCTTCCGCCCAGTTCCTGCCGTATCCTATCTCTACCTTTAGGGGGACGGACAGCGGGATGACATTCTCCATCTTCTCTTTTACTGTATTCCTCGCCTCATCGAGTTCTTCCTCACGCAGTTCAAAGACGAGCTCGTCATGCACCTGAAGGATCATTCTCGCCCCAAGCCCCCTGCCATGAAAGCTCTCCCATATCCGTATCATGGCAATCTTTATGATGTCGGCCGCAGTTCCCTGAATGGGTGAGTTCACTGCAAGCCTCTCCCCCAAGGCACGGGTGGCGGAATTGGAGCTCCTTAGTTCAGGCACGTACCTTCTCCTGTTGAACATGGTCGTCACGTATCCCTTTGCCCTGCCGTCCTTCAGTGCTTGTTCTGTAAATGCCTTTACCCCTGAATGCCTTTCGAAATATCCGTCAATGTACTTTCTTGCTTCGGCAGGTGTAATGTTCAAAGCCTCGGAAAGGCCGAAGGGGGTGATACCGTATACCACTCCGAAGTTCACTGTCTTTGCGACCCTCCTCATTTCCGGGGTGATCTTTTCGATATCGACCCCGAAGATCTCGGAGGCCGTCCTGTTATGGATATCCACGCCTGATATGAACGCGTCGATGAGGCCCCTGTCCTGACTCAGGTGGGCAAGTATCCTCAGCTCTATCTGTGAATAATCAGCTGAGAGTATAAGATTGCCGGGCTCTGCAATAAAGGTCTCCCTGATGCGCTTCCCCCATTCGCCCCTTATGGGTATGTTCTGGAGATTGGGATCGCTGCTGCTCAGCCTGCCGGTTGCAGTGACCGTCTGGTTGAATGAAGTGTGTATGCGCCCGGTAACGGGATGGATGAGATTCGGCAACACATCGGTATATGTGGACTTCAGCTTGCTCAGGCTTCTGAAATCCAGTATCTCCTTCGGAAGCTCGTGTGTCTCTGCCAGTTCCTCAAGGACGCCCACCTCGGTGGAATAACCTGTCTTTGTCTTTTTGCCGGGCTTGAGTCCGAGAGTATGGAAAAGGACCCTGCTCAGCTGTTTGGGAGAATTGATATTGAACTCCTCGCCGGCAAGGAAGTAGATCCTTCTCCGGATGGAATCGAGTTCGCGGGAAAGCTCCTTTGACATGTTATTGAGTTTCTCTTCGTCCACCTTGAATCCTGCCTCCTCCATCTCGATAAGGACACGGATGAGGGGCATCTCGATATCGAAATAGAGCCTGTCGAGACCCTCTTCTTCAAGTTTCTCAAAAAGTATCTCCTTCAACTCCAGGGACAATGTGGCGTCCTCGGCGGCATAGAGGGTTGCCTCCTCAACCGGTACCTCTGAAAAGGAGCCTTTTTTGCCGAGGACCTCCTGAAATGTTTTTTTACGGTAGGAGAGGTATTCGAAGGAGACATCGCCGAGGCTGTGGTCCGGCTTGTTCGGATTGAGAAGGTATGAAGCCAGCATTGTATCGTAGAGCACTCCCCGGACATTGATCCCTTCGCGACGGAGCATCTCAATGTCGTATTTCAAGTTGTGTCCCGCCTTTGGCAGGTCAACGTTTTCAAGCAAGGGGGCTGCCGCTCTAAGAATCTCCCCTTTAGGCAATTGTTTGGGCGCGTTCTCGTACGAGTGGCCGAACGGAATATAGTATCCGCTGCCTTTTTCTTTGCTCATGGCGAGACCGACTATGGTGTCCCTGAGGGTGTCTCGCCCTGTTGCTTCGATGTCAAAGGCAAAGGCCTCATTTATGGATGAAAGGAGTTCTCCAAGCTCGTCCTGAGAAAGCACGGTCTGATAGCGACGCGCACTCTTTACCGAGGGGATCAGTTTCATCAGACTCCCGAACTCGAATTCTCGGAAGAGGGCTAGCAACGTGGGCCAGTCGGGCTCCCTTACGGCAAAATCGTTCAGATCGATATCAAGGGGAACGGAGGTATCGATGGTCGCAAGCTGCTTGCTTATCCGAACAGCGTCGGCGTTTTGGACGATAAGGCTCCTCAGCTTCTCCTTCTTTATCTTCTCCGGATGGTTGAGGAGATCCTCAAGGTCCCGGAAGTGCAGTAGCAGCTCCTTCGCCGTCTTTTCCCCTATCCCCTTCACTCCGGGTATATTGTCGACCGCATCTCCTGTGAGGGCCATGAATTCCGTCACCCTTTCAGGGCCGACACCGAACTTTTCCCTCACGTACTCCTTGCCAAGCACCCTGTCTTTCACCGGGTCGTAGACCCTTATCCTTTCATCAACTATTTGCAGCATGTCCTTGTCGCTCGTCACTATAAAGACATCTTCCCCTTCCGATTCAGCCTTCTTTGCGATTGTACAGAGCAGGTCATCAGCTTCATAGCCGGGGACTTCCAGTATCGTTATATTGAAGGCGTTGATGATCTTTCTTACGAAAGGGAGTTGCCTTACCAGTTCCCCGGGTGTCTCGGGCCTCTGCGCCTTGTATGCCTCGAACATCCTGTGCCTTTCAGTGGGGAGAGGTGAGTCGAAAGCGACCACTATCTTGTCGGGTTTCTTCTCGCGCAATATCTTGAGGAGCATGTTGGTGAAGCCATAGATGGCGTTGGTGGGGAATCCCCTGGAGGTCGAAAGACCTTTGATCGCATAAAACGCGCGATAGACGTAGGAATTTCCGTCGATGAGGTATAGGTTCATGGAAGATTATACCTTAATTCGGCGCGACAGGCTACAGATAGTAAGATGGCTACGATACGGGCAGGGCTGCTTTCCCGGCAAGTTCATCCATCAGAGTCTTGACCGGAACAATCCTGTCAACCCTATGTGCGTTGGTTCCCACAGTATAGAGCGGCTCCTCCTTCCCGGGATTGTAATCGGCGGAACTGAGAAGGCCGTTACAGATGCAGAAAGCACGTTTGTTGCTATCTCTTGCAGGGCACCGGGAGAATTTGCCGTCAGCGTCTTTCAGTAGGACATATCCTTTATCGCACTTGGGCTCCCTCAGCCTCCCGAGAGCTGAAAGGTACATGGGGGACTGCCTCAGTATCCTGAACGGCAGGCCGCACGGAGAACCAGGGTCGTGCGCAACAATGATGTCTTCTGCTTTTGCATTGACAACCGCCTGCTTGTATGCTGGCGAAGCGCTGCTCTCCTCTGTTGCAAGGAACCTCGTTCCCATCTGGACTCCGTCAGCTCCCATCCTTATGAAACGTAAGATATCATCGTGGGTATAAATCCCCCCGGCTACGATAACAGGGAAGCCTCCGTATTTCATTGCCATGTCCTTGACCGGCGGCAAGAGGAGATCGAGCCTGTTGGATTCGAGATCTACGGACTCAATCCTGAATCCAAGATGACCGCCTGCGAGGGGGCCCTCAAGCACCACGGCATCAGGTCGGTATCCGAGTCTCTCCCATTTCTTGCAAATCAACTCCAGCGCCCGCGCGGATGAGACGATGGGGATGAGCGCAGTGTCCCCGGGGGGCTGGATGGAGGGAAGGTTGAGCGGTAAGCCTGCGCCCGAGATGATGACGTCCGCTCCTGCGTCGATGGCTCCCCTTACTGAACTCTCGTAGTCCCTTACAAGGGCAACCATTATGTTAATGCCTGCATACCCTCCCGCAGCCTTTGAAAGGGACACTTCGTTGTATACCGCCTCGTAGGCCGTCAGCTTTTTTCCGGTCCTTCTTGAGACGAGCCTGTCGAGGCAGGCGCTTGATACAACGCCGAGACCGCCCTCTCTCGCAACGGCGCCGGCAAGGGAGTGAAGGGATACGCCGACACCCATGCCGCCCTGTACTACAGGGACCCTTATTCTCTTCCCTTTAATGGAAAGCTGAGGTAATGATGATTCCTTTTCCGGCATCGTAACTCCTTCGAAGACGGGACGGACACAGGCGTACCACAAACAATCCCGGAGGACTGCGCAATCCGCTGAGTCTTACGCTTATCACGATGGCCGGAGAAAAGGGGAATGCGTTGCCTGCAAAGAGGATTCCGGTTTCTCTTAAGCGCCGTACTTAGTATAACAGTTCTGCTATTATAAAACATGATGAAGGTAATTGTCGGGATGAGCGGGGGCGTCGACTCCTCCGTGACAGCTTATCTACTCAAGGAACAGGGATATAAGGTCGAGGGACTTAGTTTTATCCTCTATGAGGCTAGACTCAAGAAGTCCTTTGCCGGTTGCTGTTCGGTCGAGGCGATCAACGATGCGCAGAGGACGGCCGACCGGATCGGCATAGGTCATTCGAGGATTGACCTCAGGAACGAGTTCACGGAGAAGGTGATCGAGCCCTTTATCAATGCCTATTCGGGCGGGATCACGCCTAATCCATGTATCCTCTGTAACAGATACATCAAGTTCCCCCATCTTCTGAAATTCGCCGCGCATGGAGGGGCTGAGTTGATCGCCACGGGGCATTATGCGAGAATTGAAAGAAGTTACAAGTTACAAGTGACAAGTGAAAAGTTAGACAAGAATTTGAGGGACCCGTTACTCGCTATGCGCCACACGTTGCTTAAGAAAGGCGTCGATCCTAAGAAAGATCAGTCTTATGTCCTATATGTTCTGCGACCGGAGGAACTGAGCCGTCTCGTATTGCCTCTCGGAGAAATGAGAAAGGGAGAAGTCAGGGAGATCGCGCAGAGATTGAATCTTCCCGCGGCAAAGAGACCCGAGAGCCAGGAGATATGCTTTATTGAGGACAAGAACTATTTCCGGTTTCTCGAAGACCTGAGCGAAAGAAAGGAGGGCCCTGTTGTTGACGTGGAATCAGGAAAAGTCCTCGGGACCCACAGAGGCATTCACCTTTTCACTGTCGGCCAGAGGAAGAGGCTTGGGATAGCTATAGGCAGGCCCCTCTTTGTGGCAAGGATAGACCGGTTAGGGAATACAGTATATGTGGGACCGAAAGAAGCGGCGATGACGAGGGAATTCGTGGTTGAAGAGATGAACTGGCTCACTCCGGAAGTCAGAAGTCAGAAGTCAGAAGCCGGAAGTTTTCGAGCAACCGTTAAAGTGCGGTCGATGATGAGGGACGAGCCTGCAACGATCAGCGTCATCGACCAAAATAAGGTTGAAGTCGCCTTTGACGAGCCGCAGTGGGCGCCCGCCCCGGGCCAGAGTGCGGTCTTTTATGATAGGGATGTGGTCATCGGAGGCGGAGTGATCAGCGGGGTTTAACTTAGGCGTTGTTACTGATGAAAGCCTTATGGTATCTTTAAGTATGTCCGGGAAGATAGTTTCCATTAATATCAGCGACAAAAAGGGTGTCAGGAAAAGGCCTGTAAAAGAGGTTGTCCTCAGGACCGGATACGGCATCGAGGGGGATGCCCATGCGTCGTCTGAATGGCACAGGCAGGTGAGCCTCCTTGCCCTTGAGAGCATACGGAAGATGCAGGAGATGGGACTTGATGTGAAACCTGGGGATTTTGCAGAGAATATCACAACAGAGGGCATTGACCTGCTCTCTCTTCCCGTGGGAACGCATCTGTCCATCGGCAGCAGTATCGAGGCGGAGGTGAGCCAGATAGGAAAGGAATGTCACACCCGTTGCGCCATTTACTACCAAGCTGGCGACTGTGTGATGCCGAAGGAAGGGATATTCGTAAGGATACTGAAAGGCGGCAAGGTAAGAATCGGCGACACGATTAGTGTCGGCATGTAATGATTACAGTTGCCGTCCTGACATTGAGCGATAAGGGTTCAAGGGGAGAACGAGAGGACCTGAGCGGACCTGCCATCGAAAAGATGCTCAGGGCCATCGGCGCAGAGGTGAAGCATTATGAGATCCTCCCTGACGAAAAGGATATGATAAAAGATAAATTACTCGAGTACAGCCGGAAAGTGGATCTGATACTGACCACAGGAGGCACAGGTCTCAGCCCCAGAGATGTGACACCCGAGGCAACACTCGAAGTTATCGAGAGAGAAATACCTGGAATTGCGGAGGCAATGCGGGCGGAAGGCATGAAGAAGACAAAGAGGTCCATCCTTTCCAGAGCCGTGGCGGGGGTTAGAGGGCAGACATTGATAGTGAATCTCCCGGGAAGTCCTAAGGCAGTAAAGGAAAACCTCGAAGTGATATTGGAAGCAATCCCCCATGCTGTGGAGAAGATAAAGGGGGATACGTCTGAATGCGCAAGATGAAAAGGGATAAGACATGAAGGATGCTTCTTTCCCTCTTGCCTTTATCGCAGGTTTCCTCTCCTTTCTATCGCCGTGTGTTCTCCCCCTCGTCCCCTCCTATGTCTCCTTCATCACGGGCATATCCTTTGAGGATCTCACCGCCGGTCTCGACAGAAGAAGGATACGGCACCTCACCATAACAAATTCCGTCTCTTTCATCTTCGGCTTTTCTGCTGTATTTATGGCCCTTGGCGCATCTTCATCAGCCATTGGGAGGGCGCTCTTTGATTATCAGGACTGGATACGAATAATAGGCGGCATTCTGGTGATCATCTTCGGTCTCTTTGTCGCAGGGTTCCTTAAACTGGACTTTCTCATGAAGAACAAGAAGCTCCATCTCAGCGGAAAGCCGGTGGGGTACGTGGGCACCGCACTTGTGGGAATGACCTTTGCCGCGGGGTGGACCCCGTGTATAGGCCCGATGCTCGGGACGATCCTTGTCTATGCAAGCACCCAGGGATCCGCCTTTTACGGATTGAAGCTTCTCGGAGTCTATTCCCTCGGGCTTGCGGTTCCTTTCTTCTTTTCATCCCTTGCGATCAACAGCTTCTTGAGCTATTCGAAGAAGCTCATGAAATACATGCGCGGGATAATGATCATGAGCGGCCTCCTCCTTATCCTTTTTGGCATCATGCTCCTGACGAACAGGGTGAGGGAACTCACCGGCTTGATGCCGGATTTCGGTATCAATTTCTGACCCTATCTTGACAATACAGAGGGCCTTTGATAGGATTCAGTGAAAAATGCGGTGTGGAGGTGGTATGGAAGCATCAAGGACGGGAAGCATCACATTAAGCGCGGGACTCTGCGCACTATGCTTTGTCCTTTTAACCGTGGTCACCGCCTGCGGCGGGAAAAAAGAGGTGAAGCAGCAGTCCAGGGAATCGAAGGTCGCGCAGGACGCATTCTCTGTAGCAGAGGCTGTGCGGTCGGCGTATACTAAGAAGGAATTCACTGCAATTGCAGAGAGATGTACGAAAGAGGGATACAAGGAGATCATCGATTCAATCAGGTATTTTGATTCAGTCGAACTCGAATTCACTCCCAGATGGGTGGAGATTGAAAAGTCAAAGATCTACCTCAACATCGCCTGGCGGGGGACATGGAATGTGGGGAAAGAGACCATCAGGGAGCGGGGAATGGCGGTTTTTTTGCTGGAGGGAATCCCGATGAAGCTGAGCAAGATAGTCAGAGGAAACCCTTTTAAATATCCTGAAAGGTAGCAAAAACATAGAAGTAATTTTGAATTGAGAGGTCTTCTCTTGTTTTCCAATTGTTCTCTGTGTCCTCGTATATAAATCTGAAAATAGTCTATCCTATTAGCCTGCTGCAAGTTGGGGTTCGATCATTCCCCTTAAAATAAATGCAGCGCCTTTGTAAAAATCTTCTTGTGTAGACTCTAATACTTTGTCCGCAAAAAGAGGCAGCCACAATGTCATATGTTCGCTAAGAAAGTCGCTTCTTATCTCAAAGAGTCTTGATGCCTCCCCACGATCACCCTGTTCAAACAACTCGATTGTCTTTTCTGTTAAGTAATAAATAAATTCAAGTTCGATGCCGATATGGTCATCAGGAATGCTGTAAAGGTTCTTCACAGCCATGCCTGCTTCAAGATATCTCTTCCTGACATCAATGGTCTCGTCTGTCATTAAGGATCGGGACTCTGATAAATAAAAGGACGCATAGGGCACTGCTGGAGGATTTTTGGGGCCTATGAATAAACGGGCATATTCAATGGCGAGTTCTTCGAGCCACTCATCAAGCCTGTATTCATTCTTTCTGATTGATTCGATCAGGAGTTTCAGCCCATAGTTTATTTCAGCGTCTGTTTCATCTGGAGGATCAATCTTTGCGAGCTCATTAATCAATTCTTTTGTCGGCTCTTTTAAAAATAACTGTCTCAAAAGATTGTATAAATAAAGTTCTTCTCTTAATTCGTCTATCATTGTCACCTCATTATTTGTTAGCAGCAACGTATAGCAGAGCGTTGAACGGTTCAAACAGTTCAAACTGTTCAAACCGTTCAATTGTTATTTTGCTCTGCTGCTCTAAATTTTTATGCCTTCTTCACCTTCACGATCATATCAGCATAGCCTGGGAACCCCATTATCGGGCTCAACACATCAGGATCAACAAGGTCGTTGTGGCTCGGCGTGTAGTCCTTTGTTTTATAGGCAGGACCAAGTCCTTCGCTGAACCTTCCGCCTGTGGCAAAACCAATCTTGATAACGCCAGGTCTTATTCCGCCTGAGGCAAATACCTTGCCTTTAGTGGATTTCTTAAGAGGGTTTTCCACTACAACCATATCACCGCTCTTAAGTCCGAGCTTCTTTGCGTCATCCGTGTTCATCCATATAGTGCCGACAGAATAGGTGTTCGCCTTGAATTTCATCTTCATGGATTTCATCGGCTCATCGCCCATAGGCATTGCCTCCGGAACATCAACCTCAAATTCCTTGTTCATAGGCTGCCATGTTCCTTCAGTCTTTATCTCTCCAAGCCATGGAACCATCTGTGTGCCGCTCATGGCGTGATGCACACGACCGCAGATAAGCTGAAAAGGATAATCCTTCGCATACTTTTTGTACTCCGGATTTGTATGCGGATTCCACTTGGTCTCAAACCAGTAAAAGGTCTCAGGGAACTTGGTAAAGCCTATCTCTTTCAATCCGAGAGGCACTTCACCGCCTGCCTTTTCAATCTTTTCGTTATAAGACTTGTATCCTCCGTAGTGTTTGTCGCCTTCCTTCCAGTCGAACTTGAACTCGATGAGTTTTGTGGAGGTGTTGGGGAATGCCTTGTTAGGCTCGTCGGCATTATGTTTTTTATATCTATACCAGCTCATGGGCCAGATGGCGACGCCGTTATTGTTTCTTAACCATTCAACTGTTACAGGTTTGCCTTTAACAACCTTCTTTTCATGATCAATAGTAACATCGCCCTTCTCAAGGGAATCTGGCGTGCCGATGAGCTTATAGCCTTCCGGATACTGCGGATATGGAAGCGGAGTTCCAACATTCACCCTGCCGGGAGCAACTGCAAGCATCTCATTGACAAAGTCTTCTTCGGTCTTATATTTTTCCCAGAAGTCAGAGCCTTTAATGTCAGGGTCGCCAAGCTCATGTAATTTCTTTGCAAGCATGTTCATTATCTCTGTGGGCTTCTTGGATTCATGGAGGGGCTTAATAACCGCATCCCTATTGTAGATCACCTGATGGGACGGATAGATATCGCTCAGGCTCTGTCTCTCCGCATAGCTCGCCTCTGGGAGTATAACATCGGCGTAAAGTGCGCTTTCGAGGTTAAGGCTATCAATGAAGACATAAAGCTCAAGCTTGTAATTGCCTTTCGCATCCTTTGCCAGAATAGCGTCTTTCCATTTCCACGGCGCTGAACCGGTGAGGATGGAATTGCCTGTTCTCAGGATGTATGATTTGATGGGATAGTGATGTCCCCTGAACGGCCCATACCTTATGTCAACACCCTCTTTAAAGGCGTTGGGATAATCCGCAACAGCATCATCCCATGCAGCGGGATATTTGCTCCCGAAAAGGTCCATATGGAAATGTTCAACTTCTCCTTCAACCTCTTTGCCGTTTATTGTCCTCTTTACCTTCCTCGATTTAAACTGCTTCCCTGTTGCAGAACCGCCTTTATCGGACTTTACAAGCTCAGTGTCTATAACACCTCCCGGCACATCGAAGTTTCCAGTTATTACATTTAAGGCAACTCCTATTATCGAGGCGCAATAGCCGTTGTAATGATGTCCTGGTGATTGCATGCCCCAAACAAGGGCTGCCGGCTTTGTTATTCCAAATAGATGGGAGAGTTCTTCAATCTGTTTTTTGCTCAAGCCTGTCCTGTCGGCTGCCCAGTCAAGGCTGAAGTAGCTCAAGCCGTTAATCGGGTCTTTCTTGTGCCACCACGACTTGAATGCCGCCTCAAAATCTTCCCATCCTGTGGAGTATTTCTTGAAGCTCCAGTCTATATACTTTTTGTTCGGGTCATTCTGGCTGTCATTTTCAAGGATATATCTGAGCATTGCGCCGAAGAGGTCTCCGTCCGTGCCTGCGCGCGGGGCAAGCCACATATCCGCAGCAGTAGCCGTGTTGGAGTAACTTGGGTCAATGACTACCACCTTACATCCATTTTCTACTTTTGCTCCCACTGTTCCCCTGTTTTCATAGAATATCCTTGTTGCAACAAAGGGGTTCCAGCCGTTATAGACTATCAGTTTTGACTTATATGTGTAGTCCTTTTTCAGAGAGCCGTCGGGTTGTCTTACAAGCTGGGGCCTCATTATGTCCGGCTCCCACCTCTTGCCGCCGACCATCAATTTCGGGCCATGCCTTCTTGGAGTATCGCATATAGCGCCGTGCTCCGTGCAATTTGGTGTGCCGTATGCAAAGAAAAGCCTGTAATATTGATCTCTGTCTGTAACATCGCCGCAGTCCATAATGACCGATTCCGCTCCGTATTTCTTCTTGATGTCCGTCAGTTTCTTGCCGATGTAATCTATGGCCTCATCCCATGTTACGCGTTTGAATTTACCCGAGCCTCTTTCACCGACCCTTATCATAGGATATTTGAGCCTGTAAGGGGAATATACAAGCTGCTGCCCTGAAGCGCCTTTTGCACATGCTATTCCGTCGTTCATGGGCACTGCCTTATTGCCGTAAATCTTTGCGATCTTTCCGTCCTTAACCCACATCTCCATACCGCATTCAGCAGGACACATGGCATCGGCAGTGTATTTCACTTCATATTTGCCCATTGCCTTCTGCATCGCTTCAGCCTCTGATGGAGAGAGGTTTTTCAGTGTCATAAGCCCTGTTTTATTTAAGGCTGCCAGACCTCCTAATGCTCCGGCATATTTTAAAAATACCCTTCTTGATACCTGCATAGTGTTCACCTCCTACCTGTTTATCTGGCCGTCGGCCGCTGAAAAGACCTCTTTATCGGGTGCGATAAAAGTGGTCCTCGGCTTTGTGCCATATTCAGGATGCCAATCAGTTGTTTTTACAGATGCCTTGAGCTTTGAGACTGCGCTGTCAGGGTCGCTCGTATCGCCGAAGAATCTTGCCTTGCCAACGCAGTTTCTCACGCAGGCAGGCTCCTCAATGCCCTCTGCGAGCCTATGGCTGCAATAATCGCACTTGTCAACGACCCTTAAGTCCTTTGCCTTTTTACCTCTCACCTCAGGGACATCCTTGGCGTATTTTGATGGGTCGTTTTTGACAGGGATATGGGGATGCAAAAATCTCGCTCCATAAGGACATGCGCCTACACACCTTCCGCAACCGATGCACAGGTCCCTGTTCACCATAACAACTCCATCCTCCCTTTTGTAGGTGGCTCCAGGAACAGGACATGGCAGGATACAGGGCGGCTCGTCGCATTGATTACAGATCTTCGGGAAAAAATACCTCTTTGGTTTCGGATATTCGCCCGTATCGGCGATATCCACCTTTGACCTGAATTGCCCTATCGGCACTGCATTTTCCATCTTGCAGCTTACCTGACAGGATGTGCAGCCCACGCACTTTCTCAGGTCAACAAGCAATGCATACTTTTTGGACATAATAGCTCCTCCTTTCATGTGGAATATGAAAGAATAAAGCAATCATTATGCCATAAATATAACTACTTGATAGACAAAGATATTTATTTTGGAATAGTGTTCAAAGATAAGGCAGGTGTGCAAAGGTTGAACAGACCGAGGTCTACCTTCTTATATAGTATAGTTTGTTTGTGTAATAGCCTTTCTTTTCATCCTATCTTATAGATGGTGTAGTTTAGGAAAAATCTGATAGAGGGCCTCATTCAGCCTTTCACTATACAGTAAGTTTTTAAAGAGATTTGGGATAAAACATACAAAGGCCTTCGTGGATAGAGAATTATGGCCTTCACATCTTCTATCCTGCCGCCTGTAATCTGTAATTAATTTTCTATCGGCAACCTGGTCATGATTATGATTTACAGTAGAAACTGTATATAATGCTATAATACATTATATGGATAATAAAAGAGAGGTAATTAAAAAGATTGCGGAATCCCTTGAAAAAAGAGACGAGATAATCTTTGCCTATATATATGGTTCTTTTGCTGAGGACCTACCATTCAAGGACATTGATATAGCTGTTTATGTTAATGAAAGTATCGTGCCTCATGATGATGCCATTGATTATGGATTAAGAATCTCTGCTATCACTGAGCTTGAGACAGGGCTCAGTCCTCTCGATATAAAGGTAATTAATTATGCGCCTGTAGGCTTTAGATATTATGCAACAAAGGGGCTTCTACTCTTCTCAAAGGACGAGACCATTAGATGTGACTTTCTTGAAGACACATGGAAGAGGTACTTTGATCTTTTGCCAAAAAGGAAACAAATTCTTCTTGACCTTGTTTCACCATGAGCGGATACAGGGAACTTAATATCGAGCGCCTTAAGACCCTTTCTGAAGAGGTAAGAAAGACGGTAAGCAATCTCTCCGAGTATGCTGTTATCTCTGAGACAAAACTCCTTTCAGACAAGACTGTCCTTAATGCAATAAAATATAATTTTATTGTGGCTATTCAGGCTGTAATTGACATATGTCATCATATTGTGGCGAGGCTTGCAGGAAAGGTTCCCGATGAATATGGAGAATGCTTCCTTATATTGAAAGATATGGGATACATAGAGCCTGATTACGCCGTGAAGCTCAAATCAATGGCAGGATTCAGGAATATCTTAATCCATCTCTATCACGAAGTGGATGACAGAAGGGTTATTATGCATCTCAAAGAAGACCTATGTATTATAGAGGACTTTCTTTTGGTTGTGAAGAGATTAATAGAAGCCCCTTAACCCCTCGGCCAGTACATGATTACAAAGACCCCGGCTCCTTCAATCCTAACAGCATCCTTGTCAGAAGTAAAGCATTGACAGTTTCACAACAGGCGAGAATAATGGCGGGTGTCATAAGATAAACAGCCTTACTTATTTCAGAAAGTAAGGCTGAGTTCTTCTGAGCAATTTTGTTGCTGTCACCATTACCGGCACTTCTATCAATGGTCCAACTACGGTAGCCAATGCAGCGCCAGAGCCGAGGCATTCCCAGCAGGGCTCCGGTCGCAAGGTCACTCATTAAAGGCAGATAGCGGTTTGCAAACCATTGTTCGCCCTTGTGACGGATCAAGAGCCTTTTGGAAACCTGTCCTGCAATCAATAGAAGGCCGACGAACAGCAAAACGCTTACTGCAACCAGCGAGAAGGGAACAGGCACTCCGCCCACTCCGAGATAAAATGCTGCAAATGGGGCATAAAGCAAAAGCGTTGACACTGCATTGATTGCGGTAATAACAACTCCCTGTATCACATTCCCGCGTGCAAGGGCGATCCAGAATAGCACCATTCCTGTGCAGGGAGATATACCGAGGAGGATTGTGCCTGCCCTGAAGTCGGGGTTGTCTAAAAACAGCCATGCCAGAAACACCATTAATGGAGGCGCTATTATCCAGTTTGCGATTAAGGTCATGATTGTTGGGCCGATGTTTCTTACAGCATGTGAAACTTCTTCCAGTTTAACCTTCGCCATGGTAGGATACATGAGAAAAAACATGAGGAAAGCGATGGGGATGGAAACGCCGCCGATATTAAGCGAATTAATGTCGTGCACAAATTGCGGAAAGATTTTGCCTAAAAGTAAACCAGCGACTCCGCACATGGCGATCCAGAGGTAGATATACTTTTCAAAGCAGCCAAGTGTGACTTCGGCTTTGGCGCTCATTTTTGCCAGTTCTCTAATTTTTGAGATCGGGATGTGCAGGATGTGAACATATTATTGAGCATCTTCCTCAAGCTTCTTTCTCAGGGTATTTCTTGATATGCCTAAGAGTTTTGCAGCCTGAACCTGATTTCCCTTTGTAAGTTCCAATGCTTTTTGAACCATAGATCTTTCTATCATGCTGATTATATCCTGAAACCTCTCATGGCATCCGTCCTTAAATGCTAAATCCACAAGGTTTTGAATTGCTTCTTCTGTGGAGACACAACTATTTCGCAATAAGTTCTGTGCACGCAGACCTTCGCAGCATTCCATGGATAGGTAATCGCTGTTACAGAAAACAATTGCCTTCTGAATAACATTCTCAAGCTCTCTTACGTTGCCGTGCCACGGATGTTCTTTTAGCTTTTCCAGAGCGTCAGCGGTGATGCCTTTTATTGTCTTGCCGAGCTTTTTATTGTATTTCTGTATGAAGTAATGAACAAGTTCTTTAATATCCTCTTTTCTTTCCCTTAGTGGTGGCACATTGATAGTGACCACATTTATACGATAATAAAGGTCTTCCCTGAGTGTGTTGTTTTTTACCATATCCTCTATATCTTTGTTGGTTGCGGCAATTATCCTTACATTTGTTTCAATGGTCTCTGTGCCGCCGAGTCTCTGGAATTTCCCGTCCTGCAGTACACGCAAAAGCTTTGCCTGAAGACCGGCAGGCATATCACCGATTTCATCGAGAAAGACCGTCCCTCCGCTGCATTGCTCAAATTTCCCTATGCGTTTAAAATCTGCGCCTGTAAATGCCCCCCGCTCGTATCCGAAAAGCTCACTCTCAAGAAGCTGTTCTGGAATGGCTGCACAATTTATTGCGAGGAATGGCTTTGTTGACCTGTTGCTGTAATGGTAGATTGCCCTTGCAACGAGTTCTTTCCCCGTACCGTTTTCTCCCTTTATAAGAACAGTTGCATCTGTTGGCGCTGCCCTTCCTATCTGTTTATAAATATCGAGCATGGCAGGGCTTTTCCCGATAATTCTTTCTCCTCCGGTATAATCATCGGAGACATCAAAAGTAACCACATTATTCATCAATTCCTTTGTTTTTATCGCATCTCTTACCCGTATAAGCAATTCATCATTATCAAAAGGTTTTATAAGATAATCGTATGCACCTAATTTAATGGCCTGAATCGCCTTTTCAGTGGTGCTGAAAGCTGTCATCATGATTACCTGAACATCGGGATGGGATTCCTTTATTTTTTTTAATACCTCGATGCCATCCATTTCAGGCATCCTCACATCCATGATGACAAGAGCAGGCATTTCATCATTTACAATCTTCAGCGCTTCTTCACCGCTGACAGCAGTAAATACGTTATAGCCTTCAGACTCAAGGAACCTCTGGAGTGAATAGCAGACGGTCTTTTGATCGTCAACGACAAGTATCTTATTCATACATTCACCGGTATTTTTAGATTGAAGGTTGTGCCTTTTCCATTATTTTCGAAACCCACTTCTCCGTTGTGGAGGTGTGCAATATTATGCACGATTGAAAGCCCAAGTCCTGTGCCGTCGCCTTTTGTGGTAAAAAACGGGTCAAAGATTTTGTCTTTTATGTCCTCGGAAATGCCCGCGCCGGTATCGCCTACGGATACAACCGCATAGCCGTCCTGAACCTTGCTTGATACAGTGAGTCTGCCTCCTTCGGGCATTGCCTCGACCGCATTGAGAACGAGGTTCAGCAGCGCCTGTTCGATCATTGCCCTGTCAGCTTTCACAGGCGGCAGTTTAGTGAGTTCCAGCGATACATCTATGGAGTGATTTTTAATCTGGAACCTGGCAAGATTTATAACCTGTTTTATCAGGGAATTAATATAGACATCTGATACATTAAATTCATCACTCCTCGCAAATTTGAGGAATCTTGTTAGAAGGTCATCCATCTGTTCCGCTGCTGAAAGCACCACCTTCATGTCTTCCTTCGTCAATGACGGATTATCCTTAAATGCCTGAAACAGCACCTTTATAGAGGTAAGGGGATTCCTGATCTCATGGGCAAGCCCGGCAGAGAGCCTTCCGAGTGCTGTAAGCTTTTCTGTCCTTAGCATCCGCTTATATGACTCTTCCATCTTCTTTCTGTATAACTCAAGTTCGCTGGATAAATTATTAAATGTCTCTGCAAGTTCGCCAACCTCGTCCCGTGATTTTATATCTATTCTTTTGCCGAATTCTCCTTTCGAGAGGGTGTGAGTAAAGCTCATGAGTTTATAAAGGGGCTTGGTAATAAGCCCACTTAATGAGCAGGACAGAACAGAGCCGATCAACGCAACAATTATTGTTGAAGTGATTACAATATTTTTAATCCTGCGTAACGCCTGTGTTATTCTTTCTTCTTTTATCCCGATATGGAGTTCGGGATTCATGCCTCCAAATACTTTTAGCCCTATGTCTCTTATGAAACCCTTCTCTGTATCAAGAAGTTGCACGGAGACAGCGCCGTTTAAAAGAGGGTTCCATCGCAGGATGTCCGGCGGAGAACCGTTTTTGAATGTATGGGCAAAGAGGTGCCCATTTTTATCTGTAACAAAGATATACTCTAAATCATGTTCTGCTGTAATAACATCCTCTATTGCTTCCTGCGTTTTATAAAAATCGTCAAGGAGTATAGGGTCAGCAATCCTGTCAGAGAGATTTCGGGCAATGGACTCACCCTGTTTTGTCAATTCAGCCCTCATTGTGTTTGTCACTGCCTCTCTTACGGTGAGCCCTATTACAATCCCGAGGCTTATAACAATAGCCGCATTAAGTAGAACTATTTTAATCCACAGCTTCATTTACTCAGGATGCCGTATCTCCTGGCAAGCTCTTTAATCTCTTTTAAGGAAGATTCATTATACTCTGTAAACCCTTTAGGCATCTCAGTCCTATCCCAATCTACAAGAATGCCTGCATGCTTGCCCTTTGGTTCAAAGGAAAGGAGTGCAGCCTTAACTGCTTTTAAAATAGTAGGGTCAACATTTTTGTTAAAGCATATCAGACTGCTCGGATAGGGCTTTGACAAGGCAAGGATTTTGATTTTCCCCTCAGCGACAAATTTTTTTGCCAGCGTATCCTGCATCCCGCCTGCGTCATATTCTCCATTTAGGACCGCCTTTGCAGTGTTTACATGCGCACCTGTGAATGCATAACTCTTTAAATTCTCCACTGTGACTCCGGAGTCTTCAAGCATCTTGCGGGGGATAAGATGGCCCTGTGTTGAAAATCTGTCTCCGAAAGCAAAAGTCTTTCCTTTTATGTCTTTTAAACCGCTGAGAGGGCTGTCTATTCTTGTAAATATAACAGCGCGATATTCCGGCTTGCCATCTTGGTTAAGGCCCATAACAAGACAGCCTGTGCCGTATTTCTTATTTGCAAGAATGCAGTTTACAGGCCCTAATGCTGCAAAATGAGTGATTCCCTTGCCGAGATTTTCTACTGTGTCTTCATATTTTTCAGTAAATCCGAGAGAAAACCTGTTTCCTGTATTCTGCTCAAGATAACGGAGGAATGGAAGATATATCCTTACATCTTCCTTTGGCCCGAGCCTCAGGTCAAAGCCGAACCTCAACGAGCCGACATCTAACCGTCTTACATTCTCTGAAATATCGTTAGGAGTCCGCTTATTCAGGCTTACTTTTTTAGGAATTTCCCTATCCCCGCAACCAAGGATTAAAAGAGAGAAGAGTGCAAGAGTGGTTAATTGCACTATTCGGATTAATGGCATGTGCTGCAGGAGCTGCCGCTGCAGGAACCGCAGCCCGAAGAACCTGAAGATCCCGGGTTCTGAACGCCGCTCATGCCGAATGTGGAGAACTTCTTCCTGATCTCCCCAGAATCGCATTTCGGACATCTCACCTTTTGATCGCCTAAAACGAGTTTCTCGAAATCCTCACCGCATGCATTGCATTTATATTCAAATATCGGCATATCACCTCCTTGGAACCTTCTCCCAGTCCTTCAAAAACCTCTCTATCCCTATATCGGTAAGCGGGTGTTTGGCAAGCTGGGAGATCACGGAGTACGGTATGGTCGCAATATGGGCGCCTGCCTTCGCTGCCTCGATCACATGGAGGGGGTTCCTGATGCTCGCCACAATGATCTCAGTATTGAACATGTAATTCTCGAATATCTGCATCATATCGCTTATCAGGTCAATGCCCGTGTGGCCTATATCATCCAACCTCCCCACAAATGGACTTACATAAGCCGCCCCGGCCTTCGCAGCAAGGAGGGCCTGGCCGGAGGAGAAAACGAGCGTCACGTTGGTCTTGATGCCCATGCCCGACAACCTCTTCACGGCCTTCAACCCGTCCTCTGTCATCGGTATCTTCACTACGATATTCTCATGGATCCTTGCAAGTGTCTGGGCTTCCTTAACCATCTCTTCCGCATTCAGGCTCACTGCCTCGGCACTCACGGGGCCGTGGACAATGCTGCATATTTCCTTCAGCAGCTCAACGGGATCCCTGTTTTCCTTAGATATGAGAGAGGGATTCGTTGTTACGCCATCGATGACGCCAACATCCCATGCCCTCTTAATTTCATCGATATTAGCGGTATCGATAAAGAATTTCATAAAGCCTCCCCGAATTCATCAGGAAAAATTAGAATTGATCTCAGCAATTAATTATAACAGGTGTCATGCCCCTAAAACTATAGCTACTGTTATCTGCACAGCGCCTCTTCGACGATTTCGACGATATGGAAGACAGGCTTGTCTCTTATACCGGAACCGAGCTGCATGATACAACCGGGGCAGGCCGTGACAACGGCCTCAGCGCTGGTCCTGTAATACGCGTCTGCCCGTTTCCTAAGAAGACTGCCGGAAAGCTCCCTGTGATGGAGACTGAAGAGGCCGCCCATACCGCAACAGCCTTCCCCTTCAGCCTCGATCAGTTCAATGCCTGCATGACGGATAAGTTCCCTCGGCTGGTTCCTGACACCGAGGGAATAATTCAAATGGCAGGGGTCATGGTATGTGACGGTCTTGACGCCCTGGACAGGAGCGAGGCGGCGGTCCCCGAGTTTCATAAGAAGAAAACTTGGAACATCCATCGCATTCTCCAGTCCTCTGCCGAGGAGTTTCCGGTAGTGGGTCTTTAAGGAGAGGACGCATGTGGGACAGGGGCTCAGTGTAGCCTCTGCATTCAGCCTGCTGAAGATATCAAGGTTTCTCCTGGCGAGTTCCAGGGCGTCTTCCTCCAGGCCGAGACTCCTAAACGGTGTCCCGCAACAAACTTCCCCTCTCGGAAGAACGACCTCGTAGCCCAGCCTGAGAAGGACATTGATCAGCGACATCCCGATATATGGGAATATGAAATCAACGCTGCACCCGGCAAAGAGGGCCACCCGGCCGATCTTCTTCTCGGGCTTAAATACCTGCTGATTATCCCTGAGGGGGTTCTCGGGCATGGTGACAGTGAAAGGGAGCTCCACCTTCCCTGTGCGGGGGATGCCTCTTTCTCCGAGCACCCGGCGGTAAGAAGCCCCCACGACATCGAGCACCTTCCTGGGAGGTATGCCGATGTGTTGCAATGACCTTGCGATTCTGAAACTCAGCACCGGCCTCCGGGCAAGGAAGCGCATGATGCGCCTGGAATACTTCATCTTCCAGTCCGGAGGAAGGAGCAGTTTTCTCCCGTGGTACATCGCACCTGTAATATCCACGCGGAGAGGGCAGAGTCCTTCACATGAGCCGCACAGGATGCAGCTGAATATGCGTTCTCTGAGTGCAGTTGAAGGCGACAGTTGTCCTGTCATTAGAGCCCTGAGGAGTGTCAGCCTCCCCCTTGCTCCCATAGCCTCAGTCAACCCCTCGTCATAGGTGGGGCAGTATGCCTTGCAGCTCCCGCACCGCACGCACTTCGAGATCTCCTCGATAAAATCCCATTCCTGCATAGCTTATTCTAATGGATGCAGCCGTCATCCGGCAAATTCGAAAACCTTTCAATAAGTAAATCCGAAATAATAATAGCTGTATCTCCCCGGGCGTTGTTTTCAGACTACGTATTCCTACGTATAGACATCGGTCTTTACGATTAGCTAACATATGCATAGCTATGAATACTTGGATGATTCCGCATCTTTCGCTCTCTATTCATCTTTCGGGTCGAATGGAATTGAAGTGATCCCCAAGAAGGAAGCAGGGAAGCTATCCGTTTCCGGTCTTAGACAGGGAGGCAGTCATTTAGTGGCCGGGTTGAAACTGCTGGCTACGGTTGCCGTCACCGAGTCACTCATCATGCTCACATTCTACCTGACAGACATTGGAAAAGAGATGTCTCCTCTGCTTGTTGGTCTGACCGATGTCTTGATACTGAGCCTTACAGTGTCGATAATGATTTTCTTTTGGGTTGTCCGGTCGTTGAAACCGGCTGAAGAGTTCAGAGAAGTCGAGGATAATCTCAACAGGACGCTCTCCGTGCTTTCAGCCACTATCGAGTCGACAGCAGACGGTCTTTTGGTAGTCGATAGACAGGGAAAGATAACCAGCTTCAATCGAAGGTTCCTCGAACTGTGGCGTATCCCGGAACCTATAGTCGAAGCAGGGGATGACGATCAAGCCCTTGCCTTTGTGCTCGGTCAGCTGAAAGACGCCGAGGGGTTTTTGAGAAAGGTGAGGGAGCTGTATGCAACACCCGACGTGGAGAGTTTTGACACCCTGGAGTTCAAGGACGGAAGGATCTTCGAGCGGTATTCGAAGCCGCAGAGGATAGGAGAAAAGATTGTCGGACGGGTTTGGAGTTTCCGCGATGTTACAGAGAGAGTGAGGGCAGAAAAGGCAGTGGAAGAACAAAAACTTTTTGCAGAGAGTCTGATACGGAATTCTACTGTGGCAACCTTTGTGCTGAACCCTCAGCATAAGGTCGTATTCTGGAACAAGGCATGCGAAGTGCTGACAGGTATGCCGGCTTCCGAGATGATAGGCACTGATCACCAGTGGAAGCCGTTCTATCCTCAGAAACGCCAGGTCCTGGCAGACATACTCATTGACAGTAATGTCGAGGATATGCCCGCCTTGTATAGTGCATACGCACCGTCCGTCCTTGCAGAAAACGGATTGCACGCTGAAGGGTGGTTTCCGAACTTAAACGGGAGAGACAGATACATCATCTTCGATGCTGCGCCTGTTTACGATAAGGATGGTGCGTTGCTCGCGGTTGTCGAAACCCTTCAGGACATCACCGAGCGCAAGAAGGCAGAGGAAAAAGTCCTTGGGACCAGCCAGGTCCTTCAGTCAGTGATCAGGGCATCGCCGCTGGCTGTCATCGCCGTCGATCCTGAAGGACGCGTCATGCTCTGGAATCCGGCTTCAGAACGCATCTTCGGCTGGAGCGAACAGGAGGCGGTAGGAAGGTTTAATCCTATTATCCCCGAAGAAAGACTTGACGAGTTCCGCATGTTTCGTGAAAGAGTGCTTGAAGGCGAATCGTTCGATGGGCTGCAGGTGCAGCGGTTGAGAAAGGACGGATCTCTGATTGACATAAGACTTTCGACCGCGCCTATTTATGATAGTAAAGGAAACATTAACGGTGTGCTTGGGATTCTGGCAGATATTACCGAGAATAAAAGACTGCAGAATGAGATCAGAGAATCTGAAAAGAAATTCAGAGGCTTCTTTGAGAATTTGACCGATGGCGTGTTGATTGTCGACCTTGAAGGAAATATCATCGATGTGAACAGAACTGCATATGAACGGCTCGGTTATACCGAGGAAGAACTGCTTTCCATGAATGTGAGGGACCTTGACTTGCCCGAATATGCAGCAAGAGTCCCTGAACGTATGTCGCTGATACGGAAAGAGGGAATGGCCGTCTTTGAGTCCGCCCATTACAGAAAAGACGGCTCCGTCATGCCTGTGGAGATAAACAGCACGATAATGGACTACGAGGGACAGGAGGTGTTTTTCAGCGTTGTAAGGGATATTACCGAAAGGAAGAAGATGGAGGAAGAGCTTTTCCGGATATCGCACGACTGGTCAGAGACATTCGACAGCATCACCGACATGGTCACGTTTCACGATAAGGACTGGAATATCGTCCGCGCAAATAGGGCTGCGGAAAAAATCCTCGGGCTGCCACTTCTGGAGATTATACCTGATCAGAAATGTTTCAAATATTACCACGGGACTGAAAGACCTCCCGAGAGATGTCCAAGCTGTGAATGTCTTAAGACAGGCCAAGCGGCCACCTTCGAACTCTTCGAACCCCATCTGAATATGTTTATTGAAATCCGGGCAATCCCCAGGTTCGACAGTGACAACAATGTCATCGGCCTGATCCATATTGTAAGGGATATAACGGAACGAAAGAGAGCAGAGGAATACGTCAGACGTCAGCTTGATCGAATGACAGCCCTCCGTTCCATCGACATGGCGATAAGCTCGACCCTGGACCTTAGGGTCACTCTTCACATCCTTCTCGAACAGGTCATAACTCAGCTCGGGGTGGATGCAGCCGATGTGCTGCTGCTTGACCATAATACGATGTTCCTTAACTTCGCTGCAGGGCGCGGCTTCCGTTCAAAGGCCGTGGAGAAAACCCATATTCGGCTCGGACAGGGTTTTGCCGGCCGGGCGGCTATGGAGTACAAAACAGTTATCATTCCGAACCTCGAAGAGGGCGGTGAAACCCTGACGGCGGCCCTTGAGGGTGAGGGGTTCAGGGCATACTTTGCGGTGCCGCTGATCGCGAAGGGTCAAATGAAGGGGGTGCTTGAAATCTTCAGGCGTTCACCCATTGAGCCTGACACCGAATGGATCGGCTTCCTTGAACTCCTGGGGGGACAGGCGGCCATTGCGGTTGACAATGTCTCAATGTTTGATAATCTCCAGCGTTCTCATGCCGAATTGGTTATGGCATACGATACAACCATAGAAGGCTGGTCGCGTGCCCTTGATTACAGGGACAAGGAGACCGAAGGGCATTCCCGGAGGGTAACCGATATTACTGTCCGGATCGCAAAGGCGATGGGGATACGCGACGACGAACTGGTCCATGTCCGTAGGGGAGCCCTTCTCCATGACATAGGGAAGCTCGGAGTGCCCGACCACATCCTTCTTAAGCCGGGCAAGCTCACAGAAGGGGAATGGGATATCATGAAGAAGCATGCCGTGATCGCATTCGAACTCCTGTCACCTATCCCTTTTCTTAGAGCGGCAATTGATATTCCCTACTGCCATCACGAGAGGTGGGATGGCACTGGTTATCCAAGGGGACTTAAAGGTGAACAGATACCGCTGTCAGCAAGGATATTCGCAGTTGTAGACGTCTGGGATGCGCTCAGTTCAGACCGGCCTTACCGGCCGGCATGGCCGGAGGAAAAAGTACTTGAACATATCCGTATGTCGGCTGGTTCCCACTTCGATCCGGAAGTCGTAAGGGTTTTCCTTGAGCTTCTGAAAGAACCCCGATGACGGCTCTTTGACTAACGATTTATTTCCGTATAAAATGTCGCTATGAAAAATGTGGGTTTTGTTTATGACGACGTTTTTCTCCGGCATGAAACGCCGAAATGGCATCCTGAGTGCAAAGAGAGGCTCATCTCCATCATAAATACCCTGAGAGATTCTCCCCTTTGGGACAAGCTTGTTCATATCAAGCCGGGGAAGGCTGAGTTCGGGGATATCGAGGCCGTCCATACGCACAACTATGTGGAAAAGATAAGGGAGATGGACGAGGGATACCTCGACCCGGACACCTATCTTTCCATCGGAAGCCTGGATGCAGCCCTGTTTGCTGCGGGGGCGGTGATGGAGGCGGTGGAGTGGTGCCGGAAGGGAAAGGTGAAGAGGGCTTTTTGTGCGGTGAGGCCTCCCGGGCACCATGCCGAGGCGGACAGGGCCATGGGTTTCTGCATATTCAACAACATAGCGGTAGGTGCACGGCATGCGCAGAAGATCGGGTACGGCAAGGTCTTCATTGTGGATTTCGACGTTCACCACGGAAACGGCACGCAGCACATTTTCGAGAATGACGACACGGTCTTCTATTTCAGCACTCACCAATACCCCCATTATCCCGGGACCGGGAGCGATTCGGAGCGGGGAAGAGGGAAGGGCAGAGGATTCACGTACAACATACCCATGATGAGCGGCTCAGGGAACAAGGAATATTTTTCAGCTTACAACGATATCCTGCCCGGTCTCGTGAAAGAATTCGCCCCCGACGTCATCCTTGTCTCTGCAGGATATGACATCCACAGGGACGACCCCCTTGCAGCGATACGCGTGTCGGACGAAGGCATCAGGGCTATCGTGAAGTCCATCCTCTCGTTCAATCTGCCTACTGTTTTTGCCCTGGAAGGCGGCTACGATCTCGATGCCCTCTCGGAGTCTGTGTCGATTACAATTGAGGAGATGATGAAGTGGTAGTCTTATCTCTGTGGTTTGAAGACAACGACGGCGAGAGGCGGCAGGGTGATGTTGATTGAGTATGGTCTGAGCTGGAAGGGGATATCTTCCGCCATGACTCCACCCGAGTTGCCCATGTTGCTTCCCCAATACAGGGACGAGTCGCTGTTCAGTCTTTCCCTGTAAAATCCCGGTTCAGGGACTCCTATCCTGTAGTTCAGCCTCGGCACAGGAGTGAAGTTATAGACGAATACGGTGAAGTCATTATGGTCTTTCGCCCTCCTCAGAAAGGAGATGATGCTGCCCTCAACATCGTGGAAGTCTATCCACTCAAAGCCCCTGTAATCGAAATCAACCTCATAGAGGGAAGGCTCCGACCTGTAGAAACCGTTCAGGTCTTTTACGAACCTCTGGAGGCCTCTGTGCGGTTCATATTCCAGAAGATTCCAGTCAAGGCTCTTTTCGAAATTCCACTCGTCCCACTGGCCGAACTCGCCCCCCATAAAGAGGAGCTTTTTGCCGGGATGGCCGTACATGAATCCATAGAGCGCCCTCAGGTTCGCGAATTTCTGCCACATGTCTCCCGGCATCTTATTCAGAAGGGATCCCTTCCCGTGCACCACCTCGTCGTGCGACAGGGGAAGGGTGAAGTTCTCGGTGAAGGCGTAGAGGAGACTGAAGGTCAGGTTATTATGGTGGTATTTCCTGTGCACAGGGTCCTTCGAGAAATACTCAAGTGTGTCGTTCATCCATCCCATGTTCCACTTCATGCTGAACCCCAATCCGCCGATATAGGTGGGTCTCGAAACATTGGGCCAGGCTGTCGACTCTTCGGCGATGGTGAGGATGCCGGGATGATACTCATGGGAGACCTCGTTGAACCTCTTTAAAAAATCTATGGCCTCGAGGTTTTCCCTCCCGCCGTACTTGTTCGGGATCCATTCCCCTTCCTTCCTCGAATAATCGAGGTAGAGCATGGATGCAACGGCGTCAACGCGGAGGCCGTCTATATGATATTTCTCAAACCAGAACAGGGCGTTGGAGATAAGGAAGTTCCTCACCTCGTTCCTCCCGTAGTTGAATATCTTCGTTCCCCAGTCGGGATGAAATCCTTTCCTCGGGTCCTCGTGCTCGTAAAGGCATGTGCCGTCGAAGAATCCGAGGCCGTGACCGTCCGTGGGGAAATGGGCAGGCACCCAGTCAAGGATCACGCCGATTCCTTCCTGGTGGCATCTGTCCACAAAATGCATGAACTCCTTCGGCTTTCCGAATCTGCTCGTCGGAGCGAAATAGCCCAGGGTCTGGTATCCCCACGATGCATCCAGGGGATGTTCCGTCACGGGAAGGAGTTCGATGTGGGTGTACCCCATCTCTGCAGCATAGGGGATCAGTCTATCTGCGAGTTCCGTATAGGTCAGCCATCGTCCGTTTTCTTCCTGGATCCTCATCCACGAGCCCAGGTGGACCTCATACACGGCTATGGGGCGATCAAGGAAAATGTTTTTCGACCTGTCTTCCATCCATCCGTCGTCGTTCCATTGATATCCGCCGATGTCATAGACGATGGATGCGCTCTTAGGTCTCAGCTCAAAATAAAATGCAAAGGGATCCGCTTTTTGCGCTCTATACTTGTTGTAGCGTGACCATATCTCGAACTTGTAAAGAGCGCCCTCACCGATGCCGGGCACAAAGACCTCCCATACGCCTGATGATCCGAGGCTCTGCATGGGGTTGGCCTTGGCGTTCCAGTCATTGAAATCTCCGATGACGCTCACTTTTCTTGCGTTCGGAGCCCATACCGCAAAATGGACGCCCTTCGATCCTTCGACCTCCATAATATGGGCTCCGAGTTTTTCGTATTTCTTGTAGTGGCTGCCCTCGGCTATGAGGTGAAGGTCGAAATCGGTGAGGACCCTTATCTTTTTTTCAGTACTCATGAGTTCCCCCAATTACCGCGGTTTCTTATGAGGCTTCTTTTTTGTAAAATCAACCTTCACGACCTTCGACCCTGCGTCTTCCTCAGCGAATGAGCAGGCCCGGTCCTCGACCGGCTTCTGCTGTGTCTCTTCGGAGGACTTTGGCCGGGTGCTGAACTGGGAGTTCAGTTCCGGAGAGTATACAGCGACGATATCGTCGGCTGGGATGAAGCATTTCTGGGGGGATGTACCGAACACGAGGGTGGAAGTGATCCCGGTATCATCCCAGGAGAAGCTCATGCTCTTGTTGAAGACAAGGACGATGCCGTTCTTCTTTTCGTCCTCCGTAAAACCACGATTCCCTATAATCACGCTTTCGGAATACCTCGCAACGATAAAGACACGGCCCGCCATCTCAAGCATCTCGTAAAATACGTTCTTCTTCAGTTCGTTCATCCTGGAAGGCATGACAGAATTGTAGCAGATTCGGGACTGTTTTGAAAGAAGACGAATTGCCTCATTGAAAATCGAAACGAAAGTAAATCGTTGCCTTAAATAAGAAATCGATACGGAAAAAGCGAAGATAGTCTCCTGGAGGGAAAACTGACAGGAGGCAGAAATGAGGCTAACGATGAAAGAAAAGAAGAAGGCTGCAGCGGTCCCCGCACCCCGATATCAGAAAGCCAGGAAAAAGGACAAGGGACTGGCCGGGATCGCGGCTGAATATTTTTTAACCAAGATAGGACATTTTTATTTTCGCTTGACACTTGACATTCGAGGCCTTGACCTTTGGATTTTAAATACATAAAATATGCACATGCGAAAAGACAAGACACTCTACGAGCTGCAGTCGGAGGTCTGCAAAACCCTCGCAAGCCCGAAGAGGATTGAGATACTGAACGCCCTGAAGGAGGGGGAGAAGACTGTGAGCGAGCTTGTAGATATCCTCGGTGTGCCGAAGGCAAATGTCTCCCAGCACCTTGCCGTCATGAGACACAAAGGTATCCTGAAGTTCCGTAGGGAAGGTATCAACATGTATTACAGTGTGTCTAACATGAAGGTAATCGAGGCTTGCATCCTCATGAAAGAGGTGCTCATGGAACAGATGAAGGAAAAGGGGAAGATCGCTGAGATAGAATCGAGGAAGTGATTTTTTTCTTGACATAAACATGCATATATGCTTATATATATGTTGTATTGGAGAATCGGGTATGTCTTTGACTGATCGCAGGATAGGACTTCTCAGAATAATCGCCCATCCTATTAGCAGGGTGCTGAAAAACTACTTCCAATGTTTATACGTATAAGGTATAGTTGA
>CAYYWY010000010.1:59626-67087 GCA_964475485.1 uncultured Nitrospiraceae bacterium | reverse complement strand
ATGTCCTTCCTTGTTGAGTCCCGATCGTAATAGTAACCGGCCTTTGCAATGACCATAGTATGTAGGGGGAGTGTCTGCGTTATGCCGACAAGATTGTTCGAACCCGTCCTGTCCGAATTATCGGGAAAGAGGTGTGAGTTGCTGTAATTGTTCTTTATATAACGGTACTCCACCATTGTTGAAAAACCATTTTCCACGGCAATGGTGACTGCAGGCGAAAAAGCGTGGGCGTAAACGTACCCGTTACCCCCTACAAACGCATATTCGAAGGAGTAAGCCCCGCTGACACGCAAAGAAGGCGATAAGGCGTAAGTTGCATTGAAGTCCGCCGTGTGCTGGGACACGTTGAAATCGGAGAGCTTGGTATGGAAACTCTGATAAAGGCGGTAGCCGGCCGAGGCCTCGGTCCGTCCGGTTCCGGCAAAAACATACCTGCCTTTCAATGAGAGCACGGTCCTCCAATCGGATTTCTTAGAAATACCCTGAGGCAGCGGGTTGTCCGCACCGTTGAGCACAACATTGCTGTCATACTGAGCGCCGATGGAGCCGGTGAGGTACCACGGCTTCAAGGCGCCCCTTTCCTCCATAGCCTTCATGTAGTCACCTGCCCTGGCAGAGAACTCCGTGCCCGGTGCAACCCTCGCTGTTTTCTCGAAGTATGGCCTTGCAGCATCATATGAAGAACGGTTGAAGAAATGGATGCCCAGCTCAAGGTTTGTCCTGGGATCTCCAGGTTTCATGGAAAGGGCCTTTTTGAGTGTTGCCTCCGCCTCAGCCCTGCCGGACCGACTCAGGGCTATGCCGAGATAGAGGGTCGCCCTGAAATCGCCCGGCCTCTCCTTGATTGCCGCACTGAATTCGTCCGCCGCACTCCCGTAATTCCCTGTTTCGAGATATGCTACACCCTTTGCAATATGCTGCTCATAAGAGGCCAGGGTCCCGTGGGAAACGGACGGAGAAAAGAACGCAAACGCAACAGCGGCAATGAGAACGGGCCTTATGACCTTCCCCCAGAACATTACTTTCATTATATGTATCCGTAAGTATTTGTCAAGGACAGTTTCCTACCGGATCCTGATGATCTCACCGTCCCTCAGCAGCCTGGAGTTTCTTAAGGGAAGGGAACGGATCTCCCTTCTTATGGCCTCGGAATACTGAGGTTTCGTGTGGGTAATCAATATTCTCTCGGGAATCCCGTACATCTTTGAAAGCTCCTTTTGGAGGAGCCGTGCGGTGAGGTGCCCTGTCCGCAAGGCGGTCTGCTCCATGCTATTAGGAAATGAGACTTCTATAATCATGGCGTTTATGTGTTTGCTGCCAAGCCTCTTCCAAGTTTCACTCGTTGGGCCGGTGTCGCCGGAATAGAAGAACCGCCTCTCTTCCATGTCTTCCACAAGATAGCCGACTGCTGGAACGGAATGGTTCACGCGATAAGGGGTAACAGTGAAGCCGTTCAGGCATACTGACCTGCCCTCGTGGAGCTTCACGAACTCGAGTACCCCGTTTTTGGGATCAGGTATGATCGTGAAATCCGGCCAGACGTAGCCGTTGAGAAGGTGCTGTCTCACAGCCTTTATCACTGGCGCGATGCTCATAACTGTCACCTTGTGGCGGTGGTTGTCCAAGATAAGATTGTCCGCGAGGAAAGGGATACCCCTTATGTGGTCAAGATGGGCATGGGTGATAAAGATGTTCCTGATCCTAACCTGGCCTTTTACGTTCAGGACATTGGTTAGGCTTCCCGCGTCAAATAGGATTTCATCATTCAGGAGGAAACCCGGAGGGTTATGGCCCGGAAACTCCGCCCCTGAACAGCCGAGGACTCTTATCTTCATTCTTCCTCTCCGAAATTCGGCATCTGCAACACGCCGTACGTCTTGACAAACGCATCAACCACATCAAGATCAAACTGGCTACCGGCCTTCATCTTCAATTCCTCAATAGCCTCCTCGGCGCTCAAACCCCTTCTGTACGGCCTGTCGGTTGTCATGGCATCGAAGGTGTCCGCTACAGCAATGATCCTCGCAACAAGAGGAATCATTTTCCCCTTAAGGCCTTCAGGGTATCCGGAGCCGTCGAACCTCTCATGGTGGCTCTTTACCCCTGGGATGATATCCTTGAGCTGCCTGATATGGTTCAGTATCTCCGCTCCATAAACCGGGTGCATGATTATCGCATTATATTCCTCAAAGGTCAAATGGTCATTCTTCAGGAGGATGCGGTCGCTTATGCCGATCTTGCCGATATCATGGAGTATGGATGCGAGCCTGAGATCGGTCATTTCTTTATGCGAGAGCCCCATGGCTCTTCCGATGGCGAGACTGTACTCCATCACCCTCTTTGTGTGTCCGCCCGTGTAAGGGTCCCTTTTTTCAATGGTCTCTGCAAGGGCATGGACGGTAGCGTAAAAGGTTTCCCTCAGTTCATCGTAAAGCCTTGCATTCTCGATTGCCACGGCAACCTGATTGGAGAGGGCCGTCAATAGTTGCATGTCGTCGTAGGTGAAGGCCGCCCCTGTCCTCTTGTTGATAGCTTCCAGCACCCCCACCGGTTTTCCCTTCAGTAAAACGGGAAGACATATCATGCTTCGAGTCTCGAATTCGCTCTTTCTGTCCGCCTCCTTGAAGAACCTTGGGTCCTTCTGGACATCGTTGATGACTACCGGCTCCCCGTGCACTGCAACCCATCCCGCAATACCCTGGCCTTTTGCGAGCCTGATGGTCTTAATGCGGTCTCCCTTTTCTCCAAGGGCAACATCGAAATAGAGGTCTCCCGAACTCTCATCAATAAACAGAAGGCTCCCCGTCTCGGCATCGACGAGTCTTGTGGCTGCCTCAATAGTCCTTTTCCTTACTTCGACGGTACTAAGGGTGGAATTGATGAGTGCGGAAAGCTCCATGAGCGTATTGAGCTGCGAGAGTTTCTGCTGGCCGCGCCTTGTCATCCTGTCAAATTGTAGCATATAATCTTAGTCGCAATGCATCGAAAAAAATCCTTTGCGCACAGTTCCCGAAGGAATGCCGGCAAACGCCGGAGAGAGATTGATAAAGGGGAGTAATCCAATCATAATAGGGTTATGAATAGTATCCGTGAGACCGTTTTGAGAGATCCTTTTGTCTCAAGGGTCTTCGGCACAGGGCTGGATGCATACCTTGTTGGAGGCTATGTCAGGGACCTGCTCAGGGGAGTGAAGTCCAATGACATGGATTTCGTTGTGAAGGGTGATGTGAGGAGACTTGTGCCGGAGCTCTATCCAGATGGTGACGTTAGCATAATCGAGTTCAGGAATGCCATGCTCGTCAGAGTGGTGAAAGGGGATTATACGCTCGACTTTTCAGAACTTAAGGGGGAACTTCGGAATGATTTGGTGCGGAGGGATTTCAGCATGAATGCGGTTGCATGGTCACCGCAGACCGGTATTATAGATCCCCTGAAAGGTGTGAGTGATATAAGGAAGGGTTTGATACGGGGAATAAGTGAAAAGAATTTCCTGGATGATCCCTTGAGGCTTCTCAGGGCATATCGTTTTGCCTCGGAACTGCAGTGGAAAATAGATGTGGAAACGAGGGGAATTATTAGAAAGTTAAAGAAATTCATTCATAAATCCGCAACTGAAAGAATTACTTTAGAACTCTTCAGGATGGTGAATGCGGATGGACATCTCAAAGCATTGCAAAAGGCCTTTACTGATGGCCTCCTTGAGGAAATTATTGCTATAAATACTGATTATTTACAAAATAATATTAAAGTGCTTTCGAGATTAAATGCATTCCTTAAGAGGATACCTGAGGAATGGAGGGCTGAGCTCGATTTACGATTCTCGCAGGGACTGTTACGCAAAGGCATTCTCAGGGCGGAGCAGCTTCTTTTCAGGGCTGATCTTGAAGAGAGCAGGCTGAGCTTAAGCACAGCCATCCTGAAAAGGCTGCTGCTCGCGACAAGATTCCTGAACGCAATCGAAAAGAACAGGAATCTTCGCGATTCGCAGGTTTACGATCTGTTTACAGAGGCCGGGGACGCTGTGAAGGACCTTGTCCTTCTTTCGAGAAGGCAGAGGTTTCTGAAGACAGCGGAGAGATTCATGAGAATCCCCCGTCTTATGTCCTCAGAGAATATCATGGAGGTGAAAGGGATCGGCCCGGGCTCTGAACTTGGTCGGATCCTCTATGAGATGAAAAGGCAACAGTTTCTTGGAAAGATAAAGGACGAAAAGGATGCATTGAAATGGCTGGCCGTGACGTTGGAAAGTAATTCAAGTGGCGGGCCGAATGGTGAAACACCCCGGCAGCATATTTCTGAAACCGGCGGCGGAAGTTGAGAAGTTAGAATTCTTCAGAGGGATACGCAAAAATGTTTTTGAACTGCATGCAGTGAATACATATCATGACCTGAAAAATTGCCTCTTCTCCTCTTTTTTCGGGGTCGCTTCTTTTTCTGTATTGGGTGGAATTTCCCACTTGCACTTTAATGACCCTTTATGCAAAATATCCGTATCCCTGCCCGGTTCCTGCAAGGATGAACTGTCTCGCAAAGCGGAGACACAGCTCGTATGCTGTTTTTCGGCGACAGGCAGGGATGCGGGAGGCAATGGAAGAAATCACTTATAAGAAGGCCGGGGTTGACATCGACGAGGGGGAGCGGTTTGTGAGATTGATTGCCCCCCTTGTTAGAAAGACCTTCAGGCCGGAAGTCCTTGCCGATATAGGCTCCTTCGGAGCCCTCTTCAGGCTCGACACATCCAGATACAGGGAGCCTGTCCTCGTAAGCGGCACCGATGGGGTAGGTACGAAGCTCAAGATCGCCTTTATGGCGGACAGGCACGACACCGTGGGTATAGACCTTGTGGCGATGTGCGTGAACGACATCCTGACGAGCGGTGCGGAGCCCCTTTTCTTCCTCGATTATTTCGCGACGGGGCGCCTCGATCCTGAAAAGGCCGTAAAGGTCATTGAAGGCATTGCAAGGGGATGCAAAGAGGCTGGCTGCTCCCTTATCGGCGGCGAGACAGCCGAGATGCCTGGCTTTTACCAGGAAGGGGAGTATGATCTTTCAGGGTTCGCGGTTGGAGTTGTCGAGAGGTCCGGGGTAATCGACGGCTCGGGCATAAAGGAAGGCGACAGCCTCATCGGCCTTGTCTCCTCCGGCCTCCACAGCAATGGATATTCGCTGGCCCGGAAAGTCTTTTTCGATACAAGAAAAATGAATATCTCCGCATATGTACCTGATCTGGGAACGACCCTCGGAGAAGAACTCCTGAAGCCGACACGCATATACGTCGGTGCGTTTGATTCGCTAAAGGACCGTGTCATGGTGAAAGGGATTGCCCATATTACCGGCGGAGGGATCCCGGGCAATCTGCCGAGGATATTGCCCGAGGGCGTTGAGGCCCTTCTGAGGAAGGGGTCATGGCCTGAGCCTCCCATATTTGGCCTTATCAGGGAGATGGGCAATGTGCCGGAAAGGGATATGGCGCGGACCTTCAACATGGGGGTTGGCTGCATCGTGGCGGTACGTTCGGAAGATTCTGAAATGGCGCTTTCTCTCCTTAAGGAGAGCGGTTTTGATTCGTATATAATCGGCAGCATCGTGAGAGGTAATAAGGAGGTAAAGTATGAGTAGGACCAGGAAGTATCTTCGAAAGGCTTTCACTCCGATCACCATCATGCTCATCCCCCACAGCAATTCCAGGCCCTTGAACCTGAAGATCCCTTCCATAGGCGTCATCCTCTCGATCGCAATGTGGCTCATAGGCTCAATTTACGTCTTATCGATGGCGGTAAATACCTTTGAGTACCGCATGATGAAAGAGAAACTGAACTATTACTCCGGGCAATTTATCGAAATTCGCGCCACAATGAACGCCCTGAAGAAGGCCGAGGCCGAATTCAGAAACCTCTTTTCTCTGGGTTCAAGGGAAAAAGTCCTCGAAAATGTCCATCCCACCGACAGCGGCTCAATCGACATGGATGCACTGAAGGATCAGATCAAGAACACGATGGAGAAGGTAAACGGCATCAGGGAGTATTTGAAAGAGCAGAAAGACATCTACCTTGCCACTCCAAAGGGATGGCCTGTCAAGGGCAGGGTTACATCGTATTACGGGAGCCGTGAGAATCCCCTTCACGGGGGAAAGGACTTTCACTCGGGCGTCGATATTTCTACGAATTCGGGCACCCCTGTCAGGGCGACCGCGGACGGGGTTGTGAGTTTCTCCGGATGGAGCGGTGGAAGCGGAAATCTCGTTGTTCTGGAGCATGGGTTCGGCTATTCGACGTTCTATGCCCACAACAAAGAGAACACAGTAATGGTCGGCCAGCAGGTGAAAAGGGGGGACATCCTTGCATACTCGGGTTCGACCGGCAGCAGCACTGGACCCCATTCCCATTACGAGATATGGAAAGACGGAGGACATATAAACCCCATGCCCTTTATTGAAGGGAGGAAGTAATCGTGTTTTCAAAGAATACCGAGAAGCTTGAGTCCTTTGTTGGTGTAAACAGTTCCTTCAAAGGAGATATAAGGTCAAAGGGCACCCTTAGGATAGACGGTTCCGTGGACGGCAATATTGAGGCAGACTGGCTAATACTCGGTGAGAAGGCGAGCCTTAAGGGGGACGTCTCCGCCAGGGGAATTATTGTCGGCGGCAGGATCGAGGGCAACATCACCGCTAGGGAGATTCTGGAGATCAAGGCAAAAGGACAGGTGATAGGAGACATCACCACGCCAAAGCTTATGATATCCGAGGGAGGCATCCTGGAGGGACGCGCTTCCATGAACAGGGAGGGATCAAACATCGTTGAATTCCAGGCAAAAGAGAAATTCAGATAAGGAAAACGATGGGGACCGAAACCCTCTATCAGGAATTCACAACCCTCCTTGAAACCATTCCCGATGTCATCCTCGTTCTTTCTCCTGATCTCAAGGTGAAGTGGGCGAACAGCGCCGCTTCGTCGGTATTGGGCAAGCCGGTTTCCGAACTTGAAGGCGCGCGTTGTTATGATCTATGGCACAGCCGCTCCGAACCCTGCCCTGATTGCCATACATTGAAATGTTTTCTGACCGGAGAGGTAGCAGCCTCCCAGCGCTCAACCCCTGACGGCAGGCACTGGGATTCAAGGGTCTTGCCTGTGCGGGATGAAGACGGCGCTGTGAGGAGTGTTATATCGATAATAAGAGACGTGACTGAACACAGGCTGTCTGAAAAGGCATTAAGGGAAAGTGAGGAATTTTTCAGACAAATATTCACGCAGCACGAAGATGCGTTGATTCTCTTCAGGCCGGGGCTTTGCTGCGAGGCCGTAGAAGCCAACCCTGCGGCAGAGGCGCTCTTTGGATACGGCAGGGATGAGCTTATAGAGAGTGGCGCGCTTCTGTTTATCGAACCTGACGAATACAAAAAGATCGCCCCTCCATTCGAGGAGATAAGGGCGATAACGGCCTTCCGCATCAATGAGTTGCGCT
>CAYYWY010000010.1:0-59584 GCA_964475485.1 uncultured Nitrospiraceae bacterium | reverse complement strand
GAGGGGCAACCTCGTCAGGATAAAAGACAACGAGGCGATATATTGCTCTTTCCGTGATGTGACGGAGAAGATGCGGCTCGAAGAAGAGATCAAGAGCGCCCAGGTAAAGTTAATTCAGGCAAATAAGATGGCGTCATTAGGAGTCCTTGTCTCGGGCGTTGCACACGAGATTAATAATCCTAACAACTTGATCATGTTCAATGGCCAGATGATCTCCGGGGCATGGAGCGACGCCATGGTGATCCTCAGGAAATATTTTGAAGAAAACGGCGATTTTTATCTTGGAGGGCTTCCTTTTTCAGAGATGGAGAATGCCTTCCCTGCTCTTCTTTCAGGGATAATAGACGGTTCCCGAAGGATAAAAAGCATCATTGACAATCTTAAGGATTTCGCAAGACAGGACACAGCCCCGAAGGCGCCGGTTGACTTAAATGCCGTAATCCTGTCCGCTGTCTCGCTTATCGGCAACTATATAAGAAAGAAGACTGAAGATTTCCATTATTATCCGGGAGAGAGCCTGCCCCCAGTCGAAGGCAATGCCCAGCAAATAGAACAGGTGATCATCAATCTTATAACGAACTCCCTTCAGGCGCTGACAGACAGAAGGCGTGGAATCAGAATATCCACCCGCTTTGATAATGAATATGTAATAATCGAACTGAAAGACGAAGGTTGCGGCATGACAGAGGATGTCCTTAAGCGCCTGGGAGAGCCTTTTTTTACCACCAAGCTCGATTCGGGCGGCACCGGACTGGGGCTTTCGATCTCCTATTCCATAGTCAGGGAGCACGGGGGAATCCTCGAATTTGAATCCGCACCAGGCATAGGGACAACGGCCGTGTTGAAGCTTCCAAAAAGGCGGGTATATGGGTAATTCTGTGCTGATGGTTGATGATGAGCCCGAGATCTTGCTCAGTTCAAAGATAATCCTTCGCTCTGCCGGCATAAGCAATGTCCTTACTGCCGGGGACTGCAGGAATGTTATGCCCCTTCTTCATAAGGAGGACGTCTCGGCAATCGTGCTTGACCTGGCGATGCCGCACATTCAAGGCCATGACCTGCTCATCGAGATCAAACATGAATTCCCCGGAATACCGGTAATAATATTGACCGCAGCTGCTGAACTGGAGACCGCCGTCGAATGCATGAAGGCAGGGGCCTTTGATTACCTCGTAAAACCTGTCGAAAAGGACAGATTCATCCTGAGCGTTAAAAGGGCGCTTGAACTTCATGATCTTCAAAGAGAGATCTCCTCCCTTAAGAGGCATCTTTTTAGCGACAGGCTCGAAAACGAGGCCGCCTTTTCGGCTATTATCACAAATGACAAAAAGATGCTCGCAATATTTAAGCTGATAGAAGCGATTTCAGCGTCAAAGCTCCCCGTTCTGATTACTGGGGAGACCGGAGCAGGGAAAGAGCTTATCGCAAAAGCTATACATGAGGTGAGCGGGTTGAGGGGGTCATTTGTGGCTGTAAATGTCGCGGGTCTCGACGACTTCATTTTCTCAGATACGGTTTTCGGACATAAAAAAGGCGCATATACCGGGGCGGATACTGCAAGGGAAGGGCTGATATTAAAGGCCTCCGGCGGCACTCTCTTCCTTGACGAGATAGGCGACCTGAACATATCATGCCAGGTCAAGCTATTGCGCCTGCTTCAGGAGGAGATATTTTATCCTCTCGGTTCTGATCTGCCTCTGAAAAGCAATGCAAGAATTATCGTCTCCACCAACCAGGAGCTCAAGGAAATGGTCTCGGCAGGGAAGTTCCGCAAGGACCTTTATTACCGTCTGCGCGGCCATCATATCAGTGTTCCTCCGCTCAGAAGATATACCCCTTCTTCTTGACTATTTTCTTGACGAAGCCGCAAAGTCCCTGAATAAGAAAAAACCTGCTTATCCCCCGGAGCTCGTTACCCTTCTTTCGGTATATCACTTCCCTGGGAATGTCAGGGAGCTGAGAGCTATGGTCTTCGACGCCGTAACCAGACACAGCTCGGGTATTTTAGCGATGGACGTCTTCAAGGATCTCATTGTTCAGGGAAATCTCCTCGATTCGGACATTCCGCCGCCCAACCCGAAGGAAGCGGGTATCCTTTCCTTTTTTTCGGGCCGTTTTCCGACATTAAAACAGGCCGAAGACTTCCTTATATCCGAGGCAATGAGGCTTTCTAAGGGAAATCAGGGAATCGCGGCGTCCATGCTCGGCATCAGCCGTCAGGCTCTCAACAAGCGTCTAATTAGGGTAAATAAGTAGGCTGATATTTATATTTTTAGAATGATGCGACAAAAGTTGCTTATCGAATTATTTGTTAGTCCAGCATAACTTCTTGATTTAAAATCTTTTGTGTGCTTTTGCAAATATCTGCTATTTAAATCTGTCGCAACCATATAAAGACTGCCCTAACCTCATTTTCCTGACTGTCATTTTTCACGCGTCCAAATTAAAGTCCATCCATAAACTCTAGCTTTCTTGTCATTCCGGCTTGTCCGGAATCTTTCTGATGGCTTCACAGAAGGATTCCCGACGCGCTCCGCTTGCGGGAATGACAGCGATATATAGTTTATGGACAGACTTTAATTAACCGGGCTAAAACGGCACGTTTTATGCTCAATAATTCCCTGGAAGGTTCAGCATGGCGAAACATGTTCTGGTAGCAGAGGACGATTCCCAGATACGGTATGCAGTCTGCATCATGCTGAAGTTCCGGGAGTTTAATGTCTCCCTGGAAAGACAACGGCGTTGTGAAAAACGAGGCACAAGGGGGTTCTTATGAGATACGATTATATAGGCGCCTTTGCTGATTCGGCGCAGTGCGTGCTTGAGAATTTCATGCCTGAGGCTATAAAAACAAGTGCAATAACGCTGAAAGACTCACTGACGGCAGACGGCGTATCCGCAACGGTCTTTCTCGACGGTAATGCGGAAGGCCATGTGATACTCGACCTCGAACCGCAGCTTGCAAAAAGACTGGCAGCCAGTATGAACGGCATGGAATTCGACAGCCTGGACCGTCTTGCTGTCGATACGATCTGCGAGCTGACAAACATCATCATCGGGAAAGCAGTTACTCTCTTGAATAATAAGGGCTTCAGGTTCAAGACATCCCCGCCTTGTTTTTTTATAGGCGAGAAAAAATATCACGGCGTTGAGTCTATGTGCATTTCGCTTAATACGGAGTGGGGCGATATCAGGATACAGGCATCATTTAAAGAAAAAAACAAGGTTGCCTGACCTGCCTGTGCCAGGGTCACGGCAGACAGGCGCAAGGAGGGATTATGCTCAGGAAAAATCAGGTCGTCAGATTCATGGTGGGGAAGGAATCCTTCGGGATAGACATAGAGAAGGTGCGGGAGATCGTCACAGTGCCGGAGATCACAAAGGTTCCTGATACTCCGGATTTTCTTGAAGGGATAATCAACCTTAGAGGAAGGATAGTATCCGTCATTGATCTCAGAAAAAGGCTCAAGCTTAACGGCTCATTTAAGGGCAAGAAGAACAGGATACTTGTGACAGAGATGGACGAGAAGGTTGTCGGGCTTATCGTTGACGAAGTTTCAGAGGTTCTCAGGCTCAATCCCGACAATATGGAGCCTCCTCCGGAGATGGTTAATTCCGTGGGAGCGAAATATATAACAGGGGTGGGAAAACTTGAAGACAGGATAATACTTCTCCTTGACATCGGGAAGGTTCTTTCCTCAGAGGAAATAGGGAGACTCGAAGGTCACGACACTGTTGTGAATGAACATGAACATGAATTGGCAGGAAGGCAATAATGAACTGGATTCCGCATCCCCCCGATCAAAGTCGAGGGCAGGCAAGTGCGGAATGACAATTTTTTAATCAAAGAATTCCTCGAAGCTTGCTTCGGGGTTTCCATATATTTCCCTCTCCTCTTGTGGGAGAGGGTTAGGGTGAGGGGTATAAGATTCACCCTCCCCTTAGTCCCCTCCCGTCAAGGGAGGGGAGATTTCAGGATACCCCGCAGCTTGCTGCGGGGAGGTTCATCCCTAAAAAAATCAAAATTAAGGAGGTTTTATTATGAAGATGACGATTGGAAGAAAACTTAGTTTGGGTTTGGGCATTATACTTGTCCTGGTTTTGATCATGGGAGGCGTCTTTTTCTGGACAAGCAGTCAGGTTCAGAGGGCACAGGCCAATGCCGTTGAGGTATCGGATCTCAATACATTTTTTTCTGAAAAGGTTGTTGACCACATGAAATGGATGGACGGCTTAGCCTCGGGCGTATTCATTCAGGGGAAGGAATTTAAAGGAAAGCTGAGTCCTGATGACTGCAGCCTGGGGGAATGGATGCATAAATTCAAACCCTATTCAGAAGAGATTGCAGCCCCCTTCAAAGCGCTGGATGAGCCTCACAGAAAGTTCCATGCAAGCGCGGAGAAGATACTGAGCCTCTGGAAGTCAGGGGAAAAGGATAGGGCGTACAAGGTCTTTCTTTCCGAAACTGTTGAGCCTGTCAGGTCGGTTCAGGACAACCTTTACAGGATGAAAGAGATTCTTAAGAAAGATGAGGAAATGGCACAGCAGGAGTTAAGTTCACTTCAGAGGAGGGCTAATGTCATAACCTTCGGCCTTACGGTCTCGGTCGCTCTCTTCGGTATTTTGGGCGGTATTGTATTTGTCAGGGGCATCACTAAGCCGGTACAAAAGGTGATGGAAACGATGCAGAAGGTCTCAAAAGGGGACCTGACTGAAAAGGTTGAAGGTATAAAGAGCAAAGATGAGATCGGCCTGATGGCGGCATATACAAACGATATGATAGACAGCCTGAGCGCCATGATAGGGCAGATAAAGGCGAATGCGAATCAACTTGTCGTCGCATCATCACAGATAGCGGCCTCAGCCGAACAGACATCAAAGAATTCCGGATCCTCGGCTTCAGCAGTCGAGGAGATGACATCCACCATGCATGAGATGTCCGCAAATATACAACATGTCGCAGCGAATACTCAGAAACAGGCAGCCTTCGTCACCGAGACATCATCGTCAATTGAGCAGATGGTTGCATCCATAAAGAGGGTTGCAGAGAACGTCAAAAGGCTCGTCTCGATTTCAGAAAGATCACAGAATGCCGTCTCGACAGGCTCTGCCGCGGTCAATAAGGCATCTGTTGGGATGGACGAGATAAACGGGGCCATACAGCAGTCTGCGCAGACGATCATGAGCCTCGGTTCGAGGACGGCGGAGATGGCAAAGATAGTCGAAGTGATAGACGACATTGCGGAGCAGACAAATCTTCTCGCCCTGAACGCAGCCATAGAGGCCGCAAGGGCAGGCGAGCAGGGCATGGGATTTGCCGTTGTAGCCGAAGAGGTGAGGAAACTTGCAGAAAGGTCTGCCAAGTCAACCCGGGAGATAGCGGATTTAATCCGGTCAGTGTCTCATGAAGCGCAACTTTCAGTCGACAATATGACCAGGAGCACCGGCATTGTAGAACAGGGTCTTATTTCGACCCGTGAAGTAATTCAGGCGCTGGAAGGCATTAAATCCGCGGTCGAAGAGGTCTCGAAATATTCCAATGAAATAGGAGCGGCAACACAGGAGCAATCGAGCGGTTCAGAGCAGATAGGAAAGGCGATGGTAAACCTCAACGAGGTGACACAGGAGATAAGCTCAGCATCGGAAGAGCAGTCCTCCGGCGCGGAGCAGGTCGTAAAGACGATAGAGAAGGTAAAGGAAATGGTGCAGCAGGACGCTTCGAGCGCAGTGGAGCTTGCGTCTTCCGCGGAACAGCTCAACAATCTTTCAACAGGGCTGCAGAGTCTTGTCGAAAAGTTCGCGCTCAATGGGAATGGTAGGAGGAATTGAGATGAAGAAGGGTCAAGGGTTAGAGGGTCAAGGTTTAAGTAAATCAGCTATAGGCTAATCGCCGTCATACCCGCAAAGGCGGGTATCCAGTCCCGAAAGCTTTCGGGATGAAAACACTGGATTCCCGTCTGCACGGGAATAACGAAAAATCAGCGCCCTGTTAGAGGTATTTATGACCGACGACGAATTCAAAATCTTCAGAAACCTGATTCACAGCGAGTGTGGAATATGCCTCAGCGAGAGCAAAAAGGATTTTCTGAGAAACAGGATCGAAAAAAGACTGAAGGCATTGGATATGGGGAGTTATTTCCAGTACTACAGATATATAACCGCCAAAAATAAAGATGAGCTGTGCGTATTTCTCGACACAGTCACGATTAACGAAACATGTTTCTTCAGAAACGCACCGCAGTTCGAACTATTAAGGGGGAAGGTCCTTCCTGAGCTGGTGGAAAGAAAGCGAAATCTGAGGGATTATGCGCTTGTTATCTGGAGCGCAGGCTGCGCAACCGGGGAAGAGCCTTATTCCCTGGCAATGGAAGTCTGCGAGGCGATCCCCGACGCATCGCTCTGGAATATAAGGATTATAGCTTCGGATATATCTCTGAGATGTCTCGAGGCTGCCAGCAGAGGAAGGTATTCGGCGGAGAGAGTCAAGGATGTGCCTGAGAAGTATATCGCAAGGTATTTCAAACAGGACGGCGAATATTACGAAGTGAGAGAGAGCTTAAAAAAACTTGTGGTTTTCGATTATCACAACCTCAAGCACGAAAGCGGATTAACCGCAGTTGACGTGATATTCTGCAGAAACGTGATGATATATTTCGACATGGACGAACAGAAACTCCTGGTGGATAAGTTCCGGCGTGCGATTAATCCGCACGGTTATCTCTTCATAGGGCATGCTGAAACCCTTCAGGGAATCTCCAATGGAGACTTCAAATTTCTGTACTGGAATAAGGGGACAGCCTACCAGAAGGCGGCCTGACATGCTTGACATAAAACTTACAGAGGCCGACAAGGAAGAACTGCGGAATATATTCATTTCCCAGGCAGCGGAAATACTTGATAACCTGCCGGGGCAGATAATGGCCGTGGAGGAAAATCCGGCAGAGGAGAACTGGAACTCATTGAAAAGATCATTCCACACGCTGAAGGGTGATTCGAAAGCTATGGGATTCGACAGCCTCGGAACATTTGCGCACAAGGTCGAGGACCTGATCGCGGCAATAAAGGATAAAGAGCCGGACAAGGCTTCCATTGACCTTCTTCTTGAATGTTCGGATGCGGTCAGGGTCTTTCTCGATAAGCTTGCTAATAACGACGAGCCTGATATGCCGGATACGGCATCAAAGATAGAGTCTTATATCGGCGGATATATGCAGTCAGCAGGGCATTCTCATCTCTCCGGGTCTTCCCATCCCCGCTTTAATGAAGGGGGGCAGGGTGGCGGCATCTTCAGGAGTCTTCCTTTTCTGAGAATCGAGCCCGAGCGGGTGGACAGGATAATGAATCTTGTCGGAGAGCTTGTCATAGGACGTTCAATGATGTCCCGGATGACAGCCGAGATGGCAAATCTCGACAGGGATACCTTTGCAACCCGCCTGGAGGGTCTTAATTCCGCATTCGAGAAGACGCTGTCAGATCTACAGAGGTCGGTTATGAAAGTAAGGATGCTGCCCGTGGATATTGTATTCAGGCGTTTTCCAAGGCTTGTGAGGGACCTGTCTTCTGAAAAGGGAAAGCTTGTCAATCTGCGCATACAAGGAGAGAAGACCGAGCTCGACAAGGGCATCGTTGATGCAATAGGCGAGCCGCTACTGCATATCGTCAGGAATGCAATCGACCACGGCATCGAAACACCGGGGGAGAGAAGGGCCCTCGGAAAACCTGAAGAAGGACTCATTTGCATCAGGGCCTTTCATCAGGGAACCCAGATAGTTATCGAGGTCGAGGACGATGGACGCGGGATAGATGTGGATAAACTGAAAGAGAAGGCGGTTCAAAAAAATATTATCACAGAAGAGGACGCCGGGGCGATGGGCGTAAAGGAAGCGATAAATCTTATTTTTGCATCCGGCTTTTCCACGGCGGAGAATATAACAGAGGTCTCGGGAAGAGGCGTAGGCATGGATATAGTAAAAAATGCGGTGGAATCACTCAGGGGCATGATAGATATTTCTTCTGAAAAGAACAGAGGCGTTACAATGACATTGAGGCTCCCTTTGACGCTTGCAATTATTAAGTCCGTGCTCTTCTCATGCAGGGATAAGATATTTGCGCTTCCACTGACATCTGTAATAGAGATACTCAGGGTATTGCCCGAGAATCTGGAGACTATAGCCGGCAATCCCGTGCTCAGACACAGAGAGGGCATTGTTCCTCTGCTATCAATAGACGGAGCAAAGCCCTCGTTGTCCACCTTCAGCACGGATGGAATTAAAGGGGCGCAGGGTTTAGATTCCGGGATTAATAAAAGCAAGTTATTTATCATACTCATCGGGGTTGGCCGGATGAGAGCCGGTTTAATAACAGAGAAGATAATCGGGGAGGAGGAACTTGTGACTAAAGCGCTTGACGCTGGTGCGTCATCCGGCCTTGCCTCAGGCGCCTCAATACTCGGCGATGGGAGGATTGTGCTGATACTTGACCCGCTTTCTTTAATAAAAAGAGGTGGCAAGATGCACGATGCAGGATACATGCGTCATGGATAAGAAGATAAGGGTCCTGGTTGTCGACGACTCGGCGCTGATGAGAAAACTGATCCCGCTAATTATCTCATCCGACGAGGATATCGATGTCGTAGGCGCTGCCATGGACGGAGATTTTGCTCTTAACAAGATACCACTCTTAAGGCCGGATGTAATTACCCTCGATATTGATATGCCGAGGATGGACGGACTGACTACGCTTAAGGCAATTGTAAAAGATTTCGGCATCCCTGTAATCCTTGTCAGCTCCTTGACAAGGGAGGGAGCCGAGACGACGATCAGGGGGCTCGAAATGGGGGCCTTTGATTTTGTTCCCAAGCCCGAAGGGGCAATCTCCGTTCACATATCAAAAATATCGAGCGAGCTTATACAAAAGATAAAGGCCGCATACCATAGCGGGCCCCTCAGATTTAAGGAACCGCATCCGCCTAAAGTCAAGGCCGGCGGCAGGCGAATAATGCCATCGATGAATTCAGGCGCAGGGAAGCTTGTGGCAATAGGAGTCTCGACCGGCGGTCCCCAGGCGCTTACAGAGATGCTTCCACAAATTCCAGAGAACTTTCCCTTCGGAATATTGATTGTGCAACATATGCCCGATGGATTTACGGAGCTTTTTGCAAAGCGTCTTGACGCCATATGCAACATACATGTAAAAGAGGCTGCCGACGGCGATAGCATAAGTGCTGGAAAGGCGCTTGTATCGCCGGGTGGCAGGCATCTCAAAGTCAAGCGCACACCCTTTGGAGCAATATCAGTCTTAAGTCAATCCGCGCCGGTGTCCGGCCACAGGCCGTCAGCCACGGTGCTGTTCGAGTCAGTCGCGGAGGAATATGGGCATAATTCTATAGGAATAATAATGACGGGTATGGGAGACGACGGCGCAGAAGGGTTAAGGCGCATTAAAGAAAGGGGCGGCATAACCATTGCGCAGGATGAGGAGTCATCGGTGATATACGGGATGCCGAAGGTGGCGGTAGAGAGGGGCTATGCTGATTTGGTTCTGGGGCTGGATGAGATTGTTCCTCATCTGGTGAAGATGACAAGGCAGACGAGGGACGATGGACGAAATGGACGATCGTCTATCGTCCTTCATCCATCGTTTGGATAGGAGGGCATATGGCAAGGCTGATGATAGTTGATGATTCCATCTTTCAGAGAAGAAATCTTGGAAAGATGGCTGTGCAGATGGGCTGGGAAGTCGTTGCCGAGGCATCGAACGGCAGAGAGGCTATAGAGCTGTATCACGGTTTTAAGCCTGACATCGTGCTGATGGATTTAGTGATGCCCGAGATGGAAGGGATCGATGCCGTCGAAAGGATACTGGCAATGGACAAGAGGGCAAGGATAGTTGTGATAAGCTCCATCGGCCACGACGAAATAGTAGACAGGGCGCTCACATTGGGAGCCAGGCGATTCCTGACGAAGCCGGTAGATCTCAGCCTTGCGGCTGATATAATTAAGTCTCTTATGGTGGAGGAAGCATGAAAAAGATCCTCGTCATAGAAGATTCTGCAACCATGAGGCTTTTTATCAGAATGTTTCTCAGGGCAGTGCACGATGTCAGCATAACCGAGGCTACGGACGGCATTGACGGTCTCGAAAAAATAGGAAAGGAGCATTTTGACCTTGTGATAACGGATATAAACATGCCTAAACTCAACGGTCTTCAGCTAATCGAAAAAATAAGAGAGAAAATGAGACTTAAAACCCCTATAATCATCCTTACAACCAAGGGCGAGGAGAAAGATATAGAAAAGGGGCTTTCGCTGGGAGCCAACGGTTATGTCACAAAACCGATAGTAGGTCCCGCCTTCACGAGTGTTGTTATGAATCACCTTTAACCCGGAAAATAGAGACACTGCTCAAAATTTAAGCCTTCCTTCTTGCTTCACAAAGTCGATTGATGTTATTTTTAATCAAAGAATTCCTCGAAGCTTGCTTCGGGGGTTCCATATATTTCCCTCTCCCCTTATGGGAGAGGGTTAGGGTGGGGGGGGTATAAGATTCACCCTCCCCTTAGTCCCCTCCCGTCAAGGGAGGGGAGATTTCAGGATACCCCGCAGCTTGCTGCGGGGAGGTTCATTCATGTCAGGGAAAAGATTCTTTATTGAGACGTTTGGCTGCCAGATGAATGTGCACGACTCGGAAAAGATTTCCGGCGTGCTCCGCCGTGAGGGATACAGCCCCGCTGCCAATGCCATTGATTCCGATCTTATCATCTTCAATACCTGCAGCATCCGGCAAAAGGCTGAACAGAAATTTTTCAGTGAGCTGGGACGCATAAGAAAGCTGAAGAAGAAAAACCCCAATCTCAGGATCGCGGTGGCCGGGTGTATCGCTCAACAGCAGGGCAAAAAGCTCTTCAGGCGGGCGCCGTATGTGGACTTTGTCTTCGGCCCCCAGAACATCCACCTCCTCAATGAACTGATCAGGACCGGCGCAGCTTCAGTTGCCACAGAGGATAACCCGGATGTTGCCGACGCGGATCTGCCGGCAGCGAGAGGGGCTGGGGGTAGGGCGTGGGTATCCATCATGTACGGCTGCAACAACTTTTGCAGTTACTGTGTGGTGCCTTATACAAGGGGGCCGGAAAGGAGCAGACCGTCGCAAAACATCATCAGGGAGATATCAGGGCTTGCCGATGAGGGCTATAAAGAGGTAACCCTTCTTGGCCAGAATGTCAACTCGTACAGAAGCGACCTGGATTTCCCCGGGCTTCTTGAAAGGATTAATACTATTCGGGGGCTGGAAAGGATCAGGTTTGTTACCTCCCATCCCAGGGACTTGAATGACAGGCTCATATCAGCCATTAAGCGCCTTGTCAAAGTCTGCGAGCATATTCACCTGCCATTGCAGTCGGGCTCAAGCAAAATTTTAAGGCTTATGAACCGGGGGTATTCCTATAAGGAATATCTCAGCAAGGTCAAAATGCTCCGGAACACTGTGCCCGGAATTTCCATCACCTCCGACATAATTACCGGTTTTCCCGGAGAGACTGATGAGGACCATAGAAAGACCATTGAGGCGTTGAAAGAAATCGAATTCGACGGCATATTTGCATTTAAATACTCCTCCCGTGAGGGGACGAAAGCTGCTGCCATGGATGCTCAGGTTGCTGATGAGGTAAAGTCAGAGAGAATAGCCGAAATACTCCAGATACAGGACAGTATCACCTTGAAAATAAATAAACAACTCGAAACTTCAGTCCAGGAAATACTCGTGGAAGGGCCCAGTGAGACGGATGGGAAAGTGCTATCGGGAAGGACAAGATCGAACAAGATCGTGAATTTCAGTGGAATGGATTCCTGCATTGGAAATATCATTAAGATCCGGGTGGTTAATGCAAGAAAACACTCCCTGGATGGTGAGATTATATGAAGGTCGCTGTGCTGACCCTGGGCTGTAAGGCAAACCAGTCAGAGAGCTTTCTCATAGAGTCCGGCCTTCTTTCAAGAGGCTACGAAATTGTTGACCTGAAGGAAAACCCAGATTATTGCATTATTAATACATGTTCGGTTACTGCCAGAAGCGACTACCAGTCAAGGCAACTGATCAGAAGGGCCTCAAGGGCAGGCTCCAGGGTCATAGTAACAGGCTGCTATTCGCAGTTGAACAGGGAGGATGTTCTTGAGATGGGCGTAGACAAGGTAGTCAGCATTGACAGTAAACTTAACATTATCAATATGTTACCTTTACTTAATTCATGCAATACCTTAGAGCGGAGAAAGGCCTCTAAGAGCCGGTTCTTTATCAAGGTTCAGGACGGTTGTAATTATTGCTGTAGCTACTGCATCATCCCAAAGGCTCGGGGGAGGTCCAGGAGCATCCCCCTTGAAGATGTGATAAGACAGATACACCTGGCATCGTGCGAATATGGCGAGATAGTGCTGACAGGAATCCATTTAGGAACATATGGTTGCGACCTAATTCCTAAAGTATCTCTTTCTTTTCTCTTGGGTAATATCCTTTTGAAGACGCGTGTCAGGAGAATCAGATTGAGTTCCCTCGAAATTAGAGATGTAGATAGGGAGCTCTTGGAGATAATCCGCGATCCTCGGGTTTGCAAACACCTGCACATTCCATTGCAAAGCGGGGACGACAAGATTCTTAGACTCATGAAAAGAGGCTACACAACTTCTGAGTTCCAGAAAGGGATTAATCTGATATTAAGAGAGATTCCCAGCATTTCCATCGGTACGGATATAATCGCCGGTTTTCCCGGAGAGGGTGAGAGTGAGTTCGAAAATACACTGAAATTTCTCGATATTCTTCCACTTTCTTATTTTCATGTCTTTCCTTATTCAAGGCGCGAGGGGACAGATGCATGTGAGATGCCTAATCCTGTTGATTCTGCGATAAAGAAAGAACGCTGCTCCCGCCTGAGGGCGCTTGGTTCAAGGAAAAAGGAAGAGTACATGAGAAGTCAGGTCGGGAAGACCCTTGATGTTCTTATAGAGAAGCGGGAGTGCGGAGACAGATACCTTGGCACAACCGGGAATTACCTGAAAGTAAGTACGTATTCAAAGGGGCTACAGCTGAGAGACATTGTCCCTGTAAGGATAGCCGGGATTAAGGACGGTCTGCTCTCAGGATATCCTATTAGAAATGGGTAACCCCGTAAATATTAAGCTAAATTAATTTGCCTAATTCGTGTTCATTTACGTACAAACCATTGGCAGAATGAGACCCGCGTTTGTTTTCCTCTGTGTTAATAACACTTTACTAACAACTCCTGTTTATATGAAAGGACTGATAAGATATATTATGTCAAATAGACGATACTTTATTTCTTCTTTCTAACGATACAAGAGACATTAATTCTTGCTCAATCAGGTCTTTTTAATGCCCTTCCCACTTATTCGTGAGCTTGCTAAAGTAGCCCTTTTCACCATCCTAATGGTCTCTCTAAGAAATGCCGGAAGATCAGATGGCTGTCTCGAAGTGACAAGGTTACCGTCTACCACCACTTCTTTGTCTTCATAAAGAGCGCCGGCCTCCTTCATCTCCTGAGCCACAGACCTGTAACAAGTGGCATGCCTTCCTTTGAGTACACCCGCACTTATCAATGTCTGAGGTCCGTGGCATATCGCAGAAACAGGTCTATTCTCCTTGAAAAAGAACCTTGCAATCTCTAAAGCATCCTTCTCCCTTCTCAGGGTTTCGGGCGCCTTTCCTCCAGGCAGCAAAAGCAGGTCGTAGTCAGCAGGTTTTGTCTCTTTCAGCGTCTTATCGACCTCCACCTCGTATCCGTGTTTTCCCCTTATCTTCCCCTTTCTTAACGAGACAACGTCAACCTGGATACCCTCCTCATTCAATCTGTAATATGGAACAAGGAGCTCGGTATCCTCAAAATTGTCCGCGGATACGATCAATGCCCTCAATTTCACTTAACCTTGTCAGTCCAGATAAAGTCGTTGTCCTTCTTCTTCCCGTGACAGTCGGTGCAGGCCTTGACCTTTCCTGATGCAAGGACCTTTCCGTCCGGCGCATACTTTGCCCAGAACCAGTCTCCTCCATCCGGGTTATACCCCTTTATCTTGTACATAACGGTAAGGGAGTCAAACTTCTTGTCGGCCTTATAGTTTTCCTTCGCGATAATCGAACCGTCGGCCATTCCCTTCTTATCCTTTATCGAGAAATACGCAGCGTCATTCACAAAGGTGGTAAGAAGCGCTCCATGGGGCTCTGTTCCCTTGTAAAGTCTGCCCTTACCCGGCCATAGTTGCCACGCCGTATAAGGCTTGTACCTTAGAATGTATGTGCTGAGCTTTTCAGCATCAGGACCTGGCTCGGCTATCTGGGTCTCCGACGGGATAACCTCATGGATGGCACTCGCAATGAAAGCCGGTCCAAAAAGCAGCGCTGACAAGATAATTCCTGCTAATACTCTTCTCATAACGCACCTCCGTTTTTGATTCCAGATGCGGGCATTGGGCAATGCCTGCATTTATTTATAATTCTATCATCATACGAAGAGATGTCAATCCCGGACATGGGTCAGGAACAGCTTCTTTGCCTTCTCGTTATCTTCCTGATGAGAACAATGAGTCCCGAGGAAGCGAGGGCTGACGCCAGCAGCCCGGAAGATACGACAATATTGTTCAGGAGATCTGGCTTGACCAGAAGTACAACACCCAGTGACAGCATCATCATGCCTGAAATAAGCTTCAGCACCTGTCCCTGCGATTCGGTGAGTTTCTTAGCTCCGAGTGTCACAGTCACAATCACAACGATGACCGCCAGCGGAATCACATAGACCAGGTTGTAAAGGACGAGATAAAGGTAGTATTGAAAAACAGGGAGATTGTGAAGAGTCAATGCCCTTGTATAGACCATTGGAAATCCCGCCGTACACAGAAGTTCATAGGCATTGGCTGCAACGGCAAGCACCACCGTCCCTGCCATCATCGACGGCAGAGAGCCCTTCTTCAGGAGGTTCCGTGTGCGTTCAAAGAGTTTGGGTTTTGCGCTTTCTGGTATTGTCAATGAAACACCGCTTTTGAGGGTAAAGAAATCCTTGATGTTTATTGCGGCGATTACAAGCGCTACGGCACCTGCCATTAAGGTGATCACCTTCAGATGCCCGAAAACAAGAAAGATATTCAGCCACGCGGACATAAAGAGGAAATAGATAAGGCCCGAGAAGAAGACAAAGGTAGCCCCTATCAGGAGCATCACCATCCTTGAGCGTGCGTAGATAAGGATACTCAGAAGAAGAAACAGCACAAAAAAAGCGCAGGGATTGAAGCCGTCCATGCCGGCGATGACGAGAGTAAGAACAGGAAGGGAGGTCTTCATAGTATCCACCTTCCCCAGCAGCGGTATGCTCACGAACCTGTCCTTCTCCTCGGGAATTTTCTTCTTCTCCGGCATGACGGGTACGGGCGGAAACTCCTCCCTTCCTGGAGGTTCGATCTTCTCTGCCGCCTTCTTTTCCGGGATCCTTTGAGGCTGCGGAGCCTCCTCTTCCCTGACCTCTTTCTCTATCGGAGTCCCGGCTTTCGGTTCCTCTTTCGGTACGAACGATGGCTTCTTTAATCTTTCCATCGGGTCGATACAGCCCTTTTGTATGCATTGCCGGATATTTTCTTCTATTAACTTGCCGGTAACAGCATCGCTTAGATATCCTACGATAGGCTTGAAATCACCGACGAATACTGTCGGTACGCCCTCGACTTTCTCCCCGTATGCCTTTGCCATGGAAGCAAAGAGACCCGCATTCTCAATGTTATACCAGACCTCGTATGACTTTATCTCAAGTTCTGGATATTTCCCCTCAAGTTGTTCGAGGAATAACTTTTCACGGCTGCAATGCGGGCACCCATTTCCCCAGAAGAAATAGAGAGCAACCTTGTCTTTTGCGTACGCCGTCCCGGCTTCCGACAAAGACAGCATAACGGCCAGGGCAATACAGAGGGCGTTCATTTTCCTTTTCAACTCTCTCTCCATATTCACTAAATTATACCACTCATCCCGGTTGGCGCTTCTTTATGACTCGATGATCCAGGGCTTTGCTCATGGTCGCTTTAGGATTCGAGGGAGATTTGAATAAATTGTGAAGCCGTTCTTAAGGGTTAGTCGTGCTTTCCATGAGGCATCCGTTTTTCAAGGACGTCCGGGAAAACAAAGGTCGCGCTGTCTTCGTCCTTCTTCCTTTTGGCAGTTATTCTGAATGTCCACTTTCCGGCCCTCCGGATGTCCACGTTTGCAACGGTATAAAGACCGCCGCCCTTTTCCCTCACCACCGGGGCCGGGGAGATATCCCTGCCCTCTCCGTCCGTGAGAACTATTGAAAGCTCAGCTCCCTCCACATCCTCATCCCTTGCATCGTGTATGACAATGCCGATAACGTTCTTACCTATGCTGTATTCCTTATCATCCATCAGGATCTCAACGCTGAAAAGACCTTTCTCTGTAATCTTGAAAATGCTCTCTCTGAAGTGCTTTGTAAAAGTGGCCGCATTGACAGGTGAAATAAGGAGGAGACAAAGTCCGGATAGAATCCACAAAGAAGCTGCTTTCATAATGTGCTCCTTTCTTCATCGTATCTCTTGTTGTATTCTCAATCAGAACACAAGGCTCATGCCGGCCATGGCCCTGAAATTTGTCTCGTTCTGGATTCCGTTCAGGTCTTGCATAACCGGCACGCCTGCCGAGACATAAGCAGACCAGCGCTTGTTCCATATCAGTCTCATTCCCGGCGAGAGGAATAGTATGTGCCCGCCGCTGTTGTGGTCTCTGACGCCTGCAATCTTATGTTTCTGCTTCCACTCGCCATTGGTTTCAACGATAAGGTCCCACGAGATCTGAGTATCTCTGAACATCCGGCAAGAGAGAGATGCGTTGTAATTGAAGATATCCCCCAGCTCAGTATTCTGAGCCCCCTTGGTCATGAAGGTATAGAGGAGATTGGCGTCAATTGAGAGCCGCCCGAAGCGTTTTGTGGCGGCTATGCCGAGCATGGGATTCCATGAGCCTGTGCCGGGTTGAAGCTCTGCTTCAAACCTTTCGCCGTCACTGTCATTCAGTGTCGTTTTCCCTGCCGGAACTTTAATTCCGAGAAGGAGGGATGATTCAAAGGCTTCATCGCTTTTCTTGAGAAAACGGTACTGCCCTAAGATAGTGAGGTCTCCGAGGCCCTTCGAATCTCCCCTATCATGGATATCTTCTGGCTCTTCATGATGGGTCTCCCTAATGCCCTTTAGGCTCTCGTAGGAAATCCTTAAGCTGAGCGTAAAGTTATCCGTTAACCCGTATCCAAGACCCAAGACAGAGTGAAAAACCGAATCCACGCTGTGAACGTCCTCCCCTGCCCCTGCAAACCCTGTCAATTCAACATCAAAAAGAGAGTCAAAATCAATATATTCCGTCTGCAGTTCAAGAGCGAGTTTCCCTTTCGGCAGCGTGCTTGCAGAAATCGTTTTCACGGGGCCTGCCTGTCCGGTACTGGCCGCGCCGATAGGATGATGCGCCCATGCATTGGCGCCGATGAACATAAATAGGAAAACAGCGAGAGCGGCTGTACGCTCTTTTACCATACCTCCTCCTTCCAGTCTTTTCTCATAATTTCCCAAGTCAAGGATATTTGCACGAACTTATATAAAAAGTTTATCACCTCTTTACTCAATATTCAAGGAAAGCTTGATTCAGGAGTGTTTCTCATGTAGCATTTTAGTAGATTGTTAAGGAGAAGATATGGATATTCGCGAAAGGACAATGGAGGTGTCGCGCAGGTTAAAGAAGAAGTATCCCGAAGCCGGCACCGCTCTCAATTTCAGGAGCCCCTTTGAGCTTCTTGTCGCGACGATACTGTCCGCTCAGACCACGGATGTGCATGTGAACAGGGTAACGGAAGGCCTCTTCAGGAAATACAAGTCCGTAAAGGATTACGCAGATGCCGACCTCGATACTCTTCAAAATGATGTACGCTCCATTAACTTCTACAGGACCAAAGCAAAGAACATCCGCGAATCGGCGAAGATCGTCATGGAACGCTTCAAAGGAAAGGTTCCGAAAACGATGGATGAGCTCACGACTCTGCCAGGGGTTGCCAGGAAAACGGCCAATATCGTACTCTCAAATGCATATGGAGTCAACGAAGGCATCGCGGTCGATACCCATGTGAGGCGCATAGCATTCAGGCTCGGGCTCACAAAGAACGAAGACCCAGTCAAGATAGAACAGGACCTTATGGCTCTCGTCCCGAAAAAGGAGTGGGGAGTATTCTCGCACATGCTTATATTACACGGCAGGGAGATCTGCCAGGCGAAGAAACCGAAACACCGCGAGTGCGTTCTCTTCGATATATGTCCTTCGCGGAATATTTAGTTAAACTTTGGATTATCGTTTGACGAGACTACTCCTCGTAGCAGAGCACCCTTATAAGTCCGATAGTTCCCCGTGTCATCTGTAGTAGCTGCGTCGGATACGGAGACTACCTCCTTCACATTTTTCTCCGATAGAAATGTTGACCATTGCGTCAAGATCTGCAAGCTCATGCATTGTCTTGAGCGGTCTTATTTCCATTCCAAAGGTCTTTACCTTAAACATAATGCTCCATCTCTTTTCCTTCCCCGGCTGTTATAGCGGCGCGAAGGATAGTTTTAATAAGAAATCCCCTCCGGAACAGGAGGGGATTTCTGGCCTTGAAATCAGGCCAAGGGCAAGCCGGCCCCTGGTAGCTCCCTCATCTTGACGGAACTACTGACCACATTCCGCAGATCACTTAAGTCTCGCCTCAGCAGCCTTCCAGTCGATGTTCTTAAAGAAAGCATCTATGTAATCAGCCCTCTTTAGGCCGTAGTCGATCATAAAAGCATGCTCGAAGACGTCCATTATCAGAATGGGATTGCATCCGGCGGGGTGAGATACGTCATGCTCGTTTATCCAGAAATTGATGAGGCCTCCGTTTGTGCTGTCCTGATAGAGCACTGCCCAACCGATACCCCTCATGGTGCCGACCCCTTTGAAATCCTTTTCCCATGCCTCACAGCTTCCGAAATCCTCCGCCATCTTTTTCGCGAGCTTTCCGTCATTGTTGATGCCGCCTTTTCCGCCGAGGTTCTCAAAATAGTATTCATGGAGTCTCATCCCGTTGAACTCCCAGCCGAGCCTCCTCTTGAGTTCAGCGAATTCAGGGGTGCCCGTCTTCCCCTCCTTTAACATCTGCCCAAGGGTTTCCATCACCTTATTTGTGTTTGTCACATATCCCTGGTAAAGGGTGAAGTGATTCTTCAGGAGCGTTTCGCTGAATCCCTGCATTCCTATGAGTTTCGAATAATCCCTTGCCGCATATGCCATCGCCTTCTCCTCCTTTCGTGTTGTCGCATCAATAGGGATTGTGTAACCCAATGATATGGCGGTCAACCCCACTGATGTCACGGAAATAAATTCTCTTCTGTTCAACATGGGCGTACCCTTTGCCCTTATATCAAGCTTACGCGATTTAAAGCCATTGTCAAGCGTCCCCCGCCGCGCATGGAGATTCGTCATATTCTTTTGATATCCTCCCTCTTCAGAGCTGTATGTCTTCAGTTGGGGCTTCACCCCGAAGAAGCGCTATTCATTGATGATAATGCCGCACATATCGAGAGGGCCCGGAGCCAGGGGCTCGAGACTATCCATTTTAGGGGCGAGGGCGATTTCGAAAGAGAGATTGCGAAACTTATTCGGATATATTGATTTTTTTGCCGAGAAGTTCTCTGCTACCAATGCTTTGCCTTCTTCAGGAATTCCCTCAGTCCATCGGGCGTGAAGATCGACTCAAAGCATGACCCCCTCCTGCATGGAGTGACATATCCCTTTTCTTCGCCGTACGCAATGACGGCATAGGGATTAAAAGTCGAAAGCGCTGTCTCTGCGAGGGCGCTTTCCGGTGCTGCTTCCATGTTCAGTCTGATCAGATTGAAGTACGCATCGAGCGCGCAGAAATAGTAGCCCGCGTGGATGCCCATATCCCTCGCCCTGAAGACTAAAGACTTCAGCGCCCTCTCGGCGTAATGCATGTACTCTTCTTTTCCGGTGATCAAGTTTAGCCTGAGCATGTTTATAATAGCTTGGGCATTTGCCGATGGATGGGGTATGTCCTCGACACCCTTGAGCCTCACCCCGATAACCTCATCCTCCGAATCGAAAAAACCTCCTCCTTCATTATCCCAGAATTTACCGATGCACTGCTCCATAAGCCTGTCGGCCTTTTCACTATGCATCCTGTCGGCGGTTATCTCGTATGCGGCGATAAACGCATCGGCAAGATGTACGTAGTCAAACAACAGGCCATTGACTTTTTCGATGTGAAGAAGGCCGGAGTCCTTCAGATGAATCTCGCTTATCCTTCTCAGGCTTTTCAGGGCAAAGTCCCTGAGAAAGCCGTCCCCGAAAGCCCTATATGCCCTGAGGTACGAGGAGATGAAAAGGCCGTTCAGGGACGTATAGAAGGCCTTATCGACATAGGGGGACTCCCTGTCGTATCGCCTCCTGAGGAGGCTCTTCTTACCTCTGGCAATGATTTCCCTCACCTTCTCTGTCTCCATGCCGAGTTTCTTCCCTATCTCGTCAGGCTCCATCGAAACGAAAAGCACTTTTTTTGAAGGGTCATGGTGCATCGAACCCTTATCATGAAAAAGATGGAGCGAAAGAACCCTGTACTCCTCCTCGTTAAGGGCGGCCCCGAAGTCCTCTTCCGTCCATGTGAAGTAGCCTCCCTCATCATTAGGAGTGACATCCGCATCCTGGCTGGCGTAGAAACCTCCTTCAGGGTCAGAGAGAACTTCTCTTGAAAATCTCACTATCCCCTGCGCGACTTCGCTGAAATAAGGATCCCCGAAAAGGCAATATGCATCCGTATAGTTTCTGAGAAGCCATGCATTGTCGTCAGCCATCTTTTCGAAATGTGGGATGATCCAGGAATTATCAACGGAATACCTGTGGAACCCCCCTCCCAAATGATCATGGAAACCCCCTTTTGCCATGGACAGGAGGGTCTTTCTTATGGCAAGGCCGATGGACTCCTTTGGGCTCTTGAAAAACTGATTGATGAGGAATTCCATGGCTCCAGGCATAGGGAACTTAGGAGCCCTGCCGAAGCCTCCGTTTTGAGGATCGAATTCATCAGATATGGCGGCGAGAGCCTCATCAATGAGCGATTCCTCTATCTCGCACGGCACAGTCGGTCCGGGTTTGAGGAATTCCGCAAGTTTCATGGTGTATTCCTCTATTTCATCTTTTTTCGTGTGGTAGAACTCTACTACTGTACGCACAACTTTCTTGAATCCAGGCCTTCCGTAACGGTCATCGGGAGGGAAATACGTTCCTCCGAAAAAGGGTTTCTTACCGGGGGTGAGAAAGACGCTGAGGGGCCAGCCTCCTCCCGATCCCATGGCAGCCACTGCCTGTTGATAAATCCTGTCTATATCGGGTTTCTCGTCCCTGTCGAGCTTGATATTGATACAGTTGTCATTGAGGAGCCGTATCACCTCTTCGTCCTCAAAGCACTCTTTGGCCATCACATGACACCAGTGGCACCAGATGGCTCCTGAGCTCAGGAACACAGGCTTGTCCTCCTTCTTTGCCCTCCCGAAAGCCTCTTCAGACCAGGGATACCAGTCGATCTTCTGATGCGCGGAATGTTTGAGATACGCAGCCTTCTCCTTTGCGAGCCTGTTCATCTCAAATTCCTTAAGAGCCTCCTGACATCAAAACCCGTCTCGATGAGGTCCCTGGCACGATTCATCTTCGCTACGTGCGCAATCTCCGTCTTCCCAATCACTGCCTCGATCCTTTCAATGGTCGTGAAAGTATCGTCGGCCACGGAAATGATGGGGATTCCCTTTGCCTGAGCCTTGCCGATCACCACATCATTGGCATAAAGCCCCCCTGTCAGGATGATGCACCGGGTTGAGGTCTCCATGGCCGCGAGTTGGATGTCGGAGCGGTGGGCCCCAGTGATTACGGCCTTGTTCGGGGTCCTCCTGAAGTATTTCAGAGCGCTGTCCACATCCATTGCGCCTATTGAAAAGTTCTCCACGAACTCGTCAAGGCGCTCTTCGCAGCACAGCACCTTTCCGTGCAGCGCATCGTTCAGCTGCCTCACGGTGAGAGACTCAAGGAGACTGTCCCTCTGGAATGTCCCGAATATCCTTATGCCCCTTTTCTCCATGAAGGGTCTTACGGTCTCATTCACGTGGACGAGGGCTTCGGCCGGTATCTTGTTTATCACGGCTCCTGCGCATCTCTTTCCCAGGAGCCTGGATGCACCGAACAGGGAATCCGCCGAGATATCTCCCGTCCATGACTCTACCATTAGGACACGGGCTCTCATCGCCTCTGCGAGGCTGAGCATATCGATACCGAGGAGCGCCCCCTCAAAGAAGTCTCCGGCCCCCCCGATAATTACAAGGTCTTTGTTTTCCAAGGCACTGAAGGCCTTCAGGATATGCTTTTGTTTTTCGACAATCTTTCCCCGGTATATGAGGTGTTGCGCCTCGTAGGTGAGCACGAAGGGCGATATGACATCCAGCGGGTCCGGCAGAGAAAGTGCTTCCTTTATGAACACGGCATCGGCGTCAAAGACACGGGCGCCCTTTTTCACAGGGGTCTTTCCGATCGGTTTGAAGTATCCGACACTGTACCCCATATCCATCAGCTTCAGGGCGAGGCCCAGGGCGATAAAAGTCTTTCCCGAATAACTCCTGACGGATGCGATAAATACCGGAAACATGTCTTTCTCTCCTTTCAATTACGAGTTACGGCCTTTCTAAAATGATCCTCGCATCGAGCGCAACAGCCCCCCTCTCCATCACCACAAGGGGGTTGATATCCAGCTCATGAATTAGGGGGAAGTCCGTTACCAGCGCTGAGAGTCTCAGAATCCCCTCCACAATCGCCTCGATGTCAGCCGGCCTTTCACCCCTTGCCCCTTTGAGGAGCGCGTTCGTTCTTATCTCGCCCACCATGGACAGGGCCTCCCTGCGGGATACGGGCACTATCCTGAAGGAGACGTCCTTCAGGACTTCCACGTATATCCCCCCCAGGCCGAACATGATCATATGTCCGAATGTCCTGTCAAAGCTGACACCGAGTATCACCTCTCTACCTTGGCCCACCATCTCATAAAGCATTACACCGCTTATGAACGCTTCGGGCGCAAGTCTCCTCACATTCGATGTGATTTCGACAAATGCATCTTCCGCCTCTTTCCTGGAGTTGATGCCGAGCCTTACACCTCCTACATCGGTCTTATGGAGTATTTCCGGAGAAGAGACCTTCATCACAATCGGAAAACCTATGCGGGAAGATAGGAGGGAAGCCTCTCTCGAGGTTCTCGCAAGAAACCTGTTCGGAAATCTGAAGCCGTATTCCGAAAGAAGGGTCATTGCATCATTTTCAGCGAGCTGATATTTCCCTGAGGCGAGAAAACCGTCGATTTGCTTCTTCACAGTTTCCTTGCCCTGAGTTTGAAATTGAAGTTCTTCTTCTTCCCCAAGGTTCTTCCAGGATGTGTAATCACAGAGTCTCCTGTAGGCCCAGACCGCTGCCTCTGGATAAGGGAAATTCGGAATTGAATTCGCCACGAGTCTTTTGACGGACTCTCTCACCTTCAGCTCACCCATGAAGGAAGTTATTATGGGCATCTCCGTTTCCTTTGATGTCTTAATGACGATTTCCGCCGTATTTTCCACATCGATCATTGCCTGAGGAGTGAGGATTACAATTATCCCGTCGACATTGGGGTCGAGAATCGCCTTGTTCAATACCTCATCATACCTCTCCGATGTCGCATCACCGATGATGTCCACGGGGTTATATAGGGAGGCGTTGGCCGGCAACCGTCTCACTATCGCTTCCACGGTCTCCCTTGACAGCTGCGTCATGTTCAAGCAGAGTCTCTCCGCGGTATCCGCCGCGATTATCCCCGGACCGCCTGCATTGGTAATGATGAGGAGACGGTCTCCCCTCGGCAGTTTTCCGGAGGCAAACGCAAGGGCCGTATCGAAGAGATCCTGAATGCCGTTTGCCCTGATGATGCCAGTCTGTCTGAAGGCGGCATAGAAGGCAATCTCCGAACCCGCCAGGGCCCCGGTGTGAGATGAAGCAGCCCTCGCCCCGGCTTCGGTGCCTCCTGATTTCAGAAGAATGACCGGCTTCATTTTCGTTGCCTTTGACGCGACAGACAGAAACCCCCTCCCGTCCACCACGTCCTCGATGTATCCTAGGATTACATCGGTATCAGGGTCACCGACGAAGTATTCGATGAAGTCGATTTCGTTGAGATCCGCCTTGTTCCCCAGGCTTATAAATTTTGAGAATCCGACCTTCTTCCCTATTGCCCAGTCGAGTATCGCTATGCCCAGAGCGCCCGACTGCGAGAAAAAGGCCGTTCTCCCACGCGGGAGCATTCCGGCAGCAAAAGTGGCGTTTATGCCTCGGGAAGTGTTGATGATACCGAGACAGTTGGGGCCGAGTATTCTTATCCTCTTTTCCTCGGCGATTCTTCTCACTTCCTCCTCGAGTTTTGCTCCCTCAGGTCCTGACTCCTTGAAGCCCGCGCTTACGATTACTGCGGCCCGTACCCCCGAATGTGCGCAGTCGATGAGAGTGCCCGGGACCGAGCGCGCAGGCACTGAAATCACCGCGAGGTCCACTTCCCGGCCGATCTCCGAAACCCTTCGGAAGGTCCTCAATCCCAATATGTCCGGAGCAGAGGGGTTTACGGGGTACAACTGCCCTTGATACTGAAAGCGGATCAGGTTGTTCAGGATTGCATGACCGACCTTTTTCGGGTCCCGTGACGCACCGATCACCGCAATGGAGCGGGGGTTGAAGAGAGAATCAAGCATAAAACAATTGTACTTCCGAATACCTCTGGAATCAAGGGCGAATGCGGCTCTTGCGGAAATGCGCGGTCAGCGGAAAGACATCTTCAGTTCATATACGCCTGCGTCCAGTCTTTTTTCGATTGCAAAACCCATTTTCTCAAAAAGGTGGAGCATCTGCTTGTTGTCCATCAGGACTTCAGCAGAAAAGCCATGGAGGCCGTTTTTCTTGGCCAGTTAGGTGAGATAGGACAGCAGCTCCTTGCCGATTCCCATGTTCTGATAGTCATTCCTCACCACGAAAGCGACCTCTGACATCTTTACGGAGAAGAATGCTGGTTACTCCTCATAGGTCACAAATCCAGAAAGCACTGGGGGTCCTCTGCGAGGAAATCCTTTCTCCCCTTGGATTGTGAGTATGCATATGCGATTGCCCTGCAGCCTCTACACTGGGCCCATCTCTTACAGGAACCGCATTTTCCCCCGTACCTTCTCCTGTCCCTGAGGGCTTCAAGGATCTCAGAGGTTGCCCATATCTCCCTTACGGAATCTCTCCTGACGTTCCCGATGGGTATTGGCAACCTCCTGCATGGCACCAACGTGCCGTCCGGCAGGATGGTGAATCCGGAAACACCGGCAGCACATCCTCCTGTGGGGATAGAGCCCGAATCGGATGGATCATCAAGGCAGGACATCTGGGATGCCACAGGATCTCCGGTAACAAGGGTGAGACCGTTTTCCTTGCTTGAGAAAATGGTTTTGTAGAGATTCTTGACTTCCTCTTTCTTCAGCATACTGTTAAGTAGCCCTGCCCCCCTGCCTGAAGGCACGAGTCTCGAAAAACCGAGGCTCTGGACCCCGAGTGAGGACGAGAGAGTGATCATGTCCTCGAAATGGCCTGCGTTGATACTGGACAGAGTGACATTCAGGTTCACCGGTATTCCCGCATCAAGAAGATGCCCTATCCCCCTCAGGCATGCCGAAAAACTACCCCTTCCTCTTATGGTCTCGTGGATCTCCTCAGGACCCTCTACGCTCACCTGGACCCCTCTGACACCAAGCCATGAAAGAACCCTGGCCTTTTCCCTGTTGATAAGGACGCCGTTTGAGAGAAGATACACCTCAAACCCTTTCCTCCTCATCTCTTCAAGTATTTCGAAGATGTCGGGATGAAGGAAAGGCTCGCCGCCCGTGACGTTAAAGCTGGAAGAGAAAGAAATGCCGTAGGCATCTTTCCATGCCTTCAGCATCTCCGATACCTCACAGATGCCGTCCTTTATCTCATCAAAAGACATCTCAACCGACTTTCTTTCTTCCTGATAGCAGTGTGAGCATCTCAGATTGCATCTCTCTGTGAGATGCCACTGCACAAAGAACTCATGATCTTCGTTTATGGCCATGCGTAATCCTCACGTTGCAAAATGCATAAAAACGGCAGATACGGCGGCCGTAAAGTTGCAGTCCAGGGCACCGCCGTATCTGCCTTTTTCCTCTTCGTTGCCGACCGGCAACTTCAGCTCTTTCAGCTCTTTCACTTGTGGCATACCTTGCCGGGATTCTCCTTCACAGCCCTGCTGAAATCCCTCCAGAAGGCAGCCTCCTTGACAAGAGCCTTCTTGCTCACTGTCTTTTTCATCCTGTCTCACCTCCTCTCTGCAAGGCGCATGACTTGAGACTTCTGCTCACGGATACTCACGGACCTGCAGGAGACTCTCATCTATACCTTATCTGCGCAACGCCCCTCCCTTTGTCAAGGCGGCTATCTGCCTATTGAGGAAGGGAAATCACTCTATAAACTTTGAAAAGATATAGTCGGAGTCCTTCGCGCTCAGGTGACATTCATAGCACTCCTTCTTGTAATCCTTGTCGAGGAATTTTCCGTCCGGCCCGAAGGCGGCGTATCTCCATCCTCCAGTTTCTGCTGCCCTGGCATCTTTCCTCATAAAGACGGAGAAGAGCTTCTTGCCCTGGGTTATCGAGCCGTCCTTTTCTGTGACGACATCATAGAAAACCCCCACAAACACAGCGCCCTCCGGGTACATCCCGCCCTTTTTCAGGGTCATGACCCCTTTGCCGTTCACATATATATGGTGGAAACCGTATAAGCCGTGATTCTTGTCAGGTATCACCATTGATTTGACATGGGTAAAACTTCTCCATCCTTTAGGCAGAGATAAGCCTTTTCTCATCTCTGCCCATGCTGTTGCTATGAACGCAAATGTTAAAACCGCTGCGACCATAACTGCCAAGAATTTTTTCATAGCTCTTCTCCTTTCTCCTAAGAAAGGTCAGGCTTTCCCCTGGCCTCTAAAATTAAACTCTTTTCTTAAACTCATGCTCGGGCAAAAAGCCTTTGTCTTGTCCGGTCACCTCAGGCGACCCGCCGGGGCGGGAATCTTTCCGCGAGTTTCAGAAGGATTCCTGGCCTGCCTGTCCGGTAGGCAGGCGCGCTTCGCTTGCCCCCGGATGCATTACATCCTTATGCAACGATACATGACACGGCTAACCGCCTTCGCTCTCAGGGCGCTACGTTACAAATATAGCCGCCCTCTTCAGCTCATTCAACTTGTTAATAAGACTATGGTGCTTTGTCTCATCCGCAATCAGATAGGACAGGATATACCGTGTGACGAAAAGCTCGCTTTTTTCGAGCGCAGCATCAGCAAGTGTCAGAGATTTCGCCTCCGCCTCCATATGCTTATTGAGCATATCCGATAGCGGTGCAAGTTCATCAGGACTCAGATGTACGGCCTCTTTTGTTATGTTGTCGATTATCATCTGCTGCATCACCTTGTGCTTTTCTGAATCATGCTTGATCATCTCCATTGTCATCTTAACAAGTGGATTATTGGTCTTGCTTATCAATTCTTCAGCGCTCGCTATAGTCTTATCTTCGAGGGCTTGCCAGTCCTTGATAAGTTTCAAGAACTCCTCCGAATTCTCCGCTGGTTTTTTCATCTCTCTCACCTCCCATGGTTTCGCCTTCTTACTCCACTTGTACCATAAAAAATACGACCCCGCAAGCTGAGTACTCTAGGGACGGCTTTCATGGCCGGCCATTGGTCTCCCGCAGGCCGGACAAATAGAGATTTCCCCCAGCCTTGCCAGATACTCGTGGATTGCGGCGACGAGACCCGCGTGGCTCCAGGTGAGTGGAGATGCGGAAAGGGGCTGGTCGGTGAATGGATTCACCTGTTCGGCAAGAACCGTGGAGGGAAGGCCTCTCTTACAGACCCACTCGATGAGAGGAATCGCTTCCTGCAACTCCTCGGGGCTTTCCGCAGCGGCAATACGCCACTGCGCAAGCCACAGTGTGCAGAGAAACCATGGATTACCCGGAACATCCTGAACATTATCGGTCACCCTGTGGTAGCCGTCTCCCTCGTACCTGGCTAATCCGCCGACTTCTGTCTTTACCCAGAGACGTTCCCTTATTGCGTTCATGGTATTCACTACCCGTTCATCCCTTGCCCCGAAAACGCCGAAATAAAATGGCGCATACATGCTGGCATCTATAACAGGGTCCGCCTCATAAGAGCCGTCACTGCGGAACCTTACCGATTTCAGGAATCTCCCGTATTCCCGGCTGTAGAGGTACCTGTCCATTGCCTTCTTCACTTCCTCTGAAGCACTTTCGTATTTCTTTGCTCTATCTATGTCGCCGAATAGAGAGGCAAATCTCTCGGCCGCCTTCAGTCCTGCATAGACGGAAGAGACAGTGAACGTGTGGACACCGAATTTTTCTTCCCACAGGTCGTAAGAGGGAAAAGGAAGCCCCGTCTGCCCGTCCCGGTATGATGCGAGGAAATCTCCGCACTTTATCACAAGGTTCTCGTACAGTTTTGCTGCGAACTCTATATCCCTGTACTTTTCGAAGTGAAACCAAAGCGACCAAAGCACGAGCGCAGTGCCGTCTTCCTGAATAGGAAGGTGTTTCTCGCCATCAGCTATCCAGGGGTGCCAGGAACTTCCGAGGCATCCGTCCGGATTGTATTTGTGGAGGAAGAAACCTTCCGCCTCCTTGCCCTCGCTCATGATGTCGAGACAGAATTCATAGAACCTTCGGGTAAGCCCCGGGTAGCCCGCAAGATCAAGGGCATAAGCAGTGAACGCGCCGTCCCTCGGCCACATATAGCTGTAGGTATCCCTCGCAAAGTGCTGGATGTCGGAATCGTTTGCCGCTATTATCGCCCCGTGACTGTCGATGTTTGTCCTGATGATAAGGAGGCTTAGCTTGTAGGCTCGCCGTATTGAGGGAGTAAGGAGGCTGAGGTCGAAGTTTTCCTTGTTCGCCCATGCCCTCCAGTAACTGTCCGTACGTTGTATAAAGTGCTCTGCGCCTTCCTTTATGAGCATCCTGTTGAGTGCGCTCACTTCCGCGTAATTCCTCCCTGCGGCTATCCAATAATAGAAGGTTTGATCTCCGCCACCCTTCACTCTTGTCCGGAACGACAGCGCTGAATCAACGGAACCCTGAGAAATGGGAGCGCCTTCAAGCCGACCGTCCTCGGCATCTTTCCAGGTGCCTTCCAGTCCGTGAAACTCCTTTATTCCCGTGGCAAACTGGTCCGGGCCTTGACGGCCGTTAAGCATCCCGGTCATCAGAAAATAGCGGTTCCCCTTGTAATGGATCATCGCTCTCTCATCCGGGTCGTAGTATGCGGTGTCGCCTATGGAGGATTCGAGGATGTGGTAATCGTGGTGGAAGAAGACCCGGAACTCCCTTTCTCTCTCCGAGTGGTTTCTTAAAAAGACTTTCTTGATATAAATATTTTCCCTGTAATCCACAATGTCATTGCAGTGAAGGGACACATCCAATCTCTCGTTGACCGCAGTGACATGGGTGAGAAGGCTCTCCCCGGCATACTCAAGCCCGAGGGTCCAGTCAGTGCCGCTGACCCAGGAGAAGGCCCCGTCGGTCCAGATCCCGAATCTGAACTTATGTCCGTCCGTATGATTCTCCTGCCCCACATAGGGATAATATATATCCCTCAGGCAGTAGTCCCGGTCGAAAGTGATAAGAAAGTTACCGTTCCCTACAGGTATGTCGCGCGGCATCTGTTACTCCCGTCTCAACGACATTCTACTAAAAGAAATGCTCCCTCGCAACAAATCACAAAATTCAGAGAGAGGAGGATTCGATGTTTAATGTAAAAGGGCATGGTGAGGTACTGCCGAGGAGTGATAAGATGACAGGCAAAGGGAGGGAGAGCTTCTGCTCTCCCTCCCCATGTTCTAATAGCCGCCGCTTTTCGGCTTTGCCGGCTTTTCCTTCTCCATCATCTTGCCCAGCGACTTGATGTAGGCAACCATGTCCTTCATCTTGTCCGATTTCGGGTCGATGGCCTTGCCCTTGCTCGCATTCTCGATGCAGAAATTCACTGCCTCCTCAAGACTCTTCTGGGTCTTGCCCATGATCTTGAACTCTTTCTTTCCCCCGGACTTCTCGAGGCCCTTTCCCTCCGGATGACACTCGTTGCACGCCTTCTGACCTCCGAATGCCTTCGGATCGTTGAAAAGGGTTTTCCCCCTCTCCTCGGGAAGGTGCTTCATAGCGTAGGCAGAGGAAAAGACTAATCCGAGGGCGATCGCTGTCATGAATACTATCCTTATGATCTTCATTCCGTCTCACCTCCTTTCGGCTGTAATCTGATTACCATTTTAGCGGAAAAAATTCTCTATGCAATCTCACTCCCTGAAGAAGCCGAGCTTTTCCATCTTCCGTAGGGCCCATTCGTCTTCGAGGAGCTCATCACCCCTGAGGTCCCTCAGTGTCCTCGCATATTCCTTCAGGAAACAGTAAACGAGCATCTTTTTGACACTGTCGAGAAGAGACGAAGGATCCGACACATTATCCCTGAGCGACCATCGCACACCCAAAGCCCTGACAACGTCCTCAAGCATCTCCCGGGGTATTTCCGCCTGAACAAGCAAAATGATGGTTTCTCCACGGGCATAAAGCTTCATGGGTTGAGAAGGTTCGCTCAGGTCTATACCTTTTTGCTTCGCCCAGGAAGCTAGGTTCTGCACATATGAGAAGGCCGAGACAAAGAATTCACTTCCAATGCTCCTTAGAACGGCATCGTAGTCGCGGGCATAAACCATTGCTGGCATACTCATATCCGGGTCCGAAGCAGCCATTTTCCCTCTGCTGGCCCAGTTTACTTCGGCGGAATCTTTATGCTTACGTAAAAAGTCGCGCCGTTTCTATAAAGGAGAAGCAACAGAGTTCTGTCCGCCTTTCTCACCGCCTCATTGAACTCCCTGACACTGTTCACCGGCCTCCGGTCCACCTCCAGGATGACGTCTCCTCTCTGAATTCCTGATTCGGCTGCAGCCCCGCCGGGTTCGACATTCGTGACCACAACACCTTCAGGTTTCTTCATCCCCAGTTCCACGGCGATTTCCGGAGTGACCGCCTGCAGAGAAACGCCAAGTTGCTTCTGGATCTCCTCTGTAGGCTGCACCGCGGTCTCTTCTTCCTTCAACTCGGCAATTACGGCGGTAATCGTCTCCTCCTTGCCCTCTCTCGATATCTTGAAAGTTACCTTTTCTCCGGGGGGCACCGATGCGACCATGCGCGGGAGTTCATGATAATCCCTGACGACCTTTCCGTTGAATTCAATAATCACATCTCCCCGTTTGATTCCAGCCTTTTCAGCAGGACCTCCCGGCACCACGTCGGAAACCAACGCTCCCTTTTCCTCTTTCAGGCCGAAGGACTTCGCGAGTTCGGGGGTAATTTCCTGTATCGACACGCCCATCCATCCTCTTGTAACCTTCCCCTTCTCTTTCAGTTGAACGAGTATTTCCTTGGCCATGTTCATCGGCACGGCAAAACCGATGCCCTGGCCTGTGGCAGCGATGGCGGTATTGATCCCCACCACTTCCCCATGGAAGTTGATAAGGGGCCCTCCGCTGTTACCTGGGTTGATAGAGGCATCAGTCTGAATAAAGTCGTCGTAGGGGCCTGCTCCGATGGTGCGCCCCTTCGCGCTCACTATCCCCGAGGTCACTGTTTCCGCAAGACCGAAGGGATTTCCGATGGCGATGACCGATTCGCCGTCTCTCAGTTTGTCCGAATCTCCAAGCGGAGCAACCGCGAGGTCCTTCTTAGGGTCGATCTTGATGAGAGCTATGTCGATCTTCGGATCGGTGCCGATAATCTTGGCAGGGTATTGTTCCTTATTGTAGAGAATCACTGTGATGTCTTTAGCCTTCTGGACCACATGGTTGTTCGTTACGATATATCCTTCCCGGTTGATTATAAAACCTGAGCCGAGTCCCTTCCTTTTGAATTCCCTCGGCTCCTGATTGCCGAAGAACCTCCTCCAGAAGTCCCTAAACTGGTCGTCCCCAAAAGGCGATTCGAACTGAGGGGCTCCCGTCTTCACCACCTGTGTCACGCTGATGTTAACGACGGCAGGCTTAAGTTTGTCGACAAGGTCGGCAACGGTTTCGTTTGTTACCGGAACGGCCTTCTGGATCTTTGAACGGTCAAGTGTGCTCCAGAAGGAATCGGCAATTGCTGCGCCCCCCTGCAGAACCAAAAGAGGAAAGAGCAAGGCGGTTATCAAGAGATATGTCTTCTTTTCATATGGCAATTTTCTATTCTTTAACATTCAAGACCTCCTCGGATCATGGATATGCATAAGTGAGCAGCCTGTGATTTATTTTACCTGAGGGGGATTACAAATGCAAAAAAACCGTGGTGGCGGCAGCGGGCCGGATAATGTAAACTAAAAAGGTGGGCAATGATGAAGAATGGGTTGAGGTCTTCCTCACTTACGATCCTCTAGAGGCGGAGATGATAAGGGACATCCTCGAAAGCGGCGGGATAACAGTGGTGCTCAGGTCGTCAAAGGTGAGCCCCTACCCGGTCAATATCGGGAAGATGGGGGAGATCAGGGTCCTTGTGAGAAAGGAAGACAGGGAAACGGCAGCAGAGGTCATTGCCTCCCCTCCCTCCTCATCTTCAGAAGAAGAAGTGTAACCGTCCCTCCCATAAAGAGGACTCCGCCGGCCAGCGCACAGACGGCGCCGGGCTCCCTGCTCATCTCTATGAGGATCGTCTTAACCGGGAATGCATGAAGGTCCCTAACATAAAGCCCGGTTTTTCCCCTGAAAAGAGGTTTATTTGGCGCGAGGCTTCCCTCCTGTGCGGTTCCGCCAGTCGTTACCGCTTCGACGTCGACCTTCCAATCGGTCAGATACCCATTGGAATCGACCGATATATTTATCCTCTTGATCTTCAGAAGACCGCCGTCCGGCATTTCGATTAAGCTCCCTTCACCGGCAACTCCATAAACCTTGAAACTTCCCAAAGCGCTCAGTAGATGGGCAAGGAGCATTAAAAGAAAGCCGATATGGATTATCTGGGGCGAAATGAGCAGCATCCATTCCGTGAGCCTTCTCTTATTTTTTAATATTGAATCGATGCTGCAAAAGAGGGTATTGGCCGCGAGCAAAAGGATGAGTCCCACGGACGCCCATAGCCACCATGTGATCCTGAGCGGCTGTTCCGTCATCCACTCAAGAAGGGGCATTGAATGGACGGAATGGAATGCCTCTTCTGCTGGCATGGCAAAGGCGCCTGCAAGAAACATTACAGCAAGAATGCAGAGAAGCCAAATAGACGTCTTTGTGGAGACCAGGAAATCTATAGCTTTTTTCATCATTCCAACATTCTCATCTAACTCAGTTTAAGGTACATAACCACAAAGTCACAGAGACACGGAGAAGAAAAGCAATAGCTGCAAACGAAATAGAGTGTCCTCCGTGTTCTCTGTGGTTAATCACGTATTCATTCCCTAAAAGTATGCGAGCTCTCCATCAGCAGGCTCACTCCGAGATAGGTGAACATCACAAAGGCAAAGCCGACAATGCCGAGGACTGCCAGGGGCCTGCCTGTCCAGCCCCGCACGAGCCGCGCGTGGAGGTAGATGCTATAGAAGATCCACACAAGGGACGTCCAGAGTTCCTTGGGTGTCCAGAGCCAGTACGTGCCCCAGGCAAGATAAGCCCATACTCCGCCAAAGATCATCGAAAGGGAAAAGAGACAATAGCCGATAAAGGCAGAGCGGTACTGAAGGCCTTCAAGGGATTTATCCCTTCCTGGGAGGTAGAGCACCCCGAGGATCGCCCCTATGCCGAAAAGGGCGTAAGACAGGAAGGCCAGCACGACATGGAGTTCGAACCAGAGGGTCCTGAGTACTGGAGGGAGCGGAGTGTTGTGAGGCTTCGAGATGAGGCCGAAAAGGGTGAAGGCGATTGCAGACAGCGCGGCCGCGCGAGTGAATCTCTTGTCATTCTTCATGGCAATGTCGAAGGGAATAAAGAATGCCGCAATCGAGGCCGAGAGAAAGATGAGGGTATCGTGAGGACCGACGAGAGGGAGCCTTCCAAGATCAAGACCCCGTGATATGACATAGACGCCTTGAATAACAAGCCCCGCGTACAGGAAGTGGCGCTTCCAGAGACCCAGTAGATAGAACGGGACAACCATGTAAGCCGTAAGCATAATGCTGATATTTTACAGAAATGAGAACCTTCTTGTGTTACCGAACTATTCTATTCATCAGGGGGCAAATATCGTCTATTTGAAGTTCTCCGTCACAAAAGGTATATTACATTACCATGACCGACAGCCTCTATTTACAGATCCATACCAAGTTTGTACGGACAGGCATATTCATGGCCCTCGTCTTCGCAACCGGCACGATCGGGTACTGGATCATCGGGGGAAGAAGCTATTCCCTCCTTGACTGTCTCTATATGACCTTCATCACCATCACCACAATCGGATACGGTGAGATAATCGACATGTCCGGAAATCCTGTGGGAAGAGTATTTACCATCTTCATCGCCGTTTCCGGGATCAGTATCGCAACGTACATCCTCTCCAATATCACGGCCTTTATGGTGGAAGGTGAACTGAGCAAAGCATTTCGGAGGAAAAGAATGAAAAAGATGATCAGGAAAATCAGGGAACATTACATCGTATGCGGACTCGACGGAGTGGGCTTCCATATCGTCGGCGAACTCGCCGTGACGAAGCGACCACATGTGATAGTGGACATCGATAAGGGGGAGATAGAAAGGGTCCTTGAGACTTACCCCGATGCCGTCTTTATCGGGGGAGACGCCACTGACAGCGACACCCTGTTCGAGGCGGGCGTCGCAGAGGCAAAGGGGTTGTTCGCCGTAACCGGGGACGACAACCAGAACCTCGTGGTAAGCCTCACCGCAAAGCAGCTTAGCCCCAATGTGAGAGTCGTTGCGAGTTGCAAGGACCTGAAAAACATCGGCAAGATGAAGAAGGCAGGAGCCGATGCTGTGGTCTCGCCGACCTCCATAGGCGGACTGAGGATGGCATCGGAGATGGTAAGATCAACGGTTGTGTCCTTCCTTGACACCATGCTGAGGGACAAGGAAAGGAATCTGCGCATTGAAGAGATCTCGGTCCCCCCGGGCTTTTCTGCGAGACCAGTCCCGGAGTCGGGTCTCGGCAGACATCCCAATGCGCTGCTGCTCGCCGTCAGAGCTGAAAGTGAATGGATCTACAATCCACCTGATACGTACGTGGTAAAGCCCGGGGATACACTGATATTCATGACAACCCCTGAGGAAAGGAATGCACTCGAAAAGATGTTCCAGGTTTGAGAATGGCTTATTACGAATTCGCGATAACAGTGCCGGATACCTCAAGAGAAGCCCTACTGAGTAAGATCTCTGAAATGGGTTGCCTTGGAGTAACCGATTACGGAAGGCGCATCATAGCCTATTTCAAGGACATCCACGACGTCGTAAGACTGAGAGATCAATTGAATTCATTCAGGAAGACCCTGGAGGCCTCAGGTCTTGACCCCCGTTTCAACTTCGAGTATCTCTACCTCGCTGAAAGGGACTGGAACGAGTCATGGAAGAAGAAGTTCGTGCCGGTTGACGTGGGCAAGAGGCTCTCGATCCTTCCGCCGTGGGAAACAGCCGGGAACGAACGGATACCTCTCATCATCGATCCCGGCATGGCCTTCGGCACAGGCCATCATGAAACGACAAAGACATGCCTTATACTTATAGAAAGATACTCAGAAACAACTGCCGAGGGAAACGGTTCACCCTCCCCTGTCCCATCCAGTCAAGAGAGGGGAAGATGTCTTTCTAACCGTCAAGATGAAGATTCTTGCCCTCTGCCCTTGCGGGAGAAGGTCGGGGTGAGGGGCATTAAGAAAGATAACTTTCTCGATGTCGGCACTGGCACGGGCATCCTTTCCATCGCAGCATCGAAACTGGGCTATCGTCATATCGTTGGTATCGATATAGACCCGCTTGCCATTGCGGCAGCAAGGAGAAATGCAGATCTGAACAACCTGCACAATGTAGTGATAACGGAAGGAGGTATCTCCGACGTTGAAGGAACTTTTGATATGATTGCGGCAAACCTCATGTCTGAGGTGCTCATCAAAATCGCACCCGAAATCTCATCGCATCTAAATGATACTGGTGTAGCTCTCCTCTCCGGCATGCTTGTGGGCCAGGAGGCTGGTGTCATAACAGCGATGGAAAAGGAGCGGCTCGGTGTTATCGAAAAATACTATGACGGCAGATGGGTATCCGTCACAGTCAGGCATTTGTGATCATTTGCTGGAAGAAGGGGAATTTTGGAGAACAGCGGCAGCGACGAGGGCCGGAGAGGTTATGCTGGACAATCCCTATCAAGCATCTCATAGGCTGTTTTGGACAGTAGCGGCGAGGAAAGTGTTTAAAGGGATCATCGACGAGTGAAGTAAAGAGAGGAGATTGGGTTATGAGCGTTCTCAGCGCCTATATCATTACGTTCATTGCGAGCTTCTGTACCCTTGTAATCGAGATCGTTGCAGGCCGCATCATGGCGCCTTATGTGGGAGTATCTCTTTATACGTGGACAAGCATCATAGGGGTTGTCCTTGCCGGGATCAGTATTGGGGCATATCTTGGGGGGAAGCTTGCCGACAGGTATCCCCAGAGAAGGACCCTCGGGTGGCTCCTGTTCCTTTCGGGTATAGCCACCCTCCTGATAGCGCCGGTAACGAACATTGCGGGCTATCATTTCCCGACAACACTCATGCTCCGCATCCTGATCGTGACGACGCTTACCTTTTTTATCCCTAGCTGTATCCTGGGGATGATCTCGCCTGTTGTGGTCAAGCTTGCACTCAGGAATATCGAGACTGCAGGCAATATTGTTGGGAAGATATATGCCTTCTCTACCTTCGGTTCGATCATAGGCACGTTCGCCGCGGGCTTTTTTCTCATCTCATGGATGGGTACAAGGCACATTATCATGTCGATGGGAGGGATACTGATCCTCACGGCAATAGCCTGGGGTTCTCTCCTCAAGACAAAGATGGCTGCTGTCGGATTTCTCCTTCTCCCCTCTGTTGTCATATGGGGTGCCCATAATATCGCATTCAGGCCACACCTTGACTCTTACACAGACTATTATAAGGAGAGCGATTATTTCACCATAAAAGTGAAGCAGGCCACGAGCTCCGACGGCAAGACACCTCTGAAAGCGCTGGTCCTTGATAACCTCATTCACTCCTACGTGAACCTTTCAGACCCCCTTCACATCGAATATAAATATGAAAAGATCTATTCCGAGGTGCTTCAATGGAAGTTCGGGAGGAATGATACCTTCATGAGCCTCACAATCGGAGGCGGAGGATACACATTTCCGAGGTATATGGAGGTCTTCTATCCGAAAGCGACTATCGAAGTGGTGGAGATTGACCCGGAAGTAACGAGGGTCGTCTATCAACATCTGGGGTTGCCGAAGGATACAAGGATACGCACTTATAACGAGGACGGCCGCTGGTTCGTAATGAACTGCAAGGGCAGGTACGACCTCATCTTTGTAGACGCCTACAACGACTTGTCCATACCCTATCATCTTACCACAGTGGAGTTCGCCCAACTGCTGAAGAATATCCTGACCCCAAACGGAGTTATTCTCACGAACATTATCGATAATTTCCAGAGGGGATCTTTCCTGCCTTCCACCATCAGGACACTGAGGGAGGTCTTTGGGAAAGAGAATGTCCACGTCATATCCATAAGCCCAAATTTCGAGAGTATAGGTTCAGCAACCTTTATCGTGTTGGCAGGCAATGGCGACCTGAAGATGAGGGACTTCGAGTCGTTTGTCATTAGCAGTTTCGGCGACAGGGCCGCATCGGCAGTGGTGCCTGAGAATCTTGTCGAGCAATTCATGAAGAGATCGTACTCAGTAGTCTTGAGGGACGATTACGCCCCTGTGGACAATCTCATCGCCCCTGTCTTTGATGAGAGGTTCGGATATAACAGGAAGATAAGATAGTGTTTGACCGCAAACCCGGCTTCACTCACCGGCCTTCTTGACTCCCCTTGACTCCATTCTTGACACATTCCATACTTCACCATATAATGCATTTAAGTAAGCACTTCAGAGAAGTTTGAGATCCTGAGTGTGCGTTTTGAAAATGACGCCGCTGAATAAATCTATCCACCGAAGGAGGCAGGAATGAAAGGGAACGAGAGACTTATCGAGACGCTCAACTCACTTCTTGCGGACGAGCTGACGGCCATCAACCAGTACATGGTGCATTCGGAGATGAACGACAACTGGGGGTACGGGAAACTCCACAAGCAAATAGAGAAACGGGCCATAGACGAGATGAAACACGCAGAGAAGCTGATAGGCAGGATACTCTTCCTCGAAGGGATACCCATAGTGAGCAATCTAAGAAAGATACATATAGGCTCGGAGATCCCGAAACAGCTCGATTACGACCATGCGCTCGAAATGGAAGCGATAAAGGCTTATAACACTGCCATTATCCTTGCGGGCGAAGTGGGGGACTTTGCGACCCGCGAACTTCTCGAACACATCCTCAATGATGAGGATAGGCACATCGACGGCATCGAGGAGCTTACCGACCAGATCAGCCATATGACCTTGCCGGTATTCCTCTCCACTCAGATAGGAGAATGAAGAGTACGTAGGGCGCGGCCCACGAAGGCCGCGCCCTACCCCTTCTCACACATTAAACCTGAAGTTGATAATATCTCCGTCCCTGACCTCATAGGTCTTCCCTTCAAGCCTAAGGAGCCCCTTTTCCCGGGCAGCATGCATATTGCCGGAAGATATGAAATCGTCGTAGTGCACCACTTCCGCACGTATGAAGCCCCTCTCAATATCCGAATGTATCTTCCCTGCTGCCTTATGGGCGTTGGTGCCCTTAGTAATCGTCCATGCCCTCACCTCGTCTTCCCCGACAGTGAGGAAGGATATGAGCCCAAGGAGGTCATAGCTCACGTGGATAAGCTTGTTCAGTGCCGGTTCCTCTATTCCAAGGTCATCCAGAAACGCCTTAGCCTCGTCAGGGGACAACTGAGCAATCTCCATCTCGATCCTCCCGCATAAAGACAGTGACGAGTGACGAGTGACGAGTGACGAGTTTCGGTATTTATCGTTAAGAGATCTTTCAATATCGCATAACATCTTCTTCTCATTGTCGCTATTCAAATCCTTTTCGCCGATATTTAATACGACCACTTCCGGTTTTGTGGAGATGAACTGGAGAGGTTTCATCGCCCTCTCCTCTTCTTCATCAAAGGGAACGTTCCTGAGGGGGACCTCCTTTTCAAGGGAGTCCTTGCATTTCAGGAGAAGCCGCTTTTCCCTCTCATCAGGTTTTTTCCCCCGCCTTGCTCCTTCATCCATCCTTGCAAGTCTCTTTTCCACAAACTCAAGGTCTCCGAAGATGAGTTCGAGCTCGACTGTCTCGACATCCCTGAGAGGGTTGACCTCGTTCATAGGATGGGAGACAGCACTGTCTTCAAAGGCCCTCACAACATGGACAATGGCATCCGCATCCTTTATAAGGTCAAAGACCTTCCTGTTCTGCTCAACATCGCCCTTTGTCAATCCGATATAATCGATGTATTCGACCGTGGCATGGGTGACCTTCTTGGGCCTGTAAATCGCGGCAAGCTTCTCAACTCTCCCGTCGGGAACCCTGACTACACCGAAGTGCGGCTCACCGCTCACTGTGGGATATATAGTGGTTTCAAGGTTCTGGCCTGTAAGGGCGTTAAAAACCGTTGTCTTTCCTGAATTGGAGAGCCCGATGATAGCTAATCTCACATCTGCCTTCTGCCCTCAAGGGCCTTGCTAAGAGTCACCTCATCGGCGAACTCGATATCGCTCCCCATAGGGAGACCATAGGCGATCCTGGTAACTCTTGTCCGATGACCGTTGAGACGATCCCTGATGTATTGCGCGGTCATCTCTCCCTTTGTATTTGGATTCGTTGCGATGATCACCTCTTCGACCTCATCCGCCTGCACCCTCCGGACAAGTTCTTCGATCCTGAGCTTTTCAGGCGTTATACCGTCTATGGGGGAGAGAGCGCCGAGCAATACATGGTAAAGACCTTTATAGAACCTTGCCCGTTCAATGACAAGGATGTTGCTCGGTTCCTCCACCACGCAGATCTTCTTCCTGTCCCTCTGTTCATCGCTGCATATTTCACAGATTTCGGAATCGGTGATATTGAAGCACAGGGTGCAGAAGCGCGCCCTTTCCTTGACCTCATTGATTGACTTCGCAATGGACTTCGCCTCTTCGTCGGGCATGGAGAGAATGAAAAAAGCGAGCCTTTGGGCGGTTTTTCTTCCTATACCGGGAAGCCTTGTGAGTTCGTTAACGAGATTTTCGATGATGCCGAGGGTCATCCGAATATGTTTCCGAGTCCGCCGAGACCGGGTATCTGCAACCCTCCGGTAAGTTTCGACATCTCCTGATTCACCATCTGCTGTGCCCGTTTCAAGGCTTCGTTGGCGGCGGCGAGGATCAAGTCTTGGAGCATCTCCACGTCATCGGGGTTTACCACTTCCTTTTCTATCCTGATCGAGACGATCTCCCCTCCGCCGTTGGCCACAACATTGACCATACCGCCTCCGGCGCTCGCCTCCACGGTCTTTGACCGGGCCTCCTCCTGAAGCCGCTGCATCTCGGCCTGAAGCTTCTGGGCCTCGCGCATAATATCACCAAGCATTTTCTTAGACACCATTCCCTCCATTGCTAATACCGTCCATCGGTTTTATATCGACAATCCTGCCGTCGAAGAGCTCAATCGCCTCCTTTATCAGAGGCTCGGAGAGCGCCTTTTCCTTCAATTCCTTCTTGCGGAGCACTTTCTTTTTGGCCGTATCCAGTCTTACCGACACTTTTCTCCCAAGTATTTCCTCGGCCGTCCTTCGCACCGTCTCGATATTCTTCTTCACCGAATCCGCATGGATTGCTGAACCACCGTTAAAGATGATCTCGAGAGTATCACCGTCAACCCTCGTCTCGGCCTCGGAGAGCTTTATCGATAGAAGGTGGTTGGCGGACTCAAGCCTCTTCAGAAAGGCCTCCGTGAAGCTGCCTCTACCATGAGTACGGACTTCCTCTTCCACGATGGAAACGGCCTGATTTTCGGAAGTGGTGTCCGGCAGAACCCTTTGGGGCTCCTCAGTATCCACAGTCGCGGGTCTTCCTGGCACTTCGCTCGCACTCTCAGGATGCCCTTTCCTTTCCCCGACAAAGGACTCTATGTTCTCAATGGCCTCCTGCACAGGCTTCAGCATGCTCAGGAAGCTCGCCTTAATGAGCGCCATTTCAAGTGCGACACGAGGCGAAAACGCAAACCTCGCATCAGCTTCTGCCTTAATCATCTCCGAAAGCAAAAGCGTCAGAAGGTCCTCGGACGCAATTGAGAGGATTTCCCTCATGGCGGTCATTTCGCCTTCGCTTACATCCAGTATTTCTTCCGGCTTGCTGACAACTTTTGCCACCAGAAGGTCCCTGAAGAATTGCATGAGGTCCTTTGCAAAGGATTTGAGGTCCGTGCCTGTGTCGGCAAGCTTGCTTATTAGACCGACGATCTGTTTTCTATCGCCCTTGACGACTGCCGTAGCCAGACCCGATAGTGCCCTGAAGTCGGTTATCCCGAGAAGGTCCTTAACCTCGGACTCCTCGATATCGGAGGAGAAGGCCGATACCTGGTCGAGTATGGTCAGAGAGTCCCTCATGCCTCCCTCGGAAGCCCTAGCGATCAAATCTATGGCTGCGTCGGATATGCGTATGCCCTCGGAGTCTGAAATCATCCTCAGCCTCTCTTTGATCTTCAGAAGCGGGATCTTCCTGAAAGGGAGATGTTGGCAGCGAGAGAGCACCGTAGCAGGGACCTTCCTCGGTGCCGTTGTTGCCAGGACAAAGACCACATGGGGGGGCGGTTCCTCAAGCGTCTTGAGAAGCGCATTAAACGCCGCATCGGAGAGCATATGCGCCTCGTCGATAATATAGACCTTGTAGCGGCCTCCCGCGGGCGCGTACTTCACACGCTCCCTAAGGTCTCTGATGTCGTTCACGCTGTTGTTTGAGGCGCCGTCGATTTCCATAACATCCACTGAGGAGCCATCCGCTATCCCTGCACAGGATATGCATTTCCCGCACGGCTGGTGAGTGGGACCCTTCTCGCAGTTCAGGGCCTTTGCCAGAATCCTTGCAGTGGATGTCTTCCCCACACCCCTCGGACCTGAGAAGAGGTATGCGTGGGCGATCTTGCCTTGGGTTATGGCATTACTGAGGATCCGGCTTATGGGTTCCTGCCCTATGAGGTCTTCGAACCCCTGGGGCCTCCATCTTCTCGCCAATACAAGGTAGCTCATATTCCTTTCGGTGACAAGTTGACGAGCGACGAACGAAATCGCTTCAAAAGTCTTTTACTTGCAACTCGTCACGCGTTACCGTCTTTCTGCAACCAGGGAGCAGCTTGCTGCGGCACACAGAATAAATGCTTACCGTTGCTTCCTTCCGGACCTGGCGGGTTTCACACCCTCCTGTTGCGCAGGGCCACTCCCCGGCTGCAGGAAAACGGAAAAGTTGATTTTCTATTTTAGCACAGAACCTGCATGATTTGACATAAGCACAAACCATCCTTGGAAAGAAAGGCGATGTGGCAGCGGTTATTAATGGTACATTTGAAGGACTTAAGAGGGAGAATACGCGCAAATGCCGAAAGGAACGTTGAAAGGCACCACTCTCACGTTACGGATTCCTCGAGTCGAATTCCCTCATAACACTGACAAGGTTCTTCCAGTCAAACTCCTGGAGATTGATGACCTCGGTCCGGATGATCTTGTTCATCGCCCGCTCCTTGTCCGCTCCTTCGACGACCCCGTAAAACGGCAGCATCATCGAAAAGGCCCTGTTTGTATATTCAGCTATGGGCGTGAGAACATCCTCTCTTCTTGTAAAGTACGGGTCCTCTCCTTCATCGCATGGTTCGTAGAAGACATTGAACTGCCTGCATGCGACAGGGCGGAGAAGATGGATGGAACACGAATCGTCTATAAGGAAGGGGCACGGATCTCCTGTGCGGTGATCCGAAAGTTGTCTCTTCAGTACTTCACGTATGGACCATGGAGCCTTTTCCGTGACAAACCAGGAAATACCCATGATTTCCAAAGGATAGACAGGGATGTCGGACTGGCTGCGGCAACAGTTGGCACACCCTTTCCTGCAAGCCAGCTTTATATTGAGATCCTCTTCCTCCCTCTTCACGGCAACGGCAACCCCCTCGTCAATGATGGCATATGCGTCAAGGAGCATCGGGAGCCACGGGAATTTCATCTCTTCTTCCGGAAACCGTACGCGCATCCGAGCGCCTCCTCCGTATGATTAATGGCGGAGAGAGTGGGAGTCGAACCCACGGTGCGGGATTAGCGCACACACGATTTCCAGTCGTGCACCTTCGGCCTCTCGGTCATCTCTCCACGCCGTTTTTTATAGGGTTTTTATGTTATATCAACCAAAAGATGTTTGTCAAAGACGACGTTGCCGTCTGTCCGCACGGCATACGCTCCATCCCGAAGCCTATCTTCAGTTCCTTATTGAAATTCTCCGCTTCTCCTCTCCAGATAATTAGGGACACACACACCCCATATTTTCCTAATAGGCCTCGGATACCTACCTAAGAAGCTATAACTTTCAGGAGGTTATGTTTGCAAGGATCAGGATTTCAAATTATTCAGGACCGCAATGTTTGAATTTTTTTTCACAGCGGTAAAGTATGAGCCATGATTGTGATTTCCCTTCAGTCAGGCAGCGACGGAAATCCTCCCAATCCTTCAGCCAAGGTCTCCGAAGAGAAACTGCGCAAGGGAGACCGTCGCGATGGCGGCTGTTTCGGCGCGGAGAATGCGGTTTCCGAGGGACACAGTGAGAAATCCCACGGATTCGGCAAGCCGCACTTCCTTCTCCGTAAATCCACCCTCAGGTCCGACGGCGATGACAAGCGAGGCGCATTCCTTCACACTATGGCTGATCCCTTTCAACGGCATTCCGTCTTTTTCCCAGAAAATGATGCCTTTTCTTCCCCTGAAATAGGTAGTATATTGTGAGGCGCCAGAAAAGAGGTCGTCAAAGGGGATAATCCCATGGATAAGTGGAATCGAGACCCTGCCCGACTGTCTCGATGCCTCCTCTGCGATCTTATGCCATCGTCCGGCCCTTTCTGTAAATCTCAGCTGACTCCGTTCGGCGGCAACGGGGATGACTTCCATGACGCCTAGCTCAGTGACTTTCTGTACGACCAGATCCATCTTCTCGCCTTTGAGGAGACCTTGAGCGAGGATAAGGTGAAGCGGGGACTCGGTCTCACGCCTGAATGAGCCGGCAATCTGAGCCCGCACTTCTTTTCTTGATACCGAGGTGATCTTCGAGAGGAAAGAACGGCCATTTCCATCGAGGATCTCCAGATCATCCCCTTCGTGACACCTCAGGACGGATGCAAGGTAACGGGCCTTCTCACCGGTAATACTGATATTGTTGGGGTTTCCCTTCAGTGGCAGGAATATACGGGACATGAGGCTTATTTCTCCGCGCCTGAGAAGATATCCTTTATCTTGTCCTTGAATGTCCTGGATGTCTTGTCGCCGCTTAACTGCGCAAATTCTTCGAGGAGTTCTTTTTGACGCTGTGTAACGTGTTTCGGCACTTCTATGCTGACCACCACAATCTCATCTCCCCTGCCGTGGCCGCCCAGTCTCGGAATGCCCTTTCCCCTAAGGTGAAACGCCTTGCCGGACTGGGTACCGGGCGGGATCTTGAGAGTCGACAAGGCTCCAAGGGTGGGGACTTCTATTTCGGCGCCGAGCACCGCCTGGGGGAAACTTATGTTTACCTGACAGTAGATATCATTCCCTTTCCGCAAAAAGACAGGATGCTTCTTGATACCGATGACTATGTAAAGATCGCCCGGGGGTCCGCCGTACACTCCCGGCTCTCCCTCCCCGGACATCCTGAGCCTTGAACCGGAATCGACTCCGGGAGGGACCTTGATGGAAAGGGTGCGGACTTTCTTTACCTTTCCGTCGCCCTTGCAGGTTGGGCAAGGATCGGTAATGATCTTGCCAGTCCCTTGACAGGAACCGCACGTTTTGGAAATGCTGAAGAAGCCCTGCTGGAAACGTATATTTCCTGTTCCCTTACATTGAGAGCAGCCAACCGGGCCCTTACCAGGCTCGGATCCTGAGCCGCTGCAGGTCGAGCACGTCTCCCACTTAGGGATGTCGATCTCCTTTTCGGTACCGAAGGCGGATTCTTCCAGCGTTATGTCGAGGTCATAACGGAGGTCGTTTCCCTTTGCAGGTCTCGGACGACGCTGGCCGGTGAATCCGAAGAAATCCCCGAATATGTCCTCGAATATATCACCGAAACCAGCCCCTGTAAAGGCGCCGAATCCTGCCCCTACGCCCTCTGCCCTTCCGTACCTGTCATAGTTGGCTCTCTTCTCCGGGTCGCTCAGCACGGAGTAAGCTTCGTTGATCTCCTTGAACTTCTCCTCAGCCTCCTTGTCGCCAGGGTTCCTGTCAGGGTGATACTTCAGGGCAAGCGACCTGAAAGCCTTCTTGATATCGGCCTGGGTAGCGTTTCTCGGTACTCCAAGTATTTCATAATACTCCGTCATTTATCCTTCTTGTCAACGTCCTCGAATTCCGCCTCGACGACCTCCTCCTCAGGGGCCTTTACCTTCTCCGTGCCGGAAGGTCCAGCGCCTGCCTGTGCACCAGCTCCTCCAGCCTTATAGATGTGCTCCGCAATTTTGTAGGATGCCTTGGTGAGGTTCTCCACTGCGGCCCTTATCTCTGCTGCATCAGTACTCGTCTCCTTGATCTTCTTGCACCGTTCAAGCGCCTGCTCGATCTCGTGCTTCTCAGACTCGGTCACCTTGTCACCGTAATCGCGCAGCGATTTCTCGACGGTGTACACGAGCGTATCCGCCTCGTTTCTCGCCTCCGCGAGCTGTTTCTTTTTCCTGTCTTCTTCGGCATGGGACTCGGCATCCCTCGTCATCCGCTTGATTTCCTCTTCCGACAGGCCGCTGGAGGCGGTGATCCTTATGGACTGCTCCTTTCCGGTGCCGAGATCCTTTGCGGAGACGTGCAGGATTCCGTTGGCGTCGATATCGAAGGATACTTCGATTTGGGGGACGCCCCTCGGCGCAGGCGGGATGCCCACCAGCTCAAAGACCCCAAGGAGCTTGTTGTCGGCGGCCATCTCTCTCTCCCCCTGATACACCTTAATGGTGACGGCTGGCTGGTTGTCGGAGGCGGTCGAGAATATCTGGCTCTTCTTAGTAGGGATCGTGGTGTTGCGTTCTATGATCTTCGTAAATATGCCCCCGAGGGTCTCGATTCCAAGAGACAGAGGTGTCACGTCGAGCAGCAGCACTTCCTTCACTTCACCCTTCAGAACAGCTGCCTGTACCGCGGCGCCGACAGCGACGACCTCGTCAGGGTTCACTGTCCTGTTGGGTTCCTTACCGAAGAAGGACTGAACGACCTGCTGGACCTTCGGAGTGCGCGTCTGACCTCCTACAAGGATCACCTCGTCGATGTCTTTGGAAGAAAGATTCGCATCATTGAGCGCAAGCTTGCACGGCTCGATGGTCTTGTCGATGAGATCACCGGTGAGCTGCTCGAACTTCGCCCTGCTCAGTTTCATGAGAAGATGCTTGGGCCCGGCAGCATCTGCGGTAATGAACGGAAGGTTAATCTCCGTCTCCATGGCGGTTGAAAGCTCAATCTTTGCCCTCTCGGCAGCCTCCTTCAGCCTCTGGAGAGCCATCCTGTCCTGCCTGAGGTCTATTCCCTGTTCCTTCCTGAATTCCTCCACCATCCAATCGATGATCCTGAGGTCGAAGTCATCCCCTCCGAGATAGGTGTCGCCGTTCGTGGACTTAACTTCGATCACTCCTTCCCCTATCTCGAGAACAGAGATGTCGAAGGTACCTCCTCCAAGATCATACACGGATATCTTCTCTTCCTTTTTTTTGTCCATGCCGTATGCGAGTGAGGCGGCAGTCGGCTCATTGATGATCCTGAGCACGTTGAGGCCGGCGATCTTGCCCGCATCCTTTGTCGCCTGTCTCTGGCTGTCATCGAAATATGCGGGGACTGTGATGACAGCATCGGTGACGGGCTCCCCGAGGTAATCCTCGGCTGCCTGTTTCAGTTTCTGCAAAATCATGGCCGAGATCTCGGGCGGGGAGTAACGTCTTCCCCGTATCTCGACGTGTGCATCCCCATTGGGCGCTTCGACTATCTTGTAGGGGAGACGTTTTCTAGCGTGCTCCACCTGCGCCGAATTATATTTCCTCCCCATGAGCCTCTTTATGGAAAAGATCGTGTTTTCAGGGTTTGTTATTGCCTGTCTCTTCGCAATCTGTCCCACAAGGCGCTCCCCCTTCTCAGTAAATGCAACGACAGAGGGCGTGGTCCTGCTCCCTTCCTGGTTGGGAATTACCACCGGCTCGCCTGCTTGTACTACCGCAACCACTGAGTTCGTAGTTCCTAAGTCTATTCCGATCGCCTTTGCCATATCTATTCCTCCTCCGATTCCTTATTTATCTCAGTTTCCGGCACAGCTTCAGCCGAGGTTTTTTTCGAAACAGCCACGAGGGAAGGTCTCAGTACCTTGTCCCCGAACATGTATCCTTTTCTGAATTCCTCCACTACGGTCTTGTCTTCCACATCGTCTCTTTCGACCTGGGACATCGCATGATGCACCGAAGGGTCGAAGGTTCTCCCCGTCGCCGGGATCGGGATGAGTCCGAATTTTTCCGTCACTCTCTGGAACTCTCTGAGGGTCCTCTCTACGCCCTTAATCAGACTCTCGGGGGATGAGTTATCCGAATGGCTCAGCGCCATCTCCAGCGTGTCGATCACAGGGAGGATCTCATGGAGAATCGATTCATTGCAGTACCTGATCAGTTCCTCCTTGTCCCTCTGGACTCGTTTCTTGTAGTTCTCGAACTCAGCGTAGAGCCTTATGTATTTGTCTCTCAGTTCCGCAAGTTCGCTTTCAGGTGAGGGCGCTTCTTCCTTTTTCTCTTCCTTCCCGGCAGGTGCGACGTCTCCTTCCCTTTTCTCTACCAGTTCTTCTTCAGTCACTTTTTCCTCCTAAAATGTCTCAATACCTCTCGGAGAGAATCTTCGTAATGAACTTTGCAGTCGTATCCACAACAGTGATCGCCTTCAGATAGTCCATTCTCGTAGGTCCGATTATCCCAACAGTACCCATGGGCCTTTCACCCTCCTTATAGGAGGCAACCACAAGACTTAGTTTCTTCATCTCCGATGCGGGATTTTCCGAGCCAATCACTACCTTTACACCATCAGACTGAGCCATTGTATCGAGGAGTTTTATGATGAGATGCTTGTCCTCGATGGCCCGAGAGATCTCCTTTATCCTCTGGAGATCGGAGAAATCCGGGAGCCCCAGGACTTCGGAAAGTCCAGATATGAAAACCTCGGCGTAGTCGAAGTAAAGCGCCTCGCGGCAGATCGTCAAAGCCTTTGAAATAAGTGTATCACAGATTGCCTTCTCCTGCTGCATCTCCGTAACGATCCTTGCCCTGATCTCGTCCAGGGTAAACCCGGCGAATTCGGAGTTAAGATAGTCGGAAATCCTGCTGAGGTCTCTCTGTGTCAGTCCCGGCTCTATGGGCATGCACTTGTTCTTCACGATCCCCTCGTCCGTAAGGAGGACAACCATGACCTGATCGTCTTTGTACCTGAAGAGGTTGATACCGCGTAAAGTGGTATTCTCAGGTCTGGGAGAAAGGGCGACACCAAGGTAATGCGAAGCGGTCGAGAGAGCCCTTGAAGCCTCCTTCAAAAGGGCGTTAATGTCGTTCCTGATATTTTCAAGGTTTCGCGCAAGTTCCTCCAGATGGGAGACGTTACGGTTTTCCTGCGCATGAGTGAGTGAATCAACATAAAACCTATACCCCTTGTCGGTAGGGATGCGGCCTGCGGAGGTGTGAGGCTGGAGGAGAAATCCCATATCTTCCAGGTCCGCCATTATATTCCTGATGGTCGCGGGTGACAGGTTGAACGCGTATTTCCTCGTAACGAAACGAGAGCCAACCGGGTCGGGATTTATGATATAGCTTTCAACCACCGCCCAGAGCACCCTATGTATTCTTTCGTCAAGCATTCTATGCTACCTCGGCATCCTCAATTAGCACTCTCAATATGAGAGTGCTAACTAATCTAACACTTCAGAAGAAAGCCTGTCAAGAGAAAGAAAGATGCAAATTTTATCAGGATCTCAAAGGGTTACCACTGAAGGCCCTCTTGCATCAGCCTTTCGTACATCTTTGGGGGCAGGAACGCCTGCCGATGTATCTCATCGCAGTAATACCTGGTTTCGATACTGAAGTCCCTTCTCATTTCCCGGAGGCCGTGCTTTTTTGATCCCGCCGAAAACGTCCACCAGTTCCCTGCATAGGTCACCAAGGGAGCAGTGTAGAGATCCACCACCGGGAAGATGAGCCTCATCGCCTCCTGCACTTCGATCACGAGCTCCTTATGGAAGTGTAGGGATTCCGAAAGGGTCACGAACATCCCCTCGTCGGAGAGAGAGTCCTTTACTGATTTGAAAAACTCCACGGTGAAGAGGCTCTTCGCGAAACCCACTATGTCCGTGGAGTCCACAATGACCGCATCTATATCGCCGCTTCTTCCCTTCACAAATTCGGCGCCGTCCATGCAGTGTATCTCGACGCGCTCGTCGTCCGCGCGGCTTGCTACAGAGGGGAAGAACTTCTTCGATACCTTTATGACCTCTTCATCTATCTCGACGAAGTATACCTTCTCCACGGTATCGTGCTTCAGCACTTCCCTTACAACCCCGCCGTCTCCCCCGCCTATCACAATAACGTTTTTGGGGTTGGGATGGGCATGCATCACCACGTGAGTGAGCATCTCATGGTAAAAGAACTCATCCCTCTCTGTTATCTGTACCACACCGTCGAGGATGAGCATCTTGCCGAAGTGGGGGTTTTCGATGACCACAATCTCCTGGAACGCGCTCTTACCCTTGTATAGGACCTTCTCTACATCATATACATACTGGATGGGTGAATAGGGATCCCTTTCGAAAAACTTAATCATATGCTCCCTCCTCTTACTGAAGAATCTTAACCGCAAAGGACGCAGAGTTCACAGAGAAAAGGTAAAACCTTGTTTTTTTCCAAGACTCCTGTTCGTTCTCTGAGGTCTTTGTGCTCTCTGCGGTTCGCATTTTTTATATTAGATTTTATATTAGAATTGTCTTCGGGATCGAAAAACCGTTGAACTCCGATGCATAGGAAATCGTGTAAGCCCCGCTTGAGAGGATAAGTATGCGGTTGCCCACTTCCGGTTCCGGGATCATCACGTCTCGGTCGATTACATCGAAGCTGTCACAACTGGGTCCCGCGACCGTCCACTTTAAAGGTTCGTTCCTGCTGCCCACAATGTAGTTGTACTTGATTCCTCCTATGCTCTCCATGAGGCCGTTGAAAACACCGACATCGATGTAGAGCCAATTCTCGTCCCCTCGTTTAGCCTTGCCGACCACCGTCGCCACAAAGATGCCGGCGTCTCCCACCACGGCTCTTCCGGGCTCAATATAGATTTCAATATCTTTAGGGAATTTTTTCGCTATCGCCCTGTCAACCCTTTTCTCGATGGCCTCGATAGCGACAACGGTCTTAGTATAATGAATCGGGTATCCTCCCCCGATGTTCAGCATTGCTATCTTTATTCCGTTCTGCTCAGCTATCTCACGGAGTTCCGTTGCTTTTTCGATGGCGCTGTTCCAGTTGTACACATTGTTGCACTGGGAACCGACGTGAAAGGTAATGCCGACAGGGTTCAGGCCTTTCTTCCTTGCGTAAAGCAGCAATTCCGCAGCATCGTCGAGTTCGACTCCGAACTTCTTGCTCAAAGGCCATTCACTGCCTTCGTTGGGCACGGAAAGCCTCACATAGACACTGCTCCCCGGGGCGTAACGGGCGAGTTTGTCCACTTCGGCCACGGAGTCGTAGGCAAAACGATTCACGCCGTACGGTACCGCCTTTTCAAGGAATTTCAGCGTCTTGACGGGATTGCTCGATATGATGCGCTCTGGCCCGACCCCTATAGAAGTGAGTATCTGCAGTTCTCCTTCCGAGGCTATCTCAAAACCGACTCCTATGCTGTTCAGGAATTTCAAGACCTCGATGTCGGGGTTTGCCTTCACAGCATAAAATACCCTGGCATTCCTGATATTCTTCCCGATGGCCGATACCTTTTCCCTCACGACCTCCCTGTCTATCAGGAGATAAGGAGGACTCTCATCGCTGGAAGCGATATGGTTAAGAACCTTGTTCCAGGTCCTCTTGTTCACAAAATCCGGGGTTATATGCATCGTTTTCCAGCGAAATGTCTTCGTCCGCTCCATTCTTAGGTTTCATGTTTTACAGGACTTTTATTATATAAAAAGTGATACGAAATTATGCAATACAAATAAAAACGTCAGCAGCCAGATGCCGGTTAACAAAGCTGAATGTGGCGGCACTGGGTAAAGGGTTAGTTGGGGATCAGCGCCGTCAATGGGGTTTCCTCGCCTGGAGCAGCTTCTTTGCCACAGCGCGTATAGCCTCGGGCACATTCTTGTTCTTCTCCAGAAGGGCGATATCCTTCAGCCTCAACCCGCTTACTAAGGTAATGCCAATGCCCGGAGGGGTCTTCGGGTTGTTTACCAATGCAAGGTTTATACCATAGTTCTTCATCCACTCCCTGTTTTTGTGGATGGCCCTCAGAGCCTCCTCTGGGATATTCCGGGAATGGGCTATAAGCTCAACCTCCGTCTCTGTGATCTTCGGGTTCTTCAAGACCGTGAGAACTACTTCCTTATTGGCATCCTTCAAAAGAATCGACCGTATCTCCTGTCCCCCCCTGAGGGCGATGGCTATTCTCTCTCCCACTGTGAGCTGCTGTATCTTTTGGAGCAGGTTATGCTTCCGTCCTTCCTCGGCAACCCTTGGTTTTTCGCAAGACCTGACAGGCAGGTTGATCTGTTTGCCTGCCTCGGCTTTGACATCGTGAGGAACGTCGGGATGCTCCACGAGAATTTTCAGTATATGGGGCCTCTTCATATTAGATGAGAGGATTTCCCAGAAAACCTCCGGGTCGTGGACGTCCTCCATCAAAATTTCTATGGCCTCTTCCGAAGCAACAGATAGGTCGAATCCAAGAAGCTTGGTATCTTCCGTCATCCCATCCTCAGATACAGGAAATATTCGATGTTTCCCTTCTGCCCCGGGATAGGGGACGGGAAGACCCCTTCGGCCTCCAGACCACACTTCTCCGCAAACTCCCTTACCCTGTTCACAGCCGCCAGCCGCTTCTCCTCATCGCGCACAATTCCTCCTTTTCCGACCTCGCCCCTACCTACCTCGAACTGCGGTTTGACAAGTGCGAGTATCCGGCCCTGACCACTTATGAATTCCATTACCTTCGGTATCACCTTGCGAAGAGATATGAAAGAGACATCGATAGTTACAAAATCTATGATGTCGGGTATCCTCTCTCGTTTGAGATACCTGATGTTGGTCCGCTCAAGGAGTACAACTCTGTGGTCTCTCCTGAGGGACCACGACATCTGGCCGTATCCGACGTCTATACAATAAACCTTCCTTGCCCCCCTCTGCAACATGCAGTCCGTAAAGCCCCCTGTGGAAGAACCGACATCCATCGCAACAAGGCCCTGAAGCTCGATTCCAAAATTCTCGATGGCTGCCTCGAGTTTTAGTCCTCCACGGCTCACATAGGGCATATCTTCACCCCTGAGTTCGACGACGGATTCCGTGTTGATCATTGCTCCAGCCTTTGCGACGGGTGCGCCGTCAACGAGGACCTTTCCCTCCATGATAAGTGCCCTCGCCCTTTCCCTACTCTCGGTTATTCCCTTAGAGACAAGTATTATATCAAGCCGCTCCTTCACTTCTACCGAACATGCGTCCCGAAATATTTCTTCAATTATAGCAGACATAAGAGGCCAAAAGGCGAGTCACATATATTTGTTGATCATTTTTACGAACAGTTTGACTAATTAACCTCGGCCATGTTAAACTCTAAACATAAGTTTCAGAGTTTTTTTGACTCAAAAGGCCACGAAGACTTTAGCTTTGTGGCCTTTTTTCTTTGACGCACTCTGGGATTATACTTGACTTGAATAGAAAGGAGGTACTGCAATGACCAAAGGAAAAGTAAAATGGTTCAACGAATCAAAAGGCTTTGGCTTTATAACAAGAGATGACGGCTCGGATGTCTTTGTACACCATGCTTCCATCCAGGGTAACGGGTTCAAGACCCTTACCGAAGGCGACATGGTGAGCTTTGATGTTGAAAAGGGCCCGAAGGGCCCCAAGGCCGTCAACGTTGTAAAACTGTAACAAACCGAGAAGCCTCCTGCACTGCAGGGGGCTTCATGTGAGAGGTGAAAGGTGACATACCGCGAAAAGTGCGATGCAAGAATAGAAAGAATACAACAGAGACGCAACTCGGGCCTTATTTCAAGGCGCTTCCCTGAGGTTTCGACCATAGTTGTAGACATGCAACAGCACTGCAAAGGAATAAGCGGTACCCTGTTATTGCGGACTCTCGTTTTTTCCTCCAGCAGTCATGCGTATTTTCACGTCGAGTGTTTGAACAAAGACTGCAAGGATTGTACGGAGGGATTTGACCTGGAACAAGTCGTTGCCGCGATGGTCAGAAGTCGCTCATCATCGAGAGAGGGAGAGTTGAACTGTAAAGGAAACAGCCTCACCTCGGGTCAGGTGAAGATCAGTTACAAAGTTACCATTCAGTATAATGAGGGCTTATAAGCGCCTCACTAATCCATGAACTCTTTCCCCAGCAGTTCCCTGCTGATGATCAGCTTCATTATGTTCTGTGCGCCTTCGGCTCCGACGATATAGGAAGTCACGCCCCTCAATGCTCTCTCAAGGCCTGCCTCTTTGGTATACCCGTAAGCGCCGTGAAGCATCATTACGTTCTTTATGATGTCAAAAGCCGCGTTGGGCGCAGTGAGTTTTGCTGCTGCAACTGCCTTGTTTATCTCCCGATGGCTGAAGCTGTTTCCTGAGTACATCTCATCGAGCATCCAGGCTGCCCTGTACACAAGAAGCCTTGCCGACTCAAGTTTCACATAATCCTCCGAGAGCTGAAACTGTACCCCCTGAAACTTCGCAAGCGGTGAATTGAAGGCCTTTCTTTTTCTCACGCGCTCTATGCCGGTTTCCAATGCCTTTCCTGCCGCTCCAAGGCAGGCTGCTGCCACGAGGGTCCTGGCGCAGTTAAAGCCCTCCATTGCGTAGTAGAACCCCCTGTTCCATTCGCCTATCAGATAGTCCTCTGAGAGCTCAACGTTTTCCATCTTTATGAAACCGTTGGATATGCCCTCCCTGCCCATCTGCCTGCTCACGCTGATGCTGACCCCTGCTTTGTCCTTCACGGGAAGATAGCAGAGAGACAGCCCCTTATGCCCGAGGACAGGCTCTGTTTTGACTATTGTGACGTAGCCTCCTCCATGCCCGGCTGCTTCCTTTACTCCGCTTATGTATGCCTTTGTGCCGTTGACCAGAAGTTTGCCGTTCATTTTCACCATTGATGTGGAGAGGGATGAGATGTCGGAGCCTCCGCCCGCCTCCGTGGACGCGATGCCAAGAAAGTCTTTCCCCTTTATTACGCCGGGAAGGACCTCCTTTTTTAGATTACCCGAGCCGTATCTGTCAAGTATGAAACCCCAGCCTGCTTCCACCAGATAGTAGACAGCCGCTGCCATACTCATCTCAGCCCTCGCTATCTCCTCAGCAGCTATGGCGGCCTTAATGAAGCCTGCTCCCGAGCCCCCGTACTCCTTCGAAACGGTCAGACCGAAAAGGCCGAAATCCGCCATGGCAGACAGAACGTCACGGGGGATTTCCGCACGGTCGTCGATTTCTCTTGCCCTCGGAGCGAGGGTCTTTGCGCAAAACTCCCTTATGGAGTTCTTTAAGCGCTGTTGGTCTTCAGTGAAAGAAAAATCCATCCCGGTATTTACTCTCTTTGAAATTTACCTATAATGGAATTATATCAGGCATATGATAACGTGCATAGGGCAGAAAGGGTGAAGTGAGCGAAGAAGTCTATCTCGTGAGCGCTGTAAGGACGGCTGTGGGGAGGTTTGGCCGCTCCTTTAAAGACATGCCAGCGCAGCGTCTCGGCGCCCTTGTGATAGAGGAAGCCCTGAGGAGGGCCGAAGTCGGCAAGGGTGTTATAGATGAGGTGATCATGGGAAATGTGATCTCTGCCGGGCTCGGGCAGAACCCTGCCCGGCAAGCAGCGATCCACGCCGGCCTTCCTGTTGAAATCGCTTCCTTCACAGTCAATAAGGTCTGCGGCTCCGGTCTAAAGGCGGTGATGCTTGCAGCACAAGCGGTACGGGCGGGTGATGCGGATATCATTGTCGCAGGAGGGATGGAGAATATGAGCGCTTCCCCACATCTTGTAAGAGACCTCCGCTGGGGCATGAAATTCGGTGATTCCTCTGTTACGGATGCCATGATCTTCGACGGTCTGAGGGATGCGTATCACGACTACCATATGGCAATCACAGGAGAAAGGGTGGCCGAGAAATTCGGGATCACAAGAGAAGAGGCGGATGAGTTTGCCTTCATGAGTCATCAAAAAGCGCTTAATGCCTTCAGAAGCGGAGCCCTGAGGGAAGAGATACTCTCTGTCGAAGTGCAGGGTATGAAGATAGAGAGAGACGAGTGCGTCCGCGAGGACACCTCAATCGAGAAGCTTTCAAAGCTGCCCCCTGTTTTCAAAGAAGACGGCATCCTGACCGCAGGAAACAGTTCGAAGCTGAGCGACGGCGCTGCAGCAGTGGTGGTCGCCTCGGGGAAAAGGTTGAGGGCCTTAAGTCTCAGACCTCTTGCAAGGATAGTGGGATATGGCGCGGGTGGAACAAGGCCGGAGGACGTTATGGAGGCACCCATCCCCACTGTGAGGACACTACTTAAAAATACAGGGATGACGATTGACGACATGGATCTGGTAGAACATAATGAAGCCTATTCCACTGCCTCAATTGCAGTGATGAGGGAGTTGAAGATAGATCCTGAGAAATTCAATGTGAACGGCGGCGCCGTCGCCATGGGTCATCCAATTGGATGCAGCGGCGCAAGGATCCTCGTAACTCTCATTCATGCCCTGAAGTCAAGAGGGCTGAAGAGAGGACTTGCTACCCTCTGCCTGGGCGGGGGAAACGCGGTTGCCATGATTATAGAGGTTGTGTAGGACATGCCCTATTTGCAGGAACACAGGAATATAATTGACCTGCTCATTCCTGATGCCGGGAGATACCATCCGATTCTCGAATCCTTTGCTGATTTTCTTGGGAAAGAGATACTTCCCCGTGCAAAGGCGGTGGATCGGGAGGCGATCTTTCCGAAAGAGAACATCATCAGGCTACGGAGCCATGGAATCATGGCCATGCCTTTTCCAAAGGATATTAACGGTCTTGGTTTCCCCCTTCCTGTTTTTACGACTGCGCTTGAGATTCTCGCAAAGGCATGTGCGAACACAGCCCTTCAGGTCTCTGTTCAGGCAATGGTATGCGAGGGGATAAGGCTTTTCGGAAATGACTCTCAGAAAGATATGTTTCTCGTTGAAAAGGGCATTGTGGAAGGCAGAAGCCTTGCCGCCTTTGCCCTCACAGAGCCCTGCTGCGGATCGGATGCAAAGTCCATAAAGACAAGCGCTCGCCTTTCCGGGAATTGCTATGTCCTGAACGGCAACAAGACGCTGATCACGAATCCGGGGGAAGCCGACTTCATCTTTGTCTTTGCACGCATGGACAAGGGCATCTCCTGTTTCATCGTGCCGGCGGGCTCGGAGGGGATGAGTATAACAAAGGAAATACCGAAACTCGGATTGAAGGGCAACAGGATGGCGGCTATACGTTTTGAGAATTGCAAAATCCCCGGTGAGAATCTTCTTGGAGAAGGGGGCAGGGGACTTGAGTATGCGAAACACATGCTCAATGCCGGACGCATAACCATCGGCGCAATCGCAGTAGGCATTGCCCAGGCTGCCTACGAGAGGTCCCTTTCTCATAGCAAAGGGAGAGAGGCTTTTGGCAGACCTATTTCGGACTTTCAGCTTGTTCAGGGGAAGCTCGCAAACATGCTAACTGAGATCAATGCCTCGCGGTTGCTCGTGGCCTATGCCTCATCGTTGAAAGATAGGGGAAGGGACGTAGTTTCCGAGGCGGCCCAGGCAAAACTATTCTCGACTGAGACGGCCCTCAGGGTGTGCGACAACGCGATTCAGGTATTTGGAGGATACGGCTACATCGATGAGTATGATGTCCACCGCCACTGGAGGGACGCAAGGGGACTCACCATCGGCGAGGGGACTTCGGACATATTGAGACTGCTGATAGCGCATCTTGCCCTCAAAGAGGATTTAGCACTGAGATGAATATCAAGAAGATAGCGATAATCGGAGCAGGTACCATGGGTTCCGGCATAGCACAGGTAGCTGCCCAAGCAGGCTATGAGGTGATCCTCGAGGACCTAAGGGATGAATACGTGCAGGAGGCTTTTGGAAAGATTAGGGCGAGGCTCGAGAGAAGGGTCTCCGAAGGAAAGCTGGAGGAGGCTGAAAAGGAGGGCATACTTAACCGAATAAAGACAGTTTCGAGCCTCCAGGAATGCGGTGACGCAGACCTTGTGATAGAGGCCGCGGCGGAAAAGGTGGAGATAAAACAGGAGATATTCAGAGAGCTCGACGCACTCTGTTCTGCTGATGCCCTGTTCGCATCGAACACTTCTTCCATTCCCATAACAGAGCTTGCACGTGCAACAGGCAGAGCAGCGCGTTTTGCAGGAATGCATTTCATGAACCCTGCCCATGTGATGAAACTGGTGGAGATCATCAGGGGCCTTCAAACTGACGATAAGACTGTAGTTACGATAACCTCTGTTGCCGAAAGAATGGGAAAGACCCCTGTTGTGGTGAACGATTCACCCGGTTTTGTGATAAGCCGCGTCCTCATCACCATGATTAACGACGCTGTCTATTGCCTTCAGGAGGGTGTGGCAGTAAGGGAAAGCATCGACACCATAATGAAGTTCGGCGCGAACCATCCAATGGGGCCTCTTGAACTTGCCGACCTCATGGGGCTTGATATATGCCTTCGGATACTGGATGTTCTCCGGACCGACCTCGGGGAGAAATACAGGGCCTGTCCGCTTCTCAGGAAGATGGTGGCTGCAGGGAAACTCGGAAGAAAAAGCGGAGAGGGGTTTTATGAGTACAGGTGAATATATGGGTGTGGAGCGGAAGGACGGAATCGTTATTATTACCTTGGAGTCTCCTGATGGCCTGAATATCCTCAGCTCCAGGATGCTCCAATATATAAGTAACAAGCTATCTGTTTTAGAGAAAACTGAGGAAGTGAGAGTGATTATCATTACAGGGGTAAAGAACTTCAGCGCAGGGGCGGATATTAAAGAGATGAAAGAGAAGAGTCCGGAAGAAGCAGAGGTTTTTTCGAGGCTCGGACACAAGGTATGCAGTCAGATAGAAGAGATGGGAAAGGCTGTGATTGCGGCAGTGAGGGGGTATGCACTTGGAGGAGGATGCGAGCTGGCCCTTGCTTGTGACATAAGAATTGCAGGCGGGAGCGCACGTTTCGGTCAGCCCGAACTGAACCTCGGGCTCATACCTGGCTTCGGAGGTACTCTGCGCCTTACAAGGCTTGTAGGCGTTGGCCTGGCAAAGGAGATGGTACTTACCGGCAAGGTCATCGATGCAGCCGAGGCTGAATCAATCGGCCTCGTCAACAGAACGGTGAGAGACGGGGAACTGATGGAAAGCGCCATGGCAATAGCCGCCTTGATAGCACAAAAAAGCCCTTCGACCGTCAGGATGGTGAAGGAATTAATCAATAATGATTATGCTAAGAAAGAAGGACTTGATATGGAGATTCGCTTCTTCTCGGAATGCTTCCGGACCGAGGATCATATTGAGGGGATAAACGCTTTTCTCGAAAAAAGAAAGCCGGGATTTAAGGGAGCGTGACACTCGACTTCTTGATGGCATTTTCATAGTTCCTCAAAACCTGCAACCCACTCGGAGGAGTAACCCCCTTTTTAATGCGATAATCAATCTTTTAATACTTTCCCTCGGCTTTGATACCGTTCCCCTTTTCATCCTTGAAATCAATCTGATCAAAATCCTTATCTTCACAATCACTGATATAAAAATTCGGCATTCTTGTAGGGAAAGAGTGTA
>CAYYWY010000009.1:48134-75269 GCA_964475485.1 uncultured Nitrospiraceae bacterium | reverse complement strand
GTATTAATGGATAATGTTTCATCATTTTTTATGAATTTTTCAGCAGCCTGTTAGAGTAAGGATACTTCGCGAACTCATCACAGGCGTGAAGTGTGTCAGCGACCTCGGGGAGTTTCTTGATATCAGCCAGCCGAAGATATCCCAGCACCTGTCGCTTCTGAGGAGATACGGGATAATCGATTATTATATGGAAGGAAGACTCAGATGCTACTTCCTTCGGGAGTCTTTGGTTCCCATATCATTGAGGCTCTAAGCATGGACTATGATGAGGAACTGCCGGCCCCGGTGTGTTGTCCGGTCACGAAAAGAGGAAAGTACCCGGGCGACAGAAGAAGATAATAACAGCAGAGTGCGCAGAGAAAGGCAGGGGGTATTCCAAAAAGAAGGATAGTAGCCTCTGTCTTCTGCCAACTCAGCGGCTCTGCGGTGAACAGGTTTTCGAGAAAGGAGGTCTTATGGGCAAGACGTTCACGTTGTTTCTCTCCACATCGCCGTACTCATACGAAAACACGCTCACTGCGGTGAGGACCGCTGAATCTGCCCTTGACAGGGGACACGCGGTGAATCTCATTGCATCAGGAGATGGGGTTTACTGTTTCATGAAAGGCCAGAAAGCGAAGGGGATTACGAACGCCGAGGAGAAGTTTTCCGAGCTGATAGGCAGAGGGCTCAGGGTCTACCTCTGAGGAGGTTGTCTGAACTTCCGCCGTGCTGCGAAGGACGATTATCTCGAAGGAACGGAAGTGGGTTCTCTCAAGGGCCTGTTCAGGACGATGCAGGAAACGGATATCTGGCTGAATATCGGAGCATAACAGAAAATGTGATTTTAACCGCAGGGCACTCTGAGAATCAGAGGAAGAGAAGAGGATTTTAAGGAGAAGATGTGGTAACTTCCATTCTTGACTCTGCGAACTCCGGGTCCTCTATGGTTAAGCAGCAAAAGGAGGTTTTATGGGTAAAATCGCAATAATCTTGAGAAGGGCGCCTTATGGTGATATAAATGCGGCGGAGGCTGTCAGGCATGCTATGGGAGGGGTTGCGGATGAACTTGGGGTAGATCTGATCCTGGTTGACGGCGGCGTGTTCCTTGCAAAAAAAGGCCAGGATGACACGGGCACAGGGTTCACTAATCTTGAAGGTTCTTTAAAGGACTGTATCGACATGGGAGTGAATGTGTATGCAGAAAGGGCCTCGGTGAGGGAACAGAACCTGGAGCAGGGAGACCTCGTCGATGGGGTGAGGATAATAAATGCAATGGAGATGGCGGGGCTGGTTCAGGAAGCAAAGACAACGATGATATTCTAAAGCCATAGCTATCAGTCTTCAGCAGCAATAGTAAGAGCTTCTTAGCTTAAAGCTGAATGCGTATGGATTGGAGGTTTATATGTTGGTAATAGTAAAGAGCGCTCCAGACACCATGGATGGAAAAAGGGGCCTAAAGCTGGCGAGAGACATGGCGGCAGACGTGGTATTTCTTCAGAACGGCGTTTATTTTGTACAGAGGGAAAGACTCGAAGGTTTTTGCGGCACGGCATATGTTCTGGATGACGATTTGAGACTGAGGGGGTTAAAGGGTGAAGAAATAGAGAAAGATGTAAGGAGGCTGGACTACGATGGCCTTGTTGACCTGATGGCAGGAGAGGACAAGGTGGTGGGAATGTTTTGAGACAAGGTTGAGGTTCAGGCCGAGGCAGAGATGCCTTAGCCTTAGCTCTACCTTTTGAGTGGGAGGTAACGATGGTTAAGATTGTTGTTCTGGGCGGTTCGTTCGGGGGGCTCACTGCGGCATTCGAACTCAAGAGACTCCTGGGTAAGAAGGTCGATGTGACCGTTTTCAGCGAGGATGATAAATTCGTCTTCATCCCTTCCCTCCCCTGGGTAGCGATGGGAAGCAGGCGGGCTGCGGATATCACTCTTTCACTAAAGCCGATCCTGGAAAAGAAAGGCATAGCCTTTGTTCACGAAGGTGTTCTTGGAGTGGATGCCGACGCCTCCAAAGTGGTCACATCGACCAAGGAAGCGCCTTATGACTATCTCGTTATCGCCACCGGCCCTTATCTTGCCTTTGAAGAGGTCCCCGGTCTCGGCCCGGACAAGGGTCATACAGAGTGTATCTTCACCCTTGGTCAGGCGGAAAGGACAAACAAGGCATGGAACAGGTTCCTCGAGAGCCCAGGTCCCGTCGTCACAGGTTCCGTTCAAGGAGTCAGTTGCTTCGGCCCGCCTTATGAATATGCGTTTGAGATAGACACGGAACTGCGGAGAAGAAGTATTCGTTACAAGGTCCCCATTGTCTTTGTAACCTCCGAGCCGTACGTCGGTCATATGGGTGTGGGAGGGCTTGCCAACTCGAAAAGGATGATGGAGGATGAGTTCGCAAAGCGTGATATCAAGACGATCGTAAATGCCGCTGTGGAAGAGATTTTGCCTGATGAGGTAAGGTTGAAGGACGGCACAAAAATTCCCTTCAAGCTTTCGATGTTTGCTCCGGCCATGAAAGGGGTTCCTGCAGTGGCCCATCTCGGAAACCCGAGGGGATTTATCCCGGTTGACGGCAGATACAGACACACAAAACATAGAAACATCTTTGTGGTCGGGGTCGCCGTGGCGATCGCGCCTCCCGAACAGACGCCCGTTCCCACAGGGGTTCCGAAGACAGGATATATGACCGTGAGAATGGCGAAGACCGCTGCATCGGCAATAGCATCGGACATTACAGGGGGCCTTCCGCCGGAGGAGATTCCCATTGATGTCGTTTGCCTTATGGATATGGGCAATACCGCTGCATATATGAAGGCAGCCCCTGTACTGCCGCCGAGGCAGGAATCGGTGTTCAAGGAAGGCATCTGGTTCAGGTGGGGAAAGGTCGTCTTTGAGCGTTATTTCCTTTGGAAGATGAGACACGGGCTGAGCGGGCTGCCATGAAAAAGGAAGTCTTAGAGTTCCATGCAGAATTTTGCAAGACCTTTTCTAATCCCAAAAGGCTCTGGATACTGGACCTCCTTAAATCCGGTGAGATGACAGTGAGCGCTCTCACTGAAAAGCTTGGAGTACCAAAGGCTAACGTGTCGCAACACCTGACGGTCATGCGTATGTTGAGGATTCTCAAGGCGAGGAGGGATGGTACAAATATTTATTACAGGATAGCCAACACCAAGATTACTCAGGCTTGCAGTCTGATGCAGGCTGCGCTTGCGCAACTCATGAAAGGTATGCCGGCAGTCCAAAGCAAGAAGAGTAACCGTGCAAGTAAAGGAGTGACGTAATGACAAAGATGACGAAGAATGTGTCTATAATGTGCTTTCATGACGAACTCTGTCAGGTTTACAATGCCCTTATGACGGCATTAAGCCTGCTCAGAGAAGGCTCGAAAGTCACGATATTTTTTGGTTCACGAGGTGTTAATGCGATCCACAGGGACAAGGTCAGAGAGTTGAAATGCCTGCCCGACCAGCCTAAAGAGATGGGAGACGCAGTCATGAAAAGAATGGAGGAGATGGAACTTCCAACCGCTGAGGAACTGCTTTTCATGCTGTGGAAAGAGGGCGCAACGATGCTTGCCTGTCCGCTCAATGTCCCTCTTTTCGGCATGTCCAAGGCAGACTTTGTTGAAGGGGTAGAGCTTGCAAACCCTGCGACCTACTACAAAGATGTTGTCGTGCAGGCGGACATGAACCTGACTTTCTAAGGAATACATATGAATATCGCGCTGATTTATATTTGGAAGGTGTGAATGCGCAGGTTTTCTCTTGTTGAATTCTCCGTCGACCACCCAAAACTCGTCGTAGTTGTTGCGGTCCTCGTCACCTTCGTTTTTATGACCCAGTTCCCGAAGATGAAGACGGACACCAATCCAAAGAATATGCTCCCAAGGACTTCCGATGTGAGGGTATGGAACGATGAGGTCGAGAAGACCTTCAGCCTTTACGAGGATATGATCGTTCTGGGGATTGTCAGTGAAAAAGGCATTTTGAACAGTGAGACGCTCGGGAAGATTCAGAGGATAACAGACAAAATACTCAAGGTCAAGGGCGTTGCCGCACGGGATGTGTCAAGCTTCACAACAATAGACAACGTCACGGTTGAAGGCGGGACATTAAGAGTTGCTCCACTGATGACGGCAGTTCCTGAAGATGCTCAAGGTATCGAATATCTCAGGAAGATGCTTTACGAAAACCCCCTCTTCATCAACCGCATAATCTCAGGGGACGGAAAGACCACTGCCATATATGTCCCTCTTGAAAAAGGGGCAAACGGCAAAGAGACAGCAGACAGGATTCGCGAGATCATAAAGGAAGAAAAGGGCAGCGAGAAATTTTACATCGCCGGTGATCCTGTCGCCAGGGACACGTTCGGCGCCGAGATGTTTAAACTGATGGCTATATTCGCGCCGGTTGCAGGGATAGTAATGCTCATTGTCAGGTATCTCATGTTCAGGGACCTTTTCCTTTCCGTCACCCTGATGATGGACGCGATGATCAGCATCGTCTGGAGCATGGGGCTCCTAATAGGTCTGGGATTCCCCATCCACATTATGAGCTCCATGGCTCCGGTATTTCTGATGGCTATCGCAACGGACAGCATACACATCTTCAACGAATTCTATTTCCGATACAGGGAGAAGAGGGAGAAGAAGGCCGCGATTATAGAGACAATGGCCGCAGTGAGCAGGCCGGTTCGTTACACGGCACTGGCTACTGCGACAGGTTTTGCGGTGCTCCTCTTTATGAATATAATACCGGTGAAGGTTTTCGGGGGTCTCGTCGCGTTTGGAACGATAGTGCTGAGACTTCTCAGCTTCAGCTTCATACCCGCGATGTTCATGTTCGTGAAAGAGGAAAGAATTGAGAAGATCGCTCAGGCGGAAGATATCGGCCTGAGCAGAACTTCTGCGTTCCTAAAGAAACTGGCGGGACTGGGCGCGCGTAAACCAAAGCCAATAGTCTTTGTCGGCCTTGTGTTGTTCGTGCTGGCGATTGTGGGCATAACGAAGACAGTTGTGAACAACAACATGGTTGAGTGGTTCAAATACGGCAGCGATATCAGGACTGCGGACAGGGTTCTGAACGGATCTCTCGGCGGCACGTCGACGGGATATATCGTGGGGATCGCGAAGGAAGATGAATATATGAAGAGGCCGGAGGCTATGCGCTATATCGAGGGACTACAGAGGCACCTCGAAGAGCTCCCGGCAGTCGGAAAAACAACCTCTGTCGTCGATTATGTGAAGAGGATAAACCGCGTCCTGCACGATGACGACCCGAACTACGACAAGGTGCCCGAGACAAAGGAGATGATCGGCCAGTATCTTTTCCTCTTCTCGATGTCCGCAAAGCCTTCCGACCTTGACAATGTTGTGGACTATCCCTTCAGGAAAACTAACATTTGGATTCAGCTCAAGACGTGGGATGCCGGGGCGATGAGGGATGTGATAAGGGCGGCGGAGGAGTACAAAAAGGCCAATCCGACCCCGATGGATTTCAAACCTGCGGGCATTGCCTACTTCAACCTCGTATGGAACAATGAGGTATTATGGGACATGGTGAAGGGCTTTATCCTCGCCTTGATCGTTGTCTTTGGAATTCTTGCCTTCGACTTCCGATCGGTCAGATGGGCTGTTGTCGGATATACCCCTCTTCTGTTTACGATACTGCTCATCTATGGCGTTATAGGCTTTACGGGAAAGGACTTTGACATGCCGGTATCAGTGCTCTCCTGTCTCTCACTCGGCATGGCAGTGGATTTCGCCATCCATTTCGTAAGCCGGCTGAGGCAGCGCCTCAGTGAGGTGCCCGAGGAGTCATTGTCCGATGCCCTTCTCTGGACGGCCGGGCGGCCGGGCAAAGGGATAGTGCGCAATGCGGTGCTGTTTGCGGCATCCTTTGCCGCTATGATATTCGCGCCTCTTACCCCTTATGTCACTGTGGGTGCTTTTATCGTGAGTATGATGATGCTAAGCGCGATAATGACGATTATCTATCTCCCGGCGCTCATAACCCTGCTCCGGGGATGGCTCTTCAGGGTAGAGGAAGAGGGGTGAACACCGCTCATGCACATCAGGGCATGAATAACACGTTGCCCTGAAAGGAGATGAGATGACTGAGGCATCAAGAGAAGTTTTCGGAAACATACCTTCACTCGTAAGGGTCATTTTCTATTCTGCCGCTGTTGTGTCGATTGCCTTTTTTGCGACCGGCTCGTGGCTCAGGATATCCATCTGGCTCAAAGGGAGGGATGAGATCTTCGACAGTGTTCCCAAATCCTTCTTGGGACTGGCAAGAACGAGCTTCGTCTATTTCTTTTCAAGGGATTGTTTGCTGGCGAAAAGGGTTATGGAGAGGAGCCGGCTCAGAGGGCTGATGCTTATCTTCGTCTACTGGGGATTCATCATCCTCTTCATCGGTACGGTCATAGTTGCGATTGATTACGACCTGGGTCTTCATGTCCTCAAGGGACGCTTCTATCTCGTGTATTCGTTCGTCCTCGATGTTGCGGGCTGGCTTGCCCTCATCAGTCTTCTGTTTTATATCCTGAGAAGGTATGTGTTTCTTAGGCATGCCGTGGTCTCAAGCTGGGACGATGCCGTCGTCCTGGTTCTGATGTTCCTGATCATGCTCAGCGGGTTTTGTGTCGAGGGGGTCCGTCTCGCCAGGCTTAATCCGCCTTTAATGGATTGGTCGCCCGCGGGCGCCGTCTTTGCGTCAGCATTCGCAAAGCTCGTGCCTGGGCAGGCCGCGCTTGTCATGCTGCACAGGGTCTTCTGGATATTTCATGCGATAGCAGCCTTTGTATTTATCGGGTATATCCCGTTTTCGAAACAGTTCCACATGTTCGCCACACAGATCATAACGCGAGAGGCGGAAAAGAGGAAATTGCGACTTTGGGAGATTGTCCATGAGTAAGAAACTATCTTTTATAGAAGGATTGTCGAAGCGTCATCTCATAGAGCTCGATGCATGTACGAGGTGCAGTGAGTGCCTGAAATGGTGTCCGATCCAGGAAGTTACCGGGAAGAGGGATATCTCTCCTCCCGAAAAAATCAGGCTCTATCGGGAATTCATCGAGAAAACAGAGGGGCTCAAGGCCCGCCTTTTAGGCCCCGGCGGTATAAGCAGGCAGTTGCTTGAGGAGTTCTCAAAGGCGGTTTTCGAATGCACTACGTGCGGCGCCTGCGGAGAGATCTGCGAGGCCGGTATCTTCAGCCAGAGGCTCTGGCCTTTCCTGAGGAAGAAGATGGTCGATATGGGACTTGGGCCGATAGGGCCGCAGGCAAATCTGCCGAAAGTGGTGAAGGAGACGGGAAACCCGTATAACAAGCCCCCTGAAGAGAGGTACAGACCGTGGTTTCCTGAGGGCATAAAGGTCGCCGAGAAGGCGGGGGTCGCATACTACGCAGGCTGCACTGGCGCCTATGAAGCGCAGCCCATGGTGAGAGGCGACGTACAGGTTCTCAATGTTATCGGTGAGCCGTTCACTATGCTCCCAGCCGAAGAAGAGGTATGCTGCGGGTTTCCCTTATTCATCACCGGGCAGCACGATATGCTTGAGGACCTGACAAGGAGACTCGTTGAAGCGTACAGGGCGAAGGGGGTTAAAGTGCTTCTGAGTTCGTGTCCCTGCTGCGTCAATATCATGGCCCGCGACTGGCCGTTGTTCTATGGGAAGGAGCTCCCCTTCAAGGTCAGACACATTACACAATTTGTTGTCGACGCGCTTAGGGACGGCAGGATGCGCGTGAAAAGGGAACTTAAAGAGAAACTGATCTACCATGACCCCTGCTACCTGAGCAGGGGCGTCGGGGTAATCGAGGAGCCGAGGATCGTGCTCAGGAATATCCCCGGTGTTGAGCTCATTGAGTTCGATCACCACGGTCTTCAGTCCAGATGCTGCGGGGCGGGAGGGGCCGCGAGGAAAGTCTTCCATGAAAACGCGATCGCTATGGGACGGCTGACGATCGACGAGGCTGCAGATAAGAAGGCAGACAGGCTTATCCTGAGCTGTCCTGCCTGTTATCAGAAGGTCAATGAGGCTATGCAGGGTTATGAGAAGCAGGTGATGATCACGGATATCATGGAGTTGCTCGGTAGCCTTCTGAGAGATGACGAGGAGAAATAAGTTGAGGTGAACCCACCCGGTGAAAGAACCGGTTTCTGACAAGGAGGTATATAACGATGAGGTATGTGATGGCTCTGCTTGCCTTGCTACTTCCATTCAATGTCCTGGCCCTCACAGGAGAGGAGGTCATGAAGAAATCCCAGGCGGACTTCCTCTACTCCGGCAAGGATTTTAAGGCACGTGTCATGATGAAGCTTGTAAGCAAGGGCGGACAGGAAAGAATAAGGGAGATGACGATGCTCCGGAAGAATTTCGGCGGGCCCGGAGGAGACCAGAAGTATTTCATTTACTTCTTTCAGCCTGCAGATGTTAAGGACATGACGTTTATGGTCTACAAATATCCGGCAAGGGATGACGACAGATGGCTGTTTGTGCCCTCGATAAACATGGTTAGGAGGATTGCTGCACAGGACAAACGCTCAAGCTTCGTGGGATCTGATTTCACCTATGAAGATGTCTCCGGAAGGGATATTGAAGACGATACACACACACTCATAAGAGAGGAAAAACTCGGCCCAAAGGACTGTTTTGTGGTAAAGAGCATTCCGAAAGCGGCGGACGTCGACTACAGTTATAAGCTTTCGTGGATCGACAAGATGAGTTTCCTGCCCCTGAAGGAAGAATACTACGACAAGAAAGGGGAGGTTTACAAGGTCTTCACGGCTGATGAGGTCAAAGATATAAAAGGCTTTCCTACCATCACGAAGAGGACGATGAAAAATCTCCAAAGCGGGCACACTACAGAGGTCACATACTCAAGGGCTGATTACAACGTCGGCATCGAGGACAGCCTCTTCTCGGAAAGATTCCTCAAGCAGCCCCTGAAGAAATGGACCGAATGAGAAGGATAGGCCCGCCTCTAACCATTTTACTAGGGCGACACAAACTGACACCGCCTACGTGTCGTTCCCGCTTGTCGGGTAATTCCCTTTCATCCCCCTTTGGATTAAGAGGGGGCAAAGAAGGGCACCGGACAAGCCGGCATGACAGACCAAGAGCCAATGGGGCCATACTCCTGATTTTCTTGGCAAGCCTCTTCATGTATGGAGGAGGCAGTCACGCCATCGATACGGGAGATTCTGCTCCTGATTTTCATGTGGTGACCACAGAGGGGAAGGAAATCTCGTACAGCAAGGATATAAAAGGCAAGAAACCTCTTTATATCATGTTCTGGGCTACTTGGTGACCTCACTGCAAGAGAGAACTCCCCCGTGTGGAGGAGATGTATAGAGGATTCGGTGACAGAGTTGAATTTATTGGAATAAATCTCGGTCTTAGAGAGAAGATTTCCGAATATATGAAGGAGAATAATCTGAACTTTCCCGTTGCTTATGACGAAGGTGAAAAGATACTATCTTCATTTGGTGCAAAAATACCGACGTTCATGCTTGTTGATGTCAACGGAAGGATAAGATACAGGGGAGCGGAACCTCCTGAGGATATCAAGAAATCCCTTCAAGAACTCCTCAGATAAAGATATGGAGTCTAAGACAGCGTGTATCCATCACTTGGTACTGAGAAGTACGACGGGCAATTCATAAACCCGGTAAGAATGGCGCGCTTTGCGCTCACGTATGCTTTTCTTCTCCTTTTGCCGATGTCTACGTGGGCGTTTGATGCCTCCCTTCACGGTTTTGTCGAAGGAAACTACGCTTTAAACGCAACCTCAGGGAGTCCCGACGGAGGCAACTTCAAGTGGGCTGAGGAAAGGCTGCAATTAAGGGTTGACTCCTACAAAGGGCCCGTGCGTCTCTTTTTGAGGACCGATGCCTTTTATGACCATATCGATGAAAGAGGGGATCTGGAATTAAGGGAAGGGTACCTGGATTACAGCGCCGGACAATGGGACATCAGAATCGGCAGACAAGTGATTACCTGGGGGGTCGGTGACTTACTGTTTCTTAATGACACCTATCCCAAGGACTTCGAGGCATTCTTCTCGGGAAGGCCCATGGAGTATCTGAAAAGGGGAGTGGATGCCGTGAAGATAGGCATCTATCCTGATTTTGTCTCCTTTGATCTGGTTATCATGCCGTTTTTTAATGCGGACAGACAACCCGATCCGGAAAGGTTCCATATGTTTGACCCATTCCCCGGAATCCATAGGGGAAAGGAGAAGCCGGGGACGTCTCTCAAGAATACCGAGGTTGCGCTGAGGGTCTATCGTGATGTCGCTGGATTTGATACGTCCCTCTATTTCTACAGGGGTTTTTTCAGGCAGCCTTCAATTATGCCCAATAACCCCATGATGCCGGCAAGAGTTACGCTCTTTTTCCCTGAACTTTCTGTCTATGGGGCGAGCGCCCAGGGAAGGGCGTTGGACGGTGTTTTGAGCCTTGAGGCTGCCTACTATGATTCGAGGCAGGACCGGAAAGGCGCAGACCCGATGATCCCGAATTCCAGGACAAAGTTTCTGATAGGCTATCAAAGACAGCTGTGGGAAGACTTTACATTAGGATTCCAGTATTACGGTGAATATATGCATAATTATTCGGCGTATGAAAGGAGTCTTCCCCCTGGATTTCCGAGGGAGCGCAAGCTTCATGACCTCTTCGCGGTCAGGCTTACGCAATTCTTTAGACACCAGACCCTGAGGCTATCTTTCTTCTCCTTCTACAGTCTTTCGGACGGAGACTATCTTCTGAACCCCGAGATCAAGTACAATTTCACAGACCACATATGGGCGGCAGTCGGAGCGGTCGTTTTCGGAGGCGATGAGAGCCGGCTTCAGTTCGGACAACTGGACAGAAATGACAACGTTTACTTGCAGGTGCGCTATGAATTCTAACTATCCTTACCCACCCTGACCTTCCATGCAGTGCCGTCTCTCTTGTCTTCGAGAACAATTCCGTGTTCCTCAAGTTCCCTTCGTATGGCATCTGCAGACGCCCAGTCTTTTCTCTGTCTTGCTTCCTGTCTCTGCCTTATCTTTTCGAGTATGTCTTCTTTCTCATAGGGGATTCCCTTCGTCCTGATGAGGGCGTCGTTCCATTGTTCAGGCTGCTTGTTAAAGATATTAAGGACGTTACCTGCCCTGCGAAGTCCTTCCTTGGCTTTTGAAACGAGCTCTCTTGCCTTCGGACCCGAGGGCCTTGTATCCAGAAATTTGTTCACTTCCCTTATCAACTCAAAGATATGCCCCAGAGCCATGGCGGTGTTGAAGTCGTCGTCCATGGCGCGAATGAACCTGTCCTCAAAAGCCGAAAGGACATCTTCGAGGTTTTTCTCTTCAGCCGTGGTCTTCACCTTGTCTGTGCTTTCCTTCAGGAGATCTTCCATTCTTGTAAGAGTCGTATAGTACCGGTCGATCGACAGTTCGGCTTCTCTCAGGGAGGCGTCCGAAAACTCGATCGGGCTTCTGTAATGGGTCGAGAGGAGGAAGAACCTCACTATCTCAGGGTCGAACTTGGCGAGTATCTCACGTATGGTAAAGAAGTTCCCCAATGATTTGGACATCTTCTCCCTGTCGATTGTGATGAAGCCGTTGTGAATCCAGTACTTCACAAAGGGCTTTCCCGTGAAAGCCTCCGACTGCGCCAGTTCGTTTTCATGGTGGGGGAAGATAAGGTCCGCTCCTCCGCCGTGTATATCGAAGCTCTCTCCGAGGTGCTTTATTGACATTGCAGTGCATTCGATATGCCACCCCGGTCTTCCCTGGCCCCAGGGACTTTCCCACGAGGGCTCACCTTCCTTTGATGCCTTCCAGAGGGCGAAATCCATCGGGTTTCTCTTTCTCTCATCCACTTCCACACGTGCGCCCGCAAGCATCTCCTCTGTATCCCTCTTCGAGAGCTTTCCATAGCCTGTGAATTTATTCACCTCGAAATACACATCGCCGTCAACGACATACGCGTAGCCCTTGTCGATCAGCCCCTTCACGATAGCGATAATCTCAGTGATGTGCTCCGTGGCCTTCGGCTCGACATCGGCGCGCCCGACTTCCAGCCTGTCCATGTCCCGATAGTATTCCTCCGTATATTTTCTTGCGACCTCGTCCCACGGGATGCCTTCCTGTTGTGCCCTGTTTATGATCTTGTCGTCGATGTCCGTGAAGTTCCTGATGTATTTGACCTCGAAGCCCCTGAACTTGAGGTATCTCCTTATCACGTCAAAGACAATGGCGCTCCTTGCGTGACCTATATGGCATAGATCATACACAGTTACCCCGCAAGCATAGATGCCGATCTTACCGGGTGTCAGGGGAACGAGATCCTCCTTCTTCCCCTGAAGGGTATTGTAGACCCGCATTGTTCCTCCTTTCCCCTCAAGCATCTCGAGCCTCTTTTCGAGTTCGGCAATGTGCTGTTCCATCTCCCTGAACTTCTCTTCGACCGGATCGGGCATGCGCACGCGGGCGACGCTTTCGACAGGCCCTTCTTCGGCCATCCTGAGAACCTTTTTCTTTATCACCTTTCCGGGAACTCCGACCACTATGGAGTATTCGGCCACTGAATCGAGTACAACCGCATTGGCCCCTATCTTCGAATGGTCGCCGATGGTTATCGCGCCGAGGATCTTGGCGCCTGTGCCGACTACGACATTATTTCCGAGGGTGGGATGTCGCTTCCCCTTTTCCTTGCCCGTCCCCCCAAGGGTGACTCCCTGATACAGGAGGCAATCCTCCCCTATCTCTGTCGTCTCCCCTATCACTACTCCCATTCCGTGATCGATAAAGAAGCCAGGACCTATTCTCGCTGCGGGATGGATCTCTATCCCCGTAAGAAACCTGGCGATGTGAGAGAAAAGCCTCGGGATTACCGGGACCCCGAGTTTCCAAAGGACATGGTTGATCCTGTGGAGGAATATCGCATGGAAACCGGGATAGGCAAGGACCACCTCAATACCGTTTCTTGCAGCCGGGTCGTTCCTGAAGACAGCCCTGTAATCCCTCTTTATCGCGCCCCAAAAGCCCATGATAGGAGGTATTATACACTAAAATATGTGCTATCATATTAAGGATATTTGCTTTGTTGAGGTGTATCAATGGTGAATCAGATTCCTGAATTCATTCCGGTAACTATCGATAAGAGCCACATTATCACCATTGGGGAAAGGCTCTATGCAGAGAGCATCGAATTTGTGCGCGAGCTTGTAAATAATGCGTACGACGCCGATGCAACGCTTGTGGAGGTCACCGTCACTGAAGATACCATCGAAATACGGGACAATGGAAGCGGGATGGACATAGAGGGGCTCAGGCAGTATTTCAATATCGGCTCGCAGCAGAAGCTTTACGCATCAAAATCTCCGGTGTACGGCAGGGACAGGATAGGCCAGTTCGGCATCGGCAAGTTTGCGAGTCTTTCCGCATGCAAGAGATTTGAGGTCATTACAAAGAAAGACGAATTTGTCGGCAGGGTGATCTTTGATAAGGAGCAGTGGGAAAAGATGGGTGAGATATGGCAGTTGCCCTTTGAGAGGCTTCCTGCTGATTTCAGGAAGCAGAACGGCACAACAGTCCTCCTTGTGGGGTTAGAGAGAAAGTATGACCCGGAGGACATAGAGGAAAAGATAATCGAGGGCACTCCGGTCAAAGCCTCCCATTTCAGGGTGAGGATCAATAACCATACTGTGACTCCACGAAGCCTTTCAGGGCATCGCATCCCGCTCCTCGAAGGAACCGCGTTTGGCCCTGTAAGCGGTGAGATAGCAATCCTTTCCGAGACGGCCTCCTCAGCCACGGACCTCGGCATCGAGGTGAAGGTCAAACAGGTGACGGTCAGGAGGGAGCTCTTCGGCATGGAGACTTGGGGGAAATCTATGGCAAGGGTGAGGGGCGAGGTCAACGCCGACTTTCTTCCGATAACGAGCGACAGGACCGGGTTTATCAAGGATTCCGACGAATACCGCGAGTTCCAGAAGGTCATGGAAAAAGTGAAGGAAGGTGTGAAGACATCGCTTCAGCGATTGACGATGAAAAAGGAGAGCAAGAAGGTGAGCCGGGCGCTGAAAGAAGCCCTTCAGAGAATTTATAAGGCGCTGGCTGCAAACCCTGATTTGTCTCCCTTCGGCGCGCTCCCCATCGGCGATGAGGCAGAAGGTCTTGGCAGCGCTGCCGAGATTGCCCGGAAAAGAGAAGAAGGAAAAGGGGAGACGGTAAAGGTTGAAGAAAAACCAAAGACCGTGGCGAAAAAGAGGAAGAAGAAACCCAAGGTGAAGAGGCTCACGCCCAATGCCATCGTGAAAAGAATAAAGTTTGGAGAGACGGGAGTGTCATGTGTCGTCGACAGTTTTGGTGAAGATGGCCCCGAGGTCTTCTCGGAAGAGACAACGATTTATCTAAACCGCGATCATCCCCTCTATAAAAGGGAGTCCGCAAGGGTTGATACCCATACGCTGAATCTGGCGAGGCTCATCACGCAGGAGATCGCCCTCATGAAGGACCCGAAGAACCCCAGGCAGGCATTCGAACGCCAGAGCAAGCTTCTCAAGGATGCGTTTGTGTAGGGGGCTCGTTTGCACACTCTGAAATTATTTCAAACCGTATCCGCGAGTATATCTCCGGCAACCCTGCGCGTTGGGCTGAAGATGAAGAGAATCCATCTGTCTGGCAGACGAAGGCTTAAAAATGCCCGAACTCTTTGACATGAAAACAATGATCGCCGATTACATGGAGAAGGGGTTTCTCGAAAACATAATCGACATGTTCAAGCACGACAGGAGCCTTTATCCGCTGATCGGAGACCTGATGACGGACGAGAGGATGAGGGTTAGGCTCGGGATGTCGGCGCTGGTCGAGACCCTCGCAAAGGAAGACCCTGAAAATATTCTGATATCGATACCTGCAATCGCAGCACTGCTGAAGAACGAAAACCCGACAATCAGGGGGGATGGCGTCTATCTCCTCGGCATCATCGGTCACAGTGACGCGGTGCCGTTCCTCATCGAGGCGCTGGAGGATGAAAACATCGATGTGAGGGAGTTTGCACGGGAGGCGATAGAGGAGATCAGGTCAAGAGGAGAGTGGCAGTAATGTTTACCCTTCGAACAGGTGGGTGGGCAGTCGCAAGATTTCTTAATCGACAGATATCGGATGGCATATCGTAATCTCCATAAGATCAAGGCTCGTCCCAAGTGTTTATGTGAGCTTTTTTTTGTAAGGTGCCGTAACAAATTTCTCGACCGCCTGTCCCCTTCCTTAAAGCCAAAGGTGCCATACAAAAATTCTTCATCCGCCTGAACCTGAAGAGATTGGGTTATGGTTCAGCCTTCGAACAAGCTTATTTGAGAAACGATATGACTGAGGACACAATCATCAGCCTGTTCCTTCGGGCCACGGAGAGAAATCATGACAATGTCGCTTTCAATTATTTCGACCGATCCTGGAGGAGAATGACCTATGGCGAGTTCCTCGCTAAGACAAAGGGCGTCTCAGCCTTTTTGATACGGTCGGGGATAGAGAAGGACGACAGGGTCGCTATTGTTTCCGAGAACAGGTACGAATGGTGCGCGTCTTACCTCGGAATCCTGATGGCGGGCGGGGTAGGCGTTCCCATTGATGCACAGCTCGGCCCGGCAGAGATCGGGAATCTTCTTAACGACTCAGGAGCTGCCTTGGTCTTTCATAGCGAAAAGACAGGCCCTAACATAAAAGGCCTCATCCGAAAGGTCAATTTCGATTCAGCTGAATTCGAAGAAATCTGCGATACGCCCGAGACTGAAAGCTATCCTCAGGTCTCTGAAGAGGACCTAGCCTCTATCGTTTACACATCAGGAACGACCGGGATACCAAAGGGAGTGATGCTTACTCACAGGAATTTCTGCTCAGATGCAGAAGCTGTCATAAGCGCTGGCCTTGTGACCCACGAAGACAATGTACTGTCGATTCTGCCTCTACACCACACTTATCCCTTCATGTGCACGTTCCTCGTACCGATTTTCCTTGGGGCGACGGTCACCTATCCCCCGGGTATGAAGGGCACTGAACTCATGGCCGCGATGAAGGAGACGGGCGTGACGGTGTTCGTTGCCGTCCCTCAACTTCTTGAGCTCATAAGGAACGGAATCATGAAGAAGCTCAGGGAGGCTCCCGCCGTTATCTCTCCGATATTGCTTTTTCTTCTGAGGGCTTGCGGCGCGGTGAGGGCAAGGACGGGGATCAATCCTGGGAAGGTGGTCTTTAAGACGGCGCACAGGCCATTTGGTGAGAAATTGAGATTCTTTACCAGCGGCGGAGCGCGCCTTGCCCCTCGGGTGATGAAGGACCTCGAGGCCCTCGGTTTTACGGTACTTGAAGGATACGGTTTGACGGAGACATCTCCCGTCGTCACCTTCAATCCCATCGCAAAGAGGAAACCAGGCTCTGCAGGGAAGCCCCTTCCGTCCGTGGAGGTAATGGTAATGAACCCGTCAGATACCGTTGGGGGCGAGATTGCCATCAGGGGACCGATGGTGATGAAGGGCTATTACAAGAGGCCCGAGGCTACAGAGCAGGTCATGAGGGACGGGTGGTTCATGAGCGGGGACCTCGGATATCTGGACAATGAACAGTATCTCTTCATCACCGGAAGGGCGAAGGAAGTGATAGTCCTCAGCTCAGGGAAGAACATCTATCCGGAGGAGATCGAGAAGGAGTATCTGAGAATACCTCTTATCAAAGAGATATGCATTACTGGGATCGAAAAAGAGGGTGTGGTGGAGTCCCTCCACGGCGTTATTTTTCCTGATCTCGAATATGCCAGGAAGGAGCGTATCGGCAACATCTCTGAATCCCTCAAGTGGGCGATGAATGCCGTTGCCCTTAAACTGCCTCCCTCAATGAGGCTTAAAGGCTTCACCCTCTCTTCAGAGCCCCTTCCCAAGACTCCCCTCGGCAAACTGAAGAGGTACGCGATCAAGGACCTCATAAGAAAGACGGCAGTTGAGGGTCGCGCAGCGAGAGAGGAAGATGAAAGACTCTCTTCCGACGAAACAGGCAGAGTGGTGAGGGAATGCATTGAGCCGCTTCTCCGCGAAGGGATGACAGTTCATTTACAGGACAATCTTGAGCTCGATCTCGGGCTTGATTCCCTCCAGAGGATAGAGCTCGTTGTTGCCCTCGAAAAGGCATTTTCTCTCAGTCTTCCCGGGACCTTTGCGTCCGAGGTCCAGACAGTGGGCGAACTTGTCGGGAGAATAAAGGAGCTTAAGGCAAAGGGCGTCCCCGGCGCAGAAAGGCCCGTATGGGAGGATATCTTCTCGGCAGAGATACCGGATGAAGAAAGGAAGAAGATAGGGCTGCATCCGGGAATCGCGGAATGGGTATTCAGCGCCGTCTGTCTCAAGTTCGTCAAGCTGCTCCTCAGGCTCTTTTTCAGACTCGAGGCGAGGGGGGTCGGGAACCTCCCCCCTGCACCGTTTATCATCGCGCCGAATCATTGCAGCAACATGGACGGATTTGTGGTTGCCGCTTCGGTAGGCCTTTCCGTCTTCAGAAACCTTTACTTTCAGGGATTTCAGAAGTATTTCAGGGGGACTTTGCCTTCGCTCTTTGCGAGGCTTGCCCATGTGATACCGATTGACCCCGAGACATTCCTGAGCAGGGCCCTTCAGCTCTCTTCCGCCGTCTTGAGGGAGAACCGAGCCCTCTGCATATTCCCTGAGGGTGGAAGGTCCATCGACGGAACCATTATGGAATTCAAGAAAGGGATTGGGATTGTCGCATTGGAGCACAATATTCCTGTTGTCCCGGCGCTCATCGAGGGAACCTTTGAGGCGCTACCCCGAGGAGCGGTCTGGCCGAAGTTCAGGAAGGTTTGGCTCTTCATAGACAAGCCGCTTTATCCTGCCGATGTCGACTTTTCAGGAAAACCCGAAGGCATTGACGATTACCAGTTCTTCGCTAACGAAGTGAGGGAGAGGGTTAAGAGGTTGAAGGAGACTCGACTACCGGATTTCTGATCAGGCCGATCCGCTCGATCTCGACCTCGACGAAGTCGCCGGCCCTGAGAAAGACAGGAGGCTGCCGCTTGAACCCAACGCCTGAGGGTGTTCCGGTAGCGATGATATCGCCTGGCTCCAGAGTCATCAGCGAGCTCAGGAAGGCGATTGTCCGCGCCACGGAGAAGATCATGTCCCGCGTGTTGCCATCCTGAAGTGTGACGCCGTTCAGCCGTGTCACGATCCGCAAGCTTTGAGGATCTGGGATAAAGGAGACCGGGACGATCCACGGACCCATCGGAGCGAAGGTGTCAAGCGTTTTTCCTGCCATCCATTGGCTGCTCTGCATCTGCAGGTCACGGGCGCTGACGTCATTCATGATCGTGTAGCCTGCCACGCATGTGAGCGCCTCGGTCTCCGGGACATCCTTGCATCTCCTTCCGATGACGACAGCGAGCTCACCCTCATAGTCGATCTGTGTACTAATGCGAGGCAAGACGATTGGGCTTGCTGGCCCGCACAAGGAATTTCGGAACTTGGCAAAGAGGGGCGGAACTCCGGAGACGTTCATATGGAGTTCGCTTGCGTGGTCATGATAATTGAGTCCCAGACAGATGATCTTTTCGGGATCGGGAACGGGCGGGCCGAGTTCAACCTCTTCGAGAGGCATAAGCAGCCCGCTTCCCCTCTCGAAGTCGTCTTGAGCCCGTTCAATCAATCTGCCAATTATGACGGATCCCGCTTCGAGAAGGCCGCGAACACTCGAAGGAAAGAATGAGGGATCCGGTGCGGCGGCGTCCAGAAGCAGAGAATCCTGCACGATCCCCGCCCGCCACGAACCCTTTGATCGGTAGCTTACTATGTACATTAGTATTCCAAGGAATAATCCTTTCGGGCATATTAAGACACGAATGATTATATCATGCGAGGCACAGATTTCATAAAGGAATCTCGACCCTGGAACCGTTGTTAGTACACATTGTGTGATAAAAGGAGGTCTGTTAATTATAATACAAGGTATGAAAGCGCTGATTCAGAGGGTTTCCGAGGCATGGGTAAAGGCAGATGGAGATAGGATAGGCAGTATAAGCAAGGGCATCCTCCTCTTTCTTGGCATCGAGAGGGGGGATAATGAGAAGGAAGTCGAGGGCATGAGTGCGAAGGTCGTGAACCTCAGGATATTTGAAGACGCGGAAGGCAGGATGAACCTTCCGGTGAAGGAAGTCGGCGGGAGCATTCTTGTTGTCTCTCAGTTTACCCTTGCGGCGGACTGCAGAAAGGGGAACCGTCCTTCCTTCGATACGGCAGAGGCGCCGGAAAAGGCGGAAAGGCTTTACGATCTTTTTATCCGGAAGCTGGTCGAATCAGGCATTCCCGTCTCTTCCGGCAAGTTCGGCGCATATATGAATGTCGGCCTTGTTAATGACGGGCCTGTGACTTTTCTCCTGGATTCGAAGAAGTGATCCATGGCAGAACTTGGAGAGAATCCCCGCAGTCACGACAGATTTCCGGCACTATACGTGAGGGATTTCCGAATATTCTGGACGGGGCAGTTGATCTCTTTCTCGGGCACGTGGATGCAGTCGACTGCCCAGGGATGGCTGGTCTACACCCTCACGAATTCCCCCTTTTATCTCGGCCTTGTCGCTTCTGTCGCCTCTCTCCCGATGCTGCTCTTCACCCTCATCGGCGGCGTTATTGCAGACCGGCTGATGAAGAGGAAGCTTCTTTTCATCACTCAGAGCCTATCCGTAGTGCCCGCACTGGCACTCGCCGTTCTCACGGACCTCGATCTCATTAACGTATGGCTAATCATGCTGTCTGCCGCTTTCCTCGGAACCATCAATGCCTTTGACGTTCCGGCAAGGCAGTCCTTCCTCGTGGAGATGGTGCAAAAGGGCCGTCTCCTGAATGCCATTGCTCTGAATTCCGCTGCCTTTAATGGCGCACGAATTATCGGACCGTTTATTGCAGGTCTTACCATAGCTTCCGTCGGCGTTGCCGCATGCTTTTATGTGAATGCCGTTAGTTTCCTCGCGGCCATCGTGGCTCTCCGCATGATAAGAACCAGAGACAGCGTGGCGGAAGGCGGAGCGGCCGCCTTTTCAGGGAAAGAAGGAGGGTCCGGAATCTCCGATCTTTTTCGGGAACTAATTGAAGGGCTATGTTTCATAAAGCGGGATAAGAGTATTTTCAGGATCATGCTCCTTGTTGCGCTCTTCAGCCTCCTCGGGATACCCTATATCACCTTGCTGCCTGTCTTTGCAGAGGACATTCTTGGGGTGGGACCAAGCGGGCTCGGAATTCTGGCGGGATCCTCCGGAGCCGGCGCGCTGAGCGCAGCCCTCTTCATAGCATTCAAGGGGGATATAAAGAGAAAGGGACGGCTTTTGTTCACATCCGGGATAATCTTCGGTATTTCGCTATCGGTGTTTTCCTTTTCGAATGACTACGTTGTCTCGATCGTAACCCTCGTCTTCGCAGGGTGGGGTATGGTGAGCTTCCTCGCTGTTGCAAACAGCTTCATTCAACTCACCGTCCCAGATGTTCTCAGGGGGCGCGCAATGAGCGTATATGCCTTTGTCTTCCTCGGCCTTGCACCCATAGGGAACGTCGTAATGGGCTCGGTGGCGCATGTTACGGGCACTGAAATGGCGATCTCTGCGGGTGCGTTTCTCTGCTTCCTGGCAGTAATTCTATCGTCAAGACAGCTCCAGACTATGGATAGCGCACCTCAAAAGGGCGGCTACGACTTGAAAAACATATCATGATGCATTAGTCTTTTCAGCATGAAGATACTTGCAGTCGATACATCCACGATGCTTGGCGGGGTTGCCGTTATGGGAGCAGAAGAAGGCCTCATTATCGAGGCGAAGCTCAATGTGAAGACAACCCATTCGGAGAGGCTGATGACCGTGATCGACCTTGTGCTGAAAAAGTCCGGGCTTGACCTTGCGGAGATTGATGTCTTCGGGCTCGCCATAGGGCCAGGTTCCTTTACCGGGCTAAGGATAGGGTTGAGCGCTATCAAGGGTTTTTCCTATGCCACGGGAAAACCCGTGGTCTCCGTGCCGACCCTCGAGGCATTTGCTTGGAATTTCCCCTATAGCGTACATCCCGTGTGCACCATGCTGGACGCGAGGAAGAAGGAAGTGTACGCGGCTGTCTTTCGGTGGAAGGAAGACGGTTTTGAGAGGATGGTGGATGAGGTGTCCGTCAGGCCATCAGACCTCGCAGCATTGTTGGAGGGGCCCGTTATATTCGCGGGTGAGGGGGCTGAGATTTATCGCCAGACAATATCCGGAATCGCAGGAGAAAATGCCCTGTTCCCTGCAAAACACCATATGGTCCCTTCCCCCTCCAATGTGGCATGTCTCGGGCTGAAAAAGGCGGCGAATGGGGACTTCTCCGATCCCGTGAGCCTTGTCCCCCTTTACATCAGGAGGTCTGAAGCGGAACTGAAGATTCGGGAGGGAGGATAATCAATTATAAGCATTGTACGGTGCCGGGCTTTCAATCGTCAAGGAGGAACCTCGGAAAAATCGGATGGGTCAGATTGTTATGCGGGATATGAAAGAGCAGGACGTTTCTGCTGTGGCCGTCATAGAGAGGATGTCCTTTCATCTTCCCTGGTCCGAAGTCTCCTTTCTTAACGAGATCTATAAACCCAGGGCCGTTGCGAAGGTTGCCACCCTGGATGGCAGCATCGTCGGATACATCTGTGCGGAATATGTTGAAGATGAAGGGCATATCCTTGATCTTGCAGTCCATCCGGACTTCAGAAGAAGAGGCGTTGCCACAAGTCTTGTGAGGCATGTCCTTGAAGAACTGAGACTGAAGGGGAGCAGGTTCGTTTACCTTGAGGTGAGGACCTCAAACAATGCTGCGAAGGAGCTTTACGAGAGGTTCGGCTTCAGGATTGTGGGAATGCGAAAGAACTATTATGTTGTCCCCAATGAGGATGCTGTGATAATGATGCTGGAAATTTAAGCCTTTTTCTTTTGGACTCTTGCCGTCCCTTTGAGGATAGTAATGAAACTCTCCTTTATTTTCTTGTCCCTGATCTTCCTGAAAAGGTCAAGGAGCTCGATCTCCTCCTGGAGAACGCCTCCATAGAACGACCGGGACTCGGCGATCATTGTATCCCTTGAGGGCAAGAGACCGACCGGGTCAATGCCCAGTGCCTCCGAGATCTGATATAAACGGGATATGGTGAGTTCGCTATGTCCTTTTTCGTACTTCTGTATCTGCTGGTATGAGACCCCGACCTTTTCCGCCAGTTGCATTTGGGACATGCCCAACGCCTTTCGTGTCTTCCGAATGCTCTCTCCGATGTGTGTCATGCGTTTCGGCATAGTCCGTTCAGGACATTTTGCTTATGTAGGGAGCAAAAGTCTATAAACCTAAAGTAGCGTGTGGATTGACAAATTCTACTGACAGTGGTAGTTTGATATGTATGAGAGGAGAGATCCTTGTTGTTGACGATGACGTGAATATGAGAAAGCTCATAAAGGATTTCCTTGAGTATTTCGGCTATGACGTGATATGTGCAGGTAACGCAAGGGACGCCCTGTCTCTGCTGGATGAAGAGGGCGTTGACATTGTAATAACAGATTATGATATGCCGGATATGAACGGCCTTGAGCTTACGCGGCTTATTAGACGCATAAAGCCGGCACTACCTGTCATAGGGATCAGCGCTTCCTGCCATGGAAAAAGGTTTATAGACGCAGGCGCCAACCAATTTATCGCAAAGCCCCTGGGGCTGAAACAGCTTCGCATTGCAGTGCAGAGTCACCTAAAAGCATCAAATGGAAGTGAACCTCTGGATAATAATCCCCCTTTCCCTCTGGAATCATAACTCCCCGTTTATCCACCCTTACCTTAAGTAAGAAGGGAGAGACGCTGTGCCTGCCTGCCGTCATGGGAGCCTGGGGCGTTATCCGGGAAGGAAGCGCAAATGCCATTTGCCAGTTTTTTCGCGGACCGCCGGCCTAATACTTGACAAAAACAGTAAAGTATTTTATATTTTTAGCATGCTGAAATTATCCACAAAAGGGCAATATGGCGTAAGGGCGATGTTTGAGATAGCCAGGGGCTATCCCGAGAGTCCTGTAACGATAAAGGAGATATCCGAAAGACAGGATGTGTCTGTAGCTTACCTCGAGCAGATACTGAACAAGCTGAGAAGGGCCGGTCTTATACGGAGCGTAAAGGGGCCGGGAGGAGGCTATCTCCTCACAAGAGAGCCGAGCGGCATAAGCATCGCATCCATTCTCAAAGAGCTGGAAGGACCTGTTGCCATCACCTCATGCCTTGACCCAGAGGAGGGATGCACAAGGGTTGAGGGCTGTGTTACACACCTTCTCTGGAAGTCCCTGGGGGCGAAGATCGAGGCCTTTCTCGAGACCATTACCCTGCGGGATTTGCTCGAAAAAGAGCCTCTTCTGAAAGGCTTCGGTCACGACAAGAGGCTTTACAGGTTTGATGTGGCATGACACTTAAATTCGTTGAGCGGATCAAACCCGATGTCACGACGGATATTGTCTATATGATGTGCCCCATGCACCTTCTGAAGCTCGAAGAGAAGATGAAGGAGCTGGAAAGGGGACAGATTCTGGAGATCCTTACCGATTACGACGGAGCTCTTGAGGACATACCGGGCTGGTGCGAGAAAACCGGCAATGAGTTTCTCGGCATAGAGGACTCCGAGGATTACTACAAGTTCTACATAAAGAAAGTGAGGTAGACATGAGAAAGTGCTATTTTGACTATGTGGCAACGAACCCTCTTCATCCTCAGGTCTTCGAGGCGATGCTGCCCTATTTCAAGGAGGAATTCGGCAACCCCCTCAGCCTCTATGAAATGGGAACAAGGGCTAGGAGCGCCGTGGAGAACGCAAGGGCCCAGACAGCGGCACTTATCAATTCCAGGCCTGCTGAGGTGATATTCACAAGCAGCGGTGCAGAGGCTAACAACTTCGCGTTGCGGGGGGCTGCCCTGGCAAGACAGAATGAAGGAAGGCACATCATAGTGTCCAGAATGGAACACCACTCTATCCTGAATTCAGCGCGGTTCCTCGAAAAGTCCGGATTCGCCGTCACGTATCTCCCTGCGGATAAGCACGGGGTTGTGGACCCAGATGCAGTGAAGAAGGCGATCAACAAGGAGACGGTCCTTCTGTCAGTGATCCATGCGAGTAGCGAGGTGGGAACGGTGGAGCCTATCAAGGAGATCGCAAAGATCGCACGGGAGCATAAGGTCGTGTTCCATACAGACGCTGTGGCATCTACAGGAAATATTCCCGTTGACGTCAAAGACCTCGGCGTTGACCTCATGAGCATGGCGGCTCACCAGTTCTACGGGCCGAAGGGGGCCGGCGCCCTCTATGTCAGGGAGGGCCTGAGAGTTGTCCCTTTGATATACGGCGGGATACAGGAAGGAGGCAGGAGGGCAGGCACAGAGAACGTGCCTGCCATAGTAGGAATGGGAAAGGCTGCAGAGCTCGCGAAGGCCGAGTTGAAGGAGAGAATGCAGCATGTGAAGGGGCTGAGAGACAAGCTCATTAAGGGAGTTGTCGGCGTTGAGAACGTTTATCTTACGGGGCATCCGGAAGACAGACTTCCCGGCCATGCGAGTTTCACAGTTGAGTATATCGAGGGTGAGGCGATGCTCCTTATGCTGGCGGCAAAGGGGATGTACGTTGCAAGCGGCTCGGCATGTTCTTCAAAGGCCCTGAAGGCCTCCCCGGTTCTGCTTTCTATGGGGATACCCGCAAGTCTTGCGCAGGGCTCCGTTGTCTTCACGCTCGGCAAAGAGAACACTGATGAGGATATAGATTATCTGCTCACGGAATTCCCGGCTATAATAAAAAGGTTGAGGGAGATATCGCCCTTTGCAAAGGGCTGGGGTGAAACCGGTCAGGGAGACAAGTGCTACACGACTTCAACAAGCGAAAGAGTGAAAGAAACGTAACAGGAGGATCTGCAAATGTATAGCGAAAAAGTGATGGACCATTTCACGAACCCGAGGAATGTGGGTGAGATACCGGACGCAGACGGGGTGGGGACAGAGGGGAATCCTACATGCGGCGATGTCATGAAGATATCCATAAAGGTGGAGAATGGAAGGATAGTGGATGCGAAGTTCAAGACGTTCGGATGCGGTGCGGCCATTGCAGTGAGCAGTATGGTGACCGAGATGGTGAAGGGCATGACTATCGAGGAGGCGATGAAGATCACAAAGGAGTCCGTGGCCGGAGAACTCGACGGATTGCCCCCGCAGAAGATGCACTGTTCAAACCTCGGCGCTGACGCTCTCAAGAAGGCGATAGAGGACTACAAGAGCAAACACCCTGCATAAGAAGCTTCAGGCTACGGTAGTGACAGAATACGGGTGACTTTGACGTTCTCCCGGTAAGGTCTTCAACTCGTTTACAAACCCGAGAGCGAGTGTGGTAAAATAATCTGTTTAAGGAGAGGTGGCCGAGCTGGTCGAAGGCAGCCGCCTGCTAAGCGGTTGTGGGGGTAAAACCCCACCCAGGGTTCGAATCCCTGCCTCTCCGCCACCGGGTTCGGACGGAGTGAATATGGTTCATCTTTTTGAATCAAACCAAGACAAGGAGGTCTCGAAATGAGAAGAGTTTTTGCAGTCGGGTTGGGCGTTCTCTTGACGCTCTCCCTTGGTCTCGGAGCGTGCAAGAAAAAGGAGGAGCAGCCTGTGCCCAAGGCCCCCCAGATGGTACCAGGAGCGCAGATGCCCCCTGGGGCACAAATGCCTCCCGGTCATAGTGCGGGTCTGAACGTGCCGAAGGGCGAGTTGAAGATCAACGTGCCGGACAGCGTGAAAGGAAAGTGGTCTGCGGTGAAGCTGATCATAGAGGACAAGGGTACCAAGAAGAAGCAGGAAATCAGCATCAATCTCAACAGCGAATACAGGATCCCCAACTCGGATCTGAAGCTGTCAGTGGGAGACTTCATGCCTGAGTTCAGGATGGACGCCGACACTATAACCTCTGCATCGAACGAGCCGAACAATCCCGCAGTGAGAGTGAAGGTATTTGAGAAGGACAAGGAGATATTCAAGGGCTGGCTCTATTCAAAGTTCCCCACGATCCATCCCTTTGAGCATCCGAAGTTCGGCATCACCCTTAAAGAAGGGGTGAAAAAAGGATAAGCTGGGAGCGCCCTTAGCTCAGCTGGATAGAGCGTCGGACTACGAATCCGCAGGTCGGGGGTTCGAATCCCTCAGGGCGCGCCAGTATGCAGGGAGGTGTTGGTGGATAGAGAAGATCAGGACGTCCATTTCATGAGGCTGGCCGTGAGAGAGGCCGGCCTTGCTTTTTCCGAGGGGGAAGCGCCTGTAGGCGCTGTTCTCGTGATGGACGGGGCCGTTATCGCGGCATCCCGCAACCAGAGGGAAAAGCTCAGTGACCCATCTGCCCATGCGGAGGTATTAGTCATCAGGGAGGCTGCAAGGATCACAGGCAGCTGGCGTTTGAGCAGTGCCACCCTCTATGTGACAAAGGAGCCATGTGCGATGTGCGCCGGCACCATGGTAAATGCGAGGCTGGGAAGGCTCGTGTACGGTTGTGATGATACGAAGGCAGGGGCGGTGAAAAGCCTCTATCATTTACTCGATGATGGAAGGCTAAACCATCGGGTCGAGGTGACGGACGGCATCCTTGAGAGCGAGTGTGCTGAAATTTTGAGGGCGTTCTTCAAGGAGAGGAGATAGGATTTGTTCAGTCATCCCTCCCCGGTTGGATTTTCTATAACTATACTGCTTTGACTTAAACTATCAAATACGGCTGTTTGCCGGTAACTGCTGTTGTGGAGAGGTGGCTGAGCGGTTGAAAGCGGCGGTCTCGAAAACCGTTGTGGGGGCAACTCCACCGGGGGTTCGAATCCCTCCCTCTCCGCCAGTCCTTTAGCCCGAGCAATTTATTAATCCATCGTAATTTAGAAGGCGCCCCCGCCTTTGCCTCAAGCCGGGAGCGCCTTCTCGATGCTTATGGCTCCGAACGGTGTTTCGCACGTGGCCTTTTACAAAAATCCTCGTTTCATGTAAAATGCACCAATGAAAAGTTTTGAAGAAGTGGTCGGTTTTCACGGCCATAGCTGTCCGGGGCTTGCCCTTGGATACCGGGTGGCTTTGGCTGCG
>CAYYWY010000009.1:19162-48123 GCA_964475485.1 uncultured Nitrospiraceae bacterium | reverse complement strand
ATGGAAATGGATGGAATGTCCGAAGACGAGGAGCTGGTAGCCATTGTCGAGAATGACTCCTGCGCCGTGGATGCGATTCAGGTCGTTACCGGCTGCACTTTCGGGAAGGGAAATCTAATATACAGGGACTACGGCAAGCAGGCATATACTTTTCTCAGACGACCGCTTGGGGAAGCCATCCGTATATCCATAGATTTCAATCCTCCGGAGGAGACGGAAGAAGAGAAGGAGATGTGGAGGCGGTACTCAAGAGGTGACCGGTCGGAAGATGTGCTGAGGGCGGTGCATGACAGAAAGGCAAGGAAGACAAAGGCCATTCTGGAAGCGCCTGAGTCGGAGTTGCTGAGGATTACAAAAGTGAATGTTACCCTCCCTTCGGAGGCGAGGATCTACCAAAGCCTCACCTGCGAGGTGTGCGGGGAAAAAATGGCCGAGCCCAGGGCAAGGCTGAAGAACGGCAAGATCGTCTGTATCCCGTGTTTTGAGAAAGAGGGTGTATAGCGTGCCTGTGTACAGCAAAAAAGGGGACTCTCCACAGGTTGTGAGGTGACGGCATGGAAAAACTGGTCGCAAAAGCTAATGTATTAATCGAGGCATTGCCGTATATACGGAACTTCTGCGGAAAGACCTTTGTCATAAAGTACGGCGGGGCTGCACAGGTGGAGGATTCGCTGAAGGATTCCTTTGCTCAGGACGTGGTGCTCCTGAATTTCATCGGCATCAGGCCCGTGATCGTTCACGGTGGCGGGCCGAAGATAAGCGAGACGATGAAGAAGATGGGGAAGGAGCCCACTTTCATTCAGGGTCAGCGTGTGACGGACAGGGAGACCATGGATATCGTCGAGATGGTCTTGGGGGGACTCATCAACAAGGAAATCGTTGCGATGATCAACAGCCACGGTGGCAAGGCGGTTGGACTGAGCGGAAAGGACGGAGGACTTATAAGAGCAAGGAAGAAGATCGTTAAGAAGACCGCGGGTGCCGGGGAAGAGGAGATGATCGATATCGGGCTTGTGGGAGAGGTGGAATCGGTTGATCCCTCCATACTGGATTCACTTAAGAGGGACGGGTTCATTCCCGTCATCTCTCCGATAGGCGTGGGAAGTGCGGGAGAGGCATATAATATCAACGCTGACTACGTGGCATCTGCAGTCGCTTCTGCTCTACAGGCCGAGAAACTGATACTCCTCACTGATGTCCCAGGGATAAAGGACAAGAGCGGAAGGGTGGTTTCTTCTATTCCAAAGAAGAACATGAGGAAATATGTAGAGGAAGGAACCATCTCAGGCGGCATGCTTCCAAAAGTTCAGGCTTGCACCTCTGCTCTTGAAAGGGGAGTGAAGAAGACCCATATTGTTGATGGCCGCGTTCCCCACTGTCTTCTTCTCGAGATATTCACGAAAGAGGGTATCGGAACAGAGATCGTGCGATAGTCATGTATAAGGAGTCAGACGGATGAAAAAGATTGTCGTGCTTTTCATATGTATGGTATTGGGGTGTCTTTTCCTGCTCAAGACCCTCGCAGCAGGCTGTGGAGCTCAGACGGTTTCCGATAGACAGCCTTGACGGAATTATTGCGCAGTCGGGCGCACAGCTTGACAGGGAGAATTCGAGCGACGGCAAGGGGGAATTCTTCTCAAGGAATCCCCAGGCCGCTGCATCTGGCACATCTAACTGGACGAGTATATCGACCCCTTTCTTTCTTAAGAGGGGAGAGAACCCCGACAACATAAGACTGAACCTTGTTGTTGAAGGAAAGGGAACTGTCTGGATCGACGATATCCGTCTTGTGGAAGGGCCTCTGGAATTTAAATAACAAGGCAGCTCTTGCTTTGAAAGTCCTCAGTATATTGAGCGCGCTCCAATTACGCGCAGAATGAAATGATTAGGAAGCTAACTTTTTTCTTCATCTTCCTTGCCTCTCTCGTCACCTTCGCCTATTTTCTTCTTATGCCTGATGTCGCAAAGCTCAGGAAACAGAATCCGGGGAAGACCTCTTTCATGGAATACAGAGAAAGGGAATGGAAGGAGAAGGGGAAACCGTACAGAACTATTCAGACATGGGTGTCGCTGTCGAGGATATCGCCCTATCTTATAAAGGCTGTTCTTATCGCAGAAGATGACAAGTTCTGGAGACACGAGGGGTTTGACTATGAAGCGATACAGAAGGCCATAGAGAAGGATATAAAGGCAAAGAAATTCAAACTTGGTGGGAGCACGATAAGCCAGCAACTTGCAAAGAACCTCTATCTCTCTCCTTCGAAGAACCCGCTGAGGAAGATAGCCGAGGCGGCTATAACCTGGAGGATGGAAAGGGTCCTCACGAAGAAGAGGATACTTGAGATCTATCTCAATGTCATTGAGTGGGGCGAAGGGATATTCGGCGCTGAAGCGGCTTCACGGCATTACTTCGGGAAATCCTCATTCGAACTCTCCGCTGAGGAGGCTTCGAGACTCGCGGCCGTGCTGCCGAACCCGAGGAAGTATAACCCGGCGGGAGACCAGCGCTATGTGACGAAGCGTTCGAACCTTATTTACAGCATCATGGTGAGAAGAGGGATAGTCGATCCTGAGCACAGGGAAGTGGCGGAAGGAGAGGGTCTGTAGTGCGAGATGGATTCGTATTATGGAGTTCTTGAAATTCCTTAGGCGATCTATAGCCGAGCTCAGAATGCACATAAAGTTTGTCGTAATCCACTTCTATCCAGCCGCCTATTTTCCCCTTCGTCTCATCAAAGCTCGAAAACCCGCGGACTTGAATCAGAACAATCTCGGACTCTTTGTTTTTTCTTCGATCATCCTTGCCAGCTCATCATAAGAGATAGTCTTCAATCCCAAAGACTTTGCCTTCCGGAGTTTTGATCCGGGTTCCTTCCCTACTACCAGATAATCCGTGCTTGCAGAGACTGCCGAGGATACATGGCCTCCGTTGGCCTCGATCATGTCCTCCACCGCTTTCCTTGGTTTCGGCAGTGTGCCGGTAATCACAAAGGTGAGCCCTTCGAGGGGTCCAAATCCCTTCTTTTCAGGCACAAAATCAGGGTTCGCTATCTTCATTCCAAGGGATTTGAGTGACTCCAGGGTCCTGATGTTGTCTTCGTCGTTGAAGAAAATGGATATGGATGAGGCAATCTTTTCGCCCATCTGCTTTATCCCCATGAGACGTTCGGGCTTTACATGATAGAGGTCTTCGAGCCTCCTAAAGTTTCTCGCAAGGAGTTTTGCAGCGTATTCGCCCACGTGAATGATCCCAATGGCAAAGAGGAACTTGGCAAGTGTAGTATGTTTCGACCTTTCGATAGCACTGATAAGATTCTGTGCAGATTTTTCAGCGAACCTCGGCAGCTCAAGGAGGTCCTCCTTCGTTAGTCTGTATATATCCTCAAAGTGCTTGATGAGTCCACTCGAATAGAGGAGCTCCACGTTTTTTTCACCAAGCCCCTCGATGTCCATCCCTCCTCTTGATGCGAAATGGATTATCTTCTCCTGGACCTGGGCAGGACAATGAAGAGATACGCACCGCACGGCCACTCCGCCTTCTTCCCGGACGGCATTCGAACCGCAGGCGGGGCATTTCTCAGGAACAGGAGGCCTCCTCTCCTTTCCCGTCCTCTTCTCTTTGACGACCATAACCACGTGAGGGATGACGTCTCCCGCCCTTTCCACAACGACCGTATCCCCGACCCGTATGTCTTTTCTCTCTATTTCGTCCCAGTTGTGGAGAGTGGAACGGGAGACGGTGACACCGCCGATACGTACAGGCTCAAAGACGGCAAAGGGGGTGATGACCCCTGTTCTGCCGACACTCCCGTGTATCTCCCTGATCCTCGTGGTGCCCTGATGCGCCTGGAATTTATAGGCAACGGCCCATCGAGGCTCTCGCGTCTTCATGCCCAGTTTCTGTTGAAGACCGAAGTTATTTACCTTTATCACCGCCCCGTCCGATTCGAACGGGAAGGAGTTCCTCTTCTGCTCGATTTTCCTTATTGCATCGGTCACGCCGATAATTCCCCTTACGACCTCCACTGTTGCCGGCGTCGGAAATCGTGCATCCCGGAGCCATTGAATGAATTCAGACTGGGTCCTGAATTGTACTCCTTTCACCGCCCCCAGCCCGTAACAGGCGAGATAGAGTTTGCGGGAGGCTGTTATCGCCGGATCGAGCTGTCTCACCGAACCGGCGGCGGCATTCCTGGGATTGGCAAAGAGGGGCTCGCCCTGCTTCTCCCTTTGTCTATTCAACTCTTCGAAGTCATCGAGGTTCATATAGACCTCCCCTCGGATATCGATCTCATCGGGTATTCCGGCGGGAGCCTCTATCCTGAGAGGGATTGCCTTGATGGTCCTTATATTCCGGGTAACGTCTTCTCCTTCATATCCATCGCCTCTGGTGGAAGCCCTGAAGAGAAGCCCCCTCCTGTAAGTCAGCTCCATGGCGAGTCCGTCATATTTCGGCTCTACCGTGTATTCGATCTCTTCTGACGTACCAAGAAGCCTCTTTATCCTTTTGTCAAATTCCTTCACCTCATCATAAGAGAAGGCATTATCCAGGGAAAGCATGGGCACCGTATGTCTCACCTTCTCGAATTTCTCAAGTGGAGGGGCGCCCACCCTCAGCGTGGGAGAATCGGGAAGGACGTAATGATATTTCTCTTCGAGTTCTTTTAAGTGGCGGTAGAGTCTGTCATATTCCTCATCGGAGATGACGGGCGAATCGAGGACGTAGTAACGGTAATTGTGATAATTGATATCCTTAACGAGCTTTTCGATTTCCTTTGTTATGTTTTCCGGGACTGTTTCGGCCATTTTACCTGATCCACAGTGTCATCAAGGAGAAGACTTCAACGGCGCCCTGTAAAGCATCGTCTTTTTCCAGAAAGCGAGATCCTCGTCTCCCAGCCCCGAGACATCTATGTCAGTTTCCCTTATGTTCGCCAGAAACTGCGTATTCTTGAGGTATCTCAGTATCAAGACATCCATAACGCCCTCGGGCAGGCGGAGTTCCCTGATATCCATAATCCCGCTAATGAGGCTGTCGACGTTTTTCTCTTCTGCTTCCATCAGCCTGAGGTTTTCCGCCTCTCCCCTCATGCACGACCTCTGTATGGATGCCATCATGTCTTCATATGAAATCAGTCCCTTCATCACTTCGGCAACCCTTGTCAAGAAGCTTATCTTCTCCATTCAACACCTCGCTGATAATTCTATTTCGGCACCCATATCTTGCCCTTGTCGATAATGTGCTCAACGTGCCATCCCCTTTTGTGGAGTTCCCTTGAGATCCATTTCCTGTGACATTTCCAGGGGAGACGTTCGGCACAGATGATTACCGAGAGCCTGCCCTTTGCGACGGACTCTATCACATCGATTCCCCGCATGAACTCATCAGTCTCGATGTACTCGGTGTATCCGCCTTTTCTGAAGCCGCCAAGTTCCTTGCCGAGATAATGATACTCAATCCCCTCTTTTTTCAGCAGCCCTTCGAGATTCGGCCTGCTGAAGACCGCAATCTTGCTCTTCGGAAAGCTTCTCACATCGATAAGGGCTTCGACGTTCTGGGAGAGGAGTATCTCGATAAAATCCTCTTCACTCCTTCTGTCTGTCCCGAGCGTAAAAATACGCTTAGAGTATCTGCTGATCACCTCAACTGCTTATCTCGCCGTTGATCGAAGGTGCACATTTGCCATAGACCTCATCGAGGATTTCCTTTGCCCCCCGTGAAAGGATATCTCCGGCAAGACTGACTCCCAGTGATTCCGCATCATCAAGCTCACCCTCAATATGACCTCTTATGATCCTGTCTCCAGTAACGCTTCCCACGAGGCCATCCATAATAAGCCTGGTTTCGGAGAGTTGCGCATATGCGGCGATCGGCACCTGGCATCCCCCTTCGAGCTTCCTCAGGAAAGCCCTCTCCGCCTTCACGCATACAGAGGTCTCCCGGTGATTCAAGGGGGAAATAAGATCGTTCATGAATTCGTCCCTTTCCCTGCATTCGATCCCTATGGCTCCCTGGCCTATGGCAGGAAGACTTATCTCGGTGGAGATGATCTCTGTTATCCTGTTTGCCCATCCCAGCCTTTTCATCCCGGCGGCGGCGAGGATTATGGCATCAAACTGACCTTCGTCCAGCTTCCTCAGCCTCGTGTCGAGGTTCCCCCTTAGCTGTGAAATCTTCAGGTCTGGTCTGATGCTCAGAAGCTGACATGCCCTTCTGAGGCTGCTTGTTCCTACGGTTGCACCCCCGGGCAGTGCACTGAAATTCTGAATTTCGAATTGCGAATTTCGAATTCTTGACATAAAAGCGTCCCGTGGATCCTCCCTTTTGCAAATGACTGCAAGATGCAGCCCCTCAGGGAAATCCGTGGGAACGTCCTTCATGCTGTGCACCGCAAGGTCGGCGTCTCCGGCCAGCAAGGCCTCTTCTATCTCTTTTACAAAGAGGCCCTTGCCTCCCACCTTTGCAAGGGGAACATCCAGGATCTTGTCGCCCGTGGTCTTGATCCGTTTCAGTTCCACGCGCAGTCCCGGACTAAGCTTCAGTATCTCCGATCTTACCCACTCAGCCTGCCAGAGAGCGAGTTTGCTTCCCCGTGTCCCGATAACGACCTTGTTGTTCCTCATTCCCTTTCCTCGTCGGTGCCGTTCAGGCCATAGAGTTTCCTGACGGTTGCGATGAGCGCGTCCTTGTCTTCAACGTCCTCCTTAAGAGCGATAGTGGGCGGGTGAATGAGCTTGTTGGTAATGGCTGATGCCATGTGCTCAATGGCCTTCCGTTCCTTTTCCCCGAGTCCGGGGAGCTTGTTCAGAAGGCGTTCGAGTTCTTCCCTCTTTATCTTCTCCGCCTTATCCCTCAGGGCCACTACAGTGGGCACCGAATCCAGGGAAACGAGCCATCTTTCGAAGGCCTCGATCTCTTCTTCCACGATATCCTCAGCCTTCTTTGCCTCTTTCTTCCTCTCCATAATATTCGTATCCACAACACCCTGGAGGTCATCCACGTCATAGAGGTACACATCGTCGAGATCGTTAATGGCAGGGTCGATGTTCCTCGGCACAGAGATGTCGATGATGAAGACCGGTCGGTGTCTCCTCTCCTTCATCACCCGATGCATCTCCTCCTTATGGAGCACATAGCCATGCGCGCCTGTGGAACAGATCACAATGTCGGAATGTACCATCTCCTTAAGGAAGTCCTCGAATTTCACTGCGCGGCCGTTAAATTCCTTTGCCAGGTCGCATCCCCGTTCGTATGTTCTGTTGGCGACTGTTACGCTCTTTACGCCGTAGCTAATCATATGCTTTGCAGCCAGTTCAGCCATCTCCCCTGCGCCAAGGAGCATGAAGGACTTCCCCGAAAGGTCGGTGAATATCTTTCTTGCAAGTTCCACTGCTGCGAAACTTATGGAGACCGCGTTCTCTGCAATCCTTGTCTCGGTTCTTACCCTCTTTGCCACTGATATGGTCTTCTTCATCAGCCTGTTAAGAAGAACTCCGGTCGTCTTTTTCTCGAGTGCAAATTCGAAGGCGTCCTTCAGCTGTCCGAGTATCTGTGGTTCACCCACCACCATGGAGTCGAGGCTCGAACCGACCCTGAACACATGTCTCACGGCATCGCGCTCTTTATAGAGGTAAAGCGACCTGTCAAGGGATGCGCCTGCGAGCCCGTGAAAATCCGAAAGAAACGTTTTTACTGCGACGTAGGCCTTCTCGGGGTCCTTCACGCTGGTGTATATCTCGACCCTGTTACAGGTGGAGAGGATAATCGCCTCCTCGATAGCTGGAAGCTCAGTGAGTTTGAGAAGGCCCTCCTCAAGCTTTGCGCCGTTGAAGGCGAGCTTCTCCCTGACTTCCACGTCGGCAGTCTTATGGTTCAAACCTATAACGACAATCTTCATACGAACGCATGCAAGCCTTTCAGGATGAGGTTCACTCCGAAAAAGGTAAAGATTACGCTGAGAAAACCTACAATTGAGAGGACCGCAGCCTTTCTCCCACGCCACCCTGCGGTGAGTCTCGCATGGAGCACGAGGGCGTATATGAACCAGGTTATGAGGGACCAGACTTCCTTCGGGTCCCATCTCCAGTAGCTTCCCCAGGCGCTTTCTGCCCAGAGGGCGCCCGTGATGATGGCGAGCGTAAGCAGGGGGAAACCCAAAGTGATGAGCCTGTAGTTGACCTCATCCAGAATCTGGAGGCTCGGGAGCCTCTGGAACAGGCCGCCCAGGCGCTTCGTCTTCAGGTGGTGTTCCTGTATTAGGTACATGATGCCGATGCCGAAGGCCATTGCGAAGGCGGCGTCCCCTAGAAAGGCGAGAAATGTGTGAATGCCGAGCCAGTAGCTCTGGAGCACGGGGCTCAGTTCCTTTATTTCCCTCGGGAAAATGGAGGACGAGAGCATCAGGATGAATACAACCGGCATAGTAAACGGCCCCAGGAGGTCAAGCCTATAGCGGTATTCGAGAAAAAAGAATATGAGAACGATGCACCAGGCAAAGAATGAGGAGGCCTCATGAAGGCTTGTAATAGGGAGATGACCTGAGCTGACGTACCGGAAGACGATGCTCGAGGTGTGGATGACGAAACCGCCCGCAGCGGAGAAGAAGATGAAACGTGAAGTAGCCTTCGAACCCTTAAATAGCTCTATGACGCTGGCAATACAGGCGGCAAAATAGAAGGTGAGGCTGAGTTCAAAAAGGAGGACCCCCATCAGAAGCAACCAAGCTCGCAATCCATTATCTTTATCCCGAGCTCATTTGCAGCCTTGCCTACTTCGCTGAAAGGGACGGAGAGGTCCTTCGCGACTTTCCTGGCGACGGAACAGGATATCTTCCCGTCAACGGAACGCTCCGTGAGCAAAGACCTTATTCTTTCCTTTTTCTTGATCATCCCCTCTACATACCTGAGGAATGACCCGCTCTCATCAACGGATCGCCGGAATCTCCGGGCTCTCCTCGGCGCCTTCACGGAAACCCTGCCGTTTGAGACTACGACGTCAGCCTTTTGGAGAAGCCCCTTCGCGCTCTCCTTTATCTTTGTCGAATCATTCCCAAATACAAATATTATAATATCGACCCCCAAAAACTCAATCGCACTATTGCCTTCCACAATAATTCCCCTGAGGTCCGAAAGCCTTTCCACTGCCATAGGAAGGACCTCTTTCAGCTCCGACGGTGGCGACTTCACCCAGAGGACCCTCTCGGCTCCGGAATCGAGGAGCCTTCTTGTGTCTTTGTTTTCTTCATTGAGGATATTTAGATCATCCACGATGGACGAGTAGAGACCGGTCTTTGTATATTTTATGGCTCCCCATCCCTTGAGATTCCTGAGGAGCAACGAGGCGCAGGCGGTCTTCCCTGCGCCGCTGTGGGCGCCTCCGACTCCTATGGTGATCGGCCTCATCTCTTCGTGACGCGTCGCGCGTTAAGGCTTATGTAGTCCCGGCAGGGACAATCTCTTCCAGCGGCCTTTCTTCACTCTTTTCTTTGTATCCGCAGTCCTTCCTGTGACAGAAGAGAACCGTCTGTCCCGATCTGTCCTTTTTCTCGAAAAGAAAGCCGGCGCCGCAGTTCGGGCATTTCTTTGGCACAGGCTTGTTCCACGTGGCGAACTTGCATTTCGGGAAGTTGCCGCAGCTCCAGAAAGGCCTTCCCCTCTTGGTGCGTCTCTCCACGATGTCGCCTCCGTCCTCGGGACATTTCACTCCTGTTGAAAGGGGTTTGGTCGTCTTGCACTCCGGGTAGCGGGAGCATGCGAGAAATTTTCCGAACCTCCCCGACTTGAGAACCATAGGAGATCCGCACACCTCGCATTTCTCATTCGTCACGAGGACGGGGGATTTCTGTTCCAGGTCATCGAGGGGACGGGCGTTCTTGCAGTTCGGGTATCCAGAACAAGCCATGAATCTTCCGTGTCTGCCCCATTTTATCACCATTGGCATTCCGCATTTCTCGCACATGATGTCAGTGGGGATATCTGCGGGTTTTATCTTTCCGAGCGTTTTTGTTGCCTCTGAAAGGTCATGGCTGAAAGGCTTGTAAAAGTCCTTTACCACCTTCACCCACTTCATCTTCCCTTCCTCCACGCTGTCGAGTTCGTCTTCCATCTTTGCGGTGAAGCCGATGTCAATGAGTTCGGGGAACCTCTCCACGAGCAGGTCGTTCACCACCGTCCCGAGTTCAGTTGGCGCGAACCTCCCGTCCGTCTTATGGACATATTTCCTCTCCTGTATGGTTGAGAGGATCGTGGCATAAGTGCTGGGACGCCCTATTCTTTTTTCTTCCAGCGCTTTCACAAGTGTGGCCTCCGTGTACCGGGGCGGGGGCTGCGTGAAATGCTGAGTCGGCTTTATCGCGATGATATTGAGGTGATCCCCTGTCCTCAGATGGGGAAGCAGACCGCCTTCCTCATCTTCTATCTCGTCTTTACTCTCGGTGTAGAGAACCATGAAACCATCGAACCTCACCACAGTTCCCGACGCCCGGATCTCCAGCTCCTTTTCCGCATCTTCGATTGAGAAGATCGTCTGCTCGAGCTTTGCCGGCGACATCTGGCTCGCGATGAACCGGCCCCATATAAGGGAATAGAGACTGTACAAATCCTTTGAAAGGAACTGCTTTAGCGTCTCTGGGGGTCTGTTCATGTCAGTAGGCCTTATGGCCTCGTGTGCCTCCTGGGCGCCGGCCTTGCTCCTGTAAACAGGAGGCTTTTCAGGGACATACTCCTTTCCGAACCTCCTGGCGATATACTCTCTTGCAGCCTCCTGAGCCTCGGGAGCGACCCTCACTGCGTCCGTGCGCATATATGTGATCAGGCCTACCGAACCCTCCTTCCCGATCTCCACGCCCTCATAGAGCTGCTGTGCCAGCACCATCGTCTTTTTTGCGGTGTACCTTAGCTTCCTTGCAGCCTCCTGTTGGAGCGTGCTCGTGATGAAAGGGGGGTAGGGTGACCGTTTCCTTTCCTTCCTGCCGATTTTTGAGATGGAGAGGTTCTTTCCTTCAATCCTTTTTGAGATTGCCTCTGCATCACCTGAAGCGCGTATAAGAAAACGTTCTTTTCCCTCAGCCTCCCTGTTGATTACGAGTGAGCCGTGATACCTGAATAGCCTGGCCGTGAACTGCGGAGGGGATGGCCCTTCGAGCTGAAGATTGATATTCCAGTATTCCTCCTTCCGAAATGCCTCTATCTCCCTTTCCCTGTCGACAACAAGTTTGACCGCCACGGACTGGACCCTTCCCGCGCTCAGGCCGCGCCGGACCTTCCTCCAGAGAAGCGGGCTGAGTCCGTATCCTACGAGTCTGTCGAGTATCCTCCTTGCCTGCTGGGCATCGACCTTATTGATGTCTATCTTGCCTGGATGATTTATTGCTTCACGCACCGCCCTTTCTGTGATTTCGTTGAAGGTGATGCGGTAGATCTTTCCCCCTTCTGACCTGTCTTTTGAGTCGGTGATCACGGAGGCTATGTGCCAGGCTATTGCCTCCCCCTCCCTGTCGGGGTCGGGGGCGAGATAGACCTTGTCAGCCTCCTTAGCGGCCTTTCGCAGTTCCCTTATCACCTTCTCCTTGCCCGGGATGATGACATAGTGCGGTTCAAAGCCCCTCTCAATGTTTACGCCCATTTCCTTTTTGGGAAGATCCCTTATGTGACCTATGGATGCCTTTACTGAGAAATCCTTGCCGAGTATCTTATTTATGGTATTTGCCTTTGCAGGCGATTCTACGATTACGAGAGATTTCACTACTGCCTCCTTCGATTCCGGATGATTTTCTTGCCTTCAGCGAATATATATAAGTATATAGCATCTCTGTCAAGGGCTGCATTCTCCACCAAGACGGAAACGAGCAACGCCATGATATGTCAGGCACGCCGCTGTCCGGATTCGGTTCGCCGCCCATTGCATTGTGACTCTCGCTGCCATGCTTCTTTTCCCTGAATGCTTAGCGCCTTTAGCGGTGAACTGCGCGCTGCCGGGCAAGATAGAACCTCTTGCCGTCTGCCTGTCTCACAATTCCTTTCAACTCGAGGTGGAGCAGAGTGGCCAAGGCCTTAGAAGAGGGAAGGGAAAGTTCCCGCGAAAGCACATCGATGTGCAACGGTTCACCGGTTAGTATATCACATAGTCTCTTTTCTTCGTCCGTCAACGTCCCTTCACTTCTTTCCGGAGATCGCACGAACCCCTTTAGCATCGGCGCCAGTTCTTCTATTATATCGCCAGTGTCCTGGATGAGTTTGGCCCCCTTCTTTATGAGCTCATTGGTTCCAGCAGAGTTTGAGGAGGTGATATTGCCCGGGACGGCAAAGACCTCCCTGTTCTGTTCCAGGGCGAAGCTTGCGGTGATCAGTGCACCGCTTCCCGGGGCTGCCTCCACCACGACAACTCCCATGGAAAGACCGCTTATGAGCCGGTTCCTTCTCGGGAAGTGCTCCTTATTCGGCCCCGTGCCGCAGGGAAATTCGCTCACCGTGCATCCTGAAACTGCAATCCTCTCCATCAGCCCTCTGTTCTCGGGGGGATATGGCCGGTCTATGCCCGAGCCGAGGACCGCAATCGTCCTACCCCCTGAGACGATTGAGCCTGTATGGGCGATCGTATCGATTCCCCTGGCCATTCCGCTCACAATGGTGAACCCCGCCCGTGCAAGCTCCGAGGAAAGCTTTTCTGTCACAGTTTTCCCGTATTGAGTGAATTTCCTTGAACCGACTATTGCGAGGGAAAACCGGTCTTCCTCTGTAATCGTGCCCTTTACGTAAAGGATGACCGGAGCGTCTTCCACCTGCCGGAGCATCACCGGGTAATCGGGAGCATGGTATGTTATGACCCGGGCATTGCACCGATCGAGAAGTTTTATCTGCTTTTCTATCTCCCTCCATGCCGAGAAGTTCTTTATGTTCAACGCCCTCTTTTCGCCTACGCCCTCTATCCCGGATAGCTCTTCAAGGGAAGCACCAAAAACCGCGGCAGGGTCTCCATAGAGGGACAAGAGCCTTCTGAAGGTGATGGGACCTATTTCTGGCACTTCGGAAAGGCCGATCCACGGAACCGGGTCATACATCGGTTTTCTTGAGGAGCTGCTTCACCCGCAGCCGGAGGGCATTGAGCTTGATAAAGCCTTCGGCATCTTTCTGGTTATATATTTCCTCTGCTTCAAAGGTTGCGAGCTCCGGATGATAGAGTGATTTCGGCGACCGTCTTCCCGTGACCAGACAGCTGCCTTTGTACAGCTTAAGCCTCACATCGCCGGTAACATCCTTCTGGATTTCGTCAGCCATCACCTGAATGGCCTCCCTTTCTGGTGCGAACCAATAGCCGTAGTAGACCAGTTCAGCGTAACGGGTGATCAGGGAATCCCTCAGATGAAGGGTCTCCCTGTCAAGGGTGAGGGACTCCATGGCTCTGTGCGCTGCATGCAGGAGGGTCCCACCGGGTGTCTCATACACTCCCCGGGATTTCATTCCCACGTATCTGTTTTCGACGATGTCGGCCCTACCTATGCCGTTGCTTCCTGCAACGGCGTTCAATGTATGGAGAAGATGGGCGGGCGTCATTTCCTTTCCGTTTATCGCGACGGGGTTTCCGGCCCTATAGGATAATTCGATATATGTGGCTTTGTCGGGAGCCTTTTCAGGAGGAACCATCATTGTATACATATCCCCGGGCGGCTCTGCCCATGGGTCCTCAAGTATCCCTCCTTCGTAGCTGATATGCAGGATGTTTCTGTCGGTGCTATAAGGCTTCTCCTTTGTGGCACTTACGGGAATGCCGTGGGTTTCCGAATACTCGATCAGGGACTGACGGGATTTGAACGGCCACTCCCGCCATGGTGCAACGACTTTGATATCGGGCTTCAGGGCATAATATGCAAGCTCAAATCTCACTTGATCATTACCTTTTCCTGTTGCGCCGTGAGCCACGGCGTCGGCACCCTCCTTTTGTGCGATCTCTATCTGCCTTTTTGCAATTAACGGGCGTGCAATAGAGGTGCCGAGGAGATAGGAGCCCTCGTAAACTGCGTTCATCCTGAGCATTGGGAAGATGTACTCAGAGACGAACTCCTCCCTAAGGTCTTCCACATAGACCCTGGATGCTCCGGTCTTCAATGCCTTCTCCTTTACCGCGCCAAGGTCTTCGCCCTGTCCCAGATCGGCACAAAAGGCTACGATTTCGACGCCATAGGTCTCCTTCAGCCACTTTATCGCCACTGAGGTATCAAGTCCTCCGGAGTAAGCAAGGACAACCTTTTTCATACATGACCCTCCGTCGACCTTACGAGTGATACACCATAGCATAAATTCCTGGAAAATTTCAAAAGCTTGACCTAGTGAGCCTACTTTCTCTATAATCCAGATTGAGACTAAGTCTCAATTAATACATGCACGAACACGGTCACAAACATCGGCATAGACACGGAGTGACACGTCACGACCGTATCGCCCTCATCGGCAACCCGAATGTCGGCAAGAGCGTCATATTCGGGCATCTCACCGGCAAATACGTGACTGTCTCCAACTACCCTGGAACTACTGTCGAGATATCATACGGTAACATCTCCCTCGACGGCAAGAAATGTGTTGTCGTCGACACGCCCGGGGTGAACAGTCTCATCCCCATGAGTGAGGACGAGCGGGTAACCCGTGACATCCTTCTTAAAGAGCGACCTTCCCTCGTAATTCAGGTGGCTGATTCAAAGAATCTGAAAAGGACCCTGTTATTGACGCTCCAGATAGCGGAGATGGGCATCCCCGTTGTCCTTGACCTCAATATGGAGGATGAGGCGAGGGACAGGGGAATCATCATTAATATCCAGAAGCTCAAGGAGATACTGGGAATTGAGGTTGTCACTACAATAGCGCCCCAGAGAAAGGGCTTCAGGGAACTTAGAAACTCCTTGCTCAACCCGCTGGTGCCAAGAGTGAATGTGAAGTACATGCCGGCGGTGGAAGAATGCATCGAAGGAATCTCCGCTCTTCTCCCTCAGGCTAATATATCGAGGAGGTCCATTGCAGTGATGATCCTGTCAGGGGACGAGAGTCTCAAGGAGTGGCTGACCGGCAACCTGCCGGCCGAGACAATCAAGGAGATTGAGACATCAAGGGACGAATGCCAGCTGAGGATGCAGGGGAGGCTGAGCGCGGCCATAAACCAGGCGAGACTGGACCTCGCAACGGACATTTCAAGAAGAGTGATAAAGCATATCCCTCCTGAAGGCGGGCGTCTCTTTTCCCTCCTTGGAAGGATCAGCATGCATCCGGTCTGGGGGATACCGGTACTCCTTTCGGTACTCCTCGGGCTCTACGAATTCGTGGGGGTTTTCGGGGCCGGGACACTGGTCGATTTCTTTGAGGAGACGATATTCGGGGAATACATAAACCCCATGGCGATAAAGGTCGTCACTATGATCGTTCCAATCTCATTCGTTCGGGAAATACTTGTAGGGGAATACGGGCTCGTTACTGTCGCTCTTACCTATTCAATCGCGATCATCCTCCCCATTACCACGACCTTCTTTATCGCCTTTGCCATACTCGAGGATAGCGGGTATCTTCCCCGGCTTGCCATCATGAGCAATAAGATATTCAATCTCATGGGCCTGAACGGCAAGGCGGTGCTTCCCATGGTGCTGGGCCTCGGCTGCGGGACGATGGCGGTAATGACGTCGAGGATACTTGAGTCGAGAAGGGACAGGGTTATCATCACCTTTCTCCTTGCCCTTGCCGTACCATGTTCAGCGCAGCTTGGCGTGATTCTGGGTATGCTCAGCTCTCTATCCTTCACCGCAACCCTTATATGGGGAGGCTGCGTCCTCGCCGTACTCTTTGTGTCAGGCTACCTTGCATCAAAGGTAATAAAGGGGGAAAGGACAGATTTCTTTCTCGAGATACCGCCGATAAGAAGGCCCGCGCTTATGAATATATTGATAAAGACCGCAGGGAGGGTAGAATGGTATCTCAAAGAAGCGGTCCCCCTCTTTATCCTCGGCACCCTCATCCTGTTTCTTCTCCACAAACTGAACCTGCTTGTGGTGCTTGAGAGGATCACATCGCCCGTGGTTGTCGGCCTATTGGGCCTTCCCGAGAAGACGACCGAGTCGTTCATACTGGGTTTTCTGAGGAGGGATTACGGCGCAGCCGGTCTCTTCACTATGGCTGAGAAAGGACTGCTTACGCCTGTGCAGTCACTCGTGAGTCTCGTCACCATCACCCTGTTTATACCATGTCTTGCAAATTTCTTCATGATCATAAAAGAGATGGGATTAAAAGTAGCTGTAGCAATGGTGACTATAGTATTCCCTCTGGCATTCCTGGCGGGAGGACTGCTGAACTGGATACTGCTCGCCTTTAATGTGAGACTTTGAGTTCCCCTTGTCCGGAAAATGCAGACGTTGCTAAGAAATTTATTTAACCTGACAAATTATTGAGATTATCTTGGAACATTATATGTTTAAAAGTCCTGATAACCACTGTGAGAAGTACATTAAGGTGTCGGAAAATAATTTTTTTCTCAACATCTACATTCTCTTAATTGCAGTTCTTGGGTTATTTGAAGGCTGAATGGGATGACTTGCCCCTGCGGAGTAGAAATAAGTGAGTCTGCTGAAAAGATTGTTTTCCGTAGCAGGTCCTCTCATTAGGGTTCTCATTGGTGCGGGGTCGGTCGCACTGCTCATAACGGGATTGAGACAGGGAACCGGTAAGAGCGGCGACGGTGCGAATGTCCGGGGAGCAACTTCCGGGGCAGAAGAATCGAGCAGAAAAGGTTAATCTTTCTTCTTCCCCGCTGCCTTTGACGAGGCCTCATCCACCATCTTTATAAGTCTGTCGGCCTCGATAGGTCCCTGATAGATCGAGCCGTCAGGAAAGATCATCGTGGGGGTTCCCGATATCCCGTTCTTGTCTGCAAACTGTATGGTCTTGTCCACTTCCTTCGTGTCACAGCCGTTTTTGGGTATCGGTTTCTTATCGAAGTTGTCTTCGAGGAGTTTTATGGATTTATTACAGACGATGCTCTTTGACTTCCAGTAAGCATCCGGATGAATCCTTAAAGGGAAGAGCTTCATGTAAAAGGCGATATCCATTCTTTCCGCAACGACCTTCTTCATCTCCTGATGGAGCTTTGCACAATAGGGGCAGTCAGGGTCAGTGAAAACGATAACCTTTTTCGGAGCGGTGTTGCTGCCAAGCACAAGGGCATCCTTTAGAGGGACGCTTGCAGGACTGATCCTCTTGTCTTTATTGAGTTCGTCCAGCCTTTCCTTTGTCTTGTTGATTGCCGCATTGACCTCGACAATAGAGCCTCCGGCGAGAAGATACTTTTTCGAGAAGTCAACATAGAGAAGGCCGCGCTTGCCTTTATCCTCAACAGCCACTTCCCATAGCCCCTTGACAGGACTCATCTGTATTTTCAGTATCTTTGCATCGGCCGCCTTCATCTTATCAAGAATAAGCCTCGCCTCCTGGTCGCTCAGGCTGTGACATTTCTGGCAGTTTTCTTCACAGCCGCTGAATGCATAGCCTGAGACAAGGCGCAGCGCAAGAGAGACTGCGGCTGCGATCAGAATCGCGGTCAATAGTGCGTATTTCGGTTTCTTTCCTTTCAAGGCGCTCCTACCTCATTAGTATAACACGCGGGATTATCTTTTTACTCTGAGGACACCCTCGGTCTGGGCTATCTTCTGTACGAGGCCCGAAAGCTGGGCCTTGTCCTTTACCTCGAGGTTGAAGACGATATGAGCCTTCTTGTCAAGGGTTGTGTTCGCCTCGACATAACTTATGTTCACGTTCACCGACGAGATCAGGGCACTCAGGTCCGCGATCACGCCCGGCTTGTCCACGGTCTCAACAGTGAGGCGCGCGGTAGAGGTCGTTTCGTTTCCAGGCTTCCAGTCCACATCCACAAGCCGTGCGTCGTCTATGGCGAGTCTTTCAAGATTTGTGCAGTCTCTACGGTGAATAGTCACGCCCCTGCCCCTTGTGACGAATCCCACAAGCACATCCCCGGGTATGGGGTAACAGCACTTTGCCGTATGATAGAGGATGTGATCGATGCCCTTTATGCTGATGCCCTTCTGTTCCTTCGGACGTCGCGCTTCCCTGTGGACGACCTCTTCAGGAGCCTTCTCAGGGAGGAATCTGTTGATGACCTGATGGGGAGATATCTTTCCATACCCAACGGATACGAGAAGGTCGTCAAAGGATTGCATACTGAAGTCCCTCGCAACGGTCTGCATCTCCTCAGATTTCAGTATGACGGATTTGAGGTGATGTCTCCTGATCTCGACCTCAAGGAGTTTCAAGCCGAGCTCGATGCTCTGTTTCCTCTCCTCGGATTTTATCCATTGCTTTATCCTGTTCTTCGCCCTCTGGGTAACGACGAACTTCAGCCAGTCCCTGCTGGGGCCATGGGTTGGAGACGTGATGATCTCAGCGGTGTCCCCGTTCCTCAGCTGATAGCGCAAGGGGACGATCCTTCCGTTGACCTTCGCGCCTATGCATTTGTGTCCCACCTGAGTATGGATAGAGTAAGCAAAATCAACAGGGGTGGAGCCCACTGGAAGCTCCTTTATCTCACCGGTAGGTGTAAAGACGTAAACGACCTCGGGGACAACCTCTCCCTTCACCTCTTCGAGGAACTCCCTTGCATCCCTGAGTTCCTTTTGGGACTGTATCAGTTCCCTCAGCCAGGCTATATACTTGCTGTCCTTGTCTTGGATGATATCCTTCTCCTTGTACTTCCAATGGGAGGCGATTCCCTCCTCGGCTATCCTGTGCATCTCTTCGGTCCTGATCTGGAATTCTACCCTTTCGCCCTTTGGCCCGATGACCGATGTATGGAGCGACTGGTACATGTTGGATTTCGGCATGGCGATGTAATCTTTGAACCTGCCGGGTATGGGGGTCCATAAGGAGTGAATGATCCCCATGACTGTATAGCAGTTTGCATTGGTATCGGTGATTATCCTGAGACCGAGCACATCGTTTACCTGGTCGAAGGTTATCCCCTGACGCTGCATCTTCTGGTATATCCCGTAATAATGCTTTACCCTTCCGGAGACCCTGCCCTGAATGCCCTCTTCGCGGAGCTTGTCTTCCACGGTTTTTGCCACTTCATCCAGGTAGCCCTCCTGCTCCTCTTTCCTCTTTGCGACCTTCCTTACCAGCTCCTCGTAGAGCTCGGGCATCAGGATCTTGAAGCTCAAGTCCTCGAATTCCACTTTCAACCAGCCGATTCCGAGCCTGTTTGCAAGGGGGGCATATATCTCCAGAGTCTCCATCGCGATGCGGCGGCGCTTGTTTTCGGGCAGAAAGTGGAGGGTGCGCATATTATGAAGCCTGTCGGCGAATTTTATGATAATGACCCGGATGTCTTCCGCCATTGCAAGGAGCATCTTTCTGAAGTTCTCTGCCTGGGCCTCCTCCCTTGTCTTGAATTCTATCTTGCCCAGTTTTGTGACAGACTCCACTAGGAAAGCGACCTCATCACCGAATATCTCCTTAATATCTCTTGGGGTCGTGCCCGTATCTTCCACTGTGTCGTGGAGCAGTCCAGCGGCGATGGTGGCCACGTCCACTTTCATATCGGCAAGGATATCTGCGACAGAGAGGGGGTGGTTTATATAGGGCGTTCCCTCAATCCTTTTCTGACTGCAATGCGCCTCCCGCGAGAAAATGTACGCTTTCTTCAGGAACTCCTCATCTGCTTCGGGGTTGTAGGAGAGGACCTTTTTTGTTAGAGAATCAACGGTTACGTCTTCGTCAGGCATACGGTATTATACAACTTTTGCGTCTCCCAATGGCCGGAATCCGTTGAAAGGGTTCAGGGAAGGGCGCGCATCTTCGCGTCCAGTATCATGGCACCTTCGGGATAAAGTGCCACGGGATTAAGGTCGATCTCTTCCACGAGCCCGGTTGCCATGACTTCCGAAACACTTACTATTAAGGCAATGAGGCGGCTCTCGTCCACGGCGGGTTTTCCACGGTAACCCCGCAGGAGGTGGTATCCCTTCACCTGTCTGATGAGCCATCTGGCGTCATTCGCCGCGAGCGGTGACAGTCCGAAGGCCACATCCTTGAAGAGTTCCACAAATATGCCCCCCAGTCCGAACATCACCACCGGTCCGAATTGATTATCAATGATGCCACCGATAATCACCTCAAGGCCCTGGGGCGCCATCTCCTCCACGAGGACACCTTCGGCATCCTTGATCAGAGACAGCTCCCGGAAGGCTTTCATCAAGGCTTCTCTGTCCATTATTCCGGTTTTTACACCGCCCACGTCCGTCTTTGATGTGATCCTGGAGGAAGATACCTTGGCAACGACGGGGAATCTCAAGTTCGGTGTTTCGGGGATCTCTTCGCCGATTCTGAAAAATCTCCCTTCCGGCACAGGAAAACCCATCCGCCTGAAAAGAGCCTTGGCTTCGTGCTCCTGAAAGACCGCTCGTCCTCTATTCATTTCTATAAATTCTCTGACAATCTCTTCTTCTGTCATATTGCTAAGTATATCATGCTAAGTCGACCCTGGAAAGAAAGACGAAACGGCGACGAGCTCTTTCCCTACACCTTCTATTAGACTATTAGATTGTTCCGCCGCTCGTAGAGAGGTTCATGCCGGGGATAGTCGTAAGGTTTCTCAAGGAAGCGCTGTTTTGATCGCTGGCCCTTCATAACTGTTTATCGAGTCAATGAGCTTCTTCAGCATGCCGAAGTTTTTACGGTCGAAATCCAGTAAGAGCCTCGGCAAGTCTGCAATCTCCGGCTCGTCCGCCTCGGCAGGCAGAGGTTCTGAGAGATATATATCCCCTCCCGGGATGAGAATGCCAGAGAAGTCCTTCTTCAGCTTTTGGATCGCGGTCGCATCAACGGGGGACGTGAGGCGTACCACCAGCCGTCCGTCTACGTATCTAAGGCTGTGATAACGACGGTAGAAATACCGGATCTTATCCATAACCTCGTCCACAGTATGGACGTGTTCGAAAAGATGAAAGTCGGAATCGCCTATATATCCTCCGCTGAGGAGTTTTCCCCGGAAGAATCGAATGCATCTTGACCAGTACGTGCCGCCCGGCTCATCCACAAGGATGAGGGGTATGGGGTCTCGTTTCCCGGTTTGCACGAGAGTAAGGGTTTCCATTGCCTCATCAAGGGTGCCGAACCCTCCCGGAAAAAGCACGATAGCGTGGGCCTCCTTAATGAAGGCAATCTTTCTGTTGAAGAAGTACTTATAAACGATAAGACGGGGATGTCCCTTTAAGACAGGATTTGCCTCTTGTTCAAAGGGAAGGCGGATGTTCACGCCAAAAGAGTGCTCTGGACCGGCGCCTTCGTTCACCGCCTGCATGATCCCCGGCCCTCCTCCTGTAATCACCATATACCCCGCCTCGGCTATCCTTTTGCCGAGAAGCTGAGCCATTTTGTACGTCTTTTCTCCGGGGTGCGTTCTTGCAGAACCGAAAACAGTGATCTTCCGCACATTCTTATAAGGACCGAATACTTTGGACGTGAACCACATCTCCTTTAAGGTGGAGTTCATGAGTTTCAGGTCTGCCTTGTTTCTTGTCTCTTCCTGACCTGCCTTCAATGCCGCGAGAATCATCTCACGTACTATTTCCGGACTTCTGATGCCGCCCACAAGCTCAATAAGCCTGTCTATAGCTTCATCAGCTGGTTTATTTGTTCCCTTAAAGCGTAATCTCATGTTGTATTTTAGCAGGAATTTGATTGGCCAAGCGCATATGTTTTCGTACACATGTGAGATGGATTTCGAATAATCGTTAATCTGGATGTAAGATAAGAAGAAATACGTATTTATTTTCTTTTTTTTCGATTATCAATTAGTTTCCTGGTAAAATCTGAAGGTTGACCATGCAGATTAGATTCCGTAAAAATATTAGCACTCTATGCCTGAGAGTGCTAATACCTCGATAAAGAAGAGTTTTCTATTGGCATTGAACGGAAGGAGGATGTGCTATGTTATGGTCTGATTTCGACAGGTTTGGCAGGTTCTTTGATCCCTGGCGTGAGTTTGAACGTATGAGACAGGCTTTTTCGAGGTTGTCCGCTCCGGTGACTCTGGAATTTCCAGCAGTGAATCTCTGGGCTTCCGACGATCATGCGATGCTTACTACGGAAATTCCGGGGGTCGATCCAAAGTCGCTGGATATATCCGTTGTTGGCAAGACCCTCACGCTTCGCGGGGAGCGCCGGCCGGATGAGTTAAAAGAAGGCGAAACCTACCATCGTAGAGAACGCTGGCGTGGGCAGTTCACGAAGACCGTTGATCTGCCCTTCCCGGTTGAATCTGGCAAGGTGGAAGCGCGGTTGGAGAAAGGTGTCTTATACGTGTCTTTGCCCCGTGCTGAAGCAGACAAACCCAGGAAGATCTCAATTAATGTGGATTAAATGTAGAGAGGAGGTGATAATCAGTGACGGAAAAAAAGGGTATTGAAAAGAAAGAAGCGTCCACTCCCGAGCGCGGGGAACGAACAAGACAGCGTCGTGTGTACACGCCGGATGTCGATATTATAGAGAGAAAAGGCGAAATGGTTGTAATTGCCGATATGCCTGGTGTGGATGAGAAAACAGTTGATATTACGCTCGAAAAGAACGACTTGACTATTTATGGCAGGGTGGACCCCGAAATTCCTGATAACCACAGACTGCTTTTATCGGAATACGGGGTTGGAGATTTCCACAGGGTCTTCACCCTGTCGGATGACGTGGACAAGGAAAAGATTCAGGCAACGGTAAAAAACGGGGTTCTGAAGATCATCCTGCAGAAAATGGAGCCTATCAGAACAAAGCAGATCCCCGTTACAGCCGAAGTCTGAAAAGAACAGCGATAAGGAGGTGTTCTTTATGGCAATCTGGGACATAGTGCCGTTCGGAAAGAAGAGCGTGCCAGTGAGGCGTGAAGATGAACATCCCTTTGCCCTGCTGCGGCGGGAGATAGACTCAATGTTTGACAATTTCTTCCGGGGGTTTGACATGGAGCCTTTGGAGGGCCGTCTTGGCGCCTTCAGCCCAAGGGTCGACATGACCGAGAATGATAAGGAGATAAAGATTACGGCGGAACTCCCTGGAATGGACGAGAAGGACATAGAGGTATCTTTGAACAAGGATGCTCTGACGATAAGAGGTGAAAAAAAGGAGGAGAAGGAGCAGAAGGGAAGGGACTATTACCGCATGGAACGTTCCTACGGCTCTTTCAGCCGCACCATTTCGCTCCCTGTTGAGGTTGAGACAGACAGGATCGAAGCCCGGCTCAAGAAGGGAGTGCTTACGGTTACGCTTCCAAAGACGGCAAGTGCTGTAAAAGAAACAAAGAAAATATCCGTTAAAGTCGATGAGTGAAGCATCGGGCCGGCACAGGGGGAATCGCCAGTGTATGGCTCTATGCCGGCCCGACATCCGGCAAGGCGGCTTCAAGGCGTTCTATTTCAGACCTAGGCGGAACCGGTAGCTCCGGAAATTCAAAATAACGCCGTCGGGTAGAATCTCCTCAAGCTTCAGATCCGCAGTCAGGGATTGTCCTTCCCGAAGGGCCTGCCCGTTGATCCACACCATCCGTGACCCGGCATCCTCGGCATACAGATGAGTGGAGATGGTGAGACCCGGCAGCCCCTGATGAAGAGGCGGAGGGAGTTCGCTCAGGCTGTAGATCTTGTCTTTCACCGGGACAGGAACAATCTGTGATTCGGAAGCAGGTAAGAGTACCGGGGGAGCCTCCTTGGACGCTGCTGCCGGCCTCTTTGCAGAAGCACTCTTTGAATGTATGCTTTCCAGGCCTTTTCGCCCGGAAATTCCTGCCTGAAGGGACCGTTCGTTAGGAGTAGTTTTCTCGGATCTTTGAGGCACATTCAGCGAAAAGGGTTCCGGCAACGGTTTTTCGGCAGAGGCCGCAGCTCCATAAACAGTGTTCTTCAGAGGTTCCGGTGGCGGTACTACCGATGCCCCTGCAACCGGTGCTTGGGCGGTAGCCGGCCCCTTCTGATGCGATCCGAACCACCAGGCGAGGAGACAAGTGTTCAGAAGCAATGCTACCACAAGAAGGTAAGGCCAGAGTGAACGTTTCTTCTGCTCAGGTGTTGGTGATTCCTGTTGCGACATGATGTTAGGCACAGCTCCTTTTTGCCGCTCTTTTTCTGATTTCTTCAAGGCATCTAGAATATATGACATAACTACCCATCCTCCCTCTTACCATATAATAGAGGTTCGTCTGTTCCGGTCGCCGTATTGATGTGTATGATAGTCTGCGGGCCGACAACTCCGTCAGGAACGAGACCCGCAGAAACCTGGAATTCCTTTACCTCTTTCGCGAGGGCATCGTCGAAAGAGCCCTTCTTCCGGGGATGAGGCATTTGTCCGTTGATAAGGGTAAGCTGTTTTTCGAGCCATTGAACTCCTGGCCCCTTGCTGCCTGGTCTGATCTCGCCCGTATACTCAGGCGGCAGACGCCAAAAAAGAGTGTAGTCGCCAAGCCAATGCTTCCCGATCTCGCTTCTGGCCACCGTCCTCGTTTCAGCCCCCAGCACAAAGGTAGCTCTCTCTTCCAGCAATGATATAAGTGTTGCGAAGTATTCCCTGCCCTGGTCGTCGAAGAGCTTCAGTACGGCAGGCCTGTTCAGATGAAGAAGGCTGTTCAGGCTTGACTTTGCCTCAAGGCAGCCGAGGCCATGGGCGCGTGCGTGCTTGCAAAAATCCGCACTGCCGTGGGGCTTAAGGGGGACACCCCACTGTCTGAAAAGCGCCCCGAATGCCATTTCCCTGCTCCGCTCAATCGGCTGATTAGACGGCCATTCCAGCAAGACCGGCTTCGGAGTCTCTGTCACCGCTGCAGCGGGTTTCTCTTGTTCAGGCGATTTCATGGCCATGAGCTGGGGCCTGTAATACAGGAAGGCAGTGCCCAACGCTGCAGTTGCAGCTAACAGCGTCATGCCCGCAAAGACCCAGCGCATTCTACGGGTATGTTTCTTCGGCTTCTGCTCCTCTGTCTTCCCGAATACCTCCCGTGCCGCCTTTACCAGTGTGAACTTGTCAACCTTGTCCCGGCCCTGAACATAGGCGCCGAGCAGTGCCCTGTCGCAGATGATATTAATAAGCCTCGGTATCCCTCCAGTGAGGCGGAAGAGCTTCTCCGTTGTCGAAGGCGGGAAGAGCCTTGCATGAGCTCCCGCCACAGAGAGGCGATGTGCCACATACCCTTCAACCTCTTCCCTTGACAGGGGACCGAGGTGGTAGCGGGCGGTTATCCGCTGTGCCAGCTGTCTCATCTCCGGTTTTTTCAGCTTTTCCTGCAGTTCCGGCTGTCCCACCAGGATGATCTGGAGGAGCTTTCGCTGGTTCGTCTCGAGATTCGTGAGAAGACGTAACTGCTCCAGCACATCCGTACTGAGATTCTGTGCCTCTTCCAGAATTAGCACCGTATTGCGGCCTCTTGCGTAGGCATCCAGTAGATATGCATTGATGCGGTCAACAAAGACCTTGATGCTGGTGTTGCTCCCAGGGTAAGGGATTCCCAACTCGTCACAGAAGGCTGCCAGGAGTTCCTCAACGGTCAACTTCGGATTCAGGAGAAATGCGATTTCAATATTCCCAGGCAATTGCTCCAGAAGGCAGCGGCAGACCGTGGTCTTACCAGTTCCGACTTCTCCTGTGAGCAGGACAAAACCTCCATTGTTTATACCGTATACGAGATGTGCCAGGGCCTCACGGTGCTTGTGGCTCATAAAAAGATATCGGGGGTCAGGTGCGATCGAAAACGGGGATTCCTTCAGAGCAAAATATTCTCTGTACATAGTTTCCTATTAAGAAATTAATAAATAGTCAGCTAAAGACAGCTTCATTTGCCTTTAATACTAATACAGAAATCATGTAAAAGACAATAATTACCTTGGATGCTCCGTGACACAAAAGCAGACTTTGGGTCAAGGAGACAGGCGCTCCCTCTTCTTTTTTTTAGGCCATTTCTTGATTTTCAAGGTTGATGAAACAGGAGGAGTGTCTTTATTTCCGCCGCAGAAGCGCAGATAACCCTCTTACAGCCCTTTCAGGTGACGGATAGACGGGAATCCTGGCTCTTTCGAGGAAAGCGATGATCTTTCTTGAGGTCCCGTCTGCCGGTATATGGGATACTACGGGTTTCTTTACCTGCATTCTGAATTCCTTTACGAGCCATCCGAGTCTTTCAGTGATGCCTGGGATGTTCGGAAGGGCGATGACGACAAATCCGTCGTATTCGTCTTTCAACTCCTCTAGCACAGCAAGATAATCCTCGTCCTTCACCTGTGCGGTGAGGTCAAGGGGATTATTGAGCACATAGAAATTCGGGAACATCCCTTTCATGCGGGTTAGTCTTTCTTCAGGCACCTTTGCCACATCAAGTCCTTGCCTCATGCACTCGTCCGCGGCAAGCACCCCTGAGCCACCACCGTTTGTTATGATGCATACCCGGCTGCCGTCCGAAACCGGCTGATAGGAGAGGGATTTTGCCGAGTCCATCAGATCATCGAAATCCCTTGCTTCCCTGATTCCGAACTGCTTCAGGACGGAATGAAAGACCTCATATCTGCCGGCAAGCCTTCCGGTATGGGAATAGGCAGCAGCAGAACCGCTCTCACCCTTGCCTGCCTTCAGGATGATGAGGGATTTCTTCTCCGACAACGCCCGCGCCTTTTCAATAAACTTCCTTCCATCACCCAGAGACTCTATGTAGGAAATAACAACATCCGTGTTCCTGTCCCAGACGAGATATTCGTACAAATCGGATTCGTCGATGTCGATGGCGTTTCCGTACCCGACTGCCTTGGATACCCCGGTATTCATGCGACGTATCGCCTCAAAGAGGGATGCCATGATTGCGCCGCTCTGGGAAAGCACTGCCACGTTTCCCCTCCTTGGCCTCTTCATCTTCTCGTGCGAAATAAAGAATGTATCCAGCCTGTAGCCAGGGTTGAAGATACCCATGCAATTCGGTCCGAGCAGCCGTATCCTGGACTCCCTTCCCGCTTTTTTCACTTCTTCCTGGAGTTTGCTCTCCCCGATCTCTGCAAAGCCCGAACTCACCACAATGGCGCATTTTGTCTTACCCTTGAGCTCCCGGATTATTTGGGGCACTTCGGATGCCGGCCGCATGATGATCGCGAGATCGGTATAGCCCGGGACCTCTACTAGAGTGCGATAGGCCTTAAGGCCCATGAGCTCGCTGTATCTCGGATTCACCGGATAAACCTTTCCCCGGAATTTGAGGAGGTTCTTGAGGACAATGCCACCGAGTTTTATCTCGGTATGTGCCGCACCGACAAGAATGACGGACTCAGGTCTGAAGAGGAAGTCGAGACTCATGCGCTCTCTATGAACAGCAGGGCAGGATCTTCAAGATACTGAATGACCTTCATGAGGAATCTGGACGAATAGACCCCGTCGGTGACCCTGTGATCAAAGGTGAGGGAAAGGGGAAGCACCTTCCTGATAACGATCTGTCCATCCTTCACCCACGGCTTTTCGACGATCCTTCCCGTGCCGAGGATCGCTACGTCTGGGTAGTTGATTATCGGAGTTGCGAAGATACCGCCGAAATGTCCGTAGTTCGTGATGGTGAAGCTGGAGCCTTTCATCTCCTCGATCTTTATCTTCCTTTCCCTGGCCTTCTGACTCAGTTCCTGGAGCTCTATGGCGAGCTCAAGGATTGTCTTCCTGACAGCGTCCTTTATGACCGGCACCATGAGCCCCTCGGGCGTGTCCACAGCGACTCCGATGGCGTAATACTTCTTCAAGACGATCTCCTCGCTCTCCTCGTCGAGGGAAGCATTAAGCATGGGATACTCTGTAAGCGCATGATGCACGGCTTTTATGAAGAAGGGCAGGAAGGTAAGGTGCACGCCCTTTTCGAGGAGCGGTTTCTTTTCCCTCTCCCTTAGATGCCAGAGCTCAGTAATGTCGGCCTCTTCCATCCCCGTCACAAAGGCGGTCGTTTTCTGGGAGAAGATGAGGTTCTTGGCGATCGTCCTTCTCAATCCTCTCAGGGGAATGCGCTCAACCGGTCCATACAGGTCTTCGGTCTTTCTTCCGGGAGATGCTGCCCTTATCACATCTTCTCTTGTGATGGCCCCTCCCGTACCGGAACCCTTAACCGACTCGATCCTGACACCGAGTTCTTTGGCAAGTGCCCGTACGGCAGGGGCCGCGAGGATTTCGACCTCTTCCTCCGGAAGGACACCGACTACAGAGACGGACTTCGGCCTCTCCTCTGCCTTAGGTTTCTCCCCCGCGACCTGGGTCTCGCCTTCCAATGAGATCGTCATTAGAACCTCGCCGACCTTTGCGATCTCCCCGACATCCTTATTTATCTTCAGAACTTTTCCCTTTCTCGGAGAGGGCACCTCCACCACCGCTTTGTCGGTTTCGATCTCGAGAACCGTCTGGTGTTCTTCGACCTCATCGCCCTCCTTCACGACCCATTTCCGTATCTCTCCCTCTGTAGTCCCCTCTCCCAGATCGGGCAATACAAAATCGAAAGGCATACTCCCTCCTCGCTATAGTTATAAGTATCCTGACAAAATAAAGGATATCACGCAGCAGGGCCACAGTCAATCGCGCCTATCGCCGGCAGCGGACTTGCGAATTCTCTGCCAACTGGTGCTATAATGGTCTCATCTCGGGAAAGACGAGACAATGAAAAAGAAAAATAGACCCAAAGAGCATGCCGTTCCGGCTGAAAGACATGAAACGATCCGCAGGGAGATAGCAGAGGCCCTTGTGAACAGGACCCTCTCGGCCAGGAATATATCTGGCATAGTCGGTATTCCTGCAAAAGAGGTTTATGAACATCTTGAACACATCCAGCGGTCCATGAACAGAAAGGAATATAAACTTGTAATAACCCCGGCTGAGTGCAAGAAGTGCGGGTTTGTTTTCAGAAAGAGGGAGAGAACGAAGAAACCCGGAAAATGTCCAGTCTGCAG
>CAYYWY010000009.1:0-19147 GCA_964475485.1 uncultured Nitrospiraceae bacterium | reverse complement strand
AGCGAGACAATAGAAGAGCCGCTCTTTCTTGTAAGGAAGTAAGGCGGACCCACCGTCTGCATCCTGGGTTCCGTCCATGCCATGAAGAAAGAGGCATATCCCCTTCCGGAAGAGATCGAGGAGGCGTTCGGGAGATCCGGCCTCCTGGCCGTTGAAGCCGATATAAATGAGATAGACCAGGGGGTGATAAAGACGATGCTTGAAGAGGCATTCTATACTGGTGAAGAGACTCTTGAAAAGCGTCTTTCTATTGAGAATATAATATAATATTGCAAAAGCCGAACTCGCGGAATCGGGGATTCCCATCGAACTCTTTCAGAGGAACAAACCATGGGTTGTGGCATTAATGATAGCATCTATCGAAATACAGAAATCCGGACTTGATCCCGGGCATGGAATAGACAGGTATTTTCTGAGAAAGGCGCAGGGATGAACGGGGGAGTATGAACGCGGCAAGGAAATGGGAGAGACTTTACAGGCTTCTTACGAACAGGGACTGGCCGGAAGCATTGAAGGCAATCGATGAGATCATCGATGAAGAGCCCGAAAACGCCAACCACTATCTGAAGAAGGGCGACATATGCATGAAGGCCGGAGACAAGGCGGGGTCCTTGAATGCATACCTAAGGGCGGCATGGTATCTCAACAATCAGGGTTTCCTCAGGAAGTCACTGGCCGTGTATAAGATGGCGCTGCGTCTCGATCCGGACAATGACGAGGCGAACCGGGCAGCTAACAGGATCATGATGGAGATTGAATCTTCAGCGCGGACTTCAACGAAGGAGTGGACAGGGGTCTTTGAGCCCGGGCAGCCCTCCGGTGAAGCCGAGACCTTTGAGATGGAGGCTGAAGAGCAGGCTGTTCTCTTACAGCCCGTGGCGTCTCAGGATGAGGTTTCAAGCGGGGGGACTGTTTCGGAAGAAACAGAAGACCCTCGTGCAGGATTGCGGGGCCCTTCACCCCAGGGATTCCTCTCTCATTTTACTGGGAGCGAGATCGAGGAAATCCTTAGCCGCTCAGAACTCAGGAACTTTGCCGACGGGGAGACCGTTGTCAGGGAAGGAGACACCGGAGACAGTATCTATGTCATAAAAAGCGGTAGTGCCTCAGTAGTAGGCCACTTTTTCGGCAGGGTTGTCCACCTCGAGAACCTTTCGGAAGGGGATATCTTCGGCGAGGTTGCCTTCCTTACCGGAAGAACGAGGACGGCAAATGTGATTTCAAAGGGAGGATTGGAGGCTTATGAGCTAGACAGACTTCTCCTTGAGGAACTCGTCGAGAGGAGACCCGAGATACTGAGCCAGATAAACGAGATCTATATAAAAAGGGTGAAGGACACAATCAGAAAGGTGAAATCCAAGGATTCTTAGTGAATAGAAGACAATACCTCTTTGCACGGGAGGGACTATCTCAGCCCGATCCTCCTAAGCAGTAGGCCGATGTACTTGTTTAGGGGGTTGCTTCTTCTCAGGAACGGAAAAAGCGGAGGCTTGCGTGTCCCGAGCTTCTCCAGTTCGTCGATGATCTCCTCGTTACGTTCAACCGACAACCCCTCCCTGAAGGCGCGTATCGCTTCCGCCTTCTTGCCTGCAATGAGACAGATCTTCCCAAGATTGAGACAATGGATAGGGTTACCGGGTTCCCTTGCCCTTGCCTTTTCGCAGAGGGTAAAAGCCAGTTGCAACTGCCCCCTTTCCTTTGCAATGCAGAAAGCCAGATATGAGTTGTATATAGATCTGTCTTCCAGCCGGACCGCCTTTTCGAAAAAGCCGAGGGCGGAAAGACAATCATTCCCTGCGAGGGCTTTCAGCCCCGCGTTGAAAAGTCTTTCCGCCTCGGTGTCCTGCGATCTCATTCACTCTTGGGAAGGCGCATAAGCATTTTCAGGAAGACGCCTGCGCGAAAGCGAAGTCCCCTAATACTTCATGACGTCGGAGATCGCCTTCTTTATTCTCTCCACAGATGGCATATAGAATTCTTCGAGTTTCGGAAGGGGCAGCACCACGTCGTAGCTCGTAACCCGCACGATGGGCGCCTTCAGATAGAGCATGGCCTCTTCAGCCACGGATGCGGAGAGTTCGGAGGCAAGGCTTCCTGTCTTTGGGGCCTCGTTCACAATCACAAGCCTGCCAGTCTTTTTCACCGAGGTATATATCGTCTCTTCGTCATAAGGATTGAGGGTCATCAGGTCTATAACCTCGGCGTCAAAACCTTCCACTGCCTCGAGACACCTGTGGAGCATGAAACCCCAGGAGATTACAGTGACATCCTTGCCCTCCTGTACCACCCTCGCCTTTTCCAAGGGGACGGCATATTCCCCTTCAGGCACCTCTTCTCTTACAAGACGGTAGAGCCTCGTAGACTCGAGGAAGACTACGGGATCGGGATCTCTTATGGATGATATGAGAAGTCCCTTTGCATAATAGGGGGAAGAGGGCATCACCACCTTTATGCCGGGCATATGACAGAAGAGCGCTTCGTTACTTTCCGAATGATGTTCGGGAGCCCTTATACCTGCGCCATACGGAGTTCTTATGACAAGAGGGCAGGTGTATCTGCCGCGTGAACGGGAACGAAGCCTTGCCGCGTGGTTCGATATTTGGTCGATGGCAGGATAGATGAAGCCCTCAAACTGTATCTCGGCGATCGGCTTTAATCCGTAAGCGGCCATCCCTATGGCGGCACCCACTATGACGGACTCTGCCAGGGGAGTATCAACGACTCGCTCAGGACCGAAAATCCCTATGAGACCTTCAGTGACCCTGAAGACGCCTCCGTCCCTCCCCACGTCCTCGCCGAGGATGATGACATCCTTGTCCCTCTGCATCTCTTCCTTCAGGGCGAGGTTGATGGCCTGCACCATGTTCAGCTTCGGCATATCAGAAATCCTTTATCTCTTTTTGCTGTCTCTGAGAAAGCTTCTCGTAGGTGTAGATGAACATGTCACGGGGTTGAGGACGCTCCAGCGATTCAGCCTTTTTCTCAGCCTCGTCAACCATGGCCTTTGACTTCGACTCGAGCTCCTTTTGATACTGCTCCGTCCAGAGTCCTTTCTTCTCCATGAAAAGCCTGAGTCTCATGATGGGGTCCTTTGCTCTCCAAATCTCGACTTCTTCCTTTGTCCTGTAACGGGAGGCATCATCTGAAGTGGTATGATCCGACATTCTGTAGGTGAAGCATTCTATCAGGGTTGGGCCTCCCCCGTTCCTTGCCTTTTCCGCTGCCTCCTTTGTCGCCCTGTAGACAGCGAAGACGTCATTGCCGTCAACCTGGATGCCGTCAAAGCCGTAGGCTACGGCCTTCTGGGCAAGGGTCTTTGAAGCGGTCTGCTTTTCCCTCGGCACGGAAATAGCCCACTGGTTGTTCTGGCAGATGAAGACAACCGGCAGGCTGAATACACCCGCAAAATTGAGACCTTCGTGGAAGTCCCCCTTGGACGTTGCGCCGTCCCCGAAATAGGCGACGACCGCAACCCTGTCACCTCTGTACTTCGCTGCCATAGCGGCCCCTGCAGCATGGGGTATGTGCGTGGAAACAGGGATGCAGACAGGGAAGATGGGCAGGTCATTGGCAATCCTGAGGCCCCGTTCGTCTCCTCCCCAGTACTGGAGGATCATATACGGAGGATGGCCCACGGCAAGATAAACACCGTTTTCCCTAAAGGTTGGGAATATCCAGTCGGTCTTTTCGAGGGCAAGGGCGCTTCCGATCTGTGACGCCTCCTGTCCCAGGATGGATGCATAAGTACCTATCCTTCCTTCCCTCTGGAGATTCAGTGCCCGTTGGTCAAAAGTCCGTGCAAATACCATTGTCTCGTAGAACCTCATTATTTCGGCCTCGGAGAGCGAAGGCATGAGGGACTCGTCTGCATCCCCCTTCTCGTCGAGGATATCGAGACGTCTCACCGTGAACGATTCTATTGTCTTTTCCGGCATCACTAAAAGAATATCATGCAAAGAACGAACAGTCAATTGAGACGACGGGATATGGCGGGACTTCGAAAGGCAGTGGCCTGCGACTCTTTTTTCACGAAGACTTTTGTGAGATAATGGAGCTTGAAAAAGGAGAGCAAAAATGATCCGTTTCGGTTCGTGTTCGTGGACTGAAAAGAGTCTCATCAAGAGCAGGGAGTTTTATCCGAAAGGTGTGAACACCGCAGAGGAAAGGCTCAGGTATTACGCGAGCAAATTCGATGTTGTCGAGGTCGATTCCAGCTATTACGCGATACCTGCTGAAAAGACAGTGAGGCAGTGGGCGGACAGAACGCCTGAGGATTTTGTTTTCCACGTAAAGGCATATGCGTTGCTTACCGGTCACAGCTCGGAGCTGGCGGCCGTCCCTTCTGAAGTGAGGGAGATGCTTCCTCAAGAGGAGCTGAAGAAGAACCGTATAACGCTGAAAGGGAAAGAGCCCCTGCGAGCCACATTCAGGCTTTTCAGGGAAGCGTTCGGGCCTCTAAAAGAAGCGAACAGAATGGGCATAACCGTTTTTCAGTATCCGCCATATTTCACCCACGGGACTCGAAACCTTGACTATATACTTTTTTGCAGAGAGATGATGGGAGATTTCCCAATAGGGGTGGAGTTCAGGCACGGAAGCTGGCTCACTGCTGAGAAACGTAAATCGGTATTTTCTTTTCTCAGGGAAAACAGGATTGCCTACATCACGGCCGATGAACCCCAGTACGGCAACCTTTCCACGGTGCCCTTCATTCCGGAGGTCACGACGGATATCGCCTACTTGAGGCTTCATGGCAGGAACAAGGAGAACTGGTTCGGGAAGGGTGTTGAGACGACAATGAGGTACGACTACCTTTATTCGGACGATGAACTGAGGGAGTTCATCCGGCCTGTACTTGAAATGGCCAAAAAAGCAAGGAAGACCTATGTGATGTTCAACAACTGCCATTTGGGATATTCGATGAAGAATGCGATACGCCTGAGGGAGATGATGAAGGGGAGGGAGACTGAGTAGAAGGACGTTGCTTTATCTGGGAAAACGAGTAACATGGGATTGAAAGCTGGGAGGAATAGGACCGGGCAGGCATGAGGATGTTTGACGAGCGGTCCTTCTCCAACGAAGAACGAGGATTACATACTCATGACGTTCAAGTGAAGTTCCGAATCATTGGCTAACAGCACGATTTAGGAAGGAGGGTGCGATGCAGGTTCTGGTGCTTTATTATTCAAAGAGCGGACATACGAAGAGTCTCGCCGAGGAGGTCGCGAAGGGTGTCGAATCGGCCGGCGTGAAAGCAGTGCTCAGGCATACCGATGAAGTGACGAAGGATGATTTTCTTGATTCCGCAGGAATCGTAGCAGGGTCGCCGGTGTACTTTGGCGTCATGGCCTGGCAGCTAAAGAAGATATTCGATGAGTTCGTCGGCACGAGGAAGAAGATGGAGAACAAGGTTGGAGCGGCCTTTGCCACCGGGGGGCATCAGTCCGGTGGAAAGGAGACGACTATCTTTTCGATCCTCCAGTGTATGCTCATCTACGGGATGATTGTCGTTGGAGACCCGATGATCGCCTCAGGCCACTACGGTGTTGCATGCGTGGGTGCCCCGGACGAGCAGGCTGTGGACTATGCCCATAAGCTCGGCGCACGTGTGGCGGAACTCTGCAAGAGGATCGGAGAATAATGAATAATACTGAAGAAGCCCAACAGGCCGTAAAGCTTCAAGTGCTCGGCCTGCATGCCTTGAGGTTCAGCTGGAGGTATCTGTTTCCGTTCCATTCGTTCATGGTTGGCGTGAAGGCCGCATCCACTGAAATGGAGGAACTTAGATGCTCTATGAAATTCCCCATATCAAACCCAATGGCGTCAATGGACTGCGATCTCTGCCTCAGTCTCAGCTTGAGGTGGTTCCTCCCAACTACCCTTGGGTTCAGCACGCCGAGTCTCCGACCTCCGAGGAGGGGCTCGGGGTTGCCGAAGCCCAAAGGCTCAAGAAGGGAGATCTCCTTCACAAGGCCGGCATTTACCTCGGATAGCAGCACTTCCCTGTCGATCTCGACTATAGGAATGAAATCCTCCTTCTGAAGGGCGTCTCTCGCGACGGCGTTAATTCTCCTCTCAAACTCAGGGATATCGGTTTCTCTGAGTTTGACGCCGGCTGCCTGTCTGTGCCCTCCATAGGAAAGAAGGAGGTCACTGCACGCGTTAAGGCCGCTATAGACATCAAATGCGGGGATGCTTCTTGCGGAGCCCTTTGCTAATCCGTCGTCCAGGGTGAACACGAAGGTTGGCCGGTAAAATTCCTCCGCTATCCTGGATGCCACGATTCCCACGACCCCAATATGCCAGTCCTTGCCGTGCAGGACGATGGCGGCATCATAACCCTTTTTGTCGAGCTGTAAGAGCGCCTCCTGATATGCCTCTTCCTCTATCCTCTGCCGTTCGGAATTCGTCCTGTCCAGGAGTTCCGCCATGGAAAGGGCCGTTTCATATGAGTCGGAAAGGAAGAGGCTGATGATTTCTCCTGCATCTCCGATCCTGCCCGATGCGTTTATCCTCGGTACTAGGGTAAAGGAAAGGAGCCCTGCCCTGAGCTTCCTGCCATGAATCCCGGACACCTCCAGAAGGGATTTTATTCCGGGCCTGTATCCATTCTGGATGCAGCGCAGTCCTTCTTTCACAATGATCCTGTTTTCCCCTGACAGAGGTACCACATCGGCCAGTGTGCCAAGGGCTGCAAGGTCAAGGAGGGATAGGGAGTCATCCGATGTGAAGGGCAGCGCGTCTTCCATGGCCAGGGCCTGGACTATCTTGAAGGCGATTCCGGCACCAGACAGTGTCGAGAGTCCCGGGCCTTGAGTATTGAGCTTGGGGTTGACTATCGAAATAGCCTCAGGCAGTTCAAAATCTTCAGATTCTCTTTTAGACTCAGAACACTGAACCTCGAACCTTGAACCCTTTCTTATGGGTTCATGGTGATCCGTAATAATGACGTCAATGCCACTTTCTTTTGCGGCGAGCGCCGCTTCAAATGAGGTGATTCCACAGTCGACGGTGATGATAAGTTTCGTTCCGAGTTTCTTTGCCGCTTCCACCGAAGGGGGATTGAAGCCATATCCGTGGATCATCCTGTTGGGGATGAAGGAATGGACGTCCATCCCCATCGCCCTGAGGGCATGCACCATGATGGCGGCTGCGGTCAGGCCGTCCGTGTCATAATCGCCATGTACGAGAACCCGCTCGTTTCGCTGAAGCGCGGTTTTTATTCTTTCGACAGCGGAGGCGGCATCGGGAAGTTCGAAGGGGTCAGAAAGCCCCGTAATGCCGGGATTGAGGAAGTCACGGACATCGCCTGGAGTCTTTATCCCCCTATTGATGAGAACCTGCGCAAGGACGGGTGATATGGATGCGGCCATGGAAAGGTAGAGGGTATATTCGGGGTTCGTCTTCTTTATGAGCCAGCGCCTGTTCATAGTATCGTAAGTCGTAAATCGTCAGTCGTCAGGAGTCAGGCCTTGTGCACCTTACACCTTACGACTCACGTCCTACTATTTCTTAGCAAACGGCTTCTTTTCCTCCAGAGGAGCACGATGGGGCTCGCAACAAAGATGGACGAATACGTGCCGATGACGACTCCGAGGATCATCGCAAGGCTGAAATCGTGTATGACTTCCCCGCCGAAGAAGAAGAGGGCGAGGGAGGTGAGGAGCACAGTAAGAGATGTGACGATGGTCCTGGAGAGGACCTCGTTGATGCTCTGGTTCATTACCGCCTCCACCGGTTCTTTTATCCTCATGCGCATGTTTTCCCTTATCCTGTCGAAGACGACAACGGTATCGGTGAGGGAGTATCCCGCAATGGTGAGAAGGGCGGTCACAAGGATGAGATTTATCTCCTTGCCGAGAAGAAAGAATACCGCGAGAACGGCAAGCACGTCGTGGAAGGTTGCGACGGTGGCGCCCACGGCAAAGTCGAACTTAAAGCGTACCGCTATATAGATAAGGATTCCCAGGGTCGCCATTGCTATGGCCTTGGCCGCGTCCGCTCTCAATTTTCCTCCGACCTTGGGCCCGATCTCCGTGGTGGAGTCTATCACGTATTTGTTATCCGGAAATTTCTTGCTTATCGCTCCGGTAATCATCTCCGATACCTGCCCCAGCTTCTGCTCCGTCTTCTTTACCCGTATGAGGATCTTCTGTACCGCGGGAAGGTCCTGAAGATCGAAATCCCTGAGGCCCCCTTCTTCCAGTGCCACTCTTACCTCATGGAGATTTATCGGTTTATCGAACTTGAGCTGAATGGATGTGCCTCCTGCGAAGTCGATGCCGAGGTTAGCCCTTCCGTTAGCTATCTGTACGATGGTGAATATCCCTATGATAGAGAGGATCCCCGAAAAGATGAAGGCGAACTTTCTTTTTCCGAGGAAATCTATCTTCGTGTTCCTGATGAGTTCTAACATCCTGCCTCCTATATGCTCAGCTTCCGCACCTCTTTCCTGCTGTTGATGAGGTCGAATATTGATTTTGTTCCTACGAGCGCCGTAAAGAGATTTATCGCAACACCAAGGCTCAGGGTCACGGCGAATCCCTTTATCGGTCCCGTTCCGAACTGGAAGAGGACCGCTGCGGTGATCAGCGTGGTTACATGGGAATCGAATATGGTCCAGAACGCCTTGTCATATCCCGAATCCACAGCCGCCCTGGGGGTCTTGCCCGCCTTAAGCTCATCCCTCATCCTTTCGAACATCAGGACGTTGGAATCCACGGCCATGCCGATGGCAAGGATTATTCCCGCGATGCCGGGCATGGTCAATGTGGCGTTGAGGGATGCCATCGCACCCAGCAAAAGAACGATATTCAGGGCGAGGGCGAAGTCCGCGATGACGCCGGAGAGCTTATAGTAAAAGATCATAAAAAAGATGACCAGGATGGTTCCGACCACTGCCGCTCTCTTTCCTGCCTCAATGGAGTCCGTGCCCAGCGACGGCCCGACGGTGACATTCTGGAGCATCTTCACCGGGGCTGGGAGGGCGCCTGCCCTCAGAACAATGGCGAGGTCTTTTGCCTCATCCATTGAGAACCTTCCGGTAATCTGGGCATTGCCTCCCGCTATTCTTTCCTGTATCACGGGAGCCGAATAGACAGTGCCGTCAAGGATTATGGCCAGCCTCCTTTTCACGTTCGCCGCGGTAATGTCTTCAAAGAGCTTTGCCCCTGCGGCGTTGAAGGTGATGGAGACATAGGGTTCGTTGAACCGCTGGTCGATATTCACTTTTGCCTCGGTGAGGAGCTCTCCGGTCATGAGGACCTGTTTTTTCAGAAGAATGGGTCTCTTTGCGACCTCCCCCGTCTCCCGGTTCACCGCTTTCTCGAAGAGCATCTCGTCGTCGGGAGGGATCTTTGACGAGAACTTCTCAAGCAATGCATCTTCCTCTCCGGGTCTGATGACCGCGGGAATCTCTGCCGCCACCGGAGACTGGTCATCCACAAGCTTGAACTCAAGCTGTGCGGTCTTCCCGATGATCTCGATGGCACGCTTCGGGTCCTTAACGCCCGGCAGCTGAACCACGATCTCGTTTGAGCCCTGCCTGTGGATCGTGGGTTCCGCGACACCGAACTGGTCGATCCTGTTGCGGATGGTCTCCAGTGCCTGGTCGGCGGCGTTTTCCCTTATTCTGTTCGCCTCCTTGTCGGAAAGTTTATATACGAGTTTCGTCCCGGTCTCGACCGGGGTGAGTATGGGATAGCCGTCTTCAACGGCCCTTCTAACGTCCATGGAGCCGGGACTGATGTTGAGCAAAAGGCCGCTGCTGCTTACTTCAGCCGCAATCTTCTTTTTCTCAAGGGTGTCCTTTATCGATTGTACGAGCCTCTCGGTAGATATCTGCACCGCCCTGTCCCCTTCGACCTCGAATACGAGATGTACGCCGCCCTGGAGATCAAGGCCGAGGGTTATGCCCTTATTCGGCATATTGTTCTTCCACCACCCTGGCATGCCGGGAAACAGAGGGGTATTGGGCAGAAAGAAGATCAGTGCAAGAATGACAGTGACCCCGATGAGGACGAATCTCCAGAGAACCTTTTTCTTCATTTTGTGCTCATAACCTCCTAAGCCATTCTGATGGTATTTATGAAAAGGTTGAATTCACATCCGAGAACCCTTGCAGCCCTCCTGCATGCCGTCATCCTCTCAAGGAATATCTCGAAGTACTCGATCACCTGCGATATGCGGGTGTCGATGGTGAGTGTGAGGCTGATGAGCCTCTTCTCCGGCCTGACCGAGAGTTCCGATTCCGTTGCGGCATAGTTTACTCTGTCGTGGATATCCTCGGTCACCATCAGGGGGCTTCTCACCCTCGACCTGTGGACGTCCGACTTGTCGGCTATGACGAGCGCCGCGCATATCTCGTCGGGTACGACCCCTTCGTCCTCCTCGTGGATGATGATGGCCCGCATCACCTTCACCACACTCTCTATGTCGTATCCCTCTTCCTCCAGAATCTCCTTTGCGAGGAGTGCCCCCATCCTGTGATGGTTTCTCCTCCCGAGCATATTGCCTATGTCGTGCAGAAACCCCGCTGCTTCGGCAAGGGCGGCCGCTTCATCGGAGTAATTGAGCGCACTAAGTGTATTGGAAGCTGACTTCGAGACAACGTCGCAATGCCTGAATCCGTGTTCAGTATATCCTATGGCCTCGAGGTACTTGTCGGCGGACTTGATATAGGCGAGCGCCCTCGGGTTCCTTCGAAGCGCATCGATGCGACGTGCCGTATCAGTCTTCCTCTGACGGAGGCCTAACGGCTGCAATGTTCACCTTCCCGAATTTGACCTTCACGTTCTCGGCAATCTTCAATACCACGGTGTTCGCTCCCACGCTTTCCACGACACCATAGATACCGCCCGATGTGATTACCTTATCCCCCTTCTTGAGGTTTTCGATCATCTGCCTGTGTTCCTTCGCCCTCTTCTGCTGCGGCCTGATGAGGAGAAAGTAGAAGATAACGAAGATCAGGACAAGGGGAAGAAGACTTGTGATTATAGAGCTTCCGCCTCCCTGTCCGGCCTGCGGAGCCGGCCCCATCGCATAGGCGATATCTAAAAGCATGACGCACCTCCAAAAATTTAGTCTAATATACTAAACATTTCACTACATTTAATCAAGATGACCCGGTCGTGAGACATCCATGATTCATGGACGGGGGAGGTGTTTCCGCGTGAGTATGCGGCAGCGAATGGTCACGACGGTTTTGCAATATCGATTAAGAGGTTATGGATTTCCCGCGGCTCTTATTCCCTGTGCCCGACCACCGAAATCCTGGCTTCCTCCGCCTCCTTTAGGAAGCGTTCCTTGTGGAGAAGAATCGTCCTCCCTGCCTCAAGGGCAAGAACCCGCGCCCCGACATCGATCATAGCCTTCAGCGTATCGAGTCCGACCACCGGCACGTCGAACCTCATGTCCTGTCCGGGCTTGCTCGTCTTTACAACGACAGAGCCTTCACCGGCATAGAAACCTCCCCTCTTTATCGCCTCATCCGTTCCCTCAATTGCCTCCAATGCCATCACCGCCTGACCCTTCACCACAACGGTCTGGCCGATGTCAAGTCTCCCAATCTCCTTCGCAATCCTCCAGCCGAAACGGATATCCTTCCATTCGTCTTCCGTCACTCCATCTCGGGTGAGAACTCCCTCGGGAGTGATGATGTCCGAACAAAAATCGGTGGTCTTCAAGAGGGTGATGCCGTCGTCCTCGAGTTCCTTGGTGACGGCAAGTAGTATGGAATCATCACTCCTGTCCTTTAATGTGAAGAGCAGTTTCACCGCCCTCAGATCAGGGGTGATGTTCCCCTTGTAAAGCAGCGACTTAGGCACCTTCCCGGCCATGACCGCCTTCTTCACTCCGGCGCGTTTCAGGGCGTCTATGATCTTGCCGAGCTTTCCCGCATTCACCCATTTTATCTCGTCCACCTGCGATGAGAGCGATTTATCGGCCAGGGGTTCGAGTCCGACCGCAACAACGTGAAATCCCTTGGCCTTTGCTTCAAGGGCAATAGCCTTTGGGAGTCCTCCCATGCCTGCGATAAGTCCGATCTTTTTCATATCTGTCCTTGTAGGTTAGAGTATTTACAGAAGCGGTTGTATGCAAAACTGCATTTTCTGTCATTCCCTTTTGTCGGGTATCTTTCTTTCTCAGAAGGATTGCGGACAAGCCGCAATGACAGAGACTTTCTGACTTCTGACTTCTCTATCGACAAATGCCCCTTTTGTTCTTTTCGATGAATTCGATGAGGTGCCTGATCTCATCGGTGTAGGGGAGGTCTGCCTGCACCCTCTTGACGGCGTCTTTCAATGTCCTTTTCTCTCTGAAGAGTATCCTGTATGCCTTTTTCAGCTCATTGATCGTGGTATCGGAAAACCCGTGTCTTTTGAGGCCGACCGTGTTGAGACCGAAGAGCTTCGCCCTTGCGCCTGATGCCATCATGTAAGGAGGGATATCCTGGCCTATGCCGCTGAATCCACCCACCATCGAGTACGCACCGATCCTTGTGAACTGGTGGATTGCGACGATGCCTCCGATATACGCATAGTCTTCTACAAGCACGTGACCAGCAAGGGTTGCGGCATTTGACATGATGACGTGATTGCCGATTTTGCAGTCATGGGCCACATGGACATATGCCATAAGGAAGCAGTCATCGCCTATGGAGGTGGTCCCGTCTCCTCCTATGGAGGCGCGGTGTATGGTGGCATATTCCCTGATGACGTTCCTCTTACCGATGCTCACCCCTGTCTCTTCGTTTCTGTACTTCAGGTCCTGGGGAGGCAGACCGATGCCTACGAAGGGATGAATTACGCAGTCTTCTCCGATCTCTGTCTTTCCCTCAATGACAACATGGGACACAAGCCTTGTACCTTTCCTTATCCTCGCATCCCTGCCTACGACGCAGTAGGGGCCGACGGAAACTTCCTCATCGAGCAAGGCCTCTTTGTCTACGATCGCGGTTGCGTGTATCTCTGTTCCCATCACGACTCCTTGCCCTGGCCCCTCAGCAGGACCATGGCGGTGAACTCAGCCTCAGAAACGAGCTTTTCGTTCACCGTGGCATTGCCCGAAAACTTCCAGACGTTTCCCCTGTGCTGCAAGGTCGTTATTTCGAGCCTGAGCTGGTCTCCCGGCACCACCGGTTTTCTGAACTTCGCCTTCTCGATGCTCATGAAATAGACGGTATCGCCAAGAACCCCGGACCGGAAGGCCATTATGCCGGCCACCTGCGCCATTGCCTCGACGATTAGAACGCCGGGCATTATAGGGTTGCCGGGGAAGTGTCCCACAAAGAAGGGCTCGTTAATGGTGACATTCTTTATCCCAACCGCCTTTTTCCAGGGCTCCATCTCCAGTATCCTGTCCACAAGGAGGAAGGGATACCGGTGGGGCAAGATGCTCTGTATCTCTTTTGCATCTATCATTGTCTCTGCCTCCTTTCCAAATCCTTTATTTTTTCCTCGAGTTCCCGTATCTTCCTGTTCAGCTCCGGTAGCTTGGCGAATAGAGACGACGATTTCAGCCACTCCCTGTGAGGGATGGCGGGGACGCCAGAATAGACGCCCCTTGATAGGTGACCGAAGACCCCCGTCTTGGCTCCAAGCATCGAACCATCTTCTATCTTGGCATGGTCGGCCACCCCGGCCTGCCCCCCTATCACAACATGACCCCCTATTTCGCTACTGCCAGCGATCCCGACCTGTGCAACGATTATGCAGTTCTCACCTATGCGCACGTTATGAGCTATCTGAACCAGGTTGTCTATCTTCGTTCCTCGTCCTATTACCGTATTGCCGGTGGTGGCCCTGTCGATGGTGACATTGGCGCCTATCTCCACATCGTCGCCTATCTCCACGCCGCCGACCTGCGGTATTTTGTAGTTTCTGCCCTCTTCGAGGACATAGCCGAAACCGTCGGCACCCACCACGGCGCCGGGATGGATGATCACCCTGTTTCCGATCCTGACTTTTTCCCTCACAGTAACATTGGCATAGAGGATGCAATGGTCGCCGATTGCCGCACCGTTGCCGATGTAAACGCCCGGATGGATAACCGAGCCCCCGCCTATCACAGCATCATCCGAGACATAGGCGAAAGCATGAACGGAAACATCCGTTCCAATCCTGGCGCTGGGAGATATGTAAGCAGCATCGCTTATGCCGGCGGGCGGGAGGGGAAGGACGTAGAAATGCTCCAACAGACGGGCGAAGGCATGGAGGGGATTTTTCACCGCGATCTGCGGCTTTCCGAGCTCGGGGATGAAGTCCCTCACGATGACGCCTGACGCCCTGCTCTTCCTGCATTGCTCAAGGAGTCTCTTGTCGGAGAGGAATGTGATCTCCCCTTCTCTTACGTCGGGTATCCCGCCGGCCCCGCGGATTTCAGTCTCGGGGTCTCCTGTGAATTCTCCGTTGAGGAACAGGGCGACTTCTCTCAGTCTCATAGGGGAAGACCAAGTTACTTCTTCTGCTTTGCCTTCACTTCGTTGTAAGTTTTCACTACCTTGTCGGTGATGTCGAGGTCCTTCCTGGAATAGAGGATGATTCCCTCGAAGTTCTCGAGGATGAGAGAGTATCCCTCTTCTTTGCCGACTTTCTCGACGACATCCCTTATTTCCTTAAGGATCGATCCGGTGAGGTCCGTCTCTTTCTTCTTTACCTCGTTTTGTGAATCCTGCACCAGCCGCTGGTAATCCCTTACATTTCTCTCTATCTCGTCTTCCCTGGACTTCTTTGCCTCACCGGACAGCACCGAGACCTGTTTCTCGAGTTCCCCCTTGAGCTTCTCAATAGTCTTGCCCTTCTCATCTATAACCGACTGTTTTGTCTTTATGAGGGATTCCAATTCCAGCTTTGCCTTCTTCCCGGCATCGGATTCGTTGAGAGCCACCCTGAGGTCCACATATCCTATCTTCACCGTATCTGCCGGAAAGGCGTTTCCCCTCAAGAGGAAGGCGAAGATGGCCATTGTGCAAAGCACGGTCAGAAGTCCGATTCTTTTACTGTGATTCATTAACTAATCCTCCTTGTTTGTTAAACGCGTCATTAACTATAACACACCGGACATTTCGTTATCCTAGAAGAAGCTGCCGAAGGCGAATTCGATCCTATTTGAACTCTCGTCGGGTTTTCTGTCAAGGTTATATCCCCACTCTATCCGTATGGGACCAAGGGGGGAGATCCACCGTATTCCGAGCCCCGATGTGTAGCGGAGCTTCCCGATTGCTTCTGACTCGCCGTAGGAATTGCCGGCATCTGCAAAGACGAGGCCCTTCAGACGTATTTCCGATATGATCGGGAATATGTATTCCAGGTTAAAGATCAGTTCCTTGGTGCCGCCGATTGGGTCTCCCTTGTCGTCTTTGGGGCCTGCTTCGCCGAACCCTAGGCCCCTTATCGTATTGATACCTCCCACATAGAATCTCTCATACAACGGAAGTTTTCTGTTGAATACTCCCTTGGCGTAACCGAACCTTCCCCTGAACCCGATGGTAGTGCTCCCAACTGGAAAGTACCATGCGGAATCAACAAGACCTTTTATGAATGCATTGTCGCCCCCGAGACCTGCAAAGGTGATGTAGAGGGCATTCCTTGAGCCTCTTGTCGGGTCGAGGAAATTATCCCGGGAATCCCTCACTATGGACGGGCTGATGCTACTCGTAAGCTTCGTCCCTTCCTGTTCCTTTATAATGCTTGAAACATCTTCGCCGACATCGAATATGGTAGCCCTCTCAAGGCTGTAGGATATATTGCCTCCCCAGTATTCGGCCAGTTCCTTCCCGAAGCCGAACCCGAAGCCGGTCGCTCTGCGCTTATAATTAATGTACTCTCGGGTTGTTCTGTAGACGTCAGCCGAGAAGGAAATGGGTTTATCCAGGAACCACGGATCCCGGAAGGAGAGTTCGTAAAAGGACGTCCTGCCTCCCAGTTCAGCCCTCAGTTTCACGAACTGTCCCCTTCCGAAGAGGTTTCCTTGGGTGATGTCCACCATGCCGATGAGCCCGTCCACCGAGCTGTAGCCGCCTCCCACGCTGAGGAAGCCGGTTGGCCTTTCCTTGACCTTGATGTCGATGTCCAGCTTCTTTTCATCATATCTCGGCTTCGGAGCTAGGTCGACAGTCTCGAAGAAGTTAAGGTTCGTGAGCCTTTCATAGCTCCTCTTAAGGAGGGCGCTGTTGAAGACGTCGCCTTCGTCGAGGCGCACCTCGCGGCGTATCACCTTGTCCCTTGTCTTCGTATTCCCGGAGATCTCGATCCTGCCGATCCGGTAAATATCACCCTCCTCTACCTTGTACGTTATACCCACCTGTTTGGTAGTGTCATCGGGGGCTATTTCAGGATAAACGTTTGCCAGTGCATATCCCCGCCGCGTATAGAGGTCCACCATGCCAGCGATATCCTTTCTCAGAACCTCCTTGCTGAAGACCTTGCCCGGCGCCGAGGATATCAGTTTTCTCAGCTCAGCCTCGGGGAATGCCTTGTTGCCCATGAGTCCGACAGAGGAAATCTTGAACTGCTCTCCTTCAGACACATGAATGGTTATGATCATCCCCTTCCTGTCCGAGGTCAGGCGTATCTCCGGGTCGGAGACAACGGCCTTGATATATCCATTATTGAAGTAAAGATCCCTTATCGCTTCCAGGTCGGCGCTCATCGTCTCCTTCCTGTAGTATCCGGACGAGGTGATAAAGGAATAGATTTTCCATGTGCTGGTCTTCATTGCCCCTCTGATTTTTCCTGCGGAAATCGCCTTGTTGCCGACGATGCTGATCTGCCTGATCCTGACCTTCTCTCCTTCGTCTATCTGATAGGTAAGATAGACCTCGTTTTCGGTTATCCTGTTCACTACAGGAACGACTTTTGCCAGCCAGTAACCCTCTTCCTCATAAAAGAGCTGGAGCTTTGCGGCATTGTCCTGTATGAGCGTAGTATCTGCGATGGAGCCGACGGTGACTGTTGTCTTCTCCTTCAGTTTGTCGTCCGTCATCTCCTTGTTTCCATGGAATTCGACCCTGATTATCGTCGGCTTTTCTTTCACTGCATAAATGAGTCTTATGCCTCCTTCCAGGGTCTCGATCTCGGACTTCACATCGTCAAAATAACCCATCCTGAAGATGTTCTTGATGTCCTCCGAGATCTTCTCATTTGAGAGGGGCTCGCCTACCTTTTGGGATATCCTGGACTTCACCGCGCCCTCTTCGATCCTCTTCAGGCCCTTTATCTCGATGGAATTCACAAGGGGGAGTTGTTCCTGGGCAAAGACGCTGCCCGCAAAGAAGACTGCCGTGAGACAGACCAGAATCATTCCCCGCAACCTAAGCATGTGTCCCTCCCTTTATGCTGAATTATTTCTTCGAAGACGCACGAATTACCATATTCCTGAACAAATACATGGGAATTTCAGCGTGTTAGTATAGCCTCAGAGGGGGAAGTCTGTAAATAGAAAAAAAGAGTTGCTGGCATGCCGTCCCGGGGTTCGGGGGAGCGAGTCTTCCGCAAGAGGCGGGATTAGGACAGTCCGCGTTTCTGGACAAAAAAGGGAGCACCTCCTTGAACGTAGTAAGCTATGGAAGGTGTTGACAGATTTTTCTTTATTTGATAGTATGTTAACACTTCTGGAGGGAAACTTATACCGCCTTTATCCGGCAAGCCAAGGAAATCTCAGGAAGCATTAAGGAATTAATGACCATGCATTCAGAAGAGTGGATTTATGGCCTAAATCCCGTAATTGAAGCGTTAAGAGCAGGCAGGAACATAAAGGTTGTCTACCTTTCATCCGGAAGGCATGAGAAGATCCGGGAAGTTAGGAGGGAAGCGGAGAAGAGGGATGTTGCCGTTGAAATAGCTGACAGCGTTTTCTTTGACGAGAGGTTCCGGAAAGGACACCAGGGAGTGGCTGCGAGGGTTTTTCAGCGAGGCTATACAGGTCTTGATGACCTCCTCGCAATCCCAGCGGCCAGCCGTGAAATGCCCTTGTTTGTCATCCTTGACGGAATAGAAGACCCGAGGAATTTCGGCGCGATCCTCAGGTCTGCGGAAGCGTCAGGGGTCCACGGGATTGTAATCCAGTCCCGCAGGTCTGCCGGCCTCGGTCCCGAGGCGGCCAAGGCTTCGGCAGGAGCTGTGGAGTATGTTCCTGTCTGCATGGTACCGAACGTCAAGCATGCGATCCGGAAGATGAAAGACTTTGGGATAACCATTATAGGAGCAGAGGCCGGGGAAGGTCCCGCCATTTGGGAGGTTGACCTTAATGTACCCGTTGCGGTTGTTATAGGCTCGGAGGGAAAAGGGGCGAGGAGGACGGTGAGGGAAAATTGTGATATTATTACCAGTATACCCATGAAGGGCAAAATCGGTTCTCTGAATGTTTCGGTTGCGGCTGGTATAGTGTTTTTCGAGATTTTGAGGCAAAGATACAGCAAGGCGAAGAATTCAGGAGAAAGCTCTAGGGAATAAAACTTTTTCTTGCAAAACCGATATTGACCATTATATAATATTTTTTTTAGTTTAGTTACTTGATTACAAATATTCAGAGGTGAACTGTTGTCTTTTTCTGATTTATATATATTTTTAAAATTTTGCGAAGCCACCGTAGCTCAGCAGGCAGAGCAGCTGATTTGTAATCAGCGGGTCGGGGGTTCGATTCCCTTCGGTGGCTCCAAGGAGAGGTTCCCGAGTGGCCAAAGGGAGCAGACTGTAAATCTGCCGGCGCTGCCTTCGGAGGTTCGAATCCTCCCCTCTCCACCAGAGCGGGAGTAGCTCAGTGGTAGAGCGTCAGCCTTCCAAGCTGAGGGTCGCGGGTTCGAATCCCGTTTCCCGCTCCATGCATGACGGTGACGTGTGACACGTGATGCGTAACGGGTGAAAAGAAGAGAAAGCTGGTTTTCTGTCACTTGTTGCGTGTTACGCAACACGGATTTTTTGCCCATGTAGCTCAGTCGGCAGAGCACATCCTTGGTAAGGATGAGGTCACCGGTTCAATTCCGGTCATGGGCTTGGAAACGAAAGTTATTAGTGAACAGTGAACGGTGAATAGTATTTAAGAATAAATTATTTTTAACTATTCACTATACACTAAGCACTATTCACTAAGACTAAGGAGGAGACATGGCAAAGGCGAAATATGAGAGGGTAAAGCCTCACGTAAACGT
>CAYYWY010000008.1:68495-85679 GCA_964475485.1 uncultured Nitrospiraceae bacterium | reverse complement strand
GTCGCGGTCACCGATGGAAAGCTCGATTTCGGCCCCTGGGAACAGATATTTTACGGGGAGTTTGACGGTCGCAGAAAAAAGGGAGTCCTTGTAAAGATCGTCGGAGAGTAAGAGTTCAGGCCGGCTCAGCGTCAGATGGACCGAACTGGCCTGAGCATCTCCCTCGCTTTCCCGAACAGTCCGATACATTCTTTGCTTGCAAAATCCTGATAGGTGAAGAGATGGGGCCGGTACCGGCCGTCCCTGAAGACAAGTGTGACTTCCGCAAATATCCCCTTGCCTATGTAAATCCTGTGGGAGTAATTCTTGGTCGAAGCGAGTACTACATTGTGGGGTGTCAGATAACCGGGATCGAGGTTTATATTCCTCCTTCCGTCAACGGACAATTTCTGTTCGAGATCGTTGGTCTGAAGCTTGATGTCCGAAAGGGTTTCAGGACTTATCATATCCTTAAAGAAAAGAAACCTTCTCTTGATGGGGGAACCGAGTTCCTTTCTGTAATAGCCGGAAAAATCCCATTCAATGGAAGGCGTCTCGAGAGCGATATCACCGAATAGGCCTGTTAATCTCTCCTTTGCCGCGGTGAGGTGTTTCTCTTCCCGGTAAAGCGCCCCGGTGAAGAGAAGAACCGCATCAGGGACAGAAGGGGTTCCCACCTTGCGGACTTATTCCTTTATCAGGCCTGATATACGGGATATCGCCTGGGGCGAACCCCAGTCGGCAGGCCCTACCACCTTGTCCTCCAGCACCCCGTTTTTGCCCACGATATAAGTCTCGGGCACTCCCGTCACTCCATAGGCCCTTGCCGTCTTTTCTCTGTCATCGATCATCACTGGGAGCTCAAAATTCCTCTCCTTGAGATATGCCGACGCCTTCTGATAATCATCCCTGTAAAGAACCGTCACCATGCGGAATCCCTTTTCGTTCCTGAAATGGTTGTAAAGCGTTTGCATTGAAGGAAGTTCCTCCCTGCAGGGCTGACACCACGTCGCCCAGAAATTTATGAATACCACACTGCCGTTCATCTCTTTAAGAGTGTAGCTCTTTCCGGATGCGTCACGCACCATAAGTTCGGGCGCGTCAAGTCCGACGATCGCCCGTGACATCTTAGTCTCTTCCTTCTTGACGCCGAAAAAAAGGATCAGCAGAGATGAAAAGACGATGGCGGCGATAATCAGGGACCTTGTCTTTGCCACTTACACTCCTCGCGATTCAGACGAAACTCACCCTTATTTGTGTTTTAAGGAAAATAGCGTTCGGGCAGAACGGCACAGTCGGGTCAGTTGACCCCGGACACCATGGCTGCACTATCAGCCTCAATGAAGACAGGGCTGTTCGATTCGAGGGTCACCCTCACTCTATGCACGCCCTTAAACCTGCCTTTGAGCAGGTACTCCGAAAGAGGGTCCTCTATCTCTTTCTGGATGGCTCGCCTCATGGGCCGTGCTCCGTATGCGGGCTGATAGTACTTCTCTATAACCCATTCCTTCACGCTCCTGTCGAGTTCGATAAAGAGTTCGTGGTCCAGAAGCTGCTTGTTCAACTCACTGATGAGCAGGTCTATAATCGAAAGGAGATGCTCCTTTTCCAGAGAATGAAAGACCACCATCTCATCCACGCGGTTGAGGAATTCAGGGTTGAAGGTCCGTTTAAGTTCATTCAGGACATTATCCTTCATCTTCTGGTAAATATCGCCGGCCGCCGTTCTCTGGAAACCGAGGGGAGTGGCCTTCTCTATGATGCGGGCTCCGAGATTCGAAGTCATGATAATGACCGTATTCTTGAAATCCACCTTTCTGCCGTAACTGTCGGTGAGCACGCCTTCATCCAGGACTTGCAGCAGGATGTTGAATACGTCCGGATGGGCCTTTTCTATCTCGTCAAAAAGAACGACCGAGTATGGCCTCTTCCGTATCTTCTCAGTAAGCTGCCCTCCCTCTTCATACCCGACGTATCCGGGAGGCGCTCCGGTGAGTTTGGACACATTGAACCGCTCCATGTATTCAGACATATCTATCTTGACAAGGGCGTTTTCATCGTTGAAGAGGAACTCGGCCAGAGCCTTGGCGAGCTCGGTCTTGCCGACCCCGGTTGGACCGAGGAAGAAGAACGAGCCGATGGGTTTTCTCCTGTCCTTTATTCCTGCCCTGGATCTCCTGATGGCCATTGATATGGCGCGGATCGCCTCCTCCTGGGCGATGATCCTCCCATGAAGGGCCTCTTCCATGCGCATAAGCTTTTCGGATTCCTCCTCTTCCAGCTTGAACAGAGGCACTCCCGTCATCTTCGAGACCGTATAAGCCACGTCTTCGACCTTCACCACGGGAATTTCCTTGCTCATGTCTTCCTTCCATTTCCGCTGGGTCTGATCATATACCCGCTTGAGCCTGTCTTCCTCTCCCCGGGCGCTGGTCGCCCTCTCGATATCGTGAAGCTTCACATAGAGACTCTTCTCCCTCGAAAGCCTGGCGAGGTCGTATTCCATCTCCTTCAGCTCGCTGGGAGGCATGTACCGCTTCAGCTTTATGCGCGAGCCGGTCTCGTCAATTACGTCGATCGCCTTGTCGGGCAGATACCTGTCGGCGATATACCGGTCGGAAAGCCTCACCGCAGCCTCGATCGCCTCATCGCTTATCTTCACCCTGTGATGGGCCTCATACCGGGGCCTCAGCCCCTTCAGAATATCCGTCGCAGAGGCGACCGATGGCGGCTGGACATATATAGGCTGGAACCTTCGTTCCATCGCCCCATCCTTCTCGATATATTTCCTGTACTCGTCAGGCGTGGTGGCCCCGATGCATTGTATCTCTCCCCTTGAAAGAGCAGGCTTCAGCATGCTGGAGGCGTCTACAGAGCCCTCTGCCGCTCCCGCGCCGATGAGCGTGTGCAATTCATCCACAAACAGAATGACATTGTCAGACTGGGTGATCTCCTTCATCACTATCTTGAGCCTCTCCTCAAATTGCCCTCTGTATTTCGTCCCCGCGATCAGGGCCCCGAGGTCAAGGGATATGATCCTTTTCCCAAGAAGGCTCTCTGGCACTTCGCCTGAAACGATCTTCTGAGCGAGACCCTCGACAATGGCCGTTTTGCCCACACCAGGTTCCCCTATGATAACGGGGTTGTTCTTAATCCTCCTGCCCAATATCTGAAGCACACGCTCGATCTCGTCTTCCCTTCCGATGACCGGGTCGAGCTTGCCAGAACGCGCAAGCTGTGTCAGGTCGCGCCCGAACTCGTCCAGGGCAGGAGTGCTACTCCTCTTCTCCTTCACATGGGTCTGGGTCCTCAGGGAAAGGTTTATGGTAAGCTGGCGCCCTCCCAGCAGGTTTGCCCCAAAAGCCCTCAGTATTTTCCCTGCAATCCCTTCCTCTTCACGTATGATGCCGAGCAGGAGATGCTCGCTTCCGATATAGTTATGCCCGAGGAGACGCGCCTCCTCCACAGCAAGCTCCAACACTTTCTTAGCCCGAGGGGTAAAAGGGATATCGCCGAAGGTCAGGATGTTCGTCCCGGAGGGGAGATTCCTCTCTATTTCCATGAAGAGGTCGTCGATAGAAAGACCCATCTTCTTGAGTATCGCGACCGGAAGGCCGTCTTCTTCTCTCAGGAGGGCCAGAAGGAGATGCTCGGTGCCGAGGTAATCGTTCTGTCTCTTCTCTGCCTCTTCCCTTGCATAAATAATTATCTTCCTGCCTCTCTCTGTAAACTTCTCAAACATTCTATAGCCTCCTAAAAAAATAATAATGCTTTTCCTTGGGGAATGTCAACCAAGAGGCAAAAAACAAATAGTCGGCAACAAATCTCTCAAGAAAATCCTCTTATAGCCTTAAGTCCGGGCATGATTGATGCGTGGCTTTGGTTAGCCACAGGTTTCCGCAACGCATAAATCCTCTTATAGAATTTCCTCCCTCCGCTTCAGATCGTGATTTTCCCAACTAGGGCCTTCACCGCCGCTACTGACTTCTCGAAATCGGCATTTTCTTCTTCGGTCAGCTCGAGTTCGATCACCTTCTCGATGCCGTTCTCTCCGAGGACTGCAGGAACACCGACGTAAATGCCTCTCACTCCGTACTGACCGTCGAGATAGGCGGAACATGGCAGGACCCTTTTTTCATTGAAAAGCACCGCCCTTATCATCTGGTACGTGGAGGCAGCCGGAGCATAATATGCGCTTCCGGTCTTAAGGAGAGATACGATCTCGGCCCCTCCGTTTCTTGTCCTCTCAACAAGGGAGATTATCTTTTCAGCAGGCAGGAGCTTCGTGATAGGAACGCCCTTCACTGTGGTGTACCGGGGCATGGGAACCATCTGGTCGCCGTGGCCTCCCATTACAAGGGCCTCTACGTCAGCGGGCGAAACACCCAGTTCGAACGAGATGAACGTTCTGAACCTCGCGGAGTCGAGGACACCGCCCATCCCGAATACCTTGAGTGGACTGCGTCCAGAAACCTTGCAGGCCACATATGCCATCACATCCATGGGGTTTGTCACAACGATCGTCACCGCGCCGGGCGAGAACCTTGACGCCTCCGAAGCCGCCCCTTTTACAACATCGGCATTGGTCTTCAGGAGGTCATCCCTGCTCATCCCCGGCTTCCTCGGGATTCCAGCAGTGATGACGACAATATCCGATCCTTCCGTGTCGGCATAACTGTTCGTACCCCTCACCGAAACCGATGAGTTCCATAAGGGACATGCCTCCGAAATGTCTAGGGCCTTTCCCTGGGGCATCCCCTCGGCGATATCGAACAGCACCACGTCCGCAATACCGTCATGTGCGATAAGCTGGGCTGTGGACGCCCCCACATTCCCTGCACCGATAATAGATACTTTTTTCTTCATATGATCGCCTCCTTACTCCTCTTCTGCCGCGGGAATCTTCTCGAGCCTCACTTTTGCTATCCTCTGCCCCACCATCTCCGATACGGTGATCCTCTTCCCCTCCGTCTCCACGACATCGCCTATCCTAGGGATCCTCTGGAGGGTGGCAAGGAGGAACCCTCCCAGCGTGTCGTACTCGGTGGATTCGGGAATCATGATCTCATAATCGTCCTCTAGGTCCTTGATGCTTATCGCAGCGTCGATAAGAAAAGTGCCGTCGCTGAGCTGGATGACCGGGCTCTCCACATCGTATTCGTCCCGTATCTCTCCCACTATCTCTTCAATAAGGTCCTCCATTGTCACAAGACCGGAGACCCCGCCGTACTCATCGATGACTAGGGCCATATGGATCCTCTTTTTCTGCATCTCTCTCAGGAGATTGCTTATCTTCATCGTCTCGGGGATGAAAAATGGAGGCTTCACAAGCCTTCTCACATCAACCTCACCCCTTGCGAGCGCATTCAGGAAATCCTTTGCATAGAGAACACCTCTTATATCATTTATGTCCTTGCCTACAACCGGATAGCGGGAGAACTGTTCCTCGGCGATTATGGATCTAATCTCATCCACCGTCATGGCGAGGCTTATGGAGACCATCCGCGTAGACGGCACCATGACCTCCTTTGCGGACATGTCCGTGAACTCAAAGACGCTGTGGATAAGCTCTTGCTCTGTGCGTTCGAAAACCCCCTGTTCCCCGCCCTCCATGATGAGCATCTTCACTTCTTCCTCGGTAACATAGGCCCTTTCGGTGAAAGTCTTGCGGCCGAAGGGTTTAAGTAATATGTTCGTACTGAATGTGAGGATCTTCACAAAAATGGTCGCAATCTTCGAGAACCCTTCAACGAGCTTTGCCACCCTCAGCCCGACCCGCTCGGGATGGGCAAGAGCTATGGATTTAGGTATGAGCTCTCCGAAGACAAGAGAAAAGTAGGTTATGATGACGGCAACAATACCGATGGAAATCGCCTCGCCGGAAGCCGCTATCGGCCTGTAGGGAATCTCTGCTATAGCCGGCTTTATTGCCTGTACCGCTGCGGCACCGCCGATCGCGGATGCAAGTACGCTCACAAGGGTAATGGCGATCTGGATTGTCGCAAGGAACCGGTCGGGGCTTTCCTTGAACTTCAGAAGTATTTCTGCGGCCTTGTCGCCTTCCTCTGCGAGCTGTTTCAGGCGTGTCTTCCGCGCCGTAACGACGGCAATCTCAGCGGCGGCAAAAAGGCCATTCAGCAGAATGAAGATCATGATAAGGACTATGTCAATCCACATAATGATTTAATCCTGTCGTGAAAAATCCAGACAGAGAGGTATTGTAACCACAGAGAGCACATGCAAGATCATTGAAAATTGAAGATTGCAAAATGGAAAACTGACATCCATCAAATTCGAAATCCCAAATTTCCTCCGCGCCCTCTGTGACCTCTGTAGTGAATTGGCTTTCTCATGTCCTGATATCTCTTGTGGTTCTCTTGAAGACTTACTGGGGGGTTCCATCCGGCCTGTCAGGCGAGTCTCTCGGCAATGGCGTCGGCTACACGTGAAGTGGTTGCAGCGGTCGGATCGTCAGGGGACGGCTTCATGTCGTAAGTAACGTCTCTCCCCTCTTCTATCACGGAGGCGACCGCCTTTTCAAGCCTCTTCGCAGCCTCGATTTCACCAACGTAAAAGAGCATCATAACTCCCGATAATATCATAGCAATGGGGTTCATCTTATTCAAGCCCTTATACTTCGGCGCACTGCCGTGAGTGGGTTCGAACACTGCTATCTCGTCTCCGATGTTTGCGCCGGGCGCAAGACCGAGCCCTCCGATCAGGCCCGCTGCAAGGTCAGAGACAACGTCCCCGTAAAGGTTCGGCAGCACCAGGATGTCATACAGCTCCGGTTTCTGCACAAGTTGCATGCACATATTATCGATAATCCTGTCCTCGAACTCAATACCGGGGTAACGCGCGGCCACATCTCGAGCTACTTCGAGGAAAAGGCCATCGGAGTACTTCATGATGTTTGCCTTATGGACCGCAGTGACTTTTCTCCTGCCGTTCTTCCTTGCATATTCGAAGGCAAACTTCACGATGCGTTCAGTGGCAGAAACAGAGATCGGTTTTATGCTGATCCCCGAATCCCGGCTTATCCTCTTTCCCGTAGTCTCCTCGACAAGTTCGATGAGCCGGGAAGCCTCCCGGGAACCCTTCTTGAACTCGATTCCTGCATAGAGGTCCTCGGTATTTTCCCTCACGATGACGAGGTCCACATTCTCATACCGTGTCCTAGCGCCCCTGAAGCTCTTGCACGGCCTCAGACAGCAGTAAAGGTCAAGCTCCTGCCTCAGCGCCACATTTACGCTACGGAAGCCTGTACCAACGGGCGTAGTGACCGGTCCCTTAATCGCGACCTTATTCCTCCTGATGGAATCGATAACGCGCTGAGGAAGGGGTGAGCCTTCGCTCTTGTACACGTCTTCGCCTGCGTTCTGTATCTCCCATTCTATCTTAACGCCTGTTGCGTCTATTACGCGGCGTGTTGCATCTGCAATCTCAGGCCCGACTCCGTCTCCAGGGATCAAAGTTACCGTATACATTACGGGTTCACCGTGAGGATCTTTCTGACGACGTCGGGGTAGCTTGCGATAAAGCGCAGTTCATCGTCCGTCAGTGGTTTCTGGGTATGGAGGTTGGCGTACTGGGCCAGCTCCAGTATCGTTCTCGCTTCATTATCGTTGCTGAAGTGGATACCGAGCTTGTCGTAAACATGTCTGAATCCCTTTATCCCGCCGTACTCACCGGTGGTGATGATCCTTCCCGTCTCGAGCAACTCAGGCTCTCCCCTCCCCACGTCTTCAGGGTCATAGAGTTCATAACTCCGCCTGTCCTTCAAAGCGCCGTCTGCATGAATGCCGGACTCATGGGCAAAAGCGTTGGCGCCCACCCCCGGCTGGTTGATCGGAATGGGTATATTAAAGGAGTAGGAGGCGTACCTTGCAATCTTCCATGCCTTCTTGAGATCGACGTGCTCGTCAAGCGGGATCTTGTTCTTCAGGCCGTATGAGAATTTCAGTGCCAGTATAGTCGATACAAGATCGCAGTTCCCCGCCCTCTCTCCATATCCGTTGATGGTAGTATTGATATAGGCATCCACCCCGCATTCGATCACACCTTGAGCACCTGCGACCGAAACGGCTTCCGCCATGCCGAGATCGTTATGGCAGTGCATCTCAATGGGGAATTTCGTTGCCATGGCCAGGGTCTTTATCCTTTCATAAATGGTAATCGGGTCATCCGCGCCAAGAGTGTCACAGTACCTGAAACGGTCCGCCCCCGCTTCCTTTCCTGCAAGGATGAACTCGATGAGTTTGTCGAGGTCCGTTCTCGATGCATCCTCCGCATTGACCCCCAGGGTCTTCGCGCCAAGCTGCCTTGCGAGCTTCACGGACTTCACAAGGGAATCGACTATGTCCTTCCACGACTTCCTGCCCTGAAACTTGCCCTGTATCATGATGTCGGAAGTGGACATGGAGATGTTCAGGTGCTTTATCTCCGGACAATTCTTAAAGGCAAGTTCGATGTCCTCGGGAACGGCCCTGCACCAGCCTTCAAGATGAATCCTCTTTATAGCGCCCAACCTGACCAGATCGAGGTTGGCATTTATGTAGTTCACCTCGTGCTTCAGGGTGGGGAACCCGATCTCGCTCTGGTAAAAACCCATCTCATCGAGATACAGGTTGAGCATCGTCTTCGAGAGCTTCGGCAGCAGTATCCTCGATGTTTGGACACCGTCCCTGTTCGTTACGTCGATTAGATATACTTTATGGTGCATGTTTACGTACCTCTGTCTCAATCTGTCTCAAATTTAAGGTAAGTATTATAACTGAAAAAAGGTTCGCCATTGCAACCGCCATTAGATCGCGGCCCTGGTCACGCCGCGATCTCGAATCTTGGGAAAAATAATGCGGGCAGGCGATTATTTCCTTCCTTTTCGGCAGGATACATTCCTTCGCGGAAAAGGACTGGAAAATGAAAAGATTTCTCTGTTACAATTATAGCCGTCTTTTTAGGGAGGTGAACTGATGGAATTCAAAGGCCGGGTTGCCCTCGTCACCGGAAGCGCACGGGGAATAGGAAGGGCGACTGCAGAAGCGCTCGCAAAAAGGGGCGCTGATGTGGTAATCGCTGACATAAACCCTGACGATGCCGGGGCTACAGCGACAGAGATCGCACGCTCCGGCGTGAGGACTATCGCCGTCAGGCTCGATGTATCGAACTCCGGGGAGGTGGTGAGGGCTTTTGAAGATATCCTGAGGGAATTTGGACGATTGGACATACTTGTCAATAATGCGGGCATCACAAAAGACAGCCTCTTGCTGAGGATGAAGGAAGAGGATTGGGATGCCGTCATTGATATCAACCTGAAAGGGGTATTCCTCTGCTCAAGAGAGGCGGTGAAAATCATGGCAAAGCAGAGGTACGGGAGGATCGTCAACGTCGCGTCGGTCGTCGCCTTCATGGGTAATCCCGGCCAGGCCAATTACAGCGCCTCAAAGGCGGGCATTGTCGGCCTGACGAAGACCATCGCAAAGGAATATGCAGGCAGGGGAATAACCTCTAACGCGGTTGCGCCGGGGTTCATCACCACCGCCATGACAGACGCACTCCCGGGAAACATCAAAGAAGAGATGATGAAGGCCATTCCCCTCAATAGGTTCGGCACCATAGAGGACGTGGCGAACGCGGTGGCGTTCCTTGTGTCCGCCGGCTATATCACGGGACAGGTGCTCCACGTTAACGGCGGCATGTATATGTGAGCTTGCGACACGTGATTTCTGATTCGTGATTATGAATTTGAAATCCGAAATCCAAAATCTGCAATCTTATTTTCGATAAGGAGGTGCAATGATGGTTGAAGAAAAGGTAAAGGAAATAATCGCAAAACAGCTTGGGGTGAATGCCTCCGAGGTTACCCCCGAAGCGTCTTTTGTCGAAGACCTCGGTGCCGACTCCCTGGATACGGTGGAACTCGTCATGGCCTTTGAAGAGGCGTTCAATATAGAGATCCCCGACGAGGATGCCGAGAAGATCGCCAAGGTGAAAGACGCTGTGGAGTACATCAGGAACAAGGCTGCCTGAACCGTACTGCACATATGGAAAAACGTCGTGTGGTTATTACCGGGCTGGGGCTCATCACACCCCTGGCTGTCGGACTTAAGGCTTCCTGGGAAGCCCTTCTTGAGGGAAAGTCCGGGATCGGCACAATCGGCTCCTTTGATTCCGCGGATCTTCCCGTCCATATTGCAGGAGAAGTGAAGGGCTTCGACCCCCTCCTTTATATAGAGCCCAAGGAAGTGAAAAAGATGGACAGGTTCATTCACTTCGCCGTGGCTGCTTCCACAATGGCCATCGAGGACTCGGGCCTCAGGTCCACCGAAGAGATCGCTGAGAGGGTAGGGGTTATCATCGGGTCGGGCATGGGGGGGCTCCCGGCAATCGAGCATTATCACAAGATCTATCTCGAAAAAGGGCATCGGAGGATAACGCCGTTCTTTATCCCCATGCTCATCATTAACCTCGCCTCCGGCCAGGTCTCGATAAAGTTCGGGGCTAAGGGACCGAATTCGGCGGTTGCCACGGCATGTGCTACAGGAAGTCATGCAATCGGAGACGCATTCAAGGTGATCCAAAGGGGAGATGCCGATGCAATGATAGCCGGAGGTTCCGAATCCGTTATCACACCCATGGCCATCGGGGGGTTTGCGGTCATGAAGGCTCTCTCCACAAGGAACGATTCCCCCGAACGCGCCAGCAGGCCATTTGACAGGGACAGGGACGGGTTTGTAATGGGAGAAGGGGCTGGTATCGTAGTCCTCGAGTCCCTTGAAAGCGCACGAAAGAGAAATGCAAGGATCTACGCGGAAATCGTGGGCTATGGAATGACGAGCGATGCCTACCATATCACCTCGCCGGCCCCCGAAGGTGCGGGGGCCGCGTCCTGCATGGCGGCAACCCTAAAGGACGCAGGGGTTTCTCCTGAGGTCGTGGATTACGTCAACGCTCACGGCACATCCACAAAATACGGCGACGAACTCGAAACAGCTGCCATCAAGAAGGTTTTCGGGAGGCACGCTCACAAGCTCTTGGTGAGCTCCACAAAGTCCATGACTGGTCATCTCCTCGGCGCTGCCGGAGGAGTCGAGTCGGTTATCACCGTCATGAGCATCGTCAACAACGTAGTCCCTCCGACTACAAACCTCGACAATCCGGATCCTGAATGCGACCTTGATTACGTGCCGTACAAGCCGAGATACACGAGCGTAGAATATGCGCTTTCCAACTCCTTTGGTTTCGGCGGGACAAATGCCTGTCTCCTCTTCAAGAAATTCAGAGAATCTTGAAAGGGGTCTCGGTTATTCATTCCTTAACGGGACCCTCCTTGCAGAGGCCCTGACCCATAAGTCATACTACCACGAAAACCCCTCTACGGCCGGGTCTTACAACGAGCGCCTCGAGTTCATCGGCGACTCCGTTCTTTCCCTTGTTGTCGTCGAATATCTCTTCGCGCACCCGCGGAAATTCACAGAGTCTGAAATGTCGAAGATAAAGTCCTACCTCGTACGTGGCTCCCTTCTTTCGGAGCTTGCGGCAGGCATATCTCTCGGTCGGTATCTGTTACTCGGCAAGGGAGAGGATGAGACCGGCGGAAGAACAAAAAGGTCCCTTCTCGCAAACGCCATGGAGGCGATCATAGGGGCCGTTTATCTGGACGGCGGCTATGAAGCGGTAAAGAGGGTTATCCTCGGACTCTTCGGAGAAAGGATAGAATCTGTAATAGATTCAGGTGAATACATCAACTATAAGACTGAACTTCAGGAGGTGAGCCAGATGCGCTTCGGCGTTCTTCCCGAATACCGTATCGTTGAGCAGACAGGGGAGGAGCACCGCAAGACGTTCACTATTGAGGTATTCATCTCAGGCGAAAGATTCGGCAGGGGCACGGGGAAGAACAAGAAAGAGGCCCAGACCGCGGCCGCAAAGGAGGCGATGGAGCTATTGAAGGAGAAAAGCGGTCGATAGCCGGCGTTCCGGTAATTCCTTACTTCTGTCTTTCACATCTCACCCTTTTCAAGAACCACAAAAGCAACGCCGTAATCCTTTTCGTGACTCAGGCTCAGATGTACACGCCTGATGGAATTCCTTATCAGCACGCTATGAAGCTCGCCATGTGCGAAAACGGTTGGTTTGCCGTGCGTGTCGTTAAGGATTTCGATGTCCCTGAACCTGACGGAGCCCCGCGATCCAAGTGCCTTTATCACCGCCTCTTTTGCCGCAAACCTGACCGACAAAGAGGGAAAGGGACTTTTCTTCTCATAGCAGTAGGAGATTTCCTTTCCGGTAAAAACCCTTCGCAGGAATCTCTCGCCCCATCTTACCACTGCTTCCCGCATACGTTCCACCTTTACGATGTCTATACCGATACCGAAAATCATAAACAGTAACGAGCAAGAAGTAACAGGTAACAAGTAAATATATTCAGCAATAATAAGGACATTGGAAAAGCCTCATAACTTGTCATCATTCCCTCAAGCGAGCGTATCTGGAATCCCTTTGAAGATGAAGAAAGCCTCCAGACCGGCAGCATGTGCGAAAAGCTGCCTCGCCTTGCCGCCTTAGTAATTCATTATTCGTCACTTGTTACTCGTCGCAGTCGTTATAAGTTCCTTCATCTCCCTAACAGCACACTCCATGCCCACAAGGACTGCCCGTGACACGATGCTGTGTCCGACATAAAGCCCCCTCAACCCTTCAATGCGCGCCACTGACCCTACATTGTAGTAGTTAAGCCCATGGCCGGCATTCACCTTCAAGCCACTGTGGTGCGCCATCTTTACCGCATCCGTCACCTTCAGCAGCTCCTTCCTCTGCCTTTCGCCCCTTGCATTTGCATACAACCCTGTATGGATCTCCACCATCTCGGCACCGATATTCTTTGCGATATCCACGTCCATTACCGAAGGGTTTATGAAGAGGCTGACAGGAATTCCTGCCCCCTGAACCCTTTTTATCGCCTTCGCGACGTTTCCCTTCTGGCTTGCAAGATCGAGACCGCCCTCCGTGGTGAGTTCCTGGCGTTTCTCGGGAACAAGGGTGACCATGTCCGGCTTCACGGACAGGGCTATCCTGATCATCTCATCTGTCGCAGCCATTTCGAGGTTGAGCTCCGCCGAGACCACGTCCCTCAACAACTTGAGGTCCCTGTCCTTTATATGGCGCCTGTCTTCTCTCAGATGTACAGTAATACCATCTGCACCGCCCAGAATCGCAAGGGTCGCAGCCATGACAGGCTCGGGCTCTGTTCCCCTTCTCGTTTCTCTTATGGTAGCAACATGGTCGACATTCACACCAAGAATCATAACACCCTCCTTCTGAAGGTTCGTGGACACCTAAGACAGATTATAAAGATAATAATTGAATTGCGCAAAATTTGCCACACCCGTGAAGTCTCGTCACATTAGCGTTGTCATTTTCTCTTTAGCATTGACGCGCGCAAGAATACTGGTCGTCGAGGATGAGAGGCTTGCTGCGGAGGATATCTGTCATTCCCCGAAAGGACTTGGGTATGGCATTGTCGGCACAGCCGCTTCAGATGAGGAGGCGATACTCAAGTTTCTCGCGAACAAAGATGAGATCCACTTGCCCGTCCTCGACGTCATAATGCCCAGGAAGAAAGGTAAAGAGGCATCCGGGAGATCAGAAAACTCAATGCCACATCATTGCTTCGAAATCAGGTGTCGGAACCGTGAGGGTGATGTAACCCCTCCAGGGACACCTCTCCACTTGATCGCCTCCCTTTCTGATGGAAAGGAAGAAGTTTATTTCATCCCGTTCTTCTGCCTTTATAACCCGGAAGGGGACAGCGCATTCGAGCACATCTCCGATGGCAACGTCAGTGATGTCCCTTTCAACGGCCCATTCGCCTCTCTCTCCTGTCATGAGCTTCGCGCCCTTTTCACCCCTAAGTGGTATATCGACCCTGAAGGGAAAAGGTCTGAGGATTTCGATTGAGAAGACCGTATCTTCTGGTAAATCATCAAAACAGCCTTTGGGGTCGAACCGTATGAAGAGCGTATCCCGATCGAAGCCGTAATATATTCTGGAAATAAGGCCTTCCGCCATGTGCATGCTCCCACCGGACTTCCCCACGTCCATATAAGCGCCCTGATACCATTCGAAATAACTCGTCATTATCCCGTCGATCTTTGGATGAATGAATCCCCTGATCTCGAGGGATGGGGAAACGGCCCTGTCTTCCCTAAGAACCGGCACATGGAGATGCGGAGGTATGTCCCTACCCATCTCTTTATACACCTTCATGAGATTCAACCTGTAGAGTTCGTCGAATTCTCCGGCGAGCTCGGTTGCATGTTCGCCTCCGTACCACCAGTTCCAGTCGCTCCCCTCCGCTACATAGATCGCCTTCCATGCGGCATCGGCCCTCTCCTCCGGATGAACCCTCTGGAACTCCTCAAGGGCTTCCCTTGTCTCCGTGAGGTAATCCCATGCGGTGTTGTCCTCTTCGTGGCCTATCCAGACGTTGAAGTTTGCGTAGATCCAGGAGCCAGCGGAAAGCCGGTCGAGCTTCTTCCTGCCGCCCTGTATCTTCAGATACTCTGAAATTGTTGTCGTCCTGAGCCTCTCTTCCTTTGAAAGCCCCTCGTAGAGATACCTGAAAAAGTCGTGGCCGTCGTTCCTGTAGTACTCCCAGGCGTTTTCACCGTCCAGGATCACCGGCACGATGTGAGGTTCTCTTGAGGACAAGGAGCTCTGGGTTCTGAGCAGCCGCTCGATCAGATCGGACGCGGCCCCCTTTGGATCCCACCCCGAGTAAACAAACCCTATGAGGTCAGATATCCTGTGGTCCCTGAAGACCATCGAAACACCTGAAAACTCATACGCAGAGTAAAGAAGCGCCGGCTTAAGGACGTTTCCCGACGGCCCTCTCAGTTTTTCATTTAGAGAGCGGGCAAGGATGTCTTCGTCGGTGGCGACCCATTCCACTCCTTCATCACGAAAGGCCCTCAGCACATCCTCGCTCACCGATCCTTCGGAAGGCCACATCCCTGAAGGCTTCCTCCCGAAGATCGCCTCATGGAAGTCAATAGCCATCTGAACCTGAGCTGTCGCATCCATAGGATAAGAGAACTTTCTCCTGGGAAGGCGGATGTCGGGTACCGGCTCTCTGGCGACATCGGTGCTCCACAAGAGAGGAAGGATGGGATGATAAAACGGGCTCGTGGAGAGCTCAATCTGACCCTTGTCAGAAAGTTCCTTGTATTTCGGTATTATGCCCCGCAATATTGTGGACTGCTTCTCGATGAGGAGGGCCTTCTCCTCCTCGGTATATCCCTTGCCCTTCTCAGCAAGAGCGAGGAGAAAGGGGTCATTCTTTCTGAACAAAGGGTCGACCCATACAAGGTTGAAAAGGACCTGAAGGTCCAGAAAGTCATCTTCGGAAAAGTACCTGGCGGTGCGTCGCAGGTCGGCCTCCGAGAATCTCAGCCCCCTCTTCACCAGGAGCTCATAATAACGGGGAAAAGGCCTCACCATGGTCTCCCAGTTGGCAAGGAAGAAGTTTTGGAGGATGAAGACCCGGTCATCCTCCGAGAGGTCGGAAGCCCTCTTCTGTGTCACGTCCAGGAATTTGTCTCTCGCGTTGTTGTCCGTGTAATCGATGATCTGCTCAAGAAGGGACGGCACCAGATTAAAGGTCTGTCTTATCTCCGGGTAGTCCTCAAGCATCATCGCCATATCGAGATAATCCTTGGTACCGTGGAGCCTCACCCACGGAAGACGGTAAACGCCGGTAAAGGGGTCTTTGTAAAAGGGTTGATGCATATGCCAAAGAAAGGCGATGTGGAGCGGACTACTGCTCATATTTAAAGACATGCTCGTCCGGCCTGGCCATGCCGAAATCTTCACGCGCATATTTCTCGATGTAGAAGGGGTTCTCCTTAAGGAGTTTCAACTCAGACCGCAGATGGGCATTCCGTGATTCGATTGCCTGTATCTCCAAGGCAAGCCGGTTCTTTTTTTCCCGGAGTTCAAGGTACCTGAGAAGGCCCGTGCTGCCGAAGGAGAAACTTATCGCAAAGTAGAAGAAGGTGAGGAGGACGAGCGTAAGAAAGACAAGCCGCCTTTTCCTTATCTCAGAGGACACCTGTTTCCTGAGAAGGTTCTGTGCGCTCATCTCAGTAAATTATACAATGGGAATCCTCCCAAGTCCAGACATTTTCATTGGCGCAGGTTGCAGAACGCGTCTCTTCCCCTGTATATCGCAGCCCCCCCCAGTTCCTTCTCGATCTCCATCAGTCTGTTGTATTTTGCAATCCTGTCGCTCCTCGACAAAGAGCCTGTCTTGATGAACCCTGTGTTGCAAGCCACGGCGAGGTCTGCTATAGTCGTATCCTCCGTCTCACCTGATCTGTGGGAGATGACCGCCGTGTATCCGGCCTTCTTTGCCATCTCTATGGCGTCAAGGGTCTCGGTGAGGGTTCCGATCTGATTCAGCTTGATGAGGATCGAATTGGCGATCTTACTTCTTATTCCCTCACGGAAGATCTTCGTATTGGTAACGAAGATATCGTCTCCCACAATCTGAATAGCTTTACCGAGCTTCTGGGTAAGTCGCCTCCATCCCTTCCAGTCCTTCTCGGAAAGCCCGTCTTCGATTGAGACAATAGGATAACGGTTCATAAGCTTTTCGTAGTACTCGATCATGCCGTCCGACGAATGGTTCTTCCCTTCGAAGCGGTATCCCTTTTCAGAATAAAACTCGGATGCAGCCACATCAAGAGCAAGGGCAATCTCCCTTCCCGGGACATAACCTGCGTCCTCAACGGCACGCATGATAAGCCTGATAGCCTCCTCATTGCTCTTCAGGCTCGGAGCAAACCCTCCTTCATCACCCACAGCGGTGTTCAGCTTGTTCTTCTTCAAGATCGATTTCAGTGTGTGAAATACTTCCGATGCTGCACGGACAGCGGCGCTGAGGTTGAGAAAACCTACTGGCATTATCATGAATTCCTGGATGTCGAGGTTGTTGTCCGCATGGGCGCCGCCGTTGAGGATGTTCATCATCGGTACAGGGAGTTCCTTTGCGTTACAGCCGCCGATATATTTATAAAGAGGCATTCCCAGCTCAAGGGCAGAAGCCTTGCATACGGCGAGTGAGACCCCGAGGATGGCATTCGCCCCGAGCCCGGATTTGTTTTCCGTGCCGTCGAGCTCTATCATGAACGCATCGATGGCAGC
>CAYYWY010000008.1:64217-68419 GCA_964475485.1 uncultured Nitrospiraceae bacterium | reverse complement strand
CCCGAGATACCTGTCGCCCCCGTCTCTCAGCTCGAGGGCTTCCCTTTCCCCTGTTGACGCACCCGAGGGTACCCCGGCCTTGCCCGATATGCCGCAGTCCAGGGCAACCTCGACCTGAACCGTTGGGTTTCCCCTTGAGTCCAGAATCTCCATGGCCTTCACTTCGACGATCTTTCCCACGAATGCCTCCTTAATTACTAATCGTTATGAATAAGGAATTCATGAGCCGGAACTCGAAAGAATAAAAATTCCTGCCCACTCTGACCTCTGACTTCTGTATTCAGTATCTGGCTTCTGCATTCGCACCCGAAGAAAGCAAAGCGCTTACTGCAGGTACTGGTTAAGGCTGTTCCGGACGCGTTCCATGTCGGCAGGAACATCGGCAAGCTCCGCCCTAATCGAGATCTGTCTCAGGCATGTCTCCGTGAATATCCTGAATTGACGTATCTTCTCCATCAGCTTCTCAAACCTCTTTCCTTTCACATCCTCCCTGTTGAAGGCGAAGACCTTGTTGAAGAAAGAGAGGAATTCCTCATAATCGTCATACCTGAGCAGCTTAAAGGTGAAGCTCTGGAAATAAAGCATGAAGTTCCTCATCGAATCGAAGATATGCACCGCCTTCTCCCTAGTGTCCTCTTCTTCCATGAGGGCGAGGAAGCGCTCAAGAATAAGGATGTCCTCCCGCAGCCGTAGGGACTGCTCGAGTCTGGTTACAAACGTATCGAAGATGTCACTACCCCGGATGTCGGGACTGAAGAAACGGGCCACCTGGACGACGCTCTGTTCGGTTAGGTTCTTCAATATTCCATGGCTGTTCTCCACCTTTCCCTTGAGGTGCTGGGGCGATTTGTTCCTGAATACCTCCTTTATCTCCTGCATGAAGACCCTCTTTGCCTCCATGGAGAACTGATATGAGATCGCCTTAAGAAGCATTCCGAATCCATCATCGCGGACCTTGCGCGCTGCGGAATCGAGATACCCCTGAAAAATGTTGAACTCAGAACGCAAAAGGAGGATGATAAGGAGAGAGGAGTTAAGGGAACCGAACTTGCTCGATGTGTCGGCAAACTTGAGATACCTCAGGTACCTGAAAAGGTGGATCAGCACCATCGATGTATGCTTCCTTGTTTCCTTGTCCTTGATATCCCTAACCAGTTTTGAAATCTCCCTGTTTTCGATGACGTCGAATTCAGGGTTCAGCTCCTGCCTGAACGGGTTGAAAAAAATGTTCTCCCTTATCTCCCTTCCGGTTATCTGGCCCATGTTTGCGAAGGTGAGGTAGGGGATATGCTCGGTCTTCAGGATATCGGTGATTAGTCCTTTGAGGTTTATGAAGGTGTCGTAAAGGAGGAAGAGACTTTTTTCGGGAACGTCCTGTTTGTAGAGTTCCTCCCTGAGGGCATCTCTCTTCTTGTCGTTCAGGAACTTAGAGTGCGCAAACTTCTGAAACCAATACACGTTCTTTTTGCTTTCGGGGATTATCGCATCAAGAAGGTCCACCACTCTCACAATGGTTTCCCTCGCAGCAGCGAGCTCGTCAAAGAAGTTCCTGTTCGCAACCTCCTCCCGCGAAATCGGAAGGTTTTCTATATTGAAGAAGCGGTCCAGCGCCCTAATAAGAACGTCCAGTTCTGAGAACACTTCCTTGTTTTTCTTCTTTACAGAGGAGACCCAGTTGTCTGCAAGCGCCTGCATCGGCTTCTGCTACCCTGCGGGCCTATTTCTTCGGCACATGCGTCGCCTCACCGCGAACATCCGCTGATGCCTCCATAATTCCTTCGGAAAAAGTGGGGTGTACATGGACCGCCTCCGCGATGTCCTTCGCCTTAAGCCCGGCTTTCATCGCAAGCACAACCTCATGGATGAGGTCCGAGGCGTGGGCCCCCACGATGTGTGCCCCCAGGATCCTGTCAGTTGCCGCATCTGCAAGGATCTTGAAAAACCCCATTATCTCACCCGCTGCGTGGGCCTTTCCGAGGGCCCTGTATTGAAAACGCCCCACCCTGATATCGACACCCATTTCCGCTGCCTGCTGTTCCCTTAGGCCGACGGATGCGATCTCGGGGGATGTGAATATAGCGGCAGGTATAACTGAATAATCGATCCTTGCCTCTTTCCCGCACGCATTATGCGCGGCTATTATGCCCTCCTTCGACGCCTTATGGGCAAGGAGCATCCCCCCAACCACATCGCCTATCGCGTATATGCCCCTCACTTCCGTTTCCATCTTGTAATCAACTATGATTTCGCCCCTTTTCCCCTTCTCTATGCCGAGGGATTCAAGCCCGATGTTGTCGCTGTTCATCGTCCTCCCGACGGAGACGAGGATCTTTTCCGTCACAATCTCTCCGCCGTCCGAAAGGAACGCATGCAACCCGTGTTCCCCCCGTTCCACCTTCGTCACACCGGCTCCGGTGACGAGCTTTATCTTCTTCTTCTTGAACTCCCTTTCGAGTAGTTCCGAAACCTCCATGTCCTCTGTGGATAGCACCCTCTGGAGCATCTCGACCATCGTTACCTCTGTGCCGAGTTCCGAAAATATGCATGCGAACTCCGAGCCTATCACGCCTGCGCCTACAATAAGTATGCTCCGGGGTATCCCCCTGATCGTGATGGCATCGTCACTGGAGAAAATGCTTTTTCCGTCGAAGGGTAATGCCGGAATCTGTGCCGGCCTTGATCCGGTTGCGATTATGATCTTGTCTGCGTCCAGAGCGTCTCGCGATCCGTCTTTCTTCTCGACCTCGACTCTTCTGGAGTCCAGCAGCCTCCCTCTTCCCTCAATGAGAGTCACCCCCCAGCTCTTGAACAGTGCCCTGATCCCCTTCACCTGAGTCGAGACGACCCTCTCCTTTCTCTCCATGATCTTCTGGAGATTCGGAGAGACCGATCCGTTCAGATCTATCCCGTAATCGTGGAGATTCCTGGCTCTGTGCAGCGCCTCTGTGGAAGCGATTAACGTCTTCGTAGGGATGCATCCCCGGTTAAGACAAGTGCCGCCGACCTCGGATTCCTCTATCACAGTGACCTGAGCGCCCAGTTGCGCCGCCTTCAATGCTGCGACATAACCGCCCGGCCCTCCCCCGAGGACAGCGATCCTCATTTCGCTTCCTCTTCCAGGTAGCGCTCATATTCGGTCGCGTCCATGAGTTCGTCGATCTCCGACTCGTCATCCACCTCCAGGACGGCTATCCAACCCTTTCCATAGGGCTCCTCGTTTATGATCTCCGGAGACTCGGCGAGCTCTTCGTTCACTTCGATAACCGTGCCGCTCACGGGCGAGATGACCGATGATGTGGCCTTTGTGGATTCTATCTCCGCAAGTTCACTGTTTGCCTCAACAGAGGTATCAGCATCCGGAAGGTCTATGTACACGATATCTCCGAGGGCTTCCTGGGCGTGGTCAGTTATTCCGATGGTCGCCCGCTTACCCGACACCTTCACCCATGTATGCTCCCGATGGTACCTGAGATTCTCTGGATTCATTCCGTCCTCCTTGTTTGTGGTGTGTGAATTTCTATCATAGATTTTTTGCATTTGTCAATGCGAAATTGAACCATAAGAAATTTTATCATGCACCCCCTGAATATCAAGGACTCATCCTCACAATGATTCGCTTCGGAAAGAGGTCTGCAGAAAATTACTGCCGGCGGTTTGAGAGCGCCTGTGATTCAGCCCTCGCCTTAAGTTCCCTCAGTTTCGCAAGGGCACTCTTTGAACTGATCTTTGACAGGTCCATCTGGATGAGTTCCAGCACGAACGGGTCAAGACCTGTAAAAAAGAGATCCATCTGGCCCGGAATCGAGAAATCCCTCAGAAGCGACCTCGTTTTTCCCGATCCGGCGATATCCTCCTCAAAGCCGGTGAGGACTTCCTTCGCCCTTCCGATCACTTCCTCCGGAAGCCCCGCCAGTCTCGCCACCTGTATCCCGTAGCTCCTGTCGGCTGGACCGGGGGTAATCTTCCTCAGGAAGATGATCTCATCCCCCCACTCCTTCACCGATACATTGTAATTCTTCACCCCATCCAGGGTGAGGCTAAGCTGGGTGAGCTCGTTATAGTGAGTGGCGAAGAGAGTCCTCGCTTTTATCCCTTTAGCGATGTGCTCGGCAACCGCCCACGCGATGCTGATGCCGTCAAACGTGCTCGTTCCCCTCCCGATCTCGTCAAGGACTATGAGGCTGCGCTCCGTTGCATTGTTC
>CAYYWY010000008.1:62364-64207 GCA_964475485.1 uncultured Nitrospiraceae bacterium | reverse complement strand
TACACTCTTTCCCTACACGACGCTCTTCCGTTGCATTGTTCAGGATATTCGCGGTCTCGACCATTTCGACCATAAAAGTACTCTGTCCTTTTGTGATAAAGTCGGAGGCGCCGATCCTGGTGAAGATCCTGTCGACCACGCCGATCTTCGCCTCTGCTGCAGGGACAAAGCTGCCGATCTGGGCCATAAGGGCAATAAGGGCTATCTGCCTCATGTAGGTGGACTTCCCTGCCATGTTCGGCCCGGTAATTACCAAAAGCCGGTCGCCCGCGTTGTCGAGATACACGCTGTTTGGAATGAACTGATTCGAAGAAACACGTTCAAGCACGGGGTGTCTTCCGTCAGTGATCTCCAAGACCGTACCGTCATCGATGGCAGGCCTCACGTAATTATGCCTCCTCGCGACCACCGCAAGGGAGATCAGAAAATCCAGGGTCGCGACGGCACGTCCGCAAGAGACGAGTCCGCCGCTCTCTTCATGCACCTTTTCAAGGATATCCTGAAACAGGCCGTATTCGAGGTTCCTCAGCCGCTCCTCCGAACTGACGACCTTCGATTCATACTCTTTAAGCTCCGGGGTAATAAACCTTTCGCCGTTAACAAGTGTCTGTTTCCTGATATAGGAGTCAGGCACAAGATCGAGATTTGCCTTAGTCACCTCGATGTAATAGCCGAAGATCTTGTTATATCCCACTTTCAGAGATGAGATCCCGGTCTTCTTCCTCTCCCCGGCCTCGAGCTCGGCGATGAAGTCCTTGCCGCTGGTGGAGACCCTTCTCAATTCATCCACCTCCGCGTGATAGCCTGACTTGAGGATTCCTCCCTCCCTCACGCTAAGGGGAGGATTGTCGGCTATGGCGGAGTCTATCAATTCCCTGACGCCGCCCAGATCCGGTATCTCTTCGCCCAGGGAAGTGAGGAATTCATCCTGAGAAACAGAGAGGGCTTTCTTTATGGCGGGAAGCGCAGCGATTGAGTTCCTGACGGCTATGAGATCCCTCGGAGTTGCAGTCCTGGCGGTCACCCTTGAGGCGAGTCTCTCGAGATCCTGGATCTTCCTCAGGGTGTTTCGCAGCGTCTCCACAAGCTCATAATCCTCAACCATAGTCTCCACCGCGCCGAGGCGCCGCCTTATTTCCTTAACATCAACAAGGGGCCTGAGGACCGCGTTCCTCAGGTATCTGGCGCCCATAGGGGTAAGTGTTTCGTCAAGGACTGAAAGGAGGGTACCCTCCGTTCCCCCTCTCAGATTGCGTATCAGCTCGAGGTTCCTCTGGGTCGAGGCATCGAGAAACATGTGCGAGCTCTGGATAAGAGGGGAGATCTTCTTAAACCGGATAGACTCCTTCTGCGTGTTCTCGATATAAGTGACAAGTGCGCCGGCAGCCGATACGGCGGCTGTCATACCCTCGCAACCATAGCCGTCAAGGGAAGAGACCCCCAAGTGTTTCAGCAGGACCCTGTATGCCTCGGAATAATGGAATATCCAGTCATCGGCGGTAGTGCCGTAATAGCTCCTGAGTATTTCCGAATAGTGAAGGTTATCCTTAAGGCTTTCCGGAAAGAGGATCTCCTTTGGCTCAAACCTGCTCAGCTCATCCTCGATGGGCTGTTCCGTTTCGTACACCATAAACTCTCCGGTGGATATGTCTGCGAGGGCGATTCCGCACTTCCTTCCGTCCGGGAAGAAACTAAGGATGTAGTTGTTCTCCTTGGGATTTTCAGGTGTATATGTTCCGGGGGTAATCACTCTTACAACATCCCTTTGGACTATACCCTTTGCCTCCTTTGCGTCTTCCATCTGTTCACAGACAGCGACCTTGTGCCCTGCCCTGACGAGCTT
>CAYYWY010000008.1:0-62354 GCA_964475485.1 uncultured Nitrospiraceae bacterium | reverse complement strand
CGCTATGTATGATTCCGCAGCGAAATACGGGATACCGCACATGGGAACTGGGTCTTCCTTCGCCTTGTCCCTCGTGGTGAGGGCTATCTGGAGGATCCTTGAGGCAACCTTTGCGTCTTCGCCAAACATCTCATAGAAGTCGCCCAGCCGGAACATAAGGATCGCATCGCCGTGCCTCTCTTTGATGCTGAAGTACTGCCTCATCAAGGGGGTCATCTCGGACATAAGATATTAAATACCATAAAGCACCGAAAGTGCAATAGAAGGATGGCAGTGTTGTGCACAGGATTTCGGCACATCCTTGCTTTGCAGCCAGGGTTTATATTTCAGTCATTTCTGCAATGTTTTTTTCCGTGTCTGCCCGGCCTGCAAACCCTTATAGTATTCCCCGTCCATCGTTATTCTAAATGTAATACATGTAATACAAAGAGTTAAGGAGATTCGACAATGTCAACCGTAAAGCGCAGTTTTCGCATTAAAGACCGATACTTCGTGAAATCGAAAGAATCCGAAAGGCCTCACGGAAAGACAGCTCATGGCAGCGCTTAAGTGCTACCGGGCCTACCCCCATGCAATCGAAACGATTTTCTGATGCTCACCGAGTTTTATTTTCATGAAGTCCGCCCCTCACGACGGTGTTATCAGGATCCCCGGTCAGGCCGGGGAATGACGAGTTCGCGACTTTTTCAGAAGCCTGTTAGAATGTCAGGCCCTGTCGTCCGAGGAGCATTTCTCCGAGGAAAGAACCTGGTTTCACCTCTGCGGTACTGACCAGCTCTGCCTTGTCGAGTCCGTAGTGCTTCACGCATGAGGCGCAGATATAGAACCTCACTCCGAAATCCTCTATAAGGGTTTTCATGAGCTCATGGGCAGGTGAGAACTCATCCTTCTTCTGGAGCTCCGAGAGCGTCTCTGCAAACCCTTTTTTTGCGATGAGCACACCATCGTCCATGAGAAAAAAATCGAGCTCGATATCGAATGCCTTCATGTTGGCTGCAAGCTGCATAGCCCCGGCAACGATATCCGGTCTGCCATAAGATTGCGTAAGAATGAAGACGAATTTCTTGTTCCCCATATTCTTCCCCCTCACCTGTTTCTCATCCCGTGCCACATCGGTCTGCAAAAGGCGTCCCTGAATAAGACCTCCTTCCCTGTCTTTGTCTCCCTTATCTTTCGCGCAATAACGTAGATGTTGCCGTCTTCACTGAAATACTTGGAGCCTGTCACCTCGATCTCAGAGCCCTGCGGAAAGGCAATACCTTTCCTCCTCAGATACCATGGAGGCGCTGTGACGATGCGGTAGACCCTCTCCTGATGGATAAGCCTCAACGTTGCAGGACCGCGCATGCCCCGCAATGTTTCCATCACCGAACCCTTTACAGTAACCTCGGTGTTTTCATCGTATCCTTCGCCGCGCAAATCCACAGCTTCGGCAGAGAATACAAGAAGGAGGAGTGATATGGCAACAGATAACAAAGTCCGAAGCTTTCCCATAGTACTCCTCCTTTCTTAAGCTCAGGGCAGGTTTACATCATCCAGCCCTTCATCATTCCTTTTCCGGGGCCTCCGCACTGACCGCATCCACCCTGCATTCCGGTCACACCCGCTTCAAATGCCTTTTTCTGCATCTGGGTCTTGAGTTCCGCCATCTCTTTTTGCTTGTTTTCAATTGCAACCCAATCAGGACTTGACTGCAGCCTGAGGGACATCAGCTCCGAACGCTTTGCGATCATCTGCTGCCTGAGCGGGAGCATCTCTTTCTGGAACTGGTCCATCTTCGCCTTCTGCTCAAGCGTAAGATTAGTATAGTTCATGCAAGTACCGGTTGCAAAGTTACCCCCGGGACCGAAAGCATAAACGCCGGTTATCGCGACCACGAGCATTACGACTGCGAGACCTGTGATAAGCAACTTCTTCATTTCCTTCACCTCCTTTCATTAACCGCTTCTGCTCTTCTTAAATGCACACCCTGTGCCAGAACATAAAGACTTATAAATCAAGGGCTTGTATTACAATCGTGAAAAACCTTCCTGCAACTCTTGCGCTCACGATGCAAATCCTGCGCAGTATCATGTTCTGATCCCACATCCCGCCACTGAATGAATTGACAAAAAGCCCTTTCTTAAATAAACTTAACCAACGGCCGCAGACAAAGGAGGGGTTATGAGAAAGATATTGCTTGTGCCGATCATGGTTCTTCTCTTTGCCGGCATGACGCTGGCACAGACGGGTGTCAAAAAGAAAAGACCGCTCCCTCACGAATACGGAAGGACGGTAATCAACAATTACTCTGAGAAGGCGGGGCTTGCGCCCGTAGCCTTCGACCACTGGTTTCACCGGTCGCGCTATACCTGCAGGGCCTGCCATGTGGATATCGGTTTTGCTATGAAGGCAGGTGCCACCGGAATAAAGGCAGCAGACAATATAAAGGGTTTCTACTGCGGAACGTGTCACAATGGAAAGATGCCCTTCGGCACCGGAAAGGTATTCGAATCATGTTCCAGTAGATATACACAGGAGGAAGCCGGGAGGTGTGAAAGATGCCACTCTCAGGGGAAGACCGTGAGAAAGGAACACGACTTCGATTCGTTTGCCGGAAGACTTCCGAAGGAAAGGTTCGGAAACGGGATAAACTGGGAGAAGGCGGAAGAGGACGGCCTCATAAAGCCTGTTGATTTTATTGAAGGCATCTCCATAAAGAAACCCTCCCTCACCATACAAAAGGATTTTTCCCTTGGAGCAAAAGTCAGGGGAATGCCCGAAATCATATTCTCTCACAAGAAACACACAGTCTGGAACGGATGCGAGGTCTGTCATCCCGAGATATTTGTGGGAGTTAAAAAGGGCGCTACCAAATACTCGATGGTGGAGATCTTTGAAGGTAAGTACTGCGGTGTGTGCCACACCACGGTCGCATTTCCACTAACCGACTGCCAGAGATGTCACACAAAGCCCGTTTCATAGGTGCTTTTTTGTTGTGTGGAGCGCTTTCGCTGATCATGGAGCCACGATCTCACGGGCAGTCCTGGGACCTCCCGCCGCTTCAAGCGCCAGATCAGTACGGCAACATTCTTATCAACAGAACCTCCGAGAAGAGCGGGGTGAAGCCCGCTACCTTCTCGCACTGGATCCACAGGCAAAAACACACCTGCAGGGTCTGCCATTTTGAACTCGAATTCAATATGAAGGTGAATACTACAGATGTCAGTGAAGCCGCGAACAAGTCCGGCAGGTACTGCGGCGCCACAGGTTGTCATGACGGCAAGACCGCATTCGGCCATGACAAGCCGAATTGCGAAAAATGCCACAACGGCGACAAAGGCTACGGGAAAGAAAAGTTCCCCGGGCTTGCAAACCTCCCGAAAGCAAAGTTCGGAAATGAGATAAACTGGGTAAAGGCGCTAAGAGACGGCATGATATCTCCTTTGAACTATCTCTCGGTCAAGCCGCGGGAGGATATCACTTTCCAGAAAACGCTCTTGCTCGAGGCGGAATGGCATAATATTCCCCCCGCGATTTTTCCCCATAAGGCGCATATGCCTTGGCTCGACTGCAACAACTGTCACCCAGACATCTTCAACATCAAGAAGAAGACCACGAAACATTTTCTTATGACACGCATCCTCGCAGGAGAGTTCTGCGGTGTTTGCCATCTTTCCGTTGCCTTCCCGATGAATGACTGCAAGCGATGTCATCCAAAAATGCAGGAGGGAATATTCTGATGAAGGTAATTTTCTCCGCCATCATAATTGTATCGGGTTTATTTTCCCCATTGCCTCTTCCTCAGGGAGTGCCGGCGCACTTCGGGGTTCGGGCTGCACATGCCGAGGACGAATGGAAGAAGGAATTCGAGGCGGTATGTTCAAGGACAGACGACGCCATGAGCTTCTCAAAGGAAGAACTGAGAAGTCTGATCGCAAGGTGTGATAAACTGAAATCCGTCCTTCACACTCTGGATGAAAGCACCAGGAAAGTTTACCTGAGGAGGCTTCAGATCTGCAGAGACCTCTTCGCCTTCGTCCTTGAAGCAAAAGAAAAAGAATGATTTATCCTGACTATCGGAGGACTGCGGAGATTGCGGATGTTTTCCGTCAGGTTATTTCCCCATCATTCCTGAGGAATTCTATATGACGTGCGGAACCGCGTTCCTGTTGACTAAGAGCGTGAAATATGGCATAATTTTGCTGAATTTCTGCCCTTAAACGCGTTTTCCATGACCGTTGCAAAAGTTCATTCAGATAAAGAGGCGCTTCAGAAAATTTCAGAAGGAGGGTGAAATGAAAGCAGTGAAAGGCAGTAGTATTCTCGTCGTATTACTACTCGTCGCGGGTATCGGCGCTTTTCTGGCTTACACAAGAACGGCGCCTGCCCAGACGGCTGCAAAGACAGCACTGACGGATCAAGACTGCGTTAAGTGTCATGCAGGTCCGCCGGCCGACATCGCAGCCGCCGGAGGTAAGCACAAAAACGTCGGGTGCTCGGACTGTCACGCCGGACATCCTCCGGCAGTGAAGAAACCCATCCCGCAGTGCAGCCAGTGTCACATGGGGAAGGCCCATTACGAACTTAAGGGTTGTCTCACCTGCCACAAGAACCCGCACACACCTCTGAACATTTCCTTCGCAGGTAATGTGACGGACCCGTGCCTCACCTGTCACACACAGCAGATCACCCAGCTCAAAGACCATAAGAGCAAGCATACTGCTCTTAACTGCTCGACCTGTCACAGTGTTCACCGCAAGGTCCCTCAGTGTACCCAGTGCCACAAGCCTCACTCCGCCGAAATGACGGTTGCAGACTGCAAGAAATGCCATAAGGCTCATATGCCGAAAGACGTGACCTATGCCGCGGACGTGCCGTCAAAGGACTGCGGCGCATGTCACGGGAAGGCCCTCGACCTTCTCAACGGCAGCAAGACAAAGCATAAGACGTTTGCATGCGCATTCTGCCACCAGACAAAACACAAGATGGTGCCTCAATGCCAGGATTGTCATGGTTCACCCCATCCGGCCGGCATCATGGCGAAGTTCCCGAAATGCGGCGAATGCCACAACATCGCTCATGACCTGAACAACTGGACGGTGGCCGGAAAGAAGGAAGCACCTAAAGAAACGCCGAAGAAAAAGAGGTAGTTTATTTAAACGATTCAGGGCCTGCATGGCGCAGGCCCTTTTCCTTTTATCTCGGCAGCAGGATTGATTCCGGGGAAGGTTCCTGCAAGCGATGCCTCGCCAAAGTTCGCTATGCAAAAAGAGATGCGTCGCGGATACTGCCTTACCGGTGAAACCCGCTCTCAGTGCTTCCTGTGGCAGTGATTGCAGAGGTCAAATGGGCTTTCAGCCTCGTATCTGAATAGCCTGATCCACTGAGAACTATGGGGCTCGTGGCAGGAGAGGCAGGACAGTTTCATCCTTTTCCCGTCAACGACTTTCCTGATCTTTGTCTCGAGAGGATGCCCTCTGCCGGTCAATCCCTTCACTGCATGAGGCTTCAGCTCCACGGACGGATGACAGTCAAGACATAATCTGTTGACATCCCATCTGAGCAAGGCCCTGGCCGTTGAAGAATGAGGCTTGTGGCACGACATGCACATGCCGGATGCCACCGGGGAATGCCCTTTCTTGCGCACGAACTCCTTGCTGTTATGGCAGTCGAAACATAGCCTCGGCATCTCCGCGAGGAGCAGCTTCGCGGAGTCCGACTGGTGATGGGCATGGCAGCTTGTACACATGCCTCCCGCAACAGGAGAGTGCACGACCTTCTTTCCTTCGAAATCACCCTTACTGTGGCAATTGAAACAGAGGTACGGAGCTTGCTTTACAAGCAGTTTCCGCTCTTTGGAAGCATGGGGCTCGTGACATGACGTGCAGAGTCCGGCCGAAACAGGTGAGTGGACCGTCTTCTTCCCAGCAAAAAACTTCTTTTCGTGACACAAGTAACAAAGAGCCGGGGTCTCCGCCACGAGGAGTTTCCTCACGTCGCTGCTGTGAGGATTATGGCATGAAGTGCACATACCTCCCGCCACCGGCGGGTGCACGCTCTTGTTCGCAAACCTTGTCTTGTCGTGACAGTTAAAGCACAGGTCCGGCATCTTTGAGAGCAGGAGCTTCGGGTTGTCCGTCACATGCACGTCATGGCAGGACATGCACTGACCTCCGGCAACCGGTGGGTGTTTTACCGCCTTCGTGAACTTGCCTTTATCGTGACACATCCAGCAGAGGTCCACACCAGTTGCGGGGAGAAACTTTTTGTCCTTTGCTGCCTTTGAATGAGGCTTTGTGTGGCAGGCGACACATCCGCCCGTCTTTATGACGGGATGGAGCCGGTCGCCGTCGGACTGCTTCCTATGGCAACCGGAACATACCTGAGGCTCCCCTGAGAAAGCGGGCTGGGAAAGGAAAAGAACAAGAGAAAAAATAATGCCGAAGAGAAAGGTTGGGCCAGGCTTCTTTGGGTTCGGGCGTATCTCCTCAATCCTCATAAGCATCAGTCGCCTTAAACATATCAAATCCGGTTCCACATGTCAACATAGTTAGGCTCCGCTTCGCAGCATTATACCGTATTCCTTGATTTTATATTGCAGGGACCTAAGGGAAATACCGAGAATCCCGGCTGCTTCCCTGCGGTTGCCGCCTGCCTTCTTCAACGCGTTCTCAATGGCCATTTTTTCGATGCTCTTCATACTGCCTTCAAAAACTTCTTGAGGTGCCTCCTCGAAGGTCGGGAGGGAGAGCCTTCCATCCCTGTTCAGGACTATTGCCCTCTCGATGAGGTTTTCCAGTTCCCTTATATTTCCGGGCCAAGGGTAGGAAATCAGCCTTTCGATGGATTCGGAAGGTATCTCCTTAATGGCCTTTCCGACCTTTACGGACAGCCTCTTCACAAGATATTCAGTCAGCAGCGGGATAACCTTCTTTCTTTCCCTGAGCGGAGGGATACGAACGGGAAACACATTCAGCCGGTAATAGAGGTCATCCCTGAATCTTTTCTCTGTAACAAGCTCTTTCAGATCCCTGTTTGTGGCGGTGACGACCCTCGCATTCGTCCGTAGCGTCTCAAGCCCGCCGAGCCTTTCAAAGTTTCTATCCTGCAGGACTCTGAGGAGCTTCGCCTGGAGGGCGGGGCTCATCTCGGCTATCTCGTCAAGAAAGAGAGTCCCGTCATTCGCAAGCTCGAACTTACCTTTTTTCGAATGAAGCGCTCCGGTGAAGGCGCCTTTCTCGTAACCGAAGATCTCCGATTCGAGCAGGTTTTCCGGGATGGATGCGCAGTTTATGGTCACGAAGAGCCCCTTTCTCCCGCTCATCTGATGAATCACCTTTGCGATAAGGCTCTTCCCGGTTCCTGTTTCGCCGTACAGAATTACCGTTGTATCGGTCGGGGCAACCGCCTTCACGTCCTTGAAGACCTCATCCATCCCTGCAAAGATAACGCCCGGTGGCGGAAAATCGCCCTGTAGCTCGTCGCGAAGCGCCCTGTTTTCCATGATGAGCCGGCTTTTTTCATATATCTTTGCTACGAGCCTGCGAAGTTCTTCGGGATCCTTGAGAGGCTTTGAGATGTAGTCAAGCGCGCCCATCTTCATCGCTGAAACCGCGGTCTCCACTGTGCCGAAGGCGGTAATCATGATGAAATCGATATCCGGGTGTTCAGATCTCACCTCGTTCATGAATGTAATGCCGTCTATGCCTGGCATCTTGATGTCGGAGATAACGAGATCGGGCTCGTATCCGTCCAGGACCTTCAACGCTTCGCTGCCGCTTGATGCGGTTCTCACCCTGTAGCCCTCGTCTTTGAGTATCCGAGAGATGAGGAGAGTGAAACTCTGTTCATCGTCCACAACAAGTATCCTGAAGTTCTCCCTGCTCATGTCCGCTCCGTATCACCCGGTTGCAAGTAAGGCCTTTGCGTCACCGTTTTCGTTACCTTCTCATCTTCTTAGGTATTGTGAGACTGAAGGCGCTCCCTTTCCCTTTTTCGCTCTTCACTTCTATCTTACCACCGATTGCCTTCACGTATCGCTCGACAATTGCCAGGCCAAGACCGGTGCCTTTGCTCTTAGTCGTATAGAAAGGCTTGAACATATTGGCAATGGTAAGCTCGTCCATTCCCGTGCCGGAGTCCGAAATCCTAAGGAGAAAGTCCGCCCGCCTTTTCTCAGCCCTTACCTCTATCGTACCCGTATCTGGTATGGCGTCAAGAGCGTTCTGAAGAAGGTTTGTCACTATCTGCCTGAGTTTGTTTTTGTCGGAAAAAAGAACGACATCGTCAGGCGCATCAACAACGAGGGAGATGTATTCGGGGACTTTCATCAGAGATAATGTCTCCTTTACAAGCTCCGACAGGGAGAACTCCTCGCTCCTCACTTCATCCTGTCCGGAGTAGGCGAGGAGGTCTTTCGTGAGCGTCTCTATCCTCCCTGATTCCGAGACTATTATCCCCAGGTATTCGTCGGTAATCTCTCCGTTACCGGCCTTCCCTCTGGAAGCCTGCTCCCTGAGATATTGGGCGAACCCTTTTATGCTCCCCAGGGGGTTTCTTATTTCGTGGGCGAGGACAGACGCCATCTCTCCGAGTACCGAAAACTTCTCCTTCTCGGCGAGAACCTTCTCCAGTTCCTCCCTCCTCCTCGCGGCTATCACGAAGAATACGGTAATAGCTGACAAAACAGAGACCACTGTTAGGACGCTCAGGAGTTGGAACTTTGCTCCCCTGACGATAACGCGCGCCGGATAGGTATGCAGAGCGACTCTTAACACTAGGGTAGTGCCTCCGAGGTGCACCGGGACATTCATAACAAAAACATCCTCGCCCGTACCGAGCTTTCTGTACCCATATCTCGGCTCGCCTGATTCGGCCGTTCGCATGACGTCCTCATCTTCCGCTTTCTTTCTTATCAGGTTCTCGTTGGAATGAAGCACCGTAAGGCCTTTGCCGTCATATAATGCAAGGAATGCGATCCCCTCCCACCTTCCGCTCCTTATCATGTCGGGGAAGATGTTGTCTTTTGTGCCGTACCTCGAAAGCGCGGTATCGAGGCTCGCAGCGATGCCCAGCGCCTGGGATTTCAGGAAATCCTCGGCAGCGCTTACGGCGTTACCGTAGGAGATGACCGTGCTCGTCAGAGACGTTGTGATTGATGCGACGATGAGGCCGAGGACGACAAGGTTTTTTTTCATAACGGCTTGGAGCGGGCGACGGGATTCGAACCCGCGACCTTCAGCTTGGGAAGCTGACACTCTACCACTGAGTTACGCCCGCGATATATTGTTTATAAACCAGCACTCCCATAAAAGTCAAGGAAACAGGGGAATCATCTTTCCAGGATATTTTCCAGACCGATCCGTATGAGCATCACCGCGATGGAAGCGAGCAGAAGTGCCATCACCTTGGAGATGGCCATTATCCCTCCCTTTCCGAAGACAGAGAGAATCCTCCCCGAGACGCGGAACGAAAGCCACACGATAGCAAGGTTAACAATGAAGGAGATGACTGTTGGGACGATGCCATAGTGGTCTACAAGAACGAGGATCGTGGTGAGCACCGCCGGACCTACGATGAGTGGAACTCCCAGTGGAACAACGCCGAGCTTTCCGGCCTGTCCCCTTGTTCTCGTATATCCCATGAGATCGAGGACTGCGAAGATAAGCAGGATAAGCCCGCCTGCTATCTTGAAGTCGTTCTCCGTGATGTTAAGGACCCTGAAGATCCCCTCGCCTACCCCGATAAAGGAAAGCCCGACAGCAAGGGCTGTAATGACCGAGTCCCGCTCGATGGCAAACCGCTTTTCCCTTGACATCCGCTCTGTCATCGACACGAAAATGGGAATCACCGCAAAGATATCTATCGCCACGAACAGGGGGATGAAGGCATAGAGCGTGTCTTTTATGATGCTGGACATGGCGGTTTCAATGCGCTCCCGGAGGCAACTCCCCTGCCTCCTTCGGCTTTCTCATGAGCAGGACAAGGGGAAGGACCAGGAGCATCAGTATGCTCAGGAGATGGAAGGCGTCGTTAAAGGAAATCATCGCTGCCTCCTTAAGTACCCTTCCATAGATAATACCAAGCGCTCCGCGCTCTGCAACGGCTCCGAAGCCTTTATAGTCGAGGATCTGGGATACGCCCTCGACGGCCAGCCGATAGCTCGTTTCAAAAGGGGTAAGGTTTTCTACGATATGATTCTGATGAAACTGCGCTCTCCTTGCGAGCATGGTGGTGACAAATGCCACCCCGAAGCTTCCGCCGAGATTTCTCAGCAGATTATAGATCGCCGAGGCGTTGCCCATATCCTCTTTCCTTATCTCTGACATCGTGAGAGTCGTCAGGGGAATGAAGAGAAAACCCATGCCGACACCGAGGACCACCCTCGGCCAGATTACAGTATCGAAATCCGCCAGAAGGTTGAATCTGGACATGAGATATGTAGAGTATGCGGAAACCGCGATCCCAAAGGCAAGGAGTCCTTTGGGATTGATCTTGGTGACAAGCCTGCCTGCTATGGGCATCGCCACGAGGGTCGCAAGCCCGCCGGGGCCGAGGACCATTCCCGCAAGGGTTGCGGTATAGCCCATGAGGGTCTGGAGATAAATGGGAAGGAGCACAATGCTGCCGAAGAGGTTAAAGAAGGCGAAGAACATAACTAGGTTACCTGTGCTGAAGGTGAGGCTTCTGAACGTCTTCAGATTTACCACAGGATGTTTTGCAAAGCGCTCTACAACCACAAAGAGTATAAGGGATGCCGCTGAGACAACCGCAAGCCAGGTGATAAAACTTGACGCGAACCAGTCCTCCCTCTCCCCCTTGTCCAGGACGATTTGGAGACATCCCAGGCCGATGGCGAGCAGTGCGAGCCCACAGTAGTCGATCTTCATCTTCATGCGCCTCATATACGGGGGATCGGCGATAAAGAACATGCACATCAGAATCGAGATTATCCCTATTGGGATGTTTATGAAGAATATCCAGTGCCACGACCAGTTGTCCGTGATCCATCCGCCGAGCAAAGGACCCACGATTGGGCCGAACATGATACCGACGCCGAAAATCGCCATGGCCATTCCGTGCTGGCGTGGCGGAAACGTTTCAAGAAGAATGGACTGGGATATGGGCTGCAGGGCGCCGCCGCCTATGCCCTGAAGGATCCTGAAGACCACGAGACTCTGAAGATTCCATGCAGAGCCGCAGAGTAATGAGCTGAAGGTGAAGAGGGATATGGAAAAGATCATGTACCGCTTCCTTCCGAAGAGCCTGCTCAGCCATCCCGTCATGGGGATAATGATCGCGTTCGAGACAAGGTAAGAGGTGATAGCCCATGTAGACTCATCGATGCCGGCGGAGAGGCTGCCGCGTATATGGTCGAGAGCGACATTCACCACCGATATGTCGATTATCTCGATAAGGGTCGGCAGCATCACGGTGATGGAGATGATCCATTTGTTCATACGCTATGGGCGCGGATTGCACCACATCCGTGCGTGTCGTGCACATCGCGCGTCTCTCCTGCGTCATACGTAATGCGTCTTCTATTTGCTTTCAATGATGATCGTTGGCACAACGGACATCCCGAGTCTCAGGACACGGTCGGGGTCCGTGCCCTTTTCAAGGAGAATCTTGACCGGAATCCTCTGCACCACCTTCACGTAGTTACCTGTGGCGTTTTCAGGAGGGAACAGAGAGAACACGGAACCGGTACCAGCCATGATACTTTCGACCCTGCCCTCGAAGGTCCGGCCGGGGTAGGAATCGGCCTTCACCTTCACTTTCTGTCCCGCCTTCACATTTTCGAGCTGCGTCTCCTTGTAGTTTGCGACGAGCCATACATCATCCAGAGGAACTATCGCCATGAGCGCCTGCCCTGCCTGTATCTGATTGCCGACCTCAACCGACTTCTTCGTGACATAGCCGTCCGAAGGCGCATAAAGCTTCGTATAGCCGTAGTTGAGTTCCGCATTCTTTAATACCGCTTCCTTCTGTGCCACGGAGGCCCTCTGGGCCATCCGGGCCGCCTCCGCCTGCCGTACCACGGCCTTCTGTGTATCCAATATGCTCTCAGCCTGCCTGAGCTGTTCCCTCGCTGCCTTCACCTGTGCCAGCGCAACCCTATATCCTGTCATCGTTTTTTCATACCGCTCCTTAGAAAGCGCATCCTTTCTAAAAAGGCTCTCCGCCCTTTTCATATCCATCTCCGCCTGTACGAGGTTTGCTTCCTGCAGTTGCAGATTCGCCCTTGCCGCCTCAACGGCAGCCTTTGCCTCGGCAACCTGTCTCTTAGCCGCTTCGGTCCTGGCATCGATCTCGATTATCTTCGCTTTTTCGGCATTAAGACCCGAAGACGCTTCCAAGACCTTCACCTCATAATCAACAGGGTCTATCTCGAGAAGGAGTTCCCCCTTCTGCACAGGCTGGTTATCCTTCACATGCACTGCTTTCACCGTTCCATACACCTTTGAAGCGACCACATGGATGCGGCCCTCCACAAAGGCATCGTCCGTTGTGATATGCGTGGCCTTGTATTGGATATAGAAGTAGACGGCAACGGCCCCTGTAACCGCGACGAGGGAGAATACTGCGAGAGCAACGATGTTTCTCCTGTGATTGCCTGTCGGCTGTTTTACCTCTTCCTGTCTTATTTCGTCCATATCATCCTCACCGTCTGCTATCTGGGATTATTGCTCGAAACGTTCTTACTTCTCGCTTCTTACTTATAAACCTCCGCCAGTTCCTTCCCCATCGCGTACAGAAGGGCAGATTCAGCCCTCCTTAGGTCATAGAGTGAGCGGTAATAGTTTGTCTCGGCGATGGTGAGGAGCGTGATAGCATCGAGAACCTCGGTAGCGGTGCCCACTCCTTCCTCGTATCTCACCCTGTTTATCCTCAGGTTCTCTTCAGCCTGTCCTGCCGCGTCCTTCGAGACTCTGATTCTCTCCAGTGCGTTCTTCAGATCAAGGAGAGCGCGTTCCACCTCGAGCCTTATCTCATCCTCGAGCCTTGCCCTCTGCTCCTTCAGCTGGCTCTTCCGGGACTCGGTCTTCATCAACTCCGCCCTCGTACTTCCCCCGCTGAAAAGGTTCAAGGTCATCCCGATGATCATTGATGCATTGCCCTTATGGAGCTGGTACCGGTTCTCGGCGTAATCATAGAACGCCCCGGCAAAGAACTTGGGGTAGTACTCCGCTTTCCTGAAAACCTCCTCGATGTCCAGGGTCCTCAATGTCTCGGCGACTATCCTCATCTCCGCTCTCTCCTGCACTGCTGTCTCCCATGCCTTTTCCCTGTCGAGGAGAAGATAATTCGAGGGCATTTCCGCGATATCCGCCACCTCTATGCTGGAGTCCAGAGGCCTCGAGAGCAACGTGTTGAGGCGAGAGGCGTTTATCGCCCGGAGGTTCTTAGCGTTGAGGAGCTTCTGCCGCGCGTCCGAAAGCCTCACCTCTGCCTGGAGCAGGTCGTTCTTTGTAATAATGCCGTTCTCAAACAGGTTCTTCGCATCGCGGAGATGGGCACTGACGCTCTCTGTCTCCTTTTCGGCCACCAGGATCAGCTTTTCAGATTCGAGGAGGTCAAAATAGGCAAAGGCATAATCGAGGGAGACCTTGCTTGCCACCCTCACGGTGTCCAATCTCTTTGTCTCGAAGACCGACCTGCTCGCCCTGTACTTCGAAATGCTTCCCCCGAAATCATACAACAACTGCTGAATGCCGAGGCTGTAAGAGAAAAAACCCTTCTCGGAGGTCGGGACCGTCTGCGGTCCGAAGATGGCCGAATGCTGGTAGGAGAGGAACGTCTGGCTCATGGACACATTTACGCTGGGTAAAAGGGCCGATCTCGCAACGAGACTGTCGGCCTCGGATATCCTCTCCTCGTGTTTTGTCACCTTTATGAGTCTGTTATTTTCAGCAACGAGCCTCAGCCCCTGGGAGAAGGTCAGCACCTCGCCATGCGCGATGCCCGCACCGGCCGAAAAAAGAACCAAAGACCCAAAGACGACAACAGAAAATATGCTCTTCTTCATTTCACGGTACCCTCAACGAATATTTTGACAAACTCCCTTATCGTCCTTTCAGTGTCCAGAGACCTGTATCTCTTCCTCATCATGAGTTCCTGCACGCTGAAAAAGGAAAAGAACATCCCGAGAAAAGCCCTTGAGAAAACCGTCCAGGTCGATGCTTCCCTTCACCCAGCCGTCCAGTGTTTTCTGGCTGTCCTCCCTGAACATCTCCAGTCCTATCGCCAGGGGAACCCCTGACTGATGCAATGCCTCAATGATGTTCTTTTGCGACCGGTGATTCCGCTTGCTCGTATGGGTTTCACCCACAAAAACGACCCTTGCGCTCACGAGGTCCGCGATCATCTGTTTGAAACGTACGAGTTTCCCGTCTCTGGTCCTCAACACCCGCTCATAGCCCAGACAGCCAGTAGTCGCGGCTGCAAACAGTGATGAAAGAACTGCGAGCATCATGAGGTATCTTGCCAGTACATTGCTCATCGTCCACCCTTCCCCTTTGCCTCGTCCCACAGTATGTCCATCTCTTCAAGGGACATCCCGGACAGACTCTTCCCTGACTCTGCAGCCCTCATCTCTATATAGCGGAAACGGGAAATGAACTTGCTTATGGTCTTCCTCAACGCGTCCTCGGGATTCACTCCAATAAACCTCGAGACGTTCACCAGGACAAAGAAGATGTCTCCAAGTTCGTCTTCGATCTCGCCCTGGTCTTTCTTTTCGAGCGCTTCTCTGAATTCAGCCAGTTCCTCATCAAGCTTCTTCAGAACGTCCTCGACCCGCGCCCAGTCAAACCCGACCCTCGCCGCCCTGGCCTGTATCCTGTGCGCCCTCAGGAGTGAGGGAAGCTCCTTCGGGATGCCTTCAAGGATTGATTCCTTTCCCTTCCCTTCTTCCCTCTTTCTCTCCTCCCACTGTTTGAGAACCTCCTCGGACGTCTCATATTGAGCTCCGCCGAACACATGGGGATGCCTGCCAATCATTTTGTCCGAAATATTCCTGATAACATCATTGATGCCGAACTCGTTCCGTTCCTCTGCGATCCGGCAATGGAAGATTATCTGGAAGAGGAGGTCGCCAAGTTCCTCTTTTATTCTTTCAGGCAACCCCTGGTCGATTGCTTCGAGGACCTCGTAGGTTTCCTCAACGAGAAAAGGCTTCAGGGACTCCCTTGTCTGTTCCCTGTCCCATGGACACCCTTTCTCGCCTCTCAGGGCGGACATGATATCGACGAGTTTCTCAAATTCGCTCTTCGGCATAGACGAAGTATATAATAGGAAGAGATGAAAGGTAAACTAATCGGAACTCTCCGCATGGTTAAAGCCTCCCCTTTGCAAGGGGAGGCTGGTGGGGTAATGGATAGACACCACACCTCCCCGTCCCCTCCTTTGAAAGGAGGGGTTTTCTTTAACAACTGAACGTGGTCAACCACCTTTACATCCATATCCCCTTCTGCATGAAGAAATGCATCTACTGCGATTTCTTTTCCGTGCCCTATGACGATGACCTTGCACCGAGATATGTGGATGCATTGCTCCGCGAGCTCGCGATGAGAAAAAGGGATTCAGGCGAACTTAGAACGGTCTATGCGGGAGGGGGCACGCCCACCACCGCACCTACTTCGTCGCTTATAAGATTGCTTCGGAAGATAAGGGATTCCTTTCCGTTATCTCCCGATGCCGAAATAACGATCGAGGCAAACCCCGGGACCATCGATAAGGAGAAGGCCCGTGCCCTCTCGGATGCAGGGGTGAACAGATTCAGCATCGGCGTCCAGTCATTCAATGACTATGAACTGAAGCTATTGGGCAGAATACATACCTCCGATGATGCCCTGCGGGCCGTGGCATCGGTGAGACATGTGGATTCCGGAAATGTATCCATCGACCTTATGTACGGCATACCCGGACAGACGATTGACGGGTGGGTGCATAATTTGGAGACGGCGGTGGAACTGGCCCCTGAGCATTTATCGGCATATGAGCTCACCCCTGAAAAGGGCACCCCCTTATACGAAGCGATCACGCGGAGAGAACTCGAAAAGCCCCCCGAAGAGGCCGTCGTCGAGATGTACTACCTCGCAATCGACAGGTTGAATGATGCAGGATACGGGCATTATGAGATATCCAACTTCGCGAAACCAGGTTTTGAATGCAGGCATAATATCAACTACTGGGACAGGGGGGAATATATCGGCGTCGGCGCAGGCGCCCACGGTTTTGTCGGAGACAGGAGGACTAAGAACACCATGAGTATAGAGAAATATATCGATGTGATGAAGAAAGGCGAGCTTGCCGTCGAGGAAAGCATCGAGGTCTCCTGTGAAGAGGCAATACGTGAGTTCATCTTCCTCGGCCTGAGGAAGACCGAAGGACTTGATATCAAAATGTTCAAGGAGGAACTGGCCGTCGATATTCTGAAAGCATCGGAGGACCTGATTGCCGAGGGGCTCCTTGCCTCGGACGGCGTCCACGTACGCCTGACGCGCAAAGGACTCGTAGTGTCCAATGCGGTGATTACAAAGATGTTCGAGAAGCTGACGTTGTAGTAACGGGCCGGTAACTCAAGAATATATATATTTAGCAGGGACATGGATGACCGAAAAGTCTTTTGCAGCGACACTTGTTTATGCCATGATGCAATTACTGGTGAGCAGGTTATTACTCAATCAGCTGTTGAGAATTGAACCATGGCATCCGGTTAAATTGCGCCGAAATAAAAAGACCTTGAATTCATTCATGTCCTTGCTTACAATAATCAATTGCGTTTTTCGGATCACCTCACCTCCAGAAACGCACACTTCAGATACTCGGTCTCGGGCATGGAGAGGAGGACCGGATGGTCCCTTGCCTGGGAGCGCATCTCGATTAGTCTCACCTGCCTGTCCGCATCCTTTGCAGCCGACTTCAGCATTTCCAGAAATGACCCTTTATCAATGTGGTATGAGCAGGAGGATGTGGCAAGCAGACCGCCCTTCCTGAGAAGCCGCATCGCACCGGCATTTATCTGCCTGTAACCCCTCAAAGCATATTTCACCTTTGTCCTGGACTTCACAAATGCAGGGGGGTCAAGGACTATGAAGTCATAACGACTACCCCCGGCCAACTCCTCCTTCAGAAATGCAAACACATCAGCCTTCATAAAGGCGCATCTTTCTGCCAGTCCGTTCAATCCGGCATTCCTCAGTGCCTGCGAAATCGCTATTTCTGACTCATCAATGCCCGTCACCTCAGCACCTTTTTTTGCCAGATGAAGACTCCATGCGCCTGCATAGCAGAAGAGGTCAAGACCCCTTCCTCCCCCTGCAAGATAAGCGAATGCCGTCCTGTTTTCCCTCTGGTCAAGAAAGAACCCTGTCTTCTGCCCTGACAGTGGGTCGACTTCAAACAGCAGCGAATCCTCCCGAATTACGGGAAGCTTATCGATTGGACCTTTAAGTACCATCTTCTCCTGCTTGAGCCCTTCGAGGACGCGCGCAGAGCTATCGTTCCTTAGAACGATGGTGGAAGGGGAGAGGATCTCATCCAGGACCCGGATGACGACGTCGGCCAGGACTTCCATTCCCATTGTAAGAATCTGGACGGAGAGACAGTCTTCATATTTGTCCACTATGAGGCCGGGAAGGAAATCTCCCTCGCTAAAGACCACCCTGAAAGAGCTCGTATCCTTCAGAAAACGCCTTCTGTATTCCAGTGCCCCGAGAATCCGCCTTCTGAAAAAAACCGGGTTTATCTCTTCCCTCCTCCTCGTCAGGATCCTCACGGCGATAAGTGAATGCGGGTTGATATACCCGATCCCGATGAACGTATCTTTCCTGTCCCTTAGTTCCACAAGGGACCCGGGTTCAAGCCCTATCGGACTTGCCGCAAGCTCGTTCGAGAAGACCCAGAGATGGCCTGCAAGGATTCTCGATGTGCGGTTCAGACGTACAATTTCCATGGATATAATAATGCTCCATATGCTGGAGAATTTCAATATAATACGCCCGTAAAAAAAAACTGTTACATTGTCATTGCGAGCGACCGAGGGGAGCGCGGCAATCTCAAGGCAAAGTTTGCTTCGGCTATGCCTCGCAATGACATGTTACTTAATGCGTTTGCATTGATACGGAAGCACTTTTGCTATAATATGCCATGTCGGCCGTGGCTGATATCGATTCCTTCAGAGAAAAGCTCCATTCGCTCGTCGCAAAGTTCGAAAAGGACAAAACTCACTACCTCTCAAAAGGCTATCTTGAGGCTCAGGTAAGAATTGATTTCCTAAATCCGTTTTTCAAAGCGCTCGGATGGGATATAGAAAACAAGGCACACAAGCCTCCGCACGAAAGAGATGTGATAGTAGAACTTTCGCCTGAAACTACCGGCAGGCCCGATTATAATTTCAGGATAAACGGCGCAACAAAATTCTTTGTCGAGGCAAAGGCCCCTTCGGTCGCTCTCGATGATATAAACCACATCCTTCAGGCCAAGAGTTACGCATGGTCAACTAAAGAGGTATATTTTGTAATCCTTACCGATTTTGAGGAATTCAGGCTTTATGATGCATCGTTGAAGCCTAACCCCCGATTCCCTAACGAAGGGCTTGTCTTTGATTTTAAATACAAGGATTACCTTGATAACATTGAACAGCTCTGGGAGCTTTCCAGAGAGAGGGTTGAACAGGGATCTTTGGAATTACTCCTTCCAAAAGATACAAAGAGCAAAAGGCTCAGAATTCCGCCTGACAAATCATTCCTTGAAGACCTGACTGCATGGCGCACAGAGCTTGCAAAGGATATCCATAAAAGAAATCCTGAGTTTGATGTAAAGCTTCTGAATGATGTTGTTCAGAGGCTTCTTGACCGAATTGTATTCATCAGAATAGCAGAGGACAGGAAAATACGGCCTGACAGAGAACTTTGGGAAATCGTTGCTCAGTGGAAAGAGGAAGGCAAACGCAAGCCAATAATGGTTCATTTAAGAGATCTTTTCAAAGAGATTAATGACGATTTAAACGGAGACATATTTAAGCCCCATGCATGTGAAACAGCGGATGTTGATTCAAGCCTCCTGGCAGAAATTATAGAAAGCCTTTATTTCCCCCAAAGCAGATACAGGTTTGACGCCATTGGCGTTGAACTCCTCGGAAGCATATATGAACGCTATCTTGGAAGCACAATAAGGGTCACGCCTCAAAGGGTAAAGGTTGAGGAAAAGCCCGAGGTAAGAAAGGCAGGCGGCGTTTATTACACACCGAAATACATCGTTGACTACATTGTAAAAAACACGGTCGGCAGAGTCATTGAAGGCAGGACTCCAAAACAGATTGAAAAGATAAGAATCCTTGATCCAGCCTGCGGCTCCGGTTCATTTCTTCTCGGAGCATATCAATATCTGATCGACTACCACCTGAAATACTATCGCGAACATCCAAAGGAAGCTCAGACACTGCATCTATTCCCATATTGGAAAATATCACCGGAAGAACTCTCACTTCCGATACATGAAAAGGCAAAGATTTTGAGGAATAACATCTTCGGAGTTGATATAGACCCTCAGGCAGTAGAGATAACAATGATGAGCCTTTATCTGAAAGCGCTTGAAGGGGAGAGGGGGCTGCTGCCGAGAAAACAGCATCTCCTGCCGTCTCTCGGCAATAATATCAAATGCGGGAATAGTCTGATTGGCTATGACATATTGGATTCTTCTCTCTTTTCGTCATTGCGAGCCGGAGGCGAAGCAATCCCGGACGAGACCAAGAGCCGCATCAACCCCTTTGACTGGAATTCAAAATCAGCAGGCTTCGGCGAGATTATGGAAAATGGCGGGTTTGATGTGGTGATAGGTAATCCGCCGTATGTCAGACAGGAAATGATCGGAGAGTTCAAAGACTACTTCCAGCAGCATTATAAGGTTTATCACGGCACAGCAGACCTTTACGCCTACTTTATTGAAAAAGGAGTCTCTTTGCTTAAAGCCGGAGGTTATTTCAGCTATATCGTCTCAAACAAATGGATGCGGGCAAATTATGGCGAACCTCTCCGCCGCTGGCTCAAAGAACAGCGCATAGAAGAGATAACCGACTTTGGAGACCTGCCTGTGTTTGAAGGCGCAACAACTTATCCCTGCATCACCCGCATAGGCAAAGGCCCGTCATTGCCTAAATTCAGCGCGGCGCAGATAAAGACGCTTAAATTCAGCAGCCTCGCGAATTATGTAAATGCCCGCTCCTTTAAAATCGCCAAATCGTCTCTTTCGGATAAAGGCTGGTCTTTGGTTGATGAGAGCGTGCAAAAACTTCTCACAAAGCTTAAAAAGGCAGGCAAGCCTCTCGGCGAGTATGTTAACGGCGGGATTTACAGAGGAGTGTTAACCGGACTCAATGAAGCCTTTGTGATTGATAAAGAGACAAAAAACCGGCTTATAAAGGAAGACCCAAAAAGCGCGGAGATTATAAAGCCGTTTTTGCTGGGCAAGGACATTAAGCGGTATCAGCCGCCTGATGAAGGAAGGTATTTGATCCTCATGCCGAAAGGCTGGACACGCGAAAAATCAGGCAGCGCCCGCAACGGCTGGAACTGGCTTAAAGAAAATTATCCTATCGTAGCAGAGCACTTGCAGCCCTTTGCTGATAAGGCGCAAAAGCGCTATGACAAAGGCGAATACTGGTGGGAACTCAGGGCGTGTGATTACTATGATAAATTTGAAAAGCCGAAGATAATATATCCTAATATCTGCAAGAGGCCGGAATTTACTTTTGATGATACAAGTTTATACACAAACCAGAAGTGCTTTATAATTCCTTCAACAGATAAATATCTCTTGGCTATTTTAAACAGCTCGGTTGCTTTCTTTATGTTCAGGACAATTCTTCCAAAACTCAGAGGCGATTTTTACGAGCCGAGCTATGTTTATTTCAAAGATTTCCCCATCCGCACCATAGACTTCAACAATCCTTCTGAAAAAGCTATCCATGACAAGCTCGTCTCACTTATTGACCGCATGCTTGAACTACACAAGAAAAAAGCCTCGCTCCCACCCTCATCCGAGCGTGAAAAAATAGAACGTGAAATCGACGTTACAGATGAGAAGATAGACGATATGGTCTATGGGCTTTATGGAGTGACGGAGGAGGAGAGGAGGATAATTGAGGGAAGAGAATGAAAGTAATCAGTGAATCTGACCTCCATCCGCATATAAAGGCAAGAATGTTTCAAAGGGGTATTTCCTTGCAGGAGATTCAGGAAACCCTTGTGAAGGGCTGGGAGGCAGAGGATGCAAAAGAAGGCACTTTTGGCAAGGCGCTTGTTTTTCCTTTTAATGCTGAGTGGGAAGGAAACTTTGTTGAAGAAGAGGAGGCAACAGTGTATTATAAGTAAGCATGGCGAGCTCGTCTTGCTGACCGCTAAAGCGCGGTATGGTAGAGAGTTCACAAGAAAGGAGAAACCATGAGAATAGAATTTGACCCTGAACGGGATCTGTTATATATATACTTTGCAGATCCGCTGACAAAAGCGGCGCAAACGGTTACTGTTGCTGAAGGCGTTCATGCGGACTTTGACAGGGACGGAAAACTCATCGGAATTGAGGTAATAGAAGCGTCCAAGATCATGGGCGAGAAGATTGAATTCAAACTCCCTGAGCTTTCTGCCGCATAGAGGGAAGAACTCCTGCCAAGAATGTTAGACTTAAAATCGACAAGCCATTTTATCAGTATGGCACAGGCAGTGAAGATAGAAACATTGCAAATTTTCCTGTGTTTCAAAAACCGATAGATTGCTTACCGCCAGGCGCTACACTCTTTTTCGACTTAGCACAAGGTTTTGTAATCTTTAATAAAGACGCAAATCCTGATAAAACGCCGGTAAAGTTTTCAATTAAGGCTGTTTATTCTTATGGAGAAAAAACGGTAGAGGAAGTGACAAATATTGATTTACAGCCTTACCTAAATAGTAACAGTGAGCGTAATCCCATCATAGAAGAACTGGGAGGAATTAGAAAGGCAATCGAAGGCATTAAGAAGATTTAGAGGCTGAGCCACTTTTCCCCTTTATGCTATAATCTATCAAAAGGAGGCGTCAGATGGAGATATTGGTTAAGATACCTGAAAAAATATTCGAGCATATAAGAAAGCCGTATGACAGGTTCATAAACGAAACCCTTGTTGTTGAGTTCTACAGAGAAGGTTTGCTTACTCTCAGACAGGCGGCAGAGATATTGGGTATAGGCCTGAATGATATGTTTGATGTCCTTATAAGAAGGAAAGCATACATAAATTACGGCACGGAAGAACTCGACGAAGACATCTCCTATGCTCGTAGTTAGCGACGCTGATGTCATAATACACCTCTCGAAACTCAATAAGCTCTCAATTCTGAGTTCTCTGCATATTGAAGTTGCAATCCCTGAATATATCAAGTCAGAAATTACTGGCAAAGATAATCCAGCTATTCATGACGCGATAAATTCATTTCTTAAGATTTTTGCGACTTCAAAAGATTTGGCAGAAAATATTGCCGGCAAACATGGCATTCATATAGGAGAAGCCCATGTAAAAGCTCTCGGAGAGGAGTTGAAGGCAACTCTTTTTCTTTCGAATGAGAGAAAAGTAAGGAAGGCTGCGAAGGAAGAAGGATTTGCAGTTGTCGGAACTATAGGCGTTATTCTCAGGGCTGTAAAGAAGGGATTGCTCGACAGGGCAGAAGCGCTTTCTCTGCTGGAAAAAATGAGAGCAGAGGATTTCAGAATTCATCCGGATATACTCCAGAAAGCTATTAATGCAGTAAAGGAACTATAATCGTGCCCGCTATTCTCCGAGCGTGATAAAATAGAGCGCGAAATCGCTGTTACGGATGAGAAAATAGACGATATTGTTTATGGGCTATATGGGGTGACGGAAGGGGAGAGGAAGATAATGGAGGGTCAAGGCAAATAGAAAGTTAAGGTATAAAACCGGGGGGTGATTATGAAAAGCGATTTTTTCGGATATTTACCATATGGCCTTACTGTAGAATTTAAAGAAGGGAAAATTTCGCCTGTGGAAAACTTTGATGAAGTCGCAACATGGATAGATAAATGCAAAAACCAAGATGGTTTTAGATATATAAAAACTAAATGGTGGCATATGGGCACTTTTTGTTTTGAGTAAAAAAGACAATGTATATGGCCTTTTAAATTTTGCCGTTTCAAAGACCATACTGTCCCATACCCTGGCATTTCTCCAGCAACTGGTAGAATATCTTCTGGTATAGCTGCCACGGCCTGTGCTCATTGGCATAGGACAGCGTAGAGCGGTTCGTTAAAATCTATTTTGGACAGATATGACTTGAGGGAAAAAATAACCCCTCCCAGCCTCCCCTTACCTCAGGGGAGGAGTAACCCCCTCAATCCCCCTTACTTCAATTCCGCCCGAATCCACCGTTTTTGCATTTTCTCCGGTGACAGTGCTAACCTATATATCCATAAACGGCTGCCTGACAGCCCCGGACAATTATGCAAAAGGACGCGAGATGGAACTCCATACCCTCGGCATATCGGAACTGAGAAGACTCCTCGATAGGAAAGAGGCGTCCGTAAAGGATATCGTCGATTCCCTGTACGGAAGGATCGATTCTGTGGAGGACCGAGTGAGGTCCTTTGTGACGCTCACAAGGGAAGAGGCTCTTGAGATGGCCTCGAACGCTCAGAAGATGATCGACCGCAACCATTCCGCTCCTCTCCTCGGCATCCCCCTTGCCATAAAGGACAACATGTGTACGAAGGGGATCAGGACAACATGCTCCTCAAAAATACTCGCCAATTTCATCCCTCCATATGAAAGCACTGTGACTTCAAGATTGCTCGCGCAGGGTTATGTGCTCATCGGCAAGACGAACCTCGATGAATTTGCCATGGGCTCATCCACTGAAAATTCCGGTTTCCACACTACGAGGAACCCATGGGATATCGAGAGGATCCCTGGAGGCAGCAGCGGCGGTTCTACTGCGGCCGTTTCAGCAGACGAATGCATCGCCGCCCTCGGCTCAGACACAGGAGGTTCCATACGGCAGCCCGCCTCCCTCTGTAGCGTTGTGGGACTGAAACCTACATACGGCCGCGTCTCCCGCTATGGGCTCGTCGCCTTTGCCTCCTCCCTTGACCAGATAGGTCCCATAACCAAGGACGTAAGGGATTCCGCCATACTCATGAACGTCATCTCCGGTCACGACCCCCTCGATTCCACGTCTGCGCCCATTGGGGTACCGGATTTCACCGTGTCCCTGGGTAAGGATATCAGGGGTGTCAGGATAGGCATCCCGAAGGAATACTTCATCGAAGGAATGGACAAGGAAGTGGAGGGGGCGGTGAAGCAGGCGATCAGGGATCTGGAATCCCTTGGCGCCATACCGGTGGAAGTCTCATTGCCCCACACGGGATATGCCGTTGCAACCTACTATCTCCTTGCGACGTCGGAGGCATCTTCCAACCTTGCAAGATACGACGGGGTCAAATACGGTTTCAGGGCTGCCGGGAAGGACCTACTGGACATGTACATGAATACGCGTGCCATGGGATTCGGGCCAGAGGTTAAGAGGAGAATTATGCTTGGCACATATGCACTTTCCTCCGGCTATTACGATGCATATTACAGAAAAGCCCAGCAGGTGAGGACACTGATCAAAAGGGATTTTGAAATCGCCTTCAGCTCCGTTGATCTTATCGCCACACCCACGTCCCCCACACCGGCATTCAGGGCAGGGGAGAAGGCCGACGATCCCCTGCAGATGTATCTTTCCGATATATTCACCATCTCCGTAAATCTCGCGGGCGTGCCCGGGATATCCGTCCCCTGCGGTTTTACCGCAGACGGTCTCCCCATAGGGTTACAGCTCATCGGGAAACACTTTGATGAGGAGACGATTCTGAAGGTCGCTTTTGCCTATGAGCAGTCAACGGAGTGGCATAAGAGGAAGCCTGGACTGTAATGAAATACGAAGCGGTCATCGGTCTGGAAGTACACGCGCAGATGCTCACAGATTCGAAGATATTCTGCGGTTGCTCTACAAGGTTCGGCTCTGAGCCGAATACGCAGACATGCCAGGTATGTATAGGGATGCCGGGGGTTCTACCGGTGCTGAACAGAAAGGTCCTTGAGTTCGCGGTCAGGACCGGCCTGGCCATGAACTGCTCCGTCTCATCCTTCAGCAGGTTCGCAAGGAAGAACTACTTCTATCCCGACCTTCCCAAGGGCTACCAGATAAGCCAGTATGAGCTCCCGATATGTGAGCATGGACATGTGGATATAATCGTTGAAGGAGAAAGGAGGAGGATTGGCATCACCCGGATCCACATGGAAGAGGACGCGGGAAAGAATATCCACGAAGGCGGAGGTAATTACAGTTTTGTGGACCTGAACAGGGCCGGGGTTCCCCTGATGGAGATCGTCTCGGAGCCTGACATAAGAACACCGGTGGAAGCCTCTGAGTATATGAGAAAGCTCAGGACCATACTGCGCTATCTCGGAGTGTGTGACGGTAACATGGAGCGGGGCTCTCTCCGTTGCGATGCAAATGTCTCCGTACGTCCCGCGGGGTCCGGAGAACTCGGGGTGAAGGTGGAGATGAAGAATATCAATTCCTTCAGGTTCGTTGAAAAGGCCCTGGAGTACGAGATAAAGCGCCAGATTCGCACCCTTGAAGAAGGGGGGAAGATCGTACAGGAGACCCGCCTCTGGGACCCTTCCACAGGCACAACCCAGCCCATGAGGACAAAGGAAGAGGCCCACGATTACCGTTACTTCCCTGAGCCCGATCTCGTGCCGATCATTGTCGATCAAAAATGGATTGATGAGATAAAGTCTTCTCTGCCGGAACTGCCGGACATGAAGAGGGAGAGGTTCATCTCCGAATACGGGTTGCCCGGATACGATGCGGACCTCCTTACGTCGGAAAAGGCAACAGCCGACTGGTTTGAGGATGCAGTAAAGTCCGGTGCGAATCCGAAATCGGTCGCCAACTGGATGATGGGCGACCTCGCGAGACTTCTCAACGAAGAAAACAAGACCATCGAAGAATCGCCTCTTATGCCTGCCCGGCTTGCCGGGATGATCAGACTCATCGACAACGGTACAATCAGCGGGAAGATCGCGAAGACCGTCTTTGAGGAGATGTACAGAACAGGAAAAAGCGCTGATGAGGTGGTGAGGGAAAAGGGTTTAACTCAGATAAGCGATGAGTCTGCATTGGAAAAAGCTGTGGATGAGGTGATTGCAGAGCATCCGGCAGAAGTGGAGCGGTTCAGGGGCGGCGATGAAAAACTTATCGGTTTCTTTGTTGGTCAGGTAATGAAGTCTACAAGAGGGAAGGCGAACCCACAGATAGTGAACGAGCTGTTAAGGAAGAAACTTCACATTTAATCCAGTCTGTCAGGTAATGAAGAAGAAGAGACTTCACGAAGGCTTTCCGGGCACAAAGACGGACTTATCGAGCAATATGACCTTCGACAGAGAAACACCTCCCAATATGCAGGACTATAAGAAAGAGTACGGAGGATTTTCCCTGTACGTCCCTGAAAAGTTCTCCTTCCCTCTGGATGTCTTTGATAGATTGGGTGAAAGGACTGCCCTTTTCTGGACAGACGGTTCAAGAGAGGTTAAGTTATCATTCAATGAATTGCGGGGTCTTTCCTCAAAGGGCGCGGGTGCATTAATCAAAATAGGAATGAGTGCCGGGGACAAGGTACTCGTCATGCTTCCCAACATCCCGGAGTGGTGGGAATTGATGCTTGCCGTCATGAGGGTTGGTGCTATTCCGATTCCGGCGACAACCCTTCTTACGGCAAAGGACATCGAATACAGGCTTTTCGCAACCGATATAAAGGCTGTCATCGCGGTCGATGAGGATGCCCACAAAGTGGAAGATGCAATAAATGCCTTATCGTCTTCCCGAACAGGCAGCATCCCTTTGCTCGTAGCAATTGGCGAGAGGCACGGCTGGCATGATTACTTAAGAGAGCGTAACGAATCCGAAGCCTTTGAAGGTGAGAGGATTCCATCGAATGAGCCTGCCATAATCTATTTTACCTCCGGTACGACCGGACCTCCTAAGATCGTGCTCCACACACAGGCCTCGTACCCTTTGGCACATATGGTAACCGGCAGGTTCTGGCTTGACCTAAGACCTGGAGACATTCACTGGAATATTTCAGACACGGGGTGGGCAAAGGCTGCATGGTCGAGCCTTTTCGGCCCGTGGCACATGGGTGCTACGGTATTTTCGTTTTACAGAAAAGGAAGGTTTGATCCTTCGCTCACCATGGAGACAATGCAGAAATACCCTGTAACGACGTTCTGCGGGCCGCCGACAGCATACAGGATGATGGTCAAGGAAATGCCGGCTTCGAGGTTTGCCTTTCAAAACCTCAGGCATTTCGTTGCCGCAGGCGAGCCTCTAAACAAAGAAATAATCCACACCTGGAAAGAAAGGACCGGGATGTATGTTTACGACGGCTACGGCCAGACTGAAACGGTCAATGTGCTCGGGAACTTCAGATGCCTCCCCGTAAAGCCAGGTTCCATGGGGGTACCGGTTCCTGGGTTTGTCGTGGACGTTGTTGATGAACACGGGCGAGCGGTCTCTTCGGGCATCGAGGGGGAAATAGCGATTAAGATCAGTCCTGAAAAGCCCGCTGGGATATTTAAAGAGTACCTTGGAGACCAGGAGGCAACGAATAGGACATTAAGGGACGGGTGGTATATGACGGGAGACAGGGCGTACAAGGACGACGAAGGCTACTTCTGGTTTGTCGGCAGGGCTGACGACATCATACTGACTTCCGGTTACAGGATCGGCCCCTTCGAGATAGAAAGTGTTCTCATAGAGCACCCCTCCGTCAAGGAATCCGCAGTTGTTGCAAGCCCTGACGAAATCAGAGGAGAGATTGTGAAGGCATTTGTCGTCTTAGCCAGGGATTACCAGCCTTCGGAAGCGCTTGCAAAGGACATTCAGGAATTTGTCAAGAGACACACCGCGCCCTATAAGTATCCACGCAAGATCGAATTCATCGATGAACTGCCTAAGACCATAAGCGGAAAGATCAAGCGCAGAGAATTGAAGCTGAAGGAGTATGGAATAGGGTAATCCCTGGATATCCCGTTCATCCGCCCGCTCGCTGCCCTCTCACGAAACAGGTCAGGTGGCCGTCGGAATAAAGCACTGAAAAGCTTTCATCGAGAAACTGACCGAGGCAATCGGCAACACTGAAGATTATGTGGTTTTTTTTGCAGGCGGTTAGTCTGCGCCCGATCGCCTCGTACACGCCTGCCCCGCTTCCCTGTGGCCTCACCGGCCTGTACAGATAGATGAAATCAGCCATATCAAAGCAGGCGTCCGCTATATCCTTCCGTATCCATTCCACCCTGTCATTGCCGATGTCGAGGACCTCCTGCAGTATCCTACCGACACGAATCATCTCGGATGATATCTCAATCTGCAAAGTCCTCCTGTGAGGACGGATGCGCTGGAGCAGCAAACCCTGAAGCCCGTTGCCCGCCCCAAGGTCAGCCACAACGGCCTCCGGTGTTATAAAAGGCTCTGCCTTCACAAGTGGGGCGATACCGCCCGAGATGCAGGAATACCCGCTCCTTGCTTTCAAGGCATGTAGTTCCTCCTTAGAGTATTTTGCACCGGCGCTGTGCAACCTGCCGTAAAGCTCGACCAGGGTGCGCTCCATATCCGATGGATCGCCCGAATCAAGGGCGGTGAGGAATCTTGAGAAGGAGTCTTTGACATCAGGCGCCTCAGCCTGAACACGGCTGTCCCCTGCCAGTTCCCCCATGGCCGAGGCGACGACGGCGACGGCCCTTTCAGAGAACCGTTCTGCAAAGACGCGAAAGACCCTATCTCCCAGCCCTCCACACCGCATAGGTCCTCTGGAACACCGTGATATGAGTAAGTACGAACATTGCCCAGAGCACGGGCACAAGCCATCCGGTGATCGTGCCGAGGATAAGGAGGATGATTCTTTCGGGCCTCTCCATGATTCCCACATGGCTGTTTATGCCGAGCCCCTCTCCTCTTGCCCGCGCATAGCTTACAATAAGCGCACCCACCATCGTGCCGACGCTCAGGAACGCCCCTTCATGATCTCCCCTTCCGGCAAGATGCCACGCTATCGAAAGGAAAAGGAAGGCATCGGAATACCGGTCCAGAAGGGAGTCGAGGAATGCCCCGAAACTCGTTGCCCTTCCGTTCACCCTCGCGACAACGCCGTCGAGCATGTCGCAGAGCCCTCCAACGAGTATGAGCACTCCCCCGAGTCTCATGTTCGACTGAATGGCAAGGGCGGCAATTGTGGTGATTACAAAACCGGCAGCGGTGAGGGCATTGGGATGGATACTTATTCTTCTTGCGAGGGAAGCGAGGGGTTCGTCGAGAAAGTGGCCAAGCCTTGCACTGATCATCTCTCCCTTTTCCCTGCGATAAACTCCTCGACCATATTACGCGCCGTCTCGTCCGAGAACTGCTTTATGGGATGCTTCATGAAATAGGATGAAGGCGATATGAGCACCCCCCCTATATTCCTGTCCTTTGCGGTCTTGAGGCACCGTATCGCATCGATAACAACGCCTGCGCTGTTGGGCGAGTCTTCGACGGAAAGCCTGAGTTCGATTCTAATGGGGATGCGGCCGAAACCCCTGCCCTCCATCCTAAGGAAGCATACCTTGTTGTCGCGGAGCCAGGGGATGTAGTCCGAAGGACCGATATGGACATTATCCCCGTTCAGCGGTTTATGGAGCTGGGACTGCACAGCCTCGGTCTTCGATATCTTCTTCGACTTCAGTCTGCCGTTATTGAGCATGTTGAGAAAATCGGTATTCCCCCCCACGTTGAGCTGATAGGTGTTGTCGAGTCTCACGCCCCTGTCTTCAAAGAGCTTGGTGAGAGTCCTGTGGATTATTGTCGCCCCGACCTGGCTCTTGATATCGTCTCCAATAATCGGGATATTCCTCTCGGTGAAACGCCTCGCCCATGTCCTGTCGGAAGCGATGAAGACCGGAACGCAGTTGATGAAACCGACACCGGCATTCAGGCACGCCTCTGCATAATAGGCGGTGGCCTTTTCCGAACCGACGGGCATGTAACTCACCAGCATGTCTGCCCCTGCCTTTTTCAGAAGCCGTGCTACGTCGCACGCCTTCTTATCCGAGACGACGAACCTCCTGTCCTCGGGATAATCCTTCATATGGGATGCAACGCCGTCCAGCACCTCGCCCATCTGCACCTTCACAGGGAAATCCCTCACGTGGGAATTGAATGTCTTCGTGCAGTTTGGCTTTGCGAATATGGCTTCCTTCAGGGGCTTGCCGACTTTTCTTCTGTCGATATCTATCGCAGCAACAAACTCAATGTCTGAGGGCTTGTATCCCCCGAGGTCATAATGCATCAGGCCGAGAGACCGATCAGGGTGGTTCGTGCCGAGTCTCCTGTAATACTCAACCCCCTGAATCAATGAGCTGGCACAGTTTCCGACCCCTGCTATGGCTACACGTATCTTTCCCACTTTCCTCCCTTTCAAAACTCCCGATGAATTTATGCCAGATCCTTGCCGGTATCCCGAACGGCAGTGACTCTATTCCGTTATCCTGACCTGCCTCTTTTCCGTCTCATCCTTCTTGGGAAGGACAACCATTAGGATTCCGTCTTTCAGGCTTGCCGAGATGCCGTCCTGATCCACCGAAGCCGGCAGGAGGAACGACCTCTGGAATCTCCCATAGACCCGCTCGATCCTGTGGTATCCCTCCATCACAGTGTGGTGAAGTTTCCTTTCTCCCTCGATGGTCAGGATGTTCTCCCTTACCCGTATATCGATATCAGGCTGCTCCACTCCCGGGACCTCTGCCTTAACAAGGAATTCTCTCTCTGTCTCGCAGATGTCCACGGCAGGGGACCATGTCCCAGTCGATGTGGTATCGCCCGTGATCCTGACAGTACCATGAGCATTCTCAAACAGCCTGTTCACCCTCTCCTGAATAGATAGGAGGTCTCTGAAGGGGTCCCATTTATTCATGTTCGCCGCAAAGTCCCTCGTCCGCCGCGAATTCTGCATCACCGCAGAGCGTCTTCCAGAAGTCAGCCCGCTCCCTGTCCGGCACATCGGCTCCGGAGGACCTTCCATAATGCCTCCTCCTCTTATAGAGAAGCGTGATAAGGTCCTCCAGCTTGATATTGAACTCCCTAAGCAAACCGTCCATGGACTCTTCACAATACGCCACAAACCTCTTCCAGATGCGGAGCACCGTGTCCTTGTCGATCCCCGCAGTCAGCGCCGCCTCCCTGAAACTCATCCCTTCCAGAAGGTACAGAATGACTTCCTTGATCTTGCTTTCCTTAGTATGAAGGCCGAAGAAGAAGGTGTTTCTTCTCTCGGAGAACTTGAAATTGCAGGTCCTGCATTTCAGCAATTTCCTGTGATCCCTTCCGTAACGGTTGTAAAGTATTATATTGCCCATGCCCCTCTTGCCGTAATCAGGGCAAGTACCATTGGGGCAGAAGAAACCGGCTGTTTCTGATGAAAGTACCATGCAGATTTTATATATCAATGGGGAGCATTATGTCAAGAAATTTTATCAATGAAATGGGGACACCAGCAAAAATGATCAACGGCAGGGTGTAGGGTGTAGACGCACGATACTCGCTAAACGCTTCAACGCCTCTACCCCGGCAGAAACGACTTTGTCCTCAACGGCCTTGCAATGGTATACTGGATATGGGTGTCGAGCATGCCCGATAATTCCGAAAGGAGTCCATGGGACAGCTTCATCCGCCCGAGCTTTCTGATATCCCACCTCCTCAGCGCCCCGTAGCTCTTGATGACCGCAGGGGAGAGTCTCATGGGCGCATCCATCCCCATGGCGCAGGTCCCGCATATCACTGCGCCGTGGGAAATATAGAAATTATATCCCGAGGCGCCGCACCTGGCACATCCCTCGAGCCTCGGGCCGTATCCCGCCATATCGAGGAACCTGATCTTGAAAAAGAGGATCTTCAGGATCTCACTGTCCTTCCCTGAATCATCTTCCTCCATGACACCGAGAAAGGATACGAGGAGATGAAAGATATCCCTGTGCGGCTCCCGCTCGGGGAGAAGGTTCATGGCGAGTTCAACGATCTCCATCACCTTCAGGAAGGACCCCATCCTGTCCCGGATCGACTGGAAGGGCATTATGATGTCGGACTGCGTCAGTCGCGGAAGATTCGCCTCTTCCCTGCCCCAGAATGAGATATTCGAATAGGTTAGGGGCTCAAGACTGCTGCCGAACCTGCTTTTCGTCTTCCGGGTGCTCTTTGCAAACGCCTTCACCAAACCGTAATCCAGCGTAAGGGCCGTCACGATGAGGTCTGCATCCGAGAAAGGTGTTGTCTTCAGGACTATTGACTCAGTACGGCGTAACATAGGCCGAACTGAATGAAAAAACTGAAATGAAACCTCTAAAACAAATGTGTTCCATAATTTGAACCTTGAATTTTGATCCTATTACATGACGTTGCCGAAATCCTCCGGCTTAAGGTTCTTGAGCCATTCCTCCAGCTCGTCCGCGCTCCGCTTTTCAAGTATCCCATCCTCAACGAATATGGGCGCGTTGACCCTGAGGGCGACGGCCACGGCATCGCTCGGTCTTGAATCAACCTGGACTTCCTTCTTCCCGTCGGCTATGTGCAGGAGGGCATAATAGGTATTGTCCAGTATCTCAGTGATGACGACACGGTCCAGTTTGGCCTTAAGCCCACCGAGGATGTTCTTGACAAGGTCATGGGTAAGGGGCCTCGGCGTCATAACCCCTCCTAGGGCAAGTGCGATGGAATCTGCCTCGGGTTTTCCTATCCAGATGGGAAGTGTGCTGTTTCCATCTATCTCCTTAAGGAGCAGTATGTACATGCTGCTTCTCGGATCGAACAACAGGCCCTCAACCTTCATCTTGACAAGCATTTATTGAAACCCCAGTTCCCTCAACACCCTTTGGTCGCTTCGCCAGTCTCCTTTTACCTTCACCCACAATTTCATGAAAACCTTTCTGCCGAGAAATCTCTCGATCTCGATTCGTGCGGCAGAGCCGATGTCTTTGAGCCGCATGCCCTTTTTTCCTATTATAATACCTTTTTGACCTTTTCTTTCAACATAAATATTGACGTCGAGGAGAAGCATGCCGTCTTCCCTCTCGTTCCACTGCACAACCTCCACCGCTATCGAGTGGGGCACTTCTTCCTCAGTCGCGGCCATCACCTTTTCCCTTATTATCTCAGAAACTACAAACCGTTCGTACTGGTCCGTCAGCATGTCGTCGGGATAGTATTTCGGCCCGAATGGGAGCCTCTTAACGATCTCGTCGAGGAGCAGCTTCACGTCGTCTGTATTCAGAGCGGACATGGGAAACAGGGCATCGAAGGGATAGCGCCGCCGGTATTCGTCCATAACAGGGAGGAGTCCGGATTTCTTAACAAGGTCTATCTTGTTGATGAGAAGGAGCACGGGTGTGCCCCGCACGGTCTTTTTCAGCAGGTCGATAATGAGAGTGTCACCGCGGCCGGGCGGGCCGGGTTCGACCATGAAAAGGATAAGGTCGACATCCTTCAGGGCCTCCTTTGCCTCTTTCACCATGAATTCGCCCAGTTTATGGTGAGGCTTATGTATCCCAGGGGTATCGATGAATACGGTCTGGCTGTCCTCGGTCGTCCTGATTCCGATGATTCTCTTCCAAGTTGTCTGAGGCTTCGATGTAACGATGGAGACCTTTTCTCCGAGGATGCTGTTCAGGAGGGTTGACTTCCCTACGTTAGGTCTTCCTATAATGGACACATATCCTGAACGGAAGCCTTCCCCCTGCTCTTCATTCTTCACTTCTCGGCCATCAGTGCAGTCTCGCCACCGCCTCCCGTATCCTCTCCACGCCCTTTTTCAGGTTCTCCATGGACGTGGCATAGGAAAGCCGAATATAATTGTCCTCTCCGAAGGCGTCTCCAGGAACGAGGGCGACATTGGCATCTTCCAGGAGGAACAGTGCGAGATCGGCTGAGGTGAATATCGATTTCCCCTCAGCCTTGCCGAAGAGCCCGGATATGTTCGGGAATGCATAGAATGCCCCCGTAGGGGTGACGCACCTCACGTCGGGGATCGAATTCAACTCCACGACAAGGAACTTCCTCCTCCTGTCAAACTCACTCCTCATCATCCCGATGAAATCCTGAGGGCCGGTGAGGGCCTCGACGGCAGCCTTCTGCGCAATGGAGTTGGGATTGGACGTTGACTGGCTCTGTATGTTCGTCATCGCCTTGATCACTTCCCAGGGGCCTGCGGTAAAGCCCACCCTCCAACCGGTCATGGCATGGGATTTGGAAAGACCGTTCACGACGATCGTCCTCTTCTTTATCTCTCTCCCGAGGGAAGCGATGCTCACATGCACTGCCCCGTCGTAAACAAGCTTCTCGTATATCTCGTCGGAAATTACATAAAGGTTGTGCCTCAGGGCAACCTCCGCGATCCGCTCGAGGGTCATCCTGTCATACGTAAGTCCTGTGGGATTCGAAGGGGAATTCAGAATGATCGCCTTAGTCCGCTTTGTGATGTGAGCTTCAAGGGCTTCAGGCTTGAGCATGAAGCCGTCGCTCTCATAGGTCTTTACGATAACCGGAACCGCATCGTTCAGCAAGACCTGGTCAGGGTAGGAGACCCAGTAGGGAGATGGGATTATCACCTCGTCTCCGGGTCCGTAGAGGGCCTGGGCGATGTTATAGAGACTGTGCTTCGCGCCGCATGATACGATGATCTCGTCCCTTGAGTACTCAAGGCCGTTATCCTTCCTGAACTTATCGATAATCGCATCCTTGAGAGGATCTATGCCTCCCACGGGCGTATACTTTGTAAAACCATCGCGTATCGCCTTTACCGCCGCTTCCTTTATGTTCTCCGGAGTGTCAAAGTCGGGCTCACCAACACCAAAGTTCACCACATCGACTCCTGACGCCTTCAGAGCCTTTGCCTTTGCATCCATTGCCAAGGTGGGAGACGGCTTTATATTCTTTGCACGTTCAGAAAGCATAGATGGCCTCCAATGGATTTTTGTTATTTTAAAACATTTGGGGGATTTAATAAAGGAGACCCGACGCAACCATAAGCTGTAAAAAAGAGATGTTACTCTATTAATTGGCTGCCATCTCTTGCAACGTAGAGTCCAAATGCATATACTGAAAGGAGAACCGTTCGCATGGAAAGGAAATATCCATGAAATGTCCCCTTTGCGGAATTGACCTTGAGGGCAAGGACAAATGCAGCAAGTGCGGAAGGAAGATCGAGGACCTCTTGCGGGGAATAGAGGTTGAGTATAAGGATTTCAAGGTATCAGAATTCCTCGAGATAAGGCAAAAAGATGTCAGACAGCATCAGGAAGAGATGGTGGACGCAGTTGATAAGGCTCAGACAGCTCCGGAGAAACCAAGAGAGGAAGATACCCCGCCAGCAGCTTATTCACCGGGGGCAAAGAGCCCATTCCCCTTCGTCTTCGTACTTATAGTGTTCCTTCTGGCAATATCAACGGGTGTCTTTCTCTTCATACGCTTCATTATCCGCTGATTGGTCTAATTGACACACTCCTTGTAAGCCACAACCTTCACTCCCTTCCTGTCAAGAAGGTCCATAAAGTCCTCAAGTTCATCGAGGGAGAAAAATTCTCCGGGAAATGCATCATTGATTTCATCGAATGTAAGAGTGCCTTTCCTCACACCGAAATCCAGTACCGCCTTAACCATGTCTCTTTGCTTCATACGTCACCTCCGATACTCCTCCCTGCCGACAGGCAGGGTTCGCTTTCAGTCTATTCATTGTCCGCCCGTCAGGCTATGACGGAAATCATATTGCGAAGCAACTGTGCCTCTGCCTCCTGTCTTAATCCGGCCTTCTATTTCTTCGGAAATACGATAAAGCAAGTTTGTGAAGAAAATGTGAAGGAGTAAGCGTTGCTTCCAAAGATAAGAAAGAAAGGATCGCCATCATCGCAACGTTCGCTTCATAAGGAACGGCCAGTTCGAAGACACCATGCGAATCTCGGAACTACTTCATCATGCTTATTTCCTCTCTTCAAAATTCTTGATAAACTGCCCTACCTGTACTCCGAGATAAACGCACCTGACATTATTCATACAATCATCGGCATCCTTCTTTTCAAGATGGGTTGTCAGTTCCTGACCTTCCCTTTCAAACTTCACGATATAGGCATTCTTTCCTTCATCAAATGTTAGACCCGCAGAGATGCCGTGCTGGGCTATCTCCGGGTACATCTCCATAATCTTTTCTTTCAAGGCAACGATTGTATAAGCCATGTCACCTCCTATAGAATGTTCCTAACAAGCATTGTCTCAATCCTTTTCGGATAATCATATGGCATTTCCGCTAAAACCTCTTAAACCTCTCTCCCTGTATCCCACATATGGGACATCTCTCAGGGGCCTTACCGAGCACTGTATGGCCGCAGACAGGGCAGATATTGACCTCGCCCATCTCCATATCCTTCCCGGTTTTCACCGCATCCCTCGCCTCTGAATAGAGCACTGCATGAATCTTCTCTGCTTCAAGGGCATAGTGCATGGATTTCACTGCCTTCTTCTCATCCTGCAATTCCGCCACGGACTTATAGGCTGGATACATCTCATTCACCTCAAAGCTCTCTCCATCAATGGCGACACCAAGATTGTCCAAAGTGAGATTAGTGCCGTTCAAGGCATTAAGATGATTTGATGCATGTACTCTCTCTGCAAAGGCTATGGCGTAAAACAGCCTCGCAATATTCTTGAAACCCTCCTCTTCTGCCTTGTTTGCGAACAAGAGATACTTCATGTGCGCCTGGCTTTCGCCGGAAAAGGCCGCCTTTAGATTATCCTTTGTCATCGGATGCACAGCTAACCTCCTTTATTTTCCTGCTATCAATTTAACTTCTTCCCTTCCTTTTCCCGTTCTTCTCGCCAACCCATCGTCATCCCGGATACGACCAGAAAGTCATACTTGGGATACTCACCCTTAACTTCCTCACTGCCGGTTCTCTTTTTAGTTTAACGTGAAAATAACTATGTTGCAATCGACTCCATATCCATCACCCTCTTTCATGGGCGTGCAATGACTGCAACAGCCATTAGAATACTCAAAATCTTTCATCTGCCCGAAGCTGCCTTTGCATCAGGAAGAATCCGTGATAAAATGAAATCAAAAAACCGGATACGGAAAAACGATGAAGATCATCTTTGCCACGGATGGTTCCGAATGTTCGGAAGATGCGGCGAAGTTCCTCACCCGCTTCCGTTTCACTCCGCGGGATGAGATCATAATACTGCATGTCGTCTCCGAAATCCCCTACGACGACGATTACCGCGCGAAGCTAAAGCATGTTATCAAGAAGGTCGCTCCCAAGATCATCAATGCGTCAATGAGAGCTTTGAAACCTGTCGGGGCAAAGATCAGCTCAATGGAAGAAGAAGGGCCTCCGGATATGACCATTATCAAAGTTGCGGTGGATTCCTCCGCAGACCTGATCGTCATGGGGGCGCGCGGGCTGAAGGGTATGAAATCTCTTTTCCTCGGAAGCATCACAAGGTCCGTGGCCATCAATTCCCCGAAGCCCGTCCTCGTGACAAAGCCGACCCCTTACGGGGTCTCCGAAAGGATGAAATTGCTCTTTGCCACGGACGGCTCGGTCTATGCCCATGCTACCGCCGGCCTACTCGCTTCCATGCCTTTTCCCGGTGATACCGAGGTGTTCATCCTGAACGCGGCGTGGTCTGCTGCTTCCGATATACCGGAGAGATTCCTGATGGAAGTGGACGAAAGGGTCAAAGAGGACGTGGCAAGGGCCCGTACCATCGAGCTGGAGAGATCAGAAAGGATCGTTCGCGAGGCGAGGGAGAGGCTGAGCACCAAGTTCAGGAATATTCACGCAATAGCAAAGGGTGGAGACCCCTCCATGGAGATACTCAATGAAGCAGAGGTGTTAAGGCCCGACCTTATTGCGCTGGGATCCAGGGGATTAAGAGGACTTAAGGGGATGCTGGGAAGCGTCTCCAGGAGGATCCTTGGCCATGCCCGATGTCCCGTGCTGATAGGAAAGACAAAGGAAGACTGATCGGCCGGCCCTGGCCGGGACCGAGATCTCCCTGAAGGCGACGCTTCTGGGTTAGCCGTGCCTCAATTCACAAAATGAGATTTCAGTTCCCTTATCTTCTCAAGGGTGTCTTGATAGAGTTCCCCTTTGCCGGGATTGAGCTCGATGGCCCTTATGGCAAGGGATTCGGCCTCATCAAGGTTCTCCTTTTTCGTGTAGTAGAGCCATGCCAGGTTGTTGTGTGCGTCTCCGTTCCGCGGGTCCTTTTCGAGAACCTTCCGGTAATACCTCTCCGCTTCTCTTAGCTCATTCTTCCGGAAATAGGCATTCCCGAGATAGAGATACGCAACCGGAAGCTCTCCGGATGCAGCCTCGTATTCCCTGATGGCGCTGTCTAACTCGCCCTTCCTCTCGTATGCCACGCCGAGGTTCACATGCTCTTCAGGGCTAAGAGGGTCCTCGAGAACGACAATCCTCGGAAGAGAGCACCCAACAAGGAACGAAGAGCAAAGCAGTGGGAAGCTAAGCAGTAACGCGTAACGTGTAACGCGTAACGAGAAGTTCAAAAGTTTAACGGCTTTTGTCTTTAACCTGTCACCTGTCACGTATTTATCGTCACTTCCTTATATGGAGCGTCCAGTACTTTGTCCTTTCCCACGACTTCATGAAGTCCTTAAGGGGGATGAATCTCTTTTCATTCCTACCCGAATTTGTCACAACACCGGTTTCGCTGTATCCGGTGACGACCATGAAGTGATCGGCTCTGAGAATCGAAAATCCGTAATCAACGAGGACTACGAGAGGATGGCCCGCGTCTATCTTCTCTTTAAGGTCCTTCAGTCCGCCCGAGTACTGGGATACCGTAAGTCCTCTCCCCTCGGCATAGATAACCATGTCTATATTCAGGGTGCCTTTTGCGGACTCGCTGTAAATGGCATTTGCGATCTCCTCGGGAGTTGCTGGGACACCCCAGTAATTCAGCACGGATGCAAGAGACGCCGGACCGCATTGGTAATCCTCCTGGGGAAAGAAGGGGACGTCCCTGATAATATGAAAGTCACCGGCTGTTTGCGCCTCGCGGAAACCGGCCACTGAGGCGCAACCGGTCAGCAATATGGTCATGATACATATAATGCCGGCCGATCTTCTCATTGGATTTTCTATGATACAGACACAGCCTGGCTTTAGGCAACCCCCGCTTTCCTCTTGGGTGTGCGATAAATTTATTGATACCCTAAGAAGGAATTCCCCTTAGTCCCTCCTTGCCGGGGGACTAAGGGGAATTCCTTGGAATAGATCTCTAATGCGTAAATGGGTGCAAGGGGCCCGTCACGCATTACCTGTGATGCCCCGTCACTTAGTCACAATAACCTTGCGACCTGTGAGCTGGAGGATTATGATCACCAGGATGGCAATAACAAGGAGTGCGATTATCACGCCAAGGGCTTCATCCTTACCGACTCTCAGGTCGTCGATCTGTTGTGCAAGCCGGTGTATCTGATGATCACTGAGCCTGTCGAACCTCGCCTTGATCTCTTCGCCTGTGAAACCCAGCTTCTCCAGCCTCTCTCTAACCACCTTCATCTCAAGCACACGCTGTATCTTGTCAACGTCGGCGGCCCTGTCGAACTGGGAAGCAGCGATGATCTCTGACGGTGCGATGGCAGCATCAAGCCTCGGGACGATGCCGATGACAAACATGGCGACAACCAGATACCAGGAAATGTGTTTCATTAAAGGCACCTTCATCCTCATCACCTCCTTTCTCCCGTCGGGTAATTGCCGTCGTCCTATTTTCATTATACATGAATTCTTCTCGACCTGCCGCCCGTTGCGATCAGGACCTCATAGGAGATGGTGCCTGCCCATGAAGCCAGCTCATCGGCTCCTATCTCCTCTTCGCCCTGCCTGCCCAGAATTACTACCTCATCGTTTTCCTTCACACCATCGATCCCAGTCACATCAACCATGGTCAAATCCATGCAGACCCTCCCGATAACAGGAGCCCTCTTTCCCCTTACAAGAACATCTGCGGTATTCGAAAAAAGCCTGCTGTATCCGTCGGCATATCCTGCGGGCAGGACCGCTACAAGACTCTGCCTTCTGGTGATAAATGTCCTTCCGTAGCTGATAGGGACCCCACTCCCCACCTTCCTCAAAGAGAGAATCTTTGTCTTCACCTTCATTGCGGGAATGAGTTCAGAATCCCGGCCAGTTTCCGACCCCTGGAAGGGCGATTGGCCGTAGAGCATGAGGCCAGGACGCACCGCATCAAGGTGGGCATCCTTGAGTGAGAGGACGGCTGCGCTGTTTGCCATATGACAAAGGAACGGCCCGTAAGAATGCCTGGTCAAAGCATCGCGTATGTCAAGAAAGGCCTTGAGCTGAGCCCTGGCAAATGACTTGTCGGCGACGTCGGAGTCGGAGAAATGGCTCATGAGCCCCCTGACCCGGAGAAACTCCATTCTCGTTATGGCCGTTATCTCCTTCAGTGCTTCGCAACCGTTAAGGCCGACCCTTCCCATACCGGTATCGATCTTTATATGGACATCCAGACGGTGGTTTCTTTTTTTCGCCTCTTCAGAGAACCTCCTGGCAGAGGAAAGGTCATGTATCACGGGAATGAGGTTGTACTCAAAGAAGTCGCCAACTTCGCATTTATCAAAGAGAACGAGTATCTGGGAACCGATACCACCCTCCCTGAGCTTCACAGCCTCTCCGGTGAAGGCTACGGCAAGGCAGCGAACCCCTTCATCCACCAGCCGTTTCGAGACCTCAACCGCTCCATGGCCGTAAGCGTCAGCCTTCACCACCGCGATAACTGGAAGGTTCCCCGTAGCCTTCCTGACCACGCCCAGGTTATGGGATATCGCACCCAGATCGATCTCTGCAACAGCCCCTCTAAGCACTTCCAGACAAGGGGAAGAAGAATGGCTTGGCCGCCCGCGGTCCTGCTCTCACTGCTTCTGCTCCTCTTTCTTCTCTTCCTTCTTTTCTTCCACGGGTTTCTTGGGAGTGATATCGATCTCATCCGGTTCCGATGTCGCCTTCTTGAAATTCCTTATCGCCTGACCGATGCCCTTACCTATCTCCGGCAAACGCGTGGCGCCGAAGAGCACGAGCACTATGACGAGTATGATGACAAGCTCCTGGATCCCTAAGCCAAACATTCTTTTCCTCCAATCCTTTCATAGTCTTCCATTGTGTTTATATTTACGAAGGACTCGCCTCCAGAGTCGACCGACCTAACATCTTCCTCTGAAATATACATCACGATCAGGCTCTCCAGCATCCCCGTTAGACTCCTCTTTCCGCTCTGGATCATAACGTCCATTGCCTTTGCAGCACCTTTTGTGTAGATTCCGAAGAGGGGTTCCTTTCTTCCTTTGAAAACCGGGACCACGGCGTCATAATTCCTTGAACCATGCTCCCCGTACCTTTCGGCCATATAGCGGATGAGGTTCTCGTTGATGAAGGGCATATCGCAGGCGACCACAAATACCGCGTCATCTTCCGTTGAGGTCAGAACCGACAGTATCCCGGTCATAGGTCCCTTTTCCCGTCTTATATCCGCTATCATCGGAAGCCCGAGGGAAAAGTACCGCTCCGGCAGGTTTGTGTTTATCACAATCCTTTGAAAGACCCTTTTGAGAACCTCGATGCTCCTTTCGATGATCGGTTTTCCCCCGACCGTCAGAAAACTTTTAAGAACAGGAATTCTCCTGTTTTCACCGCCTGCAAGTACCGCCCCTGTCAAAAGACCTCCTCCGACTCTTCCCGATATTCCATCTTCGTTAAGGGGACGAACCTTGTGCAGTTCGAAAGGAATGTGAGTTCCACTGTGTTCGTAGGGCCGTTGCGCTGCTTCGCGATAATGACCTCAGCCTTTCCCCTGTTCGAAGGGTTTTCCTTGTTGTAGACTTCATCCCTGTAAAGGAAAATGATCACATCCGCATCCTGCTCTATTGCGCCTGACTCCCGGAGGTCTGCAAGGCTCGGTCTCTTGTCGTGTCTCTGTTCGACTCCCCTGTTCAGCTGACTCAGGGCGATGACCGGCACCCTCAGTTCCTTTGCCAGTCCCTTCAGTGAACGGGATATCTCGGATATCTCCTGCTCCCTCCTCTCGAAGCTGCCCCTGCCCCTCATCAGCTGGAGATAGTCCACAACCACAAGGCCAAGGCCGCCGTGATGTTCCATCTTCAGCCTCCTTGCCTTCGCCCTCATCTCAAGCACCGAGGTGCCCGATGAGTCGTCTATGAAGATAGGGGCCTCAGCGAGCCTTCCCGCTGCGCTTGTAAGTTTGTGCCAGTCCTCTTTCCTGATGAAACCCTTCCGGACGCTGTTGGAATCCACCAAGGCCTCAGCGCAAAGCATCCTCATGGCAAGCTGCTCCTTTGACATCTCAAGGCTGAATATGGCCACCGGCTCCCTCATCTCAAGGGCCACATGCTGTGCGATGTTCAGACCTAATGCCGTCTTTCCCATAGACGGCCTTCCCCCTATGATAATGAGATCGCCGGGCTGAAACCCCGTAGTGAGTTCGTCCAGGTCAGCAAACCCCGACGGTACCCCTGTGATAGCCTCTTTCTTGTCATAAAGGTGCTCGATCATCTCGAAGCTGCTCTTTATCACTTCCTTCAGGGTAAAGAAGGAGGTCTTGGTCCTCCTGTCTGAGATATCGAAAATGGACCTTTCCGCATAATCGACCATTTCGTCCGCTTCCATAGTGGATTCATACACCTTTGCCGCAATCTCGGTTGCGCTTCTGAGGAGACCCCTCAGAAGCGCCTTTTCCTTGACGATCTTTGCGTGATAACGGATGTTTGCAGCGGTCGGGATCTGGTTTACAAGGCTCGAAAGATAGCTGACACCCCCCACATCATCCAGCTCGTTCTTTCTCTTGAGCGCATCGGTGACGGTGATGAGGTCGATAACTTCGCCCTTCTCAAAGAGCTCGGTCATTACATTGAATAGCTTCCTGTGGGACTCCCTGTAAAAGTCCTCGGGCTTGAGCACCTCCAGGGCCTTGAGGAGGGCGTCGTTTTCAAGGAGGACCGCGCCGAGAACCGACTGCTCGGCCTCTATATTCTGCGGGGGAAGTCTATCAAGGGCGAGACCGATATCCTTCATTGTCCCTGCAAAGGAACTATGTTTCCTTTGCAACCTCCTCTGCAACTACCCTGACACTCACCCGGGCCGTGACATCGGAGTGAATCCTTATTCCAACAGAGTGCGTCCCGAGTCTCTTAATGGGTTCTTCCAGAAGGATCTTCTTCCTGTCGATTTCAATACCCTCCCTCTTCAACGCTTCTGCAATATCCATAGTCGTGACGGAACCGAAGAGCCTCTCCTCCTCCCCCGCCTTCGCACTGAGGGTGAGAGTCATGGCCGCAAGTTTTTCGGAAAGCCTTTCGGCCTCGCTCCTCATTTTCTTTGCCTTCTCCTCTACCTTCCTCTTCTCGTGCTCCATGGCCTTGACGTTCTTCACATTCGCCTCCACGGCGAGTTTCCTGGGGATCAGGTAGTTCCTTGCGAATCCCTCGGCAACGTTCACCACATCGCCCATCTTCCCGAGACCCTTCACCTCTTCCTGAAGAATAACCTTCATCCACCAACCTCCTTATCTATCTCAAAAAGTGCTCAGGGGTTCGCCCTGAAGATTCCGGAATTCAATGCCTCAAACAACGCTGAACCTGAAACGCGGAAGATGCCATAGTATAGCACAATTCTACTGTCCCGCACCCTGCAGAGACGCTGTCTGCCCGTTAACGGAAGCCTGTCTCCTCGGATTGATGATCCATATCGTTCCGAAGTCTCTCTCCTGATATGCCCTTGCAAGACCGAGCCGCAACACCTCAAGAAGGGCGATAAAGGTGACGACAAGGTATGCCCTTGTCGTCCTGTCATCAAAAAGGTCTTCGAACCTCAACGCATCGTGGTTTTCAAGCCTTTCGACAATGGCGCTGATACGGTCCTTTACCGTCAATGTCTCTCTCGTGATGCTCACAACTTCGGGAGGCGCCTTTTCAAGGAGCTTCCTGAATGCCCCCAGGAGGTCGAACAGACTCAGGTCGAAGAGGACCGGTTCCCCGGACTCCTCACCATCCATAGTCTCGGCAGAAGGTGCCCTGCGGAAGATATTGCTCCATTCCTCCTCCCTTTCCCTGAGGGCGAGGGATGCGTCCTTGAACGCCTGATATTCGATGAGCCGCTGCACCAGCTCGAATCTCGGGTCTTCCGGCTCCTCGCCTGTTACTTCCTCCACAGGGAGGAGCATCCTGGACTTTATATGGATGAGCGTTGCTGCCATAAGGAGGAACTCCCCCGCGATGTCGAGGTTGAGCTCCTTCATCATCTCTATATACTCAAGGTACTGACGTGTAATGAGGGCTATCGGTATGTCGTAGATATCGATCTTGTTCTCCTTGATGAGATGCAGAAGGAGGTCAAGGGGCCCTTCGAAGACGGGGGTCTTTATTCTGTAAGCTTCTTCCATGGAGATATTTGTTATATTAAACCATGGCGTCTGCAAAAGTCATCAAGAGAAGGGAGGATCCCCCGCAACCGGCACCGCAAGTGATAGGAGGGAGATCGCAATGAGGAAAAAGCCTGTTATCGAATCCCCGGATAATAAGAGATCAAAGACCGACAACAGCCTCAGGGGGGGCACCGACATCACAAGGCCGGATGAGAGATAAACACCGAGATTTCTTACGCAGGGGATTTTATGGGGAGCCTCACGGTGAAGGTGGAGCCGTTTCCCTCCATGCTCTCGACGTCTATCCTGCCGCCGTGCTGCTGAATAATGCGGTAACTTATGGACAGGCCAAGACCTGTCCCCTTATCCTTCTTCGTCGTATAGAACGGTTCAAATATCCTCTGGCGTATCTCTTCCGGAATGCCGTGCCCGGTGTCGCTGAACCTGGCCAATATGAATTCTCCCTGCCTTGAGGTGCTCATTTTGAGTCTTCCACCCTCCGGCATCGCCGAAATGGCGTTATTGATGATGTTGATAAATACCTGTTTTAACTGATTGGTATCTCCCATCGTCTGCGGCAACTCGGCATATTCCTCCTGCAGCTCCACCCGGCTCATCTTCGCCTGTGACTCTATGAGCGGGATTACATCCTTGAGCGTCTGGTTGACATCAAGGGCTGTGAGCTGGAGGGGCCTCTTCCTTGCAAAATGCAGCAGCTCGCGCACAATTTCACGCGCCCTCATTGATTCCTTCTCGATGATCTCAAGGCGGCTCCTTATGGCACCCACATCTCTTTCATCCTTCAGGAGTTCGGTGAACCCGATGATGCTCGTGAGGGGGTTGTTGATTTCATGGGCCACATTGGATGCAAGCTCCCCGATGGCGGCAAGCTTTGCCGACTGAATGAGCTGCTCCTGTTCCTCCTTCAGCCTCTCGCTCATCGAATTGAAGTTCCTCGCCAGTTCCCCGAATTCTGTTTTGTCCTCATACAACATTTTGTATCCGAGATGTCCGGACGCGATCATCCTTGCCGAGTTCACCAGTTCACCGATCGGCTTTGTGACCGCCTTGGTGAGACGGACAGAGACCCACAATGCAAGGAAAAAGGCGAGGATGAGGGTTCCAAAGAGGATGCCTTGAGCATTCTTTATCTTTATAAGCGCACCGGCCGTCATCTCCTGAAGCTTCTTGCTCGCAGTAAAGGTCATTTCCTGGGTAAGACCGAGGAGCGTATTTCCTATATGCGCCGCGTCCATCTTGAGCTTCTCCACCATCTCGGCATTGGCAGACGCAGTAATATAATAGCTCAGGGCGTCCTTATAGTCTTTGATCAGACCCTGTACCTCCTCTATGCGCCTTTTCAGCTCCGGTTTATGGTGGCAGCCGCTGCATCCTGCCGCTGCAGCATCCAGCTTCTCCACGTGTTTCACTATGGAATCGAGGTGCCTTCCGAGGGGAGTGTGAACGGTATAGAGATCGGACTGTACGGTCTGGATGTTGATCACCAGCCCCTCCCTGAGCAGCTCTATCTGGTGCAGGGAGATGAGCCGGCTCAGCGTTTCAGTCGTGTTCGTGATATACAGGGTCGTAAAGACAATACCCACAGTAAAGAAAAGAAACAGGACGAACAGGGATAGGATAATCTTCCTTCTCATTCTCTACTTATTGACATAATCGTAAGTCTTTAGGTCTATGCCCGCCTTTTTCGCAAACTCAAAAACAGTACCGTAATCCTCCCTTGTAGTCGGAATGAACTGAATAGCCTCGAATTTCTTCAGGATTTCCTTTCCTTCGTCGTTCTTGTCCATGCCGATGAGAACTTCCCTCAGCTTCTTCTTAACTTCGGGTCCCAGGTCTTTTCTCACCCCGAGGCCGTTGGAAGGTACCTTAGGAGATTCCGCAAGGATGATGAGGTCATTCTTCACTCTCGGATCCGTACGGGCCACCCTGTCAAACATGGAATGCTTTGCGCAACCGACATCGGCCTTCTTGTCGATAACAGCGTAGATTGCGGCATCATGGCTGCCGGCAAAATAGGTTTCCCTGAAAAAGGTATTCACGTTGTTGACGCCATGCTCCTTAAGAAAGGCCACGGGGAACACATACCCCGCAGTCGTAGCCTTGTCCACGAAGACGAACCTCTTGCCCTTCATATCGGGAACGCCCTTAATCCCGCTGTCTTTTCTCACGAAGATATAGCCCCAGTAGGTGGAAGAGCCGTCGAGGTTCACAGGTCTGGCAAGGAACTCGATACCCAGCTTCTGGATTGCCAGTGCGCCAGTGAAACTTCCGAAAAAGGCGCCGTCGAGCTTCTCAGCCTTAAACCTGTCGATGATGTTTCCATATCGCGACAGGATGGTGAACCTCACCTTTATCCCTGCCTTCTTTCCGATATAGTCCCCAAGGGGCTGATACCGCGCCATCTGCTTGAATACATTCTGCTCGGGAATGAGTCCTATTGTCAACTCGGCACCCTCCGACACACCGGACAACAGGAGAACTATTGCGAGAGCTACAAGAACCGCTGCCTTAACCATATAATCCCCCTTTCACCTGATCATGCCATATCAAGGGGCATAGGAAAACCAGGATACAAGAAATGCAGAGCTGCAGCCCCATGTATGCAGTCCCGACTTCATTTATAACAATAAGGCATGCCTAAATGCAACGGCCTTCATCAAGCCTCCCGGGAAAGTGAGGAAGATGACGGGTTGGAGAGCGGATCCATCGGGCAAGTTCTATGCAGGGGATTTTATGGGGAGCCTCACGGTGAAGGTGGAGCCGTTTCCCTCCATGCTCTCGACGTCTATCCTGCCGCCGTGCTGCTGAATAATGCGGTAACTTATGGACAGGCCAAGACCTGTCCCCTTATCCTTCTTCGTCGTATAGAACGGTTCAAATATCCTCTGGCGTATCTCTTCCGGAATGCCGTGCCCGGTGTCGCTGAACCTGGCCAATATGAATTCTCCCTGCCTTGAGGTGCTCATTTTGAGTCTTCCACCCTCCGGCATCGCCGAAATGGCGTTATTGATGATGTTGATAAATACCTGTTTTAACTGATTGGTATCTCCCATCGTCTGCGGCAACTCGGCATATTCCTCCTGCAGCTCCACCCGGCTCATCTTCGCCTGTGACTCTATGAGCGGGATTACATCCTTGAGCGTCTGGTTGACATCAAGGGCTGTGAGCTGGAGGGGCCTCTTCCTTGCAAAATGCAGCAGCTCGCGCACAATTTCACGCGCCCTCATTGATTCCTTCTCGATGATCTCAAGGCGGCTCCTTATGGCACCCACATCTCTTTCATCCTTCAGGAGTTCGGTGAACCCGATGATGCTCGTGAGGGGATTATTGATCTCATGGGCCACATTGGATGCAAGCTCTCCGATGGCGGCAAGCTTTGCGGACTGAATGAGCTGCCCCTGCGTCTCCTTCAGTTCAGACATCTGATCCTGGAGACTCTTGTAAAGCTGGGCATTCTCCATGGCCACAGCCATATGGTTAGCAAGGATTGTGAGGAGTTTGGCGTCATCGTCGGTAAAGCTCCCTTCCTTGTCCGAAACCCTTATCGCACCAAGCACTTTTCCCTTCCTGTGCAGCCACGCCACCAGAAGGGTCTTCTCATTTAGGGCATCGGAACCCATTGGTTCGAAACTGCCCCTCTCCGCATTTTCATTAAAAATAACAGGCAGGCCGTTGGAGAACTTAAAGAGCTCCTCCATCTTCTGCCCGGAGAAACTCAGTACCCTCATATCCTGCTCGTTCATGCCGCTGGCCGAGGTGTGGGGCACGAACATCTCCTTCGCCTCATCGTAAAGGATGAGTATGCACTGTCGCACTTTGAGGAGATCAGCGACATGCCTGCAAATCTCCTTATAAACGTCCTCCATCTCAGTGATCTTGTAGAAAGAAAGGGTTATATTATAGAGACCCGATAGCTGTTCAATATACCGCTCGATCTTTTCCCGCTCGCCCTTAAGGGCGGTGCTCATGGCATTAAAACTGTTCGCAAGTTCTCCGAATTCGGTCCTGTCGCTATAGGATGTCTTATATCCCAGATGACCTGACCCGATCATCCTCGCTGCTTTTACCAGCTCGAACACGGGCTCTGTAATCCGTTTTGTGAGCAGAAAAGCGGTGACGAGCGCGAAAAAGAAGGAGAGCGTCAGCGTAGCAATGAGGATAATCTTTGAGTTGTTGATTTGAGCAAGGGCATTGACTGTCTTTGCTGTGAGGCTCTTGTCCGCGATAAATGCCATCTCCTGGGTCTTCGTGAGAAGCATGTCCCCGAATCCGACAGCAACCATCTTGAGCCGCTCGACCCTTTCAGGATTCGCGGTGGTCGTGATCAGGTAACTTATCGCCTCCTTGTACTGCTCCACCAGGCTTTCGACCTCCCTAAGCCGCGCCGTCATCTCCGCGCTGTGGTGACAGCCCATGCAACCGCGCGCGGATTCGTCCAGGGCGGTAACGTTCTCGACGATCACATCCAGCTCCTTGCCGAAGACGGTTCCGGTAGTGTAGAGATTTGACTGGACTGTCTGCGCGTTGATCACGAGATTCTGACGGATTATCTCCACCCTGTGGAGGTCAATGACCGACTGGAGATCGGTGGTCACTCTGTAAATATAGACCATCGTAAGCCCTGCTCCCACTGAGAATAGCAGAAACAGGACGGCAAGAGAATATATCAGCCTTTTCCTCATCTATACCTGTACGTCTGTATATCGATTCCCGCCTTCTTTGCAATCTCGAAGATTGGCATGAAATCATCCTTTCCCGCAGGAATGAACCGCAGCGCACCGAACTTCTTAAGGACCTCCATGCCCCGGGGATCGTTTTCCATGGCAAAGAGTATCTCTCTAATCCTTGATTTCACTTCCCCGGGCATATCCTTCCTCAGGCAGAGAATAGTGCCTGGAAAGGCAGGGGATTTCGCGATGATCCTAAGCTCATTCTTGACCGCAGGATCCTTCTCCGCCATCCTGTAATAGACCTTGCTCTCAGCCGTGCCGACGTCAGCCCGGTTATCAAGGACTGAAAAGACCGCGGAATCATGGCTTCCTGTAAAATAATATTCCTTGAAGAACCTGTCCAAATCACTGACCCCTTTCTCCCTAAGGAATGACACCGCAAAGAGGTAGCCTGACATCGTAGCCCTGTCAACAAAGACCATCCTTTTTCCCTTCATATCAGAGACGTTCTTGATGCCGCTGTCGCTTCTCACAAAGATAAAACTCTGAACAGTCGAGGTCCCGTCGGGACCCACTGCCCTCGCCACTGGTTCCACGGAGAGCTTTTCCATCGCAAGAACGGCAGTGAAGTCGCCGAAAAAGGCACCGTCCATCTTTCTCGAAACAAAATGATCGATGATATCCCCGTATTTACTCAGGATGGTGAGTTTCACCTTGGTCCCCAGTCTTTCAGACAGATAGGCGGCAAGAGGCCGGTGCCTGTCCATCTGCCTGAAGATATTCTCCTCGGGGACGAGCCCGATGAGGATCTCATTCTGGGCATAGCCGCTCGGCGGGCCGAGCAGCAACAAACAGGTAACTGTGAATGTTAATACTACAGAGGGATTTGTAAAACTCCTTAAGCCACGGGGAACACTGAGTCTAAGAGGAATGAGAGCGCAGAGCAACCTATCGACTCTAAAAAATATTTTTCCCTCTGTGTTTCTCATCTTTTTCTCTGCGGCATCTGTGATTTATACTTTTGCAAAAGCCGCTCCATGCATAATCACTGAATCAGCCTCGTAGATTCGGTTATAAGGTCCATGGGTATCCTGAAACCCATAGCCTTCGCCTCCTTAAGGTTAAAGACCAGCTCGATATTCTTGCCGGAATCCGCCTTGATCCTCTCTGGAGGAACGCCTTCGAGGATCTTTGCCACCATCTCGGCAGCCAACTCGCCCTGCTCCTTCAGATTCGCACAAAGGGTAACCGTGGCATGGGAGTTCCTGTCCGAAACAACAGACGCGGTGGGGATACGATGCTCACGCGAGAATTCCATGATTGAAGGGGCAGCCACATTTGCCACGGAGCTGCCCGTAATGAAGAGCGCATCCACTTTCTTGCCTGAAAGCACGGCCCTTGTGTCGGCAGGTCTCTTCAGGTTCAGTTCTTCGATCTTGAATCCGTATTGATTCGCTATGCTCTGTATCTCCTTTAACTGGTAGAAAGAGTCTTCTTCGTTCGAGTTGTATATGACTCCAATGTCCGAAATGGACGCGAACCCCCTGAGATAGCGGAGAAGGCTTGAGACCGAAACCTTCGAACTGACGCCTGTGATATTCTTCGCCTTGAGCTTCGCAACGAAGGGATCATACACCCCTGAGTAGACGATGGGGATCTTTGTTTTTTCCCTCACGGCAGCAAGGGTTGCCGGAGTTCCGTAGGTGACGATAACATCAACATCCAGGGCAATCAGCTTCCGTGCCGCGTTACTCAGGGAGATCGGGTCAGGGTAAGGCTTTTGTACGATGATTTCCAGGTCGGAACCGATTTTCCCCTTGCTCAGTCTTGCCATAAATGCACTGTGAAGCTCACGGTAATAGGGGATATCCGGAATTATTATTCCGATCGTTTTCTCTGCAGCGGAAGCGGGAAGGCAAAGCGACAGCATGAACGCGCAGCACAGCAGCAGGGCGAGGGAGAAACGGCCTCTCACTTCCACCTCTTCGAGACGGTGAGAAGGACGATATGTGCTGTCCCGTCATTCACATCATTATGGGGGTTCCCCAGGACGTCCTTGAGATTGCTATACCTGTACCTAAGCCCAAGCGCAAATCCGCTCTTGAAACGGTATTCCCCGGAGGCGGCGTAAACGGTCTCCCGTATCTTAAGATCGGAAAATGCGTCTATGGACACCGGTTCGCGAAGATCCTGATGGGCCGGGGAAAATGTCCCCCTGCTTATGGTGTGATTCACGCCGGCGGAGAGCGTCACATGATTCCTTGGAAGATAATTTAAATCGACCGCATAATTATGCGCGGTGTCCCTATAAGGAACAGACGGATCCGTCGGGTACGAAGTGAACGTCTCCGAAAGGAAAGATATATCCTGCGCTACCTTGGTGCGGATATAGGAATAGCTTGTGGTAAGAGAAAGGTCTTTCAAGACGAGACAGGTGATACTTCCCAAAAGCCTGTCCCTTTTCACATCCCTGTTCCTGGGTCCCTCTATGGGATTGCCGTTGAAATCGATAAAATGAAGGGCGTCCCTCTTTTCCCTCGCGATGCTGTAACTCACAGTGGTGTTTATCCCTGGCACTGGTATCCATGAGATCGACATCCTCCCCTCATCAGATCGGTCCGGCTCGGTATTGTACGCAGGGTCGCTTATCTCTCTACGGGTATACCGTGCCTTGAAATTGAGACCTTTGAGAATTCTGAGATCCGCAGAGAGGGAAGCGATATTTCTCTGCGTCGACCCGGGGATCTTCCACTCGTCCGCATTCTCCCTCCTGATGTTCTCATAGGAATACTCCGCCCTGAGCGTCAGTCCCGTGACGGGCCTGTATCTAACCGTCCCAGAAAAAGCATCAGTAACGAATGATAGAGAAGGTCTCACCACGTAGGTGAGCGTATTTGCGGGATTGGATATGTCTGTTATAGTGACGGCACCGGGATTATCGATATCGGCCTCCTTATGCCGGTACCTGAGAAAGAATGTCAGCTTCGGCATAGGCATCCACGTGACCTCCCCTGCACCTATGAAATAATCCGCCTTTGCCCCGCTCACTTCGTTCTCACGGTCGATTCTTGAGAAGGTTGCAGAGGCAACAAGAGCGCCTGTGTAGGATGTATGGATCTTAAGGGTATTTGATGAGCCTTTTAGTTCGGGAATGAGGTTATGGGGAAATATTCCACCGGGCCTTATTGAACCAGGTGGAAAACCCGCAGGCCCATATATATCATACATAACCTTGTCTCCATAAACATCGAATCTCTTCTCACCGTGGGAAACATCCACCTCTATCGGCCCAAGATGGGTATTCGCTCCAACTACAAGGGTTCTGGTCCGCCAGTCGATCTCCCTCTTCTGAGACGCTCTCACGATATCGTTAAAAAAACCTGACCCCAGCATGTTTCCCTGCTGCTGGGTACCATCCTTATCCAGAAGGGTACCGTCAAGGTAAACGTGGAACGGAAAATCCGGGGTCTTAAGGCGCAGGAAAACGATGTTCATACCGACTCTGACACCGTATTTCTCATCCCCGTCCTTCACAGCGATACCCGGCGAGGCTGTGGCGGGATCAAGGTCTATTAGCGCGACATTGTCGAGATTATGGAACAGGGTTCTGTTTATTCCTCTGAAAAGGACGATGTCCTTATAAGCATAGCTCACATCCCCGAAATAGTCCTTTCTGTTCTTGAAATCGAGATCGAGATGCAGCCTATGGGGGAACGAAAAAACCCTCAACTCTCCCCCCAGCGCAACTGAATCATGAAGAAATTCGAACTCCTCGACCCTTCTTGACCCTTTGACATCAGTCCATCGATATCCCCCGCTCAATAAAAGCTCGGGGGCAATGGCGGGAAATGAATATACTTCCTCCGGAGCAGCCTCTTCCACATCAAAGTCCTGCGCAGAAATACTGCCACAAAAAACAACCAGAAGAAGGAACATGTGGAAACCCAATTTGATCTTCATCCCGTCCCTCCCATTCAGTGGATAAACCTGCCCTTCCCTCCGGCAGAAGGAAGGTCGGTGCCGTGGATCTGGGAATGGCAACCGGTGCATCGCGTAAAGAATGCGCCTTTAAACTCCCCGGGGAAGTTTCTCGACGTGGCATGCCCTGAATGGCACTGAAGACACAGAAATGGTTCCCGCAGGGCCAGCAGATTGTTGTTCACAGAACCGTGATGGTTATGGCAGTTCCTACAGTCTTCCGTGACGTCAGCGTGCTCGAATATGAAAGGGCCTTCCTTCTCCGCGTGGCACTGGGTGCACGACTCCTTCACAGTCGACTTTTTCAGTGATTTGTCATTTGTCGTCCCATGGGAATCGTGACAATCGATACAGAAGACTCTCTTTTCAGGTACCGGGTGGTGACTCGGAAGGGAAAACTCCGCCCTGATCTCCTGATGGCATCGATAGCACATCTCCGCTGTCTCATAGGGCTTTACCTTCAGGTCCGGACCCACGTGTACCTTGTGGCAGTCAAAGCATGAGACATCGCCGGCCGCATGGGTACCAGCGTTCCAGTTATGGAGGTTGAATGTGGCATTGGCAGTGTGGCACTTAAGGCAGATTAGGGACTGTGCAGGGGCGGGAAGATTCCTGTAATCTATCAGGGTCTTGAAATTACAGGCCGTCTGTTTCCCCTCCTTTGCGTCAGTCTCAACCTTCTCAGGTGTTATACCCTCTATAGCGAGGCTTCCCGGCCCGTGGCAGGACTCGCAATCCACAACGGGCATGCCCGATTTACGCGAAAGCTGGACCCCCATGGTGCTTGCATCAAAGTCGCGTCTTATCCTATCATGAAAGTGGCAGGCGGAGAGGCAATTTTGCGTTCCGACATACTGGGCGTCCAGCCTCCCCACTATCATCCTCTCGTATTCCTTAACAGGTATGACCGGCTTTGAGGATTTCAGGGTCTCACATCCCAAGAGTGCGATCGTGCAGAGTGAAAAGAACAGGATGGTATTCCTTGACGAGATCATACGCACCACCTCTCCATTCCTGGTTCGATTGCTTTCCAGTCGCCGTCCAACGAGTATTTAAAGACGCATGCGTTCTTTTGAAGGACGGTTATGGAATCACCTTATTCAGCGTATATTCCACAATGCCGGACGCACCGGCGCTCTTGAGCTTGGGGATGATGTCCCTCACCGTCTTCTCATCGATGACCACGTCAATGGCATACCAGCCCGGATCGGAGAGTGTGGAGACAGTTGGAGAATGCATGGCAGAGAGGAGGCTCAGCACCCTCTTGAAGGACTTCTCGGGCACGTTCATCTTCAGGCCCACCTTTTCCTCTGCCGCAAGTGCTCCCCTGAGAAGGAGTGCGATATTCTCCATCTTCTGCCTCTTCTCTTTGTCATGCCACGCCTTTTTGTTTGCAATAAAACGGGTCGTCGACTCAATGATCGTCTCTACAATCCTGAGATTGTTCGCCCTCAGCGACGTGCCCGTCTCCGTAATCTCGACAATGGCATCGGCAAGGTAAGGCGGCTTGACCTCTGTCGCGCCCCATGAGAAGTCCACTTCGGCCTTCACCCCCTTTGATCTGAAATATCTCTTTGTAAACCCCACAAGCTCCGTAGCAACCCGTTTTCCGTTAAGGTCCTTGATGCTCTTTATCTTTGAATCAGCCGGCACCGCGACAACCCATTTTACGGGCCTGAACCCCTCCTTTGCATATCTCAGCTCCGCAACCTCCACCACATCGGCATTCTGCTCAAGCACCCAGTCGCGGCCGGTCAGGCCGCAGTCAAGGACACCGTCTTCCACATACCGCGCCATTTCCTGTGCCCTGATGAGCATCGATTCTATTTCAGGATCGTCGAACACCGGATAATAGGAGCGCATTGAAACGCTTATGTGATATCCGGCCTTCTTAAATAGCCTCAGTGTCGATTCCTGGAGGCTCCCTTTCGGAAGTCCGAGCTTCAGGACGGGCTTCTTACTGTTCATTCTCCGCAGACCTCCTGGGGAACCCCGATCCTGCCCAGCACTGCAGTCGCTGCCGCCACCGCAGGATTTGAGAGATAGACCTCGCTCTCCGGATGGCCCATCCTCCCGACAAAATTCCTGTTCGTGGTGGCCAAAGCCCTCTCCCCCTTTGCGAGGATGCCCATATGACCTCCAAGGCAAGGGCCGCATGTGGGTGTGGAGACTACTGCCTCCGCGTCTATGAATATTTCAAGAAGTCCTTCCCTCATCGCCTCCTTATAGATCCGCTGCGTTGCAGGGATGACGATCATCCTGACATTAGAATTCACCTTCCTGCCCCTGATAACCACGGCGGCTTCCCTCAGGTCCTCGAGCCTTCCGTTCGTGCACGATCCGATTACGACCTGATCGATGGTGATGTCTGAAAGCTCGGCAGCAGGCCTCGTATTGGACGGGAGGTGCGGGCATGACACAGTCAACGGAATCTTCGAGCAGTCGTATTCCCTGATCTCCACATATCCAGCGTTTCCGTCTGAGCTGTAAAAGGTATAAGGTCTTTTCGCTCTCCCTTTTACATATTCCTCAGTGGCTGCGTCGGGTACAACGATACCGTTCTTGCCTCCAGCCTCTATCGCCATGTTGCACATGGTGAGCCTGCCGTGCATGGGGAGATTCCGTATCGCCTCTCCTTCAAACTCCATGGCCCTGTAAAGAGCACCGTCCACACCGATGTCCCCTATAGTATGAAGGATGAGGTCCTTGCCCCCCACCCACTTATTGAGCTTTCCGTAATAAATGAACTTCATCGACTCCGGTATCTTGAACCAGCATTCCCCTGTCGCCATGGCAGCCGCAACATCAGTGGAACCAACCCCCGTTGCAAAGGCGCCCAGGGCGCCGTACGTACAGGTATGGCTGTCGGCGCCGATAATCAGATCGCCCGGGACCGCCAGGCCCTGTTCGGGCAAAAGTGCATGCTCGATCCCCATTCTCCCCACTTCGAAATAGAGACCGAGGCGATATTCGCGTGAAAACTCCTTTAGAAGCCTGCACTGTTCTGCAGCCTTTATGTCCTTCTGGGGAGCGAAATGGTCGGGGATAAAAGCGATGCGCTCCCTATCAAAGACATCCTTTGCACCAGTCTTCCTGAACTCCTGGATAGCGATCGGTGCCGTGATGTCATTGGCAAGGATAAGGTCTACCTTCGCGTTTACAAGCTCACCGGGAGATACTTCCGATCTTCCCGAATGAGCGGCGAGTATTTTCTCAGTGATAGTCATGTGCTATAGTACCTTCGCTTTTTTACGCTATTATAGCATAATACCCCTATTCCTCTTCACTTCCGACTGCGAAGACCTCGAGTTTGACAAACGGCGCGTCCGGGTCTTCGGGCTGCGAAGGCTTTCCCAGTGCCCTTACCTCGTGCCCGCACTGAATCACCGCGACCTCGCCCCCAATGAGTCTTATAACGTCAAAGGAAGTGGACCGGTAATAGGAGTCCTGTCCGCACACTGGGCACTTGACCCTTATCATCAATCCGGTGAAGAGAAAGTGGACGGTAGGGGATTCGAACCCCCGACTTCCACGTTGCGAACGTGGCGCTCTCCCAGCTGAGCTAACCGCCCTCTCATGATAATGAAGAACGACATTATTCTACAAAATTTCCATAAAGAAATCACCGGTACCCGGACTTTCTCATCCTCACAAACCGGGTGAAGAACCCGTGCCGCGAGGTCTCAACCCTGAGGCCCGTATTCTCGAACATCCCAACAGTCCTTTCCATCTCCTTCCTGCTCACCTCACAGGAGGGCTCATAGATAGAGAGTATCCCCCCCTCTCTGAGAGCCGAGCTGATGTTCCCGGCAGCCCCGGGCTTGTTCTTCACCTCATGAAAGCTATAGTACAAGAGGCAGGCATCCGCAATATTTTCGCCAACCCCGCACGCTGCGATGTCACATTGAAGGATCGCAACCTTATCGCCGAACCGCTCCACCCTCTTTTGCAGCCTCCTCACCATCCCGTCCTGCAGCTCGACAGCATAGACCTTCCTTGCGCGCTCGGCCAGGACCTCGGTGAAAAAGCCGTTGCCGGCACCCGCCTCGAGCACAACGGAATCAGCGGTTATCCCCGATTCCTCAAGGACCCTTTCCCTCTCTGTAAAGAACTTTCTGACCGGATTGTAAAGGATGAACGAAAGCCATGAGGGGCAGATATGGTCCATTACTCATTCTTCAGGGATATCTCGGACTGCCTTCCCACCACAACAGTTACATGGTTGCTGTCATCAAGGTATTTCTTGGCAACTCTCAGCACATCGTCTTTTGTAACCGACTCTATATACCTTGGGTACCTTTCGACATAGTCAAGCCCGAGCTCGTAGAACTCGACCACCGCGAGGAAATCCGCGATCTTCCTGTTTGTATCAAGCCTCCTCGGAAAGCTCCCTGTGAGATACGCCTTCGCGTCCTCCAGTTCCCGGTCGGAGACCTTCTCATTCCTTATCCTCGTTATCTGATTAAGGACCTCTTCGATCACTGTATTGGCAGAGGCGTTCTTTGTCTGGACCCCGACCTCGAAAAGACCGCCTTCCCTGTAAGGGAGAAAGAAACTGTGGATGTCGTAAGCGAGGCCCATCTCGTCCCTCACCTTCTGCATCAGTCTGGAGGAGAACCCCCCTCCGCCCAGAATATAGTTCATTACAGTGACCGCATAGTAATCGGGATTCCCCCTCTCAACCCCCCTGTGTCCGAGGATGATGTTAGCCTGCGTGAGGTCTTTCTCTATGGGAACCGTCTTTTTCCTGTTCTCTGGTTTCGGCACCGAGGGTCTCACCGGGACATCCGCACGTTTCCATTCGTCAAGGAACCTCCTGATGAGAGAGCGCAACTCATCATCTGTAATGTCTCCCACAACGGAGAGGATGGAGTTATTGGGTCTGTAGAATCCTGAATAGAACTTCACTATGTCATCCCTGTTGAGGTTGTCGATGGTCCCGATGCTGCCGCTCACGAGCCTGCCGTAAGGGAGATCTCCGTAAACAGCCTTCTTGAACTCCCTCGTCGCAACAAAGGACGGCTCATCTTCGCTCTGTTTCAGGGAGCCTTTAATGAGATCCTTCACCCTCTTGATCTCTTCTTCAGGGAATATGGGATTAAGCACGATATCGGAGAAGAGTTCAAACCCTCTTTCGATATCTTTCTTCAGCACCGATAGGGTTATGAGGGTGTAGTCGCTGTCGGCGGAAGCCCCGAGGGAAGCGCCGATGAACTCCGCTTCATCGCTTATCTCCGTTGCCCTGCGCTTCTTCGTTCCCTCTGTAAGGAGTTCGGCTGTGAGGTTCGAAAGCCCTGCCTTCTCAGGCCGTTCATCAAGGGGGCTGGCCTTTACAAGGAGCGTGACCATCACAATTGGAAGGGTGTGTCTCTCCACATGTAGCACCGTAAGACCATTGGGAAGTACCGTCCTCTTGATGTCAAGGGCCCCGGCGTTATCGGTAAGGAGCAGGCAACAGGCGGTAAGCACCGGAACAGCCGTAACACGTAACGCGTAACGTATAATTGTTCTTATCCTCGACTTCTCGTTTCTCATTTCTCACTTCTCATTTTTTGCCGGAATTAGTATCCCCACTGTCCTTTTGTCCTCCGTAAGGTATTTCTTTGCCACGCGCTGCACATCCTCGGGTGTCACCTTCCTTATCCCCTCGAGATATGTGTCCATAAGCTTCCATCCCCCCAGGATCTCAAACATCCCTATCTTCATCGCCTGCATGTAGAGGGAGTCCTGGCCGAAGACAAAGGATGCCTCTATCTGGTTCTTCGCCTTTTGGACCTCACGGTCGGACGGAGGTGCAATCTTTATCGCCTCCACCTCTTCAAAGAGGGCCTTCTCAAGGTCGGCAATAGAATTACCCGGCGCCGGGGTCCCCCAGAGAAAGAAGAGGAAGGGGTCAAGGTACGTGCCGCTGTAGTCGGTGCCTGCATTTAGGGCGATCTTCTTCTCATATATCAACGATCTGTAGATCCTTGAGCTCTTACCTCCCGAAAGGATGGAACTCAGGACATCAAGGGCGAGGCTGTCTTCATGCGGAAAACTGGGAGTGTGATAACCGATGACGGTATGGGGAAATTCGGCCTCCCTCTTGAGGTACACCCTTTTTTCACCCCTCTGTACGGGTTCCCTCGAAACAGGCACCTCCTTGAGATCGCCTTTCTCGTTATTCCCGAAAGCCGCCCGTATCTTTTTAACCATCTCTTCACTGTTTACGTCTCCCACAAGCACTATAAATGCATTGTTGGGGGCATAATACCTTTTGTAGTAGCGGTAGAGGTCTTCTCTCTCTATGGACGATATGTCGGACATCCATCCGATTACGGGCCTTCGGTAGGGATGGGCCATAATAGCGGTTGCAACTGTTGTCTCGAAGAGCGCATTCTGCGGATCATTGTCGTACCGGAGCCTGCGCTCCTCCATGACAACGTTCCTTTCTGCCATGACCTCCTTTGGGTCCATAATAAGGTTCTTCATCCTGTCCGATTCAAGCTCCAGAGAGATGCCGATCCTGTCAGATGCCATAGTCTGAAAATACGCGGTGTAATCCTTCGTGGTGTAGGCGTTGTCAATGCCACCGTTTCGCTGAATGATCTTAGAAAACTCCTTTGAGCCATATTTCTGCGTACCTTTGAACATCATATGCTCGAGGAGGTGGCTTAGCCCTGTCTTCCCGGACTGCTCATCCCTTGCCCCGACCTTGTACCAGATCTGGAATGTTGCCAGGGGAACCTTATGGTCCTCGAGAATCAGGACCTTTAGGCCGTTTTCGAGCTTGTATTCCCTGACCCAGGCGTAAAGGGCCGCCGAAGCCAAAAGCAGACCGGCGATTGTGAACAGTAACAGTGCTTCTAATCTCCGCATAAAAAAATATAACAGAAAAACCACGGGGCTGACAAATGGATCATAACTCTTCAGGCGGAATCCTCCCGATCTTCCTTTCCTTTTCACTTCCTGGGAACAGGCGGCATGTTTGACAACCTCAACTTCAATAGGTTATTCTTAAACATTCGCGGGGTGGAGCAGCCTGGTAGCTCGTCGGGCTCATAACCCGAAGGTCGGAGGTTCAAATCCTCCCCCCGCCACCAAAACAAACGCTTGAATACCAATGGTTTGAAGGCTATCAGGTCAATAAATACTGATAGCCTGAATTATTTGAACAGGACACTAACAGGACAGTTGCAGGACATTGGACTTAAAACCTGTCCCCGCCGCCGAAAAGATGGCAAAAGATAAAAACAAAAAAGACCAGACTATATTCTCCTTTGATAAAGAGAAACGTGAAGATATTTGGGATGACATCTATATCAAGGAAGAAGGGATTGTACTCGAATTTGACTTTGATTCAAAGACCGGCAGGATTAAGTCTTTAAAAGATAATAACATCTACCAAATTGACAGCAGGGAATTAGTAAGGATAAAAATTGAATTGCAGCCAGGCGACAAGGTTTTGTTTGCCCCCTTTGAAGACCCTGATGGCAACGATTACGCGAGAGTGATTAAGATAATTGAGCTTAAGTCGTAAAGCTCGTGTAGCAACCGTGATAGGCCTGCAAAATAAAGATACCTTTTTGGGAGGGTGCCGCTATGCCAAATTTCTACCTCTTCTAATGGTAACCATCTCTTCATCAAGCCCGTTAAGAAAAAACTCAAATCTCTCTGACTTCTCCAGAATCCTTGAATTAGGCAAGGCTATGTTAATCCAACTTTCGGCGAAAGTTGGGTTAAGAAGATGATCATCGGGTAACAATTGAGAAACTTTATGAGGTAGGAATACCCTTTGGCAAAAGGAAACTGAGGAGCTTTTTTTCTACTTTATCAAGTTTTTTCTCTATCTCGCATTCCCATAAGACAAGCACTTTCCAGCCTTTCCGCCTCAGTTCTTTAATATGGGTTCTATCCCTTTCAACATTCCGCTGAAGTTTAGCCTTCCATTTTTCATGGTCAGTCTTGGGAATTGTGCCGTCCCGGCAGCCTTTATGAAGATGCCAGAAGCAACCATGGACAAAAACAACTTTTTTGTACTTGGAAAAAACTATATCAGGCTGCCCTGGGAGACTTTTCACATGAAGGCGGAATCTGTAACCCATTTGATGAAGCAAGCTCCTGACCTTCTTTTCAGGAGTTGTATCCTTGCTCCATATTCTGGACATTACATAGCTTCTTTTTTCTTTTGACCAGATATCCATTACTTTGCTTCTGACATCTTTATTAATGGTCTAATGAAATCATATAAACGCTTGGCAACCTTTTCAGCAAGCGGAACTGGAACGCCATTGGCTATCATCTTGAATTTTGAACTCAGTGAAGCCTCAGATGGTAACGAGTAATAGTCGGGTATCCCCTGAATGCGCATAGCTTCCCTGACCGTCAGCCGCCTGTTTTCCCATGGATGCAAGTGAACTTCATTATTACCATAGCAAGCCGTCGGGCTGTATCTGTAACGATGTAGTCGCTTGAATGACTTTCCTGACGTATCTCCTTCGCGCACTGTTTGAAACTTGATGGAGTATGGCCTAAAATGCTCTTTTGCATTTGGCATATCCTCAGGTATATTTGAAAGCAAACTATAAACCATGAGATTCTCAGGTATTCCCGCTGGCTTTTCTGGTACAGCTCCATTATTATTAATAGTTGGCCAGTCATAACTCTTTTTAGCCTCAGAGTATTTTCTTGGGGTTGGCCATGGAAACCAGTTCCTTTCCGTTACTTTTATTTTCCGGCGGAGGCATGTCTCTAATAGTTGTTTTTTGATCCCTATTAGAAATACCCGCTCCCTGTCCTGTGCAAGCCCGAAATTCAGGGAATTCAGAGTAGTGCGGTCTATATTAAACTCAGCTTTTTCCAATTGGGTTTCAATTGCTTTCAGAAATATCCTGTGCTTTTCAGTTTTTATAAGGCCGTGGACGTTTTCTAATACAAAAAAAGAAGGCTTGATCGAGCAAATGTAATCGATAAAAATTTGAGTTAATCGCCCATGATCACCTTCATGCCCTCTGTGTTTTCCACCGCTCGCAAAATCGGGACATGGAGGGCCTCCGATGATACCAAAAAGTTGCGGGCGGCCTTCAGGAAATGCATTTTTAATGATTTCGTAAGGTTTAATATTCTCAAT
>CAYYWY010000007.1:0-94926 GCA_964475485.1 uncultured Nitrospiraceae bacterium | reverse complement strand
CTATCGCCTCCCGTACCGCCTCTAACCGTGCAATATCCCTTATGCTCATCTCGCTAATGTCCTTCCCTGCCGTATTCCCTCCCTTTCTTCAAGGGCAGAATTATCGCACCGATCAGGACATTTCTACTTCGGTTGTTTAGGACATTATCGTTTTAGCGGGACAAATCGGTGAAAAAAACTTGACAAAAGGAGCAGGTTCGGTTATAAATAAGGCCGTATGACTATGGTGAGCAGCTTTAGTCTCCTTCTGCTGTGCCTCCTTATAACTCTTTCTCCTAACACCGCTGCCGCTGAGAAAGGCGGTAATGAGGTCTCTTCGGTGCAGCAGATTCGCGTCCCTCAGGAGCAGTCTTGGACGGGCCCGGACAATACGGCAGGAGACCAGCACCCTCCGGAAGGGACTTTGACCGTGTTGAAGTCTGAAACTCCAGGTTCCGAAGCCGAAGAGGAAAGGGGCTTCATCTCTCCCTATAATGCGAATCCCGTGGCTGCCAAGGCGGTGCAAAAGAATATATCCCTGTTTACTGAGAGGATCAGGGAGAGGTTTTCTCTCTACCTGCTCCGGTCAGGGAAATACCTTGAACTCATGAAAGAGATATTGAAAGGCAAGAACATCCCCGAGGATATCGCCTTCCTCCCCCTTATCGAGAGCGGCTTCAATCCCTATGCGTATTCTGTTGCGAGGGCGGTGGGTCCGTGGCAGTTCATCGCCTCCACGGCCAGGAGGTACGGACTTACCATAGACTGGTGGCGGGATGAGAGGAGGGATCCGGTGAAGTCCACCGAAGCTGCGGCCGACTACCTTAAAGACCTTTATGAGATGTTCGGTTCATGGAATCTTGCCATGGCCGCCTATAATGCTGGGGAGGGGAAGATCCTCAGGGCGCTGAACAGGTCTAAGAGTGATGACTACTGGACGCTTCTCGGCACCCGGTACATAAAGAGCGAGACCAAGGAGTATGTGCCGAGGTTTATAGCAGCGAAGCTCATCGCAAGCGACCCGCATGCCTATGGTTTTGTCGATCAGGAATATCATCCGCCCCTCCGCTACGACGAAGTGATCATCGACAGACCGATCGACCTGGACGTCGCAGCTGAATGTGCCGGAACTACTTCAAAAACGATACGCGAATTAAATCCCGAACTCAGGAGGTGGTCAACCCCTCCCAACGTCCAGTCTTATACGCTGAGAATTCCCTATGGAAGGAAAGACTTGTTCACGGAGAACCTCTCGCGGATTCCAGAAGAAGAGCGGTTCTCGATTTCCGCCTACACGGTCAAGAAAGGGGATACGTTAAAAAGGATAGCAAACAAGACAGGCATACCGGTAAGTGTCATTCTGGAACTGAACGACGACGTAAACCTGAAATCGTTGAAGGCCGGTCAGAGGATCCACCTTCCGCCTGAAGGGAAGTTCTCGCCGGATCGTGACGACAGGGTGCGGGCAAGAGAGGCAACCCTCAAGAACAAGAGGGTAAGAGGGAAGAAACAGCATGCAAAGAACGTCGTCGCCTCTTTGAACAAGAAGCAGACTTACAACGACTAACCTTTCTTACCTTCCAGCTTTGCCTTTGCCTCTTCGACAAAGGGGGAGGCCGGAAAGTTCTTTGTGAGTTCCTCGTATTTCCTCATGGAATCGTCTTTCCTGCCCATCGTCTCAAGGATTCTCGCCGATTCCACGAGGGCAAGGTCCTTGAATGACCCCGAGCGGTAATTATAAATGGTATCCAGGAGTTTAAGAGCTCCTTCCCTGTCTCCCTTCCTCAGGCTGATGTTCGCCATCTTGTAATAGGAGAGCGGAACGAACCGCTCGTCGTCGGGAAACCGCGTATTCAGTTCCTCCAGGGTCTTTGTTGCATCGTCGTATTTTCCCAGCGAGTAGTAGCAGCTTGCGATATAAAAGAGGGAGAAAGGAGACTTCCTTGTTTCGTAGGCCTTCTGGAACTTTTCAAGGGCCTTCCGATATTGCTCCTCTCTCTTGATGGGCTGTTTCTGGTGAAGCGCATAATAAATCTTATACCCTTCGTATTCGAGGGCTACGGCACGGTCTTTCGCGTGAGACCTGTAGATCAGGAAGCCCGCTGCCGCTACAAGGACTATGACCAATACGGCTATTACGGACAAGACTATCTTCTGTCGTTCACCGATGAATTCTCTGGTGGCGTGAATGGCGCTCTTTACGCCCTCTTCCGGCTTGGCTGGTTTGGCGACTTTCTTCTTTATGGCCTTCGGCATTAATCCCTCCTGAGAGCTTTATCGACGAGCAGCCGCGAATTCTCGAATACGGATTCAATCCGGTTTTCATCTATGCCGGCTGCAAAGAGTATCTTTCGAGCGGTTTCTTTTGTGATGAGGTCTCCCGGGCCATGGGCATCGGTATTGATAACAAGCGAGAGACCGAACTTGACGGCCTCTTTTGCGACGTAGCCGTTGGAGAGGGAGTGGCCCTTGCGGGACGTTATCTCAAGTACGATGCCTCTGTCCTTCGCAAACAAGATGTCTTCAGTGGCGATGAGTCCCGGGTGAGAAAGGATGTCGGCCCCTGCCTCGATGGCAGCCCTGTTGGTACCCTCCGCGACGGGCTCAACGACAGTTTCGCCGTGCACCACAACGATCCGGGCTCCGAGGGAGCGTGCCTCCTTTACGAGGTCGGGAATGAGCTTTGGCGGGGAGTGGGTTATCTCGACACCTGGGATTACCTCGATTGAAACGAATTCCTTCAGTTTCCTGATCGCTTTTACGACTCTCGGAAGCACGAAATCGATGTTGGAGGGATCCGCATGGTCTGTAATTGCAATTGCCCCATAGCCTGCGGCAGCCGCCCTTCTCACAAGTTCGAATGGAAGGAGCTCGCCATCGCTCAGGAGTGTGTGGGTGTGAAGATCGATCATCATAATCATAAGAAGATACCGCAAACACCAAAGAAATGTAAAGAAGGAAAAGGCCTATTACGCCAAAGTAGAAATGCCCGGTTTTTATTTTACCTGATCAACATCCTCAAAAGGACTTTTCTGGTAGTTTGTCCTTGAGGCCGACTTAGCCAAAAGCACTAGGATCGATTTCCCTCGAATTCGTAAATCTCCCAAATACCTCCACTGTGGAGGCGTCGATATACCCCATTAGAACGCATTTGGGACCCCGCCAAGCCGGATTCCTTACAAATTGGCAGCTTACGGCTTCCTTTACAAACATCATGCCCCCGTGTTAGATTTTGTCCATGTCCCGTTACGGCGAGGGAGCAATCAGAAAGGCAAAACTCCAGACATGGGCCAATCCCAACGAAGAGCGGGATTATGAGGTTGACATCAGTTTCCCTGAATTCACCTGCCTTTGCCCCCGTTCTGGCTATCCGGACTTTGCCACGATACGAATCCGGTACGTCCCAGACAAGAAGATTGTTGAGCTCAAGTCACTGAAACTCTATCTCAATTCCTTCCGTGAGAGCTACATATCCCATGAAGATGTGACAAACAGGATATACGCGGAACTCAAGAGGAAACTGAAACCGAGGTTCCTGGAGGTCGTAGGGGATTTCAACCCCAGGGGAAACGTGAAAACCGTGGTACGGGTATGTTCCGATGGCCGGAAAGTAACCTGAGACGCCTTCCCTGGACGCTCTCCAGGTCATGTCTCGTCAGTTCCGTATTTCAGCAGGTATGTGGTAATATTCCAATATGGTCAGAGACCTCATGCTCCATGGAAACATAGGCCCCTTCGAATTCTTTGTCTTCGTGGCGGGAATGAATGTCAGCAATACCTACTTCTATGAAGAAAGCGCGCCGGGTATCCGTTTCTTTTCCCGCGGTAATGAGATCGCGTTTTCCCCCGAAGGGGTCCATTACAAGGGCACGGGTGGGAGCTTCTGCGAGTACATGTTCGGCGTCGAGAAACCTCTTAAGGATCTCATCAAGAAGGATGTCCTTAACCGACTTGTCATGTTCGGCGCCTTCCTCGACAAGGATGAACGGCTTGTTTTCACGAACGACACCTCTGGATCGGAATCGTTCCACCGCCTCTTCCTCCTCGGACATGCGGTGAGAAACTACTATTTCTTCGTATCCTCGGACGATAAGAACGAACCAAAGAAAAGGCAGAGACAGATTCTCAGGTCTGTGGGTAAATTTCTAAAGAGAACCGACCTTGTCACCCAGGACAGGGACGCTGAGATCCTGAGCGGTCTCGTGAAGGAGCTCGACGAGCCACGTTCGACGATCTTTGTCTTCAAACTCCTGCACTGCGAAAATCTCGAATTCTTAAAGAACTTTCAGACGTACTATGCCCCTGACAGAGCTCTCCTGCCCGAACAGGAGGCACACCTGAATGAGATCGCCCTGAGGTACCGGATCGACGATTACCAGCAGGAGAGGATCAAAATCGACTGCATGTACCGCCACCGGGAAAACAAGGGCATTGTTGATGAATACAGGGATATCCTCCTCGACATCGCGTGCAAAGAGACAGCCCACCATTCGGAGCTTGCCCGACTTCACCGGCTGAGGACGTTGAGCATCCGGAACAACATCCCCGGCATCCTATTTGACACTCTTGATGAGCTGCTCATCAAGGACAAGGTCGTTCCGAGCATGGACGAGCCGGAGTATCTCAAGGAAGCCAGGGCCATACTGGAGAACCTCTTTTTCAAGTCCCCTTCCCTCAAGAGGCATATCATCAAGGAGGACATAGCCAAACTCATTATGGCAAAGCATATCGCCCATACCCAGAGCGACATGGGCTTTGAGCGGGTGCTCCTCGATATCGGCAGGGCATGCGACGAGTTCGCCAGGGAAAGTAACGACTTCAGCATCTTCGAAGAACTCAGTTCGATTATCACCTACTTCGACCGGTATGACAACATCCACGCTGCACTCAGCAGGATCGCCTTCATGGAACACCTTGAGCTTACGGAGAACTCCCTAAGAAGTCTTGTAGGCAACAAGAAGGAGTTCGACGACCTGGACAGGAATCTCTTCAGGGAGATATTCATCAGGGAATTCCATGCGAACAAATATATATCTTCCTTCGGGAAGAAGAGGGTAAAGGTGCTGTTCGACGGGATCGAAAAGGTCATAGGGGGCGATGCGTCGCTGAGGGATCTGATGGTGGAACTTTACAAGGTGAGCGAAGAAGAGAGGGTCTATAAATATATCCGCGCCGCCCTTAAGGATCGTACGCGGGAGCTTTATACGTCACTCAATGTCAAGGACGAGATGATGAGAATACGCAATGAGATCGAGAGCGAACTTGTGAAGGAGGGAATATCTTGGGAGATCAGGGAAAACCTCTTCGACAAGGTCTTCCTCGACCTGAAAAAGGAATCGTATTACCTTAACCACCTCCTGCCCGTTATTATAAGGGACAGGGATCTGGCCCTCAGGGAGGATTTCCTTAACAACAGCGGTCTCGACCGGTTCTACGTCGAAGGCATTGAAAAAGAGTACTTGAAAGAGAACGGGTTCGATCAGGTGGTTCTTGAAACCCTCTGGGAAGATAGGGAGTATTCGAAAGCTGGAGGCGGCGAGCGGATTTGAACCGCTGCATAAAGGTTTTGCAGACCTCTCCCTTAGCCACTTGGGTACGCCGCCGTCAACTACAGTGATCTAATGAACAGCAATCAGCGATCAGCTAAGAAATTATATCAACTGCCGCATTTGAAAACCCTCAATGAATGAATTGTATTTTGTATTTGGACTGACAACTATTCACTAATCACTATTCCCAGCCTTAAATGGAGCGGGCGACGGGATTCGAACCCGCGACCCCAACCTTGGCAAGGTTGTGCTCTACCAACTGAGCTACACCCGCAATTCATAAGTAATAAGTAGGAACTGACAAGTAAAGCTTTCACCTTGCTCCGCTCACTTCTCACTCCCTACTTCCCACTTAGGTGGTTACATGTGATATAATGACCGGACATTGAATAGTAATGAAAAATAATGAGTTTTGTCAATATGCTGTATCCTGATCTCAAGGAATTCAAGACGTTATCAGCAATGGGAAACCTTATCCCGGTTTACAGGGAAATCCTTGCAGACCTCGACACTCCAGTATCGGCCTTTCTCAAACTGGGTGGCACCCCCTCCTTTCTCCTTGAGAGCGTAGTTGGGGGAGAGAAATGGGCGAGGTACTCTTTCCTCGGCTCAAGGCCTTCCAAGGTAATACGTGGATGGGGGAAGAAAGTGGAGATAAGGGAAGATGGCAAGGGCACCATCACATTTGAGACGGATGACCCCGTCGGGGAGCTAAAGAAAGAGATCTCGCAATACAAGCCTGTGGAGGTGCCCGGACTCCCGAGGTTTTTCGGGGGGCTGGTCGGATACATCGGTTACGATATGGTAAGGTTCTTCGAGAGGGTACCTGACAGGGGAAGGAGGGGTCTCGACCTTCCGGATATGTTCTTCATGGTGACTGATACGATGCTCATTTTCGACAGCCTGAGACAGAGGATAAAGGTCGTCTCTAATGCTCACCTCAACGGCAAGGACCCCGAAGAAGCCTATGGCCGGGCGGTCGGGAAGATACAGGATATCATCGAACGGCTGAGGCAGCCGCTGCCGGAGAAAGAACCTGGGGAGTCAGCATATGCAGGCGAAGGCCAGAAGCATGTGGCGGAGCGGTTCGCCTCGTCCTTCGGCCCCAGGGCCTCCTTTGAGACGGCCGTCCTGGCCGCAAAGGAGTTTGTGATGGCAGGGGATGTGGTTCAGGTAGTGCTTTCTCAACGGTTTGAACGTGATTCCTTGGCTGAGCCCTTTGATATCTACCGTGCCTTGCGTGTGATAAACCCTTCCCCTTATATGTATTACCTTGATACAGGCGATGCAAGAGTGGCCGGTTCGTCCCCGGAAATACTGGTCAGGCTGGAAGGGAAAACCGTTGTCTTAAGACCGATTGCCGGCACGAGGAGGAGGGGTGGCACGGCAGATGAGGACAGAACCCTAGAGGAAGAGCTGAAACAGGATCCAAAGGAGATTGCAGAGCATATCATGCTCGTTGACCTCGGCAGGAACGACGTGGGAAGGGTGGCGACAATAGGCTCGGTGAAGGTCACGGAGTTGATGACCGTTGAGCGATACAGCCACGTGATGCATCTTGTCTCCAACGTGGAAGGGAATCTCCGGGACGGGCTTGATGCCTTTGATGTGCTGAAGGCGACGTTCCCGGCGGGGACTGTCACCGGAGCGCCCAAGGTGAGGGCAATGGAGATAATTGAGGAGCTGGAACCGACGAGACGGGGTCCATATGCCGGGGCAGTAGGGTATTTCAGTTATTCAGGGAACATGGACACCTGTATCACCATCAGGACCCTCGTAATAAAGGACAATACGGTGTACGTCCAGTCAGGCGCCGGGATCGTGGCTGACTCCGACCCCGCCAGGGAATATACCGAGACCGTAAACAAGGCCATGGCTATGATAAAGGCGGTTGACATGGCTGAGAAGGGGCTCGAATAAATGCTTCTTATGATCGACAACTATGATTCTTTCACGTACAACCTCGTCCAGTATCTCGGCGAACTGGGAGAGGATATCAGGGTGTTCAGAAACGACAAGATTACGATTAGGGAGATCGAGGCGATTAAACCCGAAAGGATCGTCATATCTCCAGGGCCCTGTACCCCGAAGGAGGCAGGCATATCCGTCGATGTGATACGCCATTTTGGCGGAAAGGTTCCGATCCTCGGCGTATGTCTCGGCCATCAGTCAATAGGGGCTGCATTCGGAGGAGAGATCGTCAGAGCCGCGAGGCTCATGCACGGGAAGACATCCCTGATACACCACGACGGCCGTACGGTTTTCAAGGGACTTCCCAATCCCTTTGAAGCCACCAGGTATCACTCTCTCCTCATAAAGAGGGACTCCCTTCCTGAGTGCCTCGAGATCACCGCCTGGACGGAAACTGGCGAGATAATGGGTGTGAGACACAGGGAGCATGTTATAGAAGGGATTCAGTTTCATCCCGAGTCCATTCTCACCGTAGTCGGAAAGGACCTTCTCAGAAATTTCCTACGTTTGGGGGAGAAGAGATGATAAAAGAGGCGATCAACCTGCTCGTTCAGGGTATCCATCTCTCGGAGGAGGAGATGGCTCAGTGCATGAAGGAGATCATGGAAGGGAAGGCCTCCGATGCCCAGATAGGGGCGTTTCTAATCTCCCTGCGCATTAAGGGCGAGACCGTGGAGGAGATCACGGGCGCCGCAAGGATCATGAGGGAAAAGGTGGCTGCTATAAAGGCCCCTGAAGGGGTCCTAGATACATGCGGGACGGGAGGCGACATGTCCCATACCTTCAACATTTCTACAGCAACCGCGTTCGTTGTCTCTGCAGCTGGTGTTCCAGTGGCTAAACACGGCAACAGATCTGTGTCGAGCCGATCCGGAAGTGCGGATGTGCTTGAAGCCCTCGGCGTGAAGATAGACCTCTCCCCTGAGAAGGTAGAAAAGTGTCTCTTCGAATGCGGTTTCGGATTTCTCTTCGCCCCCCTCTTCCACCCGGCCATGAAATACGCGATAGGACCACGAAGGGAGATAGGCATACGGACGATATTCAATATCCTCGGCCCTATCACAAACCCGGCAGGGGCAAAAAGGCAGATATTGGGGGTATTCGCGGACAAACTGACTGAGACACTGGCCATGGTACTGGGCAATCTCGGGTCCTCTGACGTTATGGTCGTCCATGGGGAGGACGGCCTTGATGAGATCACCGTCTCAGACGGCACAAAGGTCTCCCGGTGCAGGGGGGGAAATGTAGAGACCTTCTACATCACTCCCGAGGACTTCGGAGTGGCCAGGGCTGACATTAAGGATCTCCAGGGGGGAGAGAGAGATGAAAACGCAAAGATCCTCCTTTCCGTCCTGAGCGGCGAACGCGGGCCTAAAAGAGATGTCGTGCTCATGAACTCGGCGGCTGCTCTTGTGGTTGCGGGAAAGGCGACCACCTTCAGGGATGGCATGCTTATCGCCGGGGACACCGTCGATTCAGGCGCGGCTCTGAGGAAACTTCAGGAGACCGTAAAGGTCTCGAATTCTATATGAGGTCGGTTTACTCGGAGCGCTGAGCAGGATTTCTTATGATAAAGTCTCATAGCCGCCACCCCCATAGAGACCGCGGACATATTAAGGTTCAGGCGCATGGACCCACCCTTGAAGACCATGAGAGGGCCGCAAGATTGCGCGAAGTGATGGAAGCACTTTACGAGATCAACAAGAAGGTTCCCGTAATCGTCGAGGGCAAAAGGGATGCCATGGCGCTCAGGAGACTCGGACTCATGGGCGACATCATCACCCTTCACAGCGGAAACAGCATCTATGAATTTTGCGAAGACGTATCGGAGAGATTCGATAAGGTCGTGATCCTCCTTGACTGGGATGACAAGGGGGAGGGCCTGAACAAGCAACTCAACAGGCACCTGAAGGGGCTGTGGGAGGAATTTTCGGCCTTCAGGGAGATCCTCAAGATCCTCTGCCGGAAGGATATAAAAGATATCGAAGGAATTCCCAAGCTTCTAAGAAAACTCGAGGGCGATGAGACGGCTGGGCATTAAAGGCGAAGACCTTGCCGAACTGTTTCTGAAGAAAAAGGGCTTCAAAATACTTTTGCGGAATTACAAGACCCCAATCGGAGAGATCGACATCATCGCGGAGGATCAGGGTACCCTCGTTTTTGTGGAAGTGAAAACGCGCACCGGCGGTTCCTACGGCCTTCCCTTTGAGGCGGTGAACTACAGGAAAAGAGAAAAGCTCAGGAAAGTCGCCCTTTATTACCTCAAGCACTCAAAAAGAGACGGGCCGTCAAGGTTCGACGTCCTGAGCATCCGGACAGGCAGCGGCAAGAGTGAGATCGAACACATTACGGATGCATTTGAGTAGATTGCAGTATAAATACCTGAAAGATCGCCTGCGCTATCATGGCATTGCAGTGAAGCGGCCCCCCATCCGAGTCTCGAGAACCTCTACCCCCGCCGGATGCGAAAACAGGAACTCCTGACCGTACTGACACTCTATCGCCTTCAGCAGGCTTAGCTGGTCGGACATCTCAAGGCCCTCGGCGATAAGATCGAGATTGAGATTGCGGGCCAGCGTTACGAATGACATTCGTCCCCGGGTTAAATGACCGTTTCAGCCGGTAACTTCACAGCGAAGGCCCAGATGATTTAAACTCTCGAATGCCGTTATCAAACAGATACTGCGAGGAGGAAGATATGGAGGACATGAGCAGGTTCATTGCCGATGACCGTTTTGCCAGGCACCTGGGCGTCGAGGTGCTGGAGTACTCACCAGGGAAGGCGCGGGCCAGGATGAAAATCAAGTCCCACCACCTCAACAGCGCAGGAAGCCTTCACGGCGGAGCAATCTTCTCCCTCGCGGACGCCGTCTTTTCGGTTGCTTCAAACTCCCACGGCACACTGGCAGTGGCGATCAACGTAAGCATATCCTATTTCAGGGCGATCAGCTGCGGAACTCTCTTTGCAGAAGCAGAAGAGGTCTCGATGAATCCCAGGTTGGCAACGTACCTGATCAGCGTCAAGGACGAAAAAGGGGACGCAATCGCCCTTTTTCAGGGAACGGTCTACAGGAAAAAGGAAAGGATTAGTGATATAATCGGGGTATAGGGAAATGCCGAAGTTTGTTGTTCATGAACATCATGCCACGCACCTCCATTTCGATTTCAGACTGGAAATGGACGGTATCCTGAAATCATGGGCCGTCCCGAAGGGACCTTCCATGAACCCGAAAGAGAAACGCCTAGCCGTTATGGTGGATGACCATTCGCTTGAGTACGGCTCATACGAAGGCATAATTCCGGAAGGGCATTACGGAGCGGGAGCGGTCGTTATCTGGGACGAGGGCGACTATCAGCTCCTTGGTGGAAATGTGAGAGAAGGGAGGCTGGAATTCGTTCTGAAAGGCAGGAAACTGAAAGGTGCCTTTGTCCTCGCGAGGATGTCGGGGAAGGAAAAGGAATGGCTCCTGATGAAAAAGAGGGACGGGTTTGCAGAGGATGATTTTGAGATGAAGACGATCCTGACCCCTGCGTTGCTAAAGAGGCTGAAGGAAAAAGTGCCACCGTGCGAGGCATCATAGTTGTATTGATGCTGTAGATTTCTGCGAGCAGACGGAGGAAAACCGAATGAGCATTCTTCCCGAGGGTGAACAGCTGAGAAGGGCGATCAAGTGGGTCTCCCATGAGCAACTCAACAGGCCCAATGCCAAGCTCCCCGCATTGATTCAGGAGGCATGCCTGAAGTTCGACCTGCCCCCGAAGGACGAGGAATTCCTATTCCATTTCTTCCTTCAGGAAGGTTCGGGGAAATCAGGATAAGACCGGATTGTTACTTCTGTACGGCATCTCATAAAAGCATTTGACAGCCCTCTTATTTCTGCTACAGTGGATTCAGGATCAAGAGGAGTTTCCGCTCAACCGGTAAACAGCTGGAGGATAATCATGAGACATACGAGCCTTTTGATGATTATTATCTTTCTTGCGGCACCCGTAATCGCCCTTGCCGAATATACAACCATAGACGAGGTTGAGAAGGATTACAACGACGAGGCCTGCAAGGGATGCCATTCTGCTATCCACAGGGAATGGAAGGAATCCTTTCATTCGCAATCGATACTTCATTCCCTGCCGGGCATGAAGGGCTTTATTATGACCGGGATCAAGAAGGAATGGGGACGGGAAGTGACAAAGGCGGACATGATGAAGTGCTTCCACTGTCACGCGCCCCAGCTCTATGACGCCTCTGATGTCCTTGTGAAGAAGGTCGCCGAACTCATTGTGGCTGCCGTTGACGAGCAGGATGCAGGGAAGAAGGAAGCGGCAAGAAAAGAGCTTGCCAGGCTGAACGTCAACTGTATGGTCTGCCACAACAAGGTTGTGAACAGGCCCTCGGAAGGGTGGCTCGGAAAGCCCGAGAAAGATACCATGTACGGTCCCGAGAAGGTCTCAGCGCCGCACAAGACAACCCGGTCGAACATCCTCCGGTCCGCCGTATTCTGCGGCCAGTGCCACGGGGTTTACAACCCCCCGGACAATGACTTCATAATGTGCAACACGCTTTATGACAGCTATCTCAACGCCTATTCCTCCCACGGCGGCCAGAAAACCTGTCAGGACTGCCACATGAGAGAAAAGAAAAGGGGCCACACCTTTCCCGGCTCCTACGTGCCTGACATGGTCAAGGAGGGCCTGGAGTTCGGGGCTGAGGCAAAGGGGTATAAACATCTAGTCGGGACAAAGTGGGCGCCGAGGATCATGGTGACGGCTGATATATATAACCGTTCCGGGCACAGGACACCGGACGGTTGACCCTGGACGTCGGGAGTGGTCCTGGAAGTGACCGCAAAGAACGAGAAGGGAGAGAAGATATTCTCCGAGCAGAGGGTCTATATCCAGTACGGTCAGGATGTCGACGGCGACATGAGGACAGGCGCCTGGCAGATAAAGAAGTTCGCCGACTTCACCCTTCAGCCCCTGGAGGTTAGACATGAGAAGTTCGCTATTCCCTTGCCTGAAGGGACAAAGGCAGCCGAGGTCGAAATTGTGCTTAAGTACAACCATCCCGGCGCAAGGATCGAGATACCGATTGGGACGGTTACGAGGAAGATAGAGTTTGAGGATTAGAGCAGCACATCTGCCAGCCTTGCAAACTCCTCGATGCTCAGGGTTTCAGGCCTCCTGACCGGGTCGATACCGGCCAGGATCAGCTTCTCCCTTATATCTCCGCCGAGCGACTTCAGCGAATTCAGGAGGGTCTTTCTCCTCTGTGAAAATGCGGTCTTCACCACCCTGAAAAAACACTTCTCATCCGTCACCGAAACTAACGGCCTGTCATAAATCTCGATATGGACCAGGGCGGAATCAACCTTCGGGACCGGCCTGAAGGCACCCCTCGGAACGATGAATTCCAGCTTCGGATTTCCATGGTACTGAATCATGATCGAAAGTACGCCGTATTCCTTTCCGCCGGGGTGCGCTACGATCCTGCCGGCAACCTCTCTCTGGAGCGAGATGGTGACGGACCGGAGGCGGCCCCTGTATTCGAGGAGCCTGAAGAGTATCGGTGTCGTGATGTAATAGGGGATATTGGCAACCACCTTGAATTCATCAAGGTTCTCGTAAGGGTATTTCAGGGCGTCTCCGTGAATGAGTTCGATATTCCTGTAGCCTGAAAGCTCATCGGTCAGTCTATCGTAGAGTTCCCTGTCAAGCTCAATCGCAATCACCCTCTTTACGCATCCGGCAAGCATTGCCGTCATCCTTCCGGGACCTGGACCGATCTCCACCACTGTGTCTTCGGGTGAGAGACGGGCCGACTGGATGATCCGTTTCAGGATCGAAGGATCATAGAGAAAATTCTGCCCTAGGTACTTCTTTGCCATGCTACCGGTCACCCTCATGCAGGCGCTCCAGCATGTATTCCCGGAGGAAGGACGAGACGCAATGAATCTCACTTTCCCGGGGCAATGTCTTCAGAATCCTGTCCATGTAGTCCCTCTCAAGCAGCATTCTCAGGGACACACCGAAATTCAGGTCATATATCCAGGAGAGTTGTAGGAGCTTGAAGTCATCGAGTGTCTTAACGCTTGAGAGGGGGACCACCCTCTTCTCAAGGAGGGCCCTCAGGACTTCTCCCGAGTATCCGGCATCATGCGGCAATCCAAGCCCGGCTGCAGACGCCCTTTTCTCCGGGGGAGCCTCGTAGTATTCGATGAAGACGCGCCATATATCAAGCTTGTCCGCATCCCGGATGAGCTTAAGAAAGAACAGCCCCTTGTCGTCTTCGATATTGGGCAGTGCATATGCATTATGGAATCTTATGGCATGGAGAACCAGTCTCTGGTCTTCCTCCGGAAGGTCTGCGAGGACCCTCATGCTGTCTAGAATCTCGGCACCCAGGAGTGCATGATTTACCGAAACGGCGTCACTGAAGGTCCCGTATCTTGCATACTGAGGGAATCTACCGACATCATGAAAAAGAGCTATGGTCTCGGCAAGGAGAACCTCCTTACTGTTCATTGATAGTTCTCCGGATATGCGCCGCATATTACCGCACACTTTCCTTGTGTGCTCTTCCTTAAGAAGGATATTCCTCTGATCCTCCTCGCGTACAGAATAAAAAGATCTGCAATACTCGGAGAACCACGATGTGAATGAAATCAGGTCCTTTTCCGTCATTTACTCCTTCCTTTGAGTCCAGGAACTATGGCCTCTGGCAAGCCCGGACAGGTTCTTATGATATAATAAAACATACGCGGATTACATGAGAGCGGCGCTTTCCGAAAAACAAGACTCAGTGCTGGAGATCTTCGATTTCCTGCATACCCCTGCCTTTATTATCGACACAAACGGAGATATTCTCTCCCTTAATTCAACGGCATTCAGTGCATATCAGTATTCGTCGACCGACATCTCCGGGCGTCAGATCACGGAGATCATACCCGTTGACCTTGCTTTTTTCAGGGAAGAATCAAAGCCCGTCGGCGCAGTGCAGGCAGAGAGGGGAGAAGCCCACATTGATGTCGCTACAAGGAGAAAAAACGGCGAAACTGTCATGGCAAGAGTGACTGCTATCCCCCACTTGCGGGGACAGAGGCTCGTGGTCGTGCAAAATATATCGGACCAGAAAAGGCTCCAGCAGAGGGCATCCCAGAGGGCAAAGGAGCTTTCCGTCTTCAACACCTTCTCAAAGATACTCGCCAGGCATACCGACACCGACAGGATTATGCAGGAAACGATCCATATGCTGCTTTACCTCATGGAGGCAGACACCGGATGGATCTACCTTGTAGATGATTCCACAGGGGAACTCTTTCTCACTGCCCACAGGGGCTTCACCCAGACATCACTCGGTGCGATGAGCCGTATAAAACCCGGAGAATGCTTCAGCGGCAAGGTCTTCACCTCCGCAAGGCCCCTCCTGGTGAAGAAAGCTTCCGAGGACCCAAGGGTGGTGTACCGGGATCCAATGGCGGAAAGCATGGCCGGGGTTCCCATAATCTCTAAAGGAACTCCCTTGGGAATTCTCGGCCTTGGGTCGAGGAGGACATCCTATTTTACCTCCCTCGACACACAACTGCTGACGACCATCGCAAGCGAACTCGGAGTTGCCATCGAGAACGCGAAACTCATCGGACAGCTAAGGGAGAAGATGAGGGAGATCAGGCTTACCAATGAGCTGAGCGGCGTCATCAACTCAAGCCTCAGCATCGGCACCGTCTTCAGGATTATGATGTCGGAGATACGTAAACTCGTCGACTATGACAGGGGAAGCATACTCCTCTTCAACGAAAAGGAAAACAATCTCCTCATCTATGCCCTGGACACGAATATGAAAACGATCTTGAAAAGGGGTGTAAGGGCCCCCCTTGAAGGCATAAGCGCCGGCTGGGTAATAAAGAACAACAGGCCGTGGATAAACGAGGACCTCAGGGCCGAGGTCAAGTTCCCCCTGGACGCTAAACTCCGGGACGAAGGAATACGGTCGACTATCAGCATTCCCCTTGTCCAGGATAAGATGCTGGGGGTATTCAACCTCGACAGCACCGAACCCTCGAAATACTCCGGAAAAGACCTTAAATTACTACTCTCTGTCTCAAAGCATATTTCGATAGCCCTCGAAAACGCACTCCTGTTCGAAGAAATCTCGAGGGAGAAAAAGGAATGGGAGGGGACATTCGATGCCATCACTGACATGGTCTGGATTGAAGACAGGAAACAGCGCGTGCTCCGTGCAAACCGCACTCTTCTGGCAAAGACGGGCTTCTCCCTTGTCGAGATAATAGGGAAACAGTGCGCGGAAGTCCTGGACAGGATCGGCATAGGCCCTGTAGAGTGCCTCTGTTCGACAACGATCTCCACAAGAAGACCTTCCTTCCTCGAGCTGAAGGGCAGCAGCGGAAGCATCTTCCATTTCTGGGCGTACCCTCTAACTGACGAAGACGCCCAGCTCTACGCAATCGTTCACTACCTTAAGGACGTTACCGCGCAAAAACGTCTGGAACAACAGCTCATAAGGACTGACAAGCTCGCATCCCTCGGAACGCTTGTGGCGGGCATCGCCCACGAGATAAACAATCCCCTCGGCATTATCGCGGGCTATTCGGAGGCCCTCATCGAGAGGGCGAGGGAAGGCACCCTCTTGAGAGTTGAGGAGTTTGAAGATTTTCCCGAGTACCTTGAGACGATCCACAATGAGATATTCAGGTGCAAGAGGATACTCGGCACTCTCCTTGAGTTCGCCAGGCCCCACGGAGGGACATTCCGCGAAATCGATATCAACGAGCTTATAAAGGAAGTAATCCTCCTTGTGAACCATAAGGCCGCGAAACTGAATCATAGCATTGAACTCAGGCTGAACAGGGAACTGCCGAAGATTAAGGCGGACCCGGGAAGCCTGCGGCAGCTCTTCATGAATATCATCATTAATTCAATGTACTTCACTCCTGAAGGCGGAAGCATTGTCATCACCACTTCACCTGACACTTCCTCCCGTGAGTTTGGCGAGGATGCAGGCATGATCATGGTGTGCATCTCGGACACCGGTCCTGGAATCCCGGCCGACATCATAGCCAAGGTCTTCGACCCGTTCTTCACAACCAAACCTGTAGGAGAAGGCACAGGACTCGGTCTTGCCATCTGTCATAAGATTGTGGAGGAGCATAACGGCAGCATAGACGTGGAAAGCGAAGCGGGCAGGGGAACGACTTTCACGATCCGCCTGCCTGCAAAGGGAACATGATAAGGGTACTGGCAGTTGATGACGAGGAGCCCTTCAGAAGGCTCCTGAAGAAGGAGCTTTCCAGAAAGGGATTCTCTGTGGAAGTCGCCCCTGACGGGGAGACGGCCGTGAATCTCATCAAGCGGAATGCATATGATGTTGTCCTTCTCGATATTATCATGCCCGGCATTGACGGCGTCTCTCTCATGAAAAGGCTGAAGGCCGACCCGGAAGCGCCGGTCATCATTGTCCTGACCGGCAAGGCCACCGTAGAGACGGCGGTTGAGGCCATGAAACACGGCGCATATGACTACCTCACAAAGCCTTACAAACTCGACGAACTGGTGATCGTCATAAACAGGGCATATGAGTACGGTATGCTCAAGATACGGAACCAGCAGTTCCAGCAGGAACTGCTCAGGCAGGAATCTCCCGTTGACTTCATCGGAAGGAGCGTCAAGATCAGGAATATCCTCGCCCTCATCCGGAAGATAGCTCCCACTGATTCCACAGTCTTCATTCAGGGAGAAAGCGGCACAGGGAAGGAACTGGTGGCAAATACACTGTGGCATTACAGCAAGAGGAGCGGTTTCCCGCTCATCGCCCTGAACTGTGCAACCCTCTCCGAAAACCTCATGGAGTCAGAACTTTTCGGGCACGAAAAAGGCGCCTTTACCAGTGCACACCAGACCAAGTATGGCATAGTTGAGGTGGCTGACAAAGGAACGCTTTTTCTTGATGAGATAGGAGAGATGCCCCTGGGGCTTCAGGCAAAGCTTCTACGGTTCCTCGACTCAGGAGAGTTCAGGAGGGTCGGAGGAAACAAGACCCTTTCCGTGGATGTCCGGGTGATCGCAGCCACAAACAAAGATCTCTCCGACCTCATCAGGACAGGAGGGTTCAGACAGGATCTCTATTACCGCCTTAATGTCATCAACATCACTATCCCCCCTCTCAGGGAAAGGAAGGAGGATATTCCTGAGCTCTCACTGTATTTTCTGAAAAAATATGGACAGAAGTTGTCGAAGGAGATCTCCGGATTTACCCCCGAGGCAACGGAGGCACTCGGAAATTATGACTGGCCGGGGAATGTAAGGGAACTGGAGAACATCATCGAAAGAGCGGTGATCCTCTGTGACTCGGAAAATATAAGCGCTGAAGACCTCTCGATCCCCTTCGTGCAGGCACAGAGGGAGCAGGGAATACACTCCACCCTGGAGAATATGGAGAGGGACTACATCATTACGGTGCTCAAGGAATCCAACGGCAATCAGTCAAAGGCAAGCCAGATCCTCGGCATCGACAGGAAGACCCTCTATCTCAAGCTGAAGAAATACGGCATCGATGAGCCTGCGAGAAGATAATCGCTTCATGCTTCGCCCGATAGCGTCATGAGTTCTTTATGAACAGGGGCGAAGAGATGCCGGAACAAAGAATGTCCTCCCGCTATCGAAACCTCCTTGGAATCGACAGAAAAATAACCCGCAGGGATTTTATCAATGCAACCCTCATAGGAGCAGGCGCCCTCTTGTTGGATCTCCCAGCCCCGCTTCATCTAAGAGCCCAGGCCGGTTCCTGGGACAGTTATGGAGGTGTAGGCGATTATGCGAACTCCAATGGCGATACGGAAGAGGTGATACGAATCGCCCATGAGATGCGAGACGGACGTTTCGCGGATGCTGCGGCGGACGTCACCGATACACGAGAGATCTTCGACCTTGTTATCATCGGAGGCGGTATGAGCGGACTGGGGGCTGCCTATCACTTCAAGAAGATGAGCCGTCCCGGTCAGAAGTGCCTTATTCTCGAAAACCATCAGGTCTTCGGAGGCGAGGCGAAACGGAACGAGTTCATTGTCAATGGCCAGAGACTGATCGGACCACAGGGTTCGAACTCTTTTATCGTAATTGATGAGCCCACCGCTTATGGCTATCGCATATACTCCGAGCTGGGTATTCCCCGTCACTTCCAATACCAGAACTTGAACCCGGACCTCGCAATGTTCCGCTTCGACAGAACAAACTACGGCTTCATGCTGTGGCACGACATCCACGCGAGCGTAGGATATCTCTTTAAAGACCGCCAAACCGGAGAATCCGGATGGATGCCGGATATATGGAAGCGCCGTCTTGAGGGAAGTCCCTTTCCCGAGGAGGTAAGAAAGGACCTTCTCATCTGGAGGGACGGCACGAAGAGATACCATGAAGGCGACGATTTTGAGCAGTGGCTCGATACCATGACCTACAAAAACTATATCGAGAAAGTGATGGGTCTGAACCCTGCCGTCACAAGGTACGCAGACCCTGTGCTCGCAAGCAGCATCGGTTTGGGATGCGATGCCATTTCAGCCTTCGGTGCATATCAGGTGGCGATGCCCGGTTTTCAGGGTTTTACGGGAGGATACTCGAGGCTTGCGCTTATAAAAGAAAGCGACTGGCATTCCCTTCCGGGAGGCAATGACGGCATTGTGCGTCATCTTGTGAAGGCCCTTATCCCCGGGGCAATTTCAGGCTCCGTGAGGTTCGAAGACATCCTCAATGGGCCTATCGACTTCGGAGCCCTCGACAACTCTGAAAACAGTATCAGGATGCGCCTCGGCGCTACGGCAGTCCGGATAAGGCATGATTCCGAGCCGGAGAAATCAGATTTTCTCCTCATCACCTATTTTAAGGGAGGGAAGCTTTACCGCCTGAAGGCGCGTTGCGCTGTAGTGGCTTCAGGTGGGCAGGTGAGCCGCAGGATCGTAAGCGACCTTCCCGGGGAATACGGACAGGCATTGAGCAATTTCCATCATTCTGCTTTCATGGTCGTCAATGTCGCTGTCACGAACTGGCGTTTCCTTTACAAGCTTGGAGTGACGGCCTGCCGGTGGTTCGACGGATTCGGTTTCAGCTGCAATATCCGTCAGCCCATGATCGTCGGAGACTATAGGCCTTCCCTGGATCCTGAAAGGCCGGCTATCATAACTTTCTATGTGCCCTTCTATTATCCCGGGCTTCCCGCTAAAGATCAGGGGATTAAGGGGCGCATGGAACTGCTCTCGACAGGTTATTCTGCTTATGAGATGAAAATAAGAGAACAGATGCTCGGACTTTTCGGCAGGTTGGGATTTGACCCAAGGAGGGATATCGCAGGAATTATCCTGAACCGGTGGGGTCATGCGTTTGTAAATCCGCAGCCGGGCTTCTATTTCGGCAAAGATGGCTCACCCGCGCCCCGCTATCTTCTCAGGAAGCGTTTCGGCAGGATCTCCTTCGGCCACTCGGAACTGAACGGTCACCAGCACTGGGTCGGAGCGATCGAGGAAGGCCGCAGGGCCGCCAAACAGGCGATGGCAGTACTATGATATGCCTCTCAGGCGTTTTCGTGATCATGTACTGGCCGAGAAACCAATCCCCCTGCCGTCAGAAGGTCATCTGGATGAAACGGTAAACCGAGGGGATTTTGAAATCGCTTGACTTATTATACTTTGATCTGTGAGAATGAACTTAATATGTGTAAAAAGAGGCGCTTCGTGAAACTCCCTGTCTCTTCTTTATTACTTTTGTTTGCCCTGTCAGCCGTTTTCAGGGTGGAGGGCTCTGTATTATGCCTTGGAGAAGACGGACATTTCGGCATTGAGTTCGTTGACGGATGCAACAATCAGGAGGGTGGAAAGCATGTCGTATCCTCAATGCTGACCGATGCTCCTCAGGACGGCTGCGGACCGTGCACCGATATCCCATCTGTAAGCAGTGCACTGACCATAAGAGCGCCCGTATATGCAAAGTCTTTCCTTGATGCAGTCGCTATCGTCTTTCAAACACGGGCAGTCTCTCTGACGAATCAGGGAGGTCATATTTTCCTGCCCTCTCCCCCCTTACCATCCAAGGATTATCTCGAAAGCATCCGCACCGTCATCCTCCTTATCTGATTCATCTGTAGTCTCTCCGCTTATGCTCTATGGAGGAGCACGCCTCTGAGTCGCCAGCCTGAGGCAAGAATCACACGAGGAGGATCTATATGCATTTAAGATATTTCTTAGCTTATCCCGTTGCCCTATTGACAACCCTGATCTGGATATTTCAGGCAACGGCCGGCCCTGTCAATTCCGCCGTTCAGGCTCTGAAAGGAAGACCGTCATCCGCGGAAGTCCTGACTTTGAATCAAGCTCTCTCTCTCGCCTTTTCGAGAAATCCCGATCTTCTGGCATCATTAATAGAGATAAAGGCCCGTGAAGCGCTGGTTCTGCAATCACGGCTCCTTCCGAACCCCGAGTTCAACCTTGAATTTGAGAACTTTTACGGTAACAAGGAGTTCCGCCGTTTTGACGCAGCCGAGTCAACCGTAACTTTGAGCCAACCCATACTCCTCGGGGGCAAGATATCGAAGAGGGTCGAGCTGGCTGCACGGGAGCTGGAGCTATCTGAATGGGACTACAGGGCAAAGAGGCTCGATCTTGTTGCAGAAGTATCAAAGGCATTCATTGATGTGGTCATAGAACAGGACCGCCTGGCCCTGACCGAAGAACTCGTGCGCCTCGCTGAGGAAGCATTCAGGACGGCTTCTGCACGTGTTCAGGCCGGAAAGGTCTCACCCATTGACGAGACAAAGGCATCAGCCACATTATCTCTCACAAGAATAGAAGTGGAGCGCGCCAAACGCTCTCTTGAGGCAGCACGAAAGCGTTTATCCGCCACGTGGGGAAGCCCCCTGGCTGACTTCAAGAAAGTCGAAGGAAGGTTGGATATAGACCCTTCAATTCCCACCTATGAGGACTTGTCAAGTCGGGTTCCCATCAATCCGGATATCGCCCGGTGGGATGACGAGATTGAACGACGTAAGGCCGCATTAAAGGTGGAAAGAGCAGCCCGCTTTCCAGACATAGTTCTGTCGGGAGGCATAAGACGGCTTAACGAAACGCACGCCAGCGCCTTCATCATGGGGATGACAATACCGCTGCCCATATTCAACAGAAATCAGGGCGGGATACTGGAGGCGGAAAAAAGGCTTTCGAAGGCAGGGGAAGAAAAAAAGGCGGCCATTTTAAAGGCGCAAACAGCACTATCCGAGACATACCAGGCCCTGTCAACCTCCTTCCTTGAAGCGAAGACACTGAGAGATAGCGTCCTTCCCGCCCTGCAAAGTGCCTACGATGCCGTCCACGAAGGATACAGTTACGGGAAGTTAGGCTATCTCGACGTTCTCGATACTCAGAGGACACTATTTGAGTCCAAGGTGAAATACGTGGAAACCCTTGCCGCCTATCAGAAATCAAAAGCCGATGTTCAGAGACTGACCGGCGCTTTTCTAATGAACGATACCAAAGAGAAGGTGGAATAAGAATGAAGAACAAGGGACTGATCATATTCGCTGCGATTTCCGGAATGATCATCGGAGCGCTTTCGATGAAATATTTACCGGCTCCTCAGAAGGCAGGGACCGAAAAACATAAAGAAGAGAGACGTGGTGGAGGGAAGGAGGAGGTACGGGACGATAAGAAACTCGTGAAGATCCACCCCGAGGATATCAAAGAATTCGGCATCGAGGTAAAAGAGGCCGGTCCCGGGAGACTCTCGGTGCAGCGTGAGCTCCCCGGTGAGATCGTTCTGAATGCCAACAGGCTCGCTCATATCGTCCCCCGTGTTGCAGGTGTCGTTCGCTGGGTTCTTAAGAATGCCGGTGAGACGGTGAAGGCTGGAGAACTCCTCGCTGTAATCGACAGCGGGGAACTTGCAGACGCCAAGGCAGCGTACCTCGGCGCTCTCAAACGGCTTGAAATAGCACGGGCGAACATGAAGCGCGAAGAAGAGCTCTGGAAGAAGAGAATTTCTCCCGAGATCGACTTTCTCGAGGCCAGAAAGACCTTTGACGAAGCACAAATCGAGTTGAAGTCCGCGGAACAGAAGTTACATGCGCTGGGCCTTTCCGAAGAATATGTCGAAAAACTCCCATTGCAGCCCGACGTGACTTATACAAATTACGAGATCAGGGCACCTTTCGGCAGTACCGTGCTCGAGAAACACATCGCGTTGGGAGAATATCTGAAGGACGATAAAGACGCCTTCGTGATCGCCGACCTGAGCTCCGTCTGGGTGAACATCAGTGTCTACCAGAAGGACATGCCGTACGTCAGAAATGGTCAGGAGGTGACGATATCGGCAGGCGGCAGGGTACCTGACACAAAAGGGCTCATCTCATATATTTCTCCGGTCACCGGAGAGGAGACGAGGACGGCAGTCGCCCGCGTCGTATTGCCCAATCCGAACAGCGTGCTTCGCCCCGGGCTGTTTGTAACCGCGAAGATAATGGTGGATGAAGTGAACGTTCCTCTCCTCGTGCCGAAGACAGCTCTTGTCATGGAGGGCGAGAAGACGGAGATCTTTGTCGAAACTGACGAGGGCTTCAGTCTCCAGCCGATAAAGATAGGCAGGTCCGATAACATGAACGTGGAAGTGACGTCAGGACTCAAGACCGGTCAGCGCTACGTGGCAAAAGGCGGTTTTACCCTCAAGGCACAGCTCGGCAAGGGCGCCTTCGGCGACGGCCACGCACACTAAAGGAGACGGTGATGGACAAGATAATCTATTTCTCGCTCAGGAACCGTCTCCTCATAAGCATGATCGCCTTGCTGGTGCTGGCGGCCGGATATTACAGCTATGTGAAGCTCCCGGTTGACGCCTTTCCGGATGTTACGCCGAGTTTGGTTCAGATCTTCACAGAGACGGAGGGACTTGCGCCCGAGGAAGTGGAAAAATATGTCACCTACCCTGTCGAGGCTGCGATGAGCGGCCTGCCCGACCTTAAGGAAATCCGCTCTGTCTCGAACTTCGGCCTCTCCGTCATAAACATCTACTTCAAGGACGGGACGGACACCTACTTTGCCCGTCAACTCGTCAACGAGCGGCTTCAGCACGCGCGCGAGGAGATACCCGAAGGGTTCGGCGTCCCTGAGATGGGACCGGTCTCTACGGGATTGGGCCAGGTCCTTTTCTATGTACTGGAGGATAAAACCGGCAAGCGGACCCCCGAGGAGATGCGCGAGATACAGGACTGGCTCATCAAATTCAACATCCAGACAGTCCCCGGCGTGACCGAAGTGCTCTCCCTCGGCGGCGAAGTCAAGCAGTTCCACATCAGGATCAGGCCCCCCGACCTGTTGCGATATGACCTTTCACTGAAGGATATCATCGAGTCCGTAAAGGCGAATAACTCTAACGTCGGCGCGCAGTTTATCGTCAGAAATGCCGAGGAATACATAGTTAGGTCCGTCGGCCTCGCCGAAAAGATCTCTGATCTCGAAAACATCGTCCTCAAATCGAGGAAGGGCACGCCTGTCTTTCTGAGCCAAGTAGCAGAAGTGGCCATCGGCGGTGAGATCCGAAGAGGTCTGGCAACAATGAACGGCGCCGGCGAGGCGGTCGTAGGCATGGTGCTCAAACTGATCGGCACAAACACCTCTACGGTAATTGCCGACATAAAGAAAAGGATGGAGGAGATCAACAAGGTACTCCCGCACGGGGTCAGGGTTGTCCCCTATTATGATCAGGCAACGCTTGTAAAGAAGTGTATTGCGACCGTCACAAAAGCACTTGCTGAAGCTGTGGCGCTGGTTATCGCCATTCAGTTCGTCATGCTCGGCGGGATACGTCCGAGCATCGTCGTGCTGAGCGCGATTCCCTTCTCTCTCGCCTTCGCCTTTCTCCTCATGCGGTATTTCGGAGTCTCGGCCAACCTCATGTCCCTCGGCGGCCTTGCGATTGCACTCGGTCTTCTGGTCGATGGCGCTGTTGTCATGGTCGAGAATATAGATCGGCACCTGAGAGATGCGGACCCCGACGAGCCCTTCATCCATGTCATCGCCCGCTCATGCATTGAGGTTGCGAAACCCATCCTTTTTTCGCTCCTGATCATTGCAATCGTCTTTCTCCCCCTCTTCGCTCTCCAGGGTGTCGAAGGCAAAACGTTCAGGCCCCTCGCCCAGACCATGTCGTTTGCGATGCTCGGTTCTCTCTTCTTCGCAATGCTCTTTGTCCCCGTGCTCGGCACATTTCTTATAAGAAGGCCAAAGGCAACCGCTCAAGAAGGCCATTCCGATGTTTTTGCCATTCGCTGGCTTCTAAAGTACTACCGTCCTGCCGTGACCCACTTCGTCAGATGCCCGAAGACAGCAATCACAATTTCCCTTCTTCTCGTAGCCATGGGCGGCGCTCTCTTCTTCTTTCTCGGATCAGAGTTCGTCCCCCGGCTGAACGAAGGGGACATGCTTGTCCGCGCAACCATGGCACCCTCCATCTCGCTTGAGGAAGCGCGCGACACCATGCTTCGGTTCGAAAAGAGGCTCATGTCGAAATTCCCCGAAGTGACCAGGGTCGTAACGCGTGTCGGAAGAGGAGAGGTCGGGGCGCATGCGGACCCTGTAAACAACGCAGAGGCATTTGTAGGATTAAAGTCGAGAAGTGAATGGAAAACGGCAAAGTCCCTTGATGCACTCACTTACAAGATGAGCAAGACATTTGAGGATTTCCCGGGGGTCCAGTTCAATTTCACTCAGCCCATAGCTGCTGCCGTTGATGAGCTTCTGACCGGCATCAAGGCAGACATTGCGATCAAGATATTCGGGCCGGACTTGGAAGTGCTGAAAGAAAAGGCCGGGGAGATCGAGAAGGTTATCGGGGAAGTGCCGGGTGCGGCGGATGTGCAGAAGGACCAGGCGGCGGGAACGCCCCAGCTAAGGATAACGATAAACCGGCAGGCCATTTCCCGTTACGGCATTAACGTGCAGGATGTCCAGGAGATTATCAGAACCGCTGTCGGCGGTGAGAAGGCGGGACAAGTCTTCGAGGGAATCAAGCGGTTTGACATCCTAGTGCGCTATACACAAGGAACGAGAGACAGTGCCGAGGCGATAGGCAATATCCTTGTCCCTGCGCCCGGAGGGCCGAAGGTGCCTCTTGCCGAGCTTGCGAAGATTGAAGAAATCGTGGGTCCCCGGCAGGTGACGCGGGAAAACAACCAGCGCTTCATCACAGTCCAGTGCAATGTGAGGAACCGGGACATCGGCTCTTTTGTGAAGGATGCCCAGGCCGCGATTAATGCCAAGGTCAGTCTGCCACCGGGATATCTTTCCAGCTGGGGAGGGCAATTCGAGCTTCAGCAAGAGGCAAACAGAAGGCTTATACTGGTGATACCTGTCACGTTCCTGATAGTGTTCCTCCTCCTGTATTTGTCGTTTAGCTCATTGAAGAACTCCTTCCTGATACTCCTGAACATCCCGCTTGCCCTCGTGGGCGGCGTTTTGGGCCTCTGGATCACCGGCCAGAACCTCTCCGTCCCTGCCTCTGTCGGGTTCATCGCTCTCTTCGGTATCGCCCTTGCGAACGGCATGGTCCTCGTGACCTATCTGAATCAGCTTCTTCGAGGAGGACTCCCTATGGAGGAGACCTGTATTCAGGGGGCCTGCCTGAGGTTAAGGCCGGTGCTTATGACGGCACTAGCCGCAGCGCTCGGACTTGTGCCCATGGTCCTTTCGAGCGGTACAGGGAGCGAGGTCCAGCGGCCTCTTGCCACAGTAGTAATCGGCGGGTTGGTCACGTCCACCATTCTGACGCTGCTGGTGATTCCGGCCCTGTACCGGTGGTTTGCCATAAACCCTGAAGAGGAAACGGTGATGAAATGAGGAGGATGTGATGAAACAGATTCAGGCATACATCAAGCCGCACAAACTGAACGACGTTGCAATGGCACTTCAGAAAGTGGAGGGCCTCAGAGGAATGACCATAATGGACGTCCGGGGGTTCGGACGCCGTGAAGAAAAGGATGCATCGTGTCCATCGGTTGATGAGCTTATTGACTTTGCGAAATATGTGAAGATCGAAATTTTCTGTGAGGACGCCCTTACGAACGAGATTGCAGCGGTGATCGACAGGGCTTCCCGTACAGGCCTTCGCGGTGATGGGAAGATCTACGTCTCTGAGGTCAGCAGGGCATATAAGATCGGCAGGGGTGAGATTTTATAGAACACTTTAACCACATAAGGATGGAGACATATTAATGAAAATAAAAATAACGGTGATTGCTGCAGCGGTCTTGCTTTTGGGGATACTTGCAGGCTGCGGGACGGCTGCCAGGCAAATACAGATCAAGGCGCATGGTGAAAAGACAGATATCTTCACGGAGATAGAAAACGGGGGTGCGGTTCCTAACGGCTTTGCCGACCTTATCATCAAAGCGAATATCAAAACCCATGTCGAAGGATATTACATCGGCGAATCAAGGGAATCGCTCCACGGTAAGCCGGCCTATCCGTTCCTGATCAACATCGATGGCCATGTCAGAACATGGAAAGCGGAAGGCATGAAAGACAGTAAACCAGCGCATGCTGAGGACGGCAAAACAAGCCGTGATCCGGAAGCAGGGGAAGGTGTAAAGTACGTTCTTGAAAAGAAAGTAAGACTTCAAGCGGGGACACACAAAGTATTCTTTGGTCTTCATGAGGACAACTACTTCACGGAGGTGGAGATAAGTCTTGGAGAAGGAGAGGCAAACACCCTTGAGTTCAAGCCCATATATAGAACTAAAAGAATTCCCGCAAGGATACCGACCTTCCTTAAAGGGATAGATAGGTTTGAGGCATTCTTAAATGGCGCTCCACTTCGATAGAACGAATATGCCGGCTTCCTTCATCCGGAGAAAATGTAGTAAACTACAAAGGGAGCTGAGCGCGGTGATAAGAAAGTTATTTGCGGCAACAATCGTCATTTATCTTTTGTTGTTCCATCTCCCCTGCCTGGCGGGGCAGAAGACGGAGAAGGTTATATATGAAAAGGATTCTCTCTATCAGCGCTTGGTCGTGCTGGAGGACTCCTCAAAAGGAGAAAGGTTTTACTACAGCAACAAGAGGGACGGGATACAAGGCGGAATTTATCTGAACGCCCCCGACAGGCTCCTTTTCGAGTATGCGCAGATCTCCTTTGTCTCCCTTGCCTTCCTTGACAGAGAGCCGAGGGAAGTTCTCTACATCGGTCTCGGTTCAGGCTCAATGCCCAGGTATTTCAACAAGTATTACCCTGAGGCGACGGTCGATGTCGTCGAGCTTGACCCTGATGTTGTTGAGATAGCAAAAAAGTATTTTTACTTCACCGAAAACAACAATATGAAGGTCCATGTCAGCGACGGCAGGGTGTATATCAAGAGGACGCCTAAGAAATATGATATTATTTTCCTGGACGCGTATCAGGGCGGTGATATACCTTTTCACCTCACGACAGTAGAATTCCTCAGAGAGGTGAAGGGGAAGCTGAAGGATGACGGCGTCGTGGTCGCGAATATCCTCTCGCAGTTCAGAAACAGATTCTTCAACTCCATGGTCGCTACATACGAGAAGGAATTCCCCCACCTCTACATCTTTAAGGGCAGAAGGTCGAACAATTTCATATTCATCGCAACAAAGAGCAAGACAATAAAGAGTAACGAGGAGATCTCCACAAAGGCCCGGAGGATCCAGTCGATGAAGAAAATGGATGTCGATCTGTCGGCTATTGGCAGCACGTGCGAATACTGCGACGAGTACAGGACAAATGCAAAGGTCCTTACGGATGATTTTGCCCCAGTGAATCTTTACAGGCATATGAAAGCCGATAACTGATACGAGAAATTCGATGATGATCAAGATAATCGTCTTTGTCTGCGGCGCGGTGGTCATGTCCTTCGAGATACTGGGTAGCAGGGTGCTTGCCCCGAATTTCGGGAACTCCGTATTCGTCTGGGGCAGTCTTATCAGCGTTTTCCTTGCCGGGCTTTCGGCGGGATACTACCTCGGAGGGAAGATAGCCGACATGAATCCTTCCTCGCGAAAATTGGGCTTGATTATCATCTCATCTGGCGTCCTCTTCATCACTTTTCCCCTTTACGGCAACCCCGTGTCCGACTGGATATTTGCCAAGGACATGGGCATGAGACTGAGCCCCCTTCTTGCCTCCACGATCCTTTTCTTCATACCCTCTGTTTTTCTCGGCGTCGTGAGCCCATATACGGCAAGGCTCATGATCTGCAGTCTCCATACGTCCGGAAGGACGATAGGGACCCTCTACGCACTTTCGACCTTCGGGAGTATCATGGGGACTCTCCTCACATCTTTTTATCTTATAACCATCGCAGGTGTGAAGACCCTGATCGTAATCCAGGGCGGTATCCTTGTTCTCATTTCCCTCCCTCTCCTTTCCATTAAGATCCGGTGTAGAACAGAATAGTCACCTTCGGCCCGGCTTATTCATAAACAGAGTTGAATGTCCGGCTCGAAAGGCAAGACCCGGGTTATGTGCAGGTCCTAAAACTCGGGACATTTACGATGCATGTGAACAAAGTGCCCTTGGGTGCAGAGAGCCCAGTACTGTCGGCAACGGCTGTTGTCTTGCCGAGAGACGGATGCCAACTCAAACAAGGAAACCTACGAACAAACCGGGTTAGGGCGAGGAAGAATCTGTTATAATGACAGATATTTTTCCAAGGAGCATCTGTATGCCTGATGAAGACATTTCAAAGCTGAGGATCGACAAGGCAGAGGCAATGGTCCGGCCGAGGAGGCAGAAGCGCCTCCTCCGCTGGGCTGCTGCCTCTGCGCTTGTTGTTGTCCTTGGATTTCTCTATTTTACCGGCATCCTTGCCCCTGCAGTTACCGTTGAGACAACCAGCGTCACACAGATCTATGCGTCGCAGACATTCACCCTCCTCAACGCCAGCGGCTATGTGGTCGCCCAGAGAAAGGCAGCCGTGTCGTCAAAGATCACGAGCCGTCTCGTCTCCCTTTTCGTGGAGGAGGGCAACAGTGTAAAAAGGGGGGAGGTGATCGCACGTCTTGAAGGTGACGATGTGATCGCTGTCAGGGAGCAGGCTGCCGCGAACCTGAGCGTGGCGCAACAAGGTCTAGAGCAGGCCAGGGCGGAGCTGGACGACGCCATGCTGCTCTTTCAACGGAACGTGGATCTGGTAGGGAAGGGATATATCTCGAAGGCGGAATTCGATGCATCTGAGGCACGATACAGAAAGGCGGCCGCCGCGGTTGCAGGCGCCGAGGCTGCAGTGAAGGCAAGCGCTGCCGCCCTGAAGAACGCCGACGTCGCTGTGGAGTACACATTCATCAGGGCCCCCTTTGACGCCGTTGTGCTGACCAAGAACGCGGACATAGGCGACATCGTCACCCCATTGGGCGCTGCGGCGAACGCAAAAGCGGCTGTCGTCAACATTGCAGACATGGGTTCCCTTCAGGTGGAGGTGGATGTCTCCGAATCGAATCTCGAACAGGTGAAAGTGGGGCAGCCCTGCGAGATACAACTCGATGCTCTTCCGGAGACGCGCTTCCGGGGCGTGGTGCACATGATCGTACCCACCGCAGATCGTACCAAGGCCACGGTATTGGTGAAAGTGCGTTTTTTGGACAGAGACGGCCGGATACTGCCTGAAATGAGCGCGAAGGTCGCCTTTCTCGAAAGAGAGGTAAGAGAGGCGGAAAAGAGACCCCGCACGGCCGTTAATCCTGCGGCGATAACGACGCGCAACGGGAAGACGGTGGTTTTTCTCGTCAGGGGAGACAGGGCTGTCGAAACACCGGTGACTCTTGGGGAACGTATCGGGGACATGACGGAGGCGCTCGAAGGTGTTAAGACCGGTGACAGAGTAGTATTGAAGCCTCTCGAGAAACTGAAGAGCGGTATCCGGGTGAAGGTCGCTGAAAAGTAATCAACCCATCGCTCCTGCCCGGATGAATGAAGACAGGGCGAAGGTATCCAAAACCATGGAAATCAAAGAGCCTATTGTAACAATCAGGGGTCTCAACAAATCCTACCGGCGCGGCAACCAGACACTGCCTGTGCTCCAGGACATAAATCTCGACATTGCGCAAGGTGAATTCCTCGCCCTGATGGGACCATCGGGGTCCGGCAAGACAACACTGCTAAATCTCATCGCCGGGATAGACAGGCCCGACAGCGGCACGATTCTCGTCGGAGGCCTCGATATCACCTCCCTCACCGAGACCGAGCTTGCTCACTGGCGGGCCTTCAACGTCGGTTTTATCTTCCAGTTCTACAACCTGATCCCTGTGCTCACCGCTTTCGAAAATGTGGAACTTCCATTATTGCTCACCAATCTTTCGAAGAAGGAGCGCAGGGAGCATGTGGAAATCACCCTTGGGATGGTCAATCTTACCGACCGCATGGACCACTACCCTTCCCAGCTTTCCGGCGGACAACAGCAGCGCGTCGCCATTGCCCGCGCCGTTGTTACCGATCCGACCATCCTCGTGGCTGATGAGCCGACGGGTGACTTGGACAGGGTCTCTGCCGTGGAGATACTGGACCTCATGGAACGTCTTGTTCATGAGATCGGAAAGACCATTATCATGGTGACGCACGACCCCCGCGCAGCGGAGAAGGCCCATGCCATCAGACATCTCGAAAAAGGCATCCTGAATGCACATACTGAAACTGCTTTTCAGAAACGCGTTTCGACATAAACTCCGCACCGGTCTCACTGTCCTGGGTATCACCATAGCGATCCTTGCCTTCGGCCTCCTGCGCACTGTGGTGAGCGCGTGGTATGCCGGCGTGGAGGCGTCCTCGGCGACCAGGTTGATCACGAGGAATTCCATTTCCCTCGTCTTTTTTCTTCCCCTTTCATACAAGGACAAGATCCGCCAGGTACCGGGAGTGAAGGAAGTGGGTTACTCATACTGGTTCGGGGGCGTGTACATCTCCGAAAAGAATTTCTTTCCCAGTTTTGCGACGGAAGCAAGAAGCGCCCTTGACCTTTTCCCCGAATTCCTGTTGCCGGAGGTACAGAAGAACTCCTTTTTCAGGGACAGGAAAGGAGCCGTTGTCGGCATAAAAACCGCTGAAAGGTTCGGCTGGAAGATAGGCGACACGATCACGCTCAAGGGGACTATATTCCCGGGCAACTGGGAATTCAACATTCGTGGCATCTATCGAGGAGCGCAGGAGGGCACCGACGAGACTCAGTTCTTTTTCCATTGGGATTACCTCAACGAATCCCTGAAGAAGACGGCCCCGCACCGGGCCGATCAGGTAGGCTGGTATGTCGTGGGGGTAACGAAACCCGAGCTGGCAGCCGAAGTGGCGGTGGCCATCGACAAGATGTTCAAGAACTCCCTTGCCGAGACGATAACGGAAACAGAGAAGGCCTTCCAGCTCGGTTTCATCGCGATGACAGAGGCCATCGTCATCGTCATTCAGATCGTATCGTTCGTCGTAATCGTCATCATCATGGCGGTGATGGCAAACACCATGGCCATGACCGCGAGGGAGCGTATGGGGGAATATGCCATCATGAAGACCCTCGGGTTCGGCGGCTGGCATATCGCAAAACTCATATTCGGGGAGTCGTTGTTCATTTCATCCCTTGGATGCGCGCTTGGGATTGCGCTTACCTTTCCTGCGGCAAAGATGTTCGGCGATTCATTGAGCCAGTATTTCCCTGTCTTTATCGTTGAACCTGAGTCCATCTACATGGATATCGTTGCCTCGGTCGTCGTGGGATTCGTCGCTGCCCTGTTTCCGACCTGGCGGGCAATAAAACTCAGGGTCGCTGACGGGCTTAGGAGGATAGGATGACTATGCCGTCATTGCGAGGAGTCCCGGCTCGATCGGGACGATGCGGCAATCCGGCCTTAAGATTACTTCACTGCGTTCGCAATGACGACTCGATGCGGCGCATTCTCCGAGAGCGATAAACGATATGGGGATCCCCATTTCCTACAGCTTCAGAAACCTCTGGACAAGGCGGCTGACCACTGTGCTCACCGCCTCAGGAATGGCCCTTGTCGTCTTCGTGTTTGCCTCGGTGCTGATGCTGGCCGAAGGGCTGCGCCAGACCCTGATCGAAACGGGCTCGTACGATAACGTTATCGTGATAAGACGCGCCTCCGCCTCTGAAATGCAGAGCGGGGTGGACCGGACCTCGGCGTCTATAGTGGGGACGCAGCCTGAAGTGGCCGGAGGCGAAGGCGGTAGACCTTTCCTTGCGAAAGAGCTGGTGGTATTGATAAACCTTCCGAAGAGAGGCACAGACAAGCCTTCCAATGTGACAATCAGGGGGATCGGCGAATTTTCACTCGCCCTGAGGCCCCAGGCCAGGATCAAGGAGGGACGTCTGCCGAGACCGGGTTCGTCTGAGATCATTGCCGGAGAAAGCATCGCGAGGAGATTCAAGGGAGGGGGTCTCGGAGAGAAGCTCCGCTTCGGAATGCGTGACTGGACAGTAGTGGGCATATTCGAGGCTGGGAAGACCGGCTACAGCTCCGAGATATGGGGCGATGCCGACCAGTTGATGCAGGCATTCAGGAGACCAGTGTACTCATCCGTACTGTTCAAGCTCCGCGACCCTGCGGAGTTCCGTAGCTTCAAGGAGCGCATAGAGAGTGATCCCCGTCTCACCCTTGAGGCAAAGCGCGAAACGCAGTACTATGCCGACCAGTCCGAGGTGATGGCGAAGTTCCTGAGGATCCTCGGGATATCCCTGACCATCATCTTCTCCCTCGGTGCGATGATAGGCGCGATGATCACGATGTACGCAGCAGTGGCGAACAGGACCGCTGAGATAGGGACGCTCCGCGCCCTCGGCTATCAGAGGAGAAGCATCCTCGCCGCCTTTCTTGCCGAATCGATGCTTCTCGGTCTCACAGGAGGATGTGCAGGCCTTTTTTTCGCTTCCTTTTTGCAGCTCCTCACCATCTCGACCATTAACTGGCAGACATTTTCGGAACTGGCATTCTCCTTCACCCTCACAGGAAAGATCATCTATCAGTCCCTGACGTTCTCTCTCGTTATGGGTTTTGTGGGAGGCGTACTCCCTGCTGCCAGGGCCGCACGGATGAATATCGTCGACTCCTTGCGGGTGTGACCTGAGCCGGCTGAATTACCTGGGGGGCCGGTAATATTGAAGGCACCGCCCGCGCTCCTGCCGAAAATCCGGCAATACATCCTGTCCACCTGGGCAGCCGGGAAGGTATCTTTCTCATAAAGAGCGAATAAACCGAATACCCGATGAGAGGCAGCCCCAGGGTCGTCTTTATGAACTTGTCGCTGAACTCAATGAGAAACAGGATGCCGAGAGGTATCCCGATGAGCGCACATGACAGGAGCGGCATGACGTCCTTCAGATCGAACTTGCTCCTGAACCGGAAGGCCAGAATTCCCGACAGCAGGGCCAGGAAGAACGACAGCAGGGGAACCGCAACCTTGACACTCAGAAAGAGTGAAAGCAGTGGCAACGCGATGAGCATAAAGGTGAAATCGAATACCCCCTGGAGCAGGGAAGCGATAAATATTAGGATTCCGATAAGGACTTTTTCTGGAACCATCCCGGCCCGCCATGTTCACTTCTCACAGAAGCCCTTGCGCGCAACAATAGCTCCTACCAGGTCATACGCGGTTTTGCTACCCGCCGCGAAGGCTTTCGCTGCCTCCTCATACAGGAGATCGATGATCTGTTCGCGTATCTCCATAAAGCGCGGTGATGCAAGCATATGGAACTCCCTGGGCCTCGGAAGGTCGACCTCTATTTCCGCCTTTACCGTGCCTGGCTGGAAAGTCATAATGACCACCCTGTCGGCAAGAAATACCGCCTCATCGATCTCATGGGTTACAAAGAGGTTCGTCCTGCCCACTTCCTCGAAAAGTCCGACGTAAAATTCCTGCATCAGCTGGCGGGTCATGGCATCCAGCCCCCTGAAAGGCTCATCGAGCATCATGATCTTCGGGTCGTTGATCATGGCACGGGCGAGCTCAGCCCTTCTCTGCATGCCTCCCGAGAGTTGAGTCGGGTATTTATCCCTAAATTCATAGAGCCCCACTTTCTTCAGGATCAGCTCCGCCCTGTCCCTTGTCTCCCCCTTGCCGAGTCCCTGCACCTGACATCCGAACGTCACATTGGAGTACACGGTCATCCAGGGAAAGAGGGCCGTCTCCTGGAACACGACCAGGCGGTCGGAACCCGGCCCTGCCACAGGGCTTCCATCGATGGATATGCGGCCTGCCGAGGGCTTTTCGTATCCGGCAATGAGGTTTATGAGCACAGTCTTTCCACACCCGGACGGTCCCATGAGAACCGTCAGCTTTCCCCGCTCTATGCGGAAGCTGCACCCGTCTAGGACTTTCTGGCTCTCTTCACCCTTTTCGTAAACCTTCGTGACATCTTCTATCCGCACTTCACCGAAACCACCTCTAGTCAATACGCCCTCGCCATTTTTTCCGGGCACAGTCAGCCTCCTCTAAAACCTTCTCTTCCATGGCATGGCCTTTTCGCCCAGCCATCTCACGAGCATGCTGCAAAGATAGCCCGCCACGCCTATGCTGACCATCCCGACAACAATGAAAGGGATGTTGTTGTTCGTATACGCCTCCCAGGTCATCCTGCCGAGCCCCCCCTGCCCCGCGATCATCTCTGCGGCGATGAGAACATTCCATGTAACGCCCATTCCAACGGTCATCCCCGTAATGATGGAGGGAAGGGAGCCGGGCACCAGGATTCTCCAGAATATGTCCTTCGGCCCCGCACCGAGGGAAGAGGCCGCCCATTTGACAGAGACGGAGATATTTGAGACCCCCTGTATGACGTTTATCACGATGATGAAGAAGGCTCCAATAAATACGAGAAAATATATCGACAGTTCCCTTGTCGGCCAAAAGAGTATGGCCAGGGGAATCCATGCTATGGGGGGAACGGGTCTCATCATCTCGAACACCGGGAAGGTGAAGTCCTTGAATGCCCTGCTGATGCCCATCGCAAGACCGAGAGGGATACCGACGAGCTGAGCAACGACGAATCCTACAAATATGCGTGAGAGGCTGATCCCCCAGCCGAACCAATAGGTCCTGGAACCGGCCGCATCAATGGCGTCGATCGCGACATCCTTCGGGTAGGGCAGATTTTCGAGATAGGGGACTTTCAAGAACACAACGAGCTGCCACAGGACGGCAAACGTGACGATGGAAAGTAACCCTCTCAGGAGCCTTACATTAAAGACTTTCTTGAATTCCCTCTTCACTTTTAGTTCCTGAGTCATCTCCATGGCTCAGGCCATCTCCCTTTCTCCTGCCTCAAAGGCCTTCCTGGCCTCCTCGTGAACGGCCTCGAGCACCTCCCTCTTGAGTTCGAGATAGGTCTCAGTACCCATCATGTGGTGTTCGCGCGGCCACGGCAAATTGACATAAACTATCTTCTTGACCTGTGCTGGGCGGGTCGTCATGATGATCACCTTGCCGCCGAGAAAAATGGCTTCATCAAGGTCATGGGTAATGAAGAACATTGTACGGGGAGAATCGCAGAATATCTCCATGAGAAACTCGTGCATGACGGTCTTTGCCACGGCATCAAGACCCCTGAAGGGTTCGTCGAGCATCACGACTTTCGGCTTGTTTATCAAGGCCCTCAGTATCTCGACCCTCCTCTGGACACCTGAAGAAAGCTCTTCGGGGTATTTGTCCTCGATGCCGTTCAGCCCGACCTGTTTCAGCATCCCTCTGGCGGTTTCTATCGCCTCTCTCCTTTTCATCCTCTTCTGGACGACAGGGCCGTAAACGATATTTTCCATGACCGTTTTCCATGGGAAAAGCGCTCCGTTCTGGAAGACAACCATCCGCTCTACGTCGGGACTTATCTGCGTATCGCGGGAAGAAATAAGCTCGCCGTCGAGATATATCTCCCCTGAAGTGATTGTATCGAACCCGGCGATCGCGTTCAGGAGAGTGGTCTTTCCACATCCCGACGGTCCCACGATGACAGCGAATTCTCCTGCGGCTATATCAAAGGAGCAGTCCTTCATGGCTACCACATGGACCCCTTCCGGGTCGTATATCTTAGTGACATCCCTTATCAAGATCTCTCCGTGGTGATTCAGTCCATTCGCTGTCACTATGCACCCCTCCTTCTCGCTTCCCAGGCCATCAGCCTTCTTCCCAACGCCCTGATGCCCGCGCTGCTCATATAACCAAGAATCCCGAGGGTGAACATATAGCTTATGACATGTTCAAACTGGTAGAGAAAGTATCCTTCATATATGGCATAGCCGAGCCCCTGCTTGCCAGCGATAATCTCCCCTGCGACAAGGGACATCCACGATATACCCATGCCTATCTGTAATCCGGTGAAGATGAAAGGCAGTGCGCCGGGGACTATCACATTCAGGAAGATGTCCTTCTGCTTCGATCCCAGGCATCGCGCAGCCAGAAAGTAATTCTTGTCAATGGAAAAGACCCCCAGCAACGTGTTGAGGACCGTTGCAAAAAAAGCTGCGATAAATGTGACATAGACAACCGCCATCTCCACGCCGGGGAGGATCAGAACCGCAAGTGGTATCCAGCTCAAGGGCGGCATGGGCCTCAGTATCTCGACCACAGGGAAAGTGAAATCGTAAAAAGTCCTGCTCCACCCCATAAGGAGACCAAGTGTCACTCCTAGCAGCGTCGCGATGGTAAAGGCGGCCAGCGTCCTTCCCACACTATAAGCGATATCGAGATAATAGATTTTTGTGAAGATGGAACGTCCCGATATCGGTGTGAAGCTTAACCATTCCTTAAGTACCGCAATAGGGTTGGGGATCAGCTTGAACCGAGGGAGGTTCAGTACCGCAGTGAACAGATACCAGAGACCTACAAAAAGGAAAATCCCTGCAGCGGCCCTGAGCAGCTTCGGGTCTGAAAGTCTCGCCCATACGCGACTAATCACCGAAAAGCCTCCTTGATGCCCTAAGAAGATAATACCACATCATTTCCCCATACTCCCTGCAGCTCACATTTCATAGATGGGGATATATGCATATCCTTTCATCTGGAGGATAGCAAGGTCGTAAAAGACGGTTTCAGAGACACTGACAAATGGAAGAATGTTGTCTTTGGAGACATCTTTCCTGATCATCGGGACCTGGCACTGGACAAAGCGCATCCCGTCTTCGTTCATCTCCACGATTATCTTCTGAATAGCTGGGAGCCTCCCGAGACATTCGTTGCCGAACTTGGTCTTGCTGATGGAATTGGCAACGAATTTAGTTGCAGGGCCGTGGATAACGATCACGAAATTCGGAGCCATACCGTTCTTACGGATCACTTCCGCCGTGTGCTGAATGAGACAGAGCCTGTCCTCAAAGAGCGCCTCATTCCCGATGGTCACATCCCAGACGATCTTTACTTCCTTCCGTTTTTTCCGTCTTACGTCCCTCGTTGCGGACATGTTTTCGGCGTCCCCGTCACCCTTTGAATTCGCCGGCCGGGCGCCCCTTGAACTCTCCTAACGGCAGCTTGACACCCATCTCCTTTGCCGCCTGATCCAGTAGTTCGGGGAATATAGCGCCCTGCATGGGCTTATCGACCGTAACAGCGCCGATGGAATGCAGGAACTGAAAAGCCTCGTTTATGTATTCCATAATCTGTCCGTCAAACGGCACCAAAGCCACTGCATTGATTTCCGATGCCTTGATGTTTTCAGGGTATCGCCCGTAAAGTGCCGTCCAGAGGTCCTTCGTAGAAAAACCAGGCAAATCCTGAGAAATGAGTTTCACCGTCTCATATGGATTCTTCAGCATGAACTGAAGCGCCTCGATATCCGCCTTCAGCCACCCCTTTGCAATTTCCCTGTGGCTGTCGATGAAGTCCTTCCGCATAAGAATAACGCTCCCTTCCTGCCATCCCCATTCGGCACCGGTGAACGCCACCTTCCCGTGTCCGCCATCCGAGATTTGCGCCACATGCGGCTGGAAGCTCTGTGCAGCATCGATCTTTTTGGATTGAAGGACTGTTTTTATTATTGTAGGATCAAGATACTGGACTTCGGCCTTGATATTGTATTTCTTCACAAGTCCTGAAACAAACCGGTCACCGCAGGAACCCTTTCCGGAAACACCGATCTTCTTCCCATTCAACCACCTGATCGCCTCATCCGCGCTCTTAAAGTGCGGGGCGTCACTCCTGAGCAACATGTCGGCGCATATCTGTCCAGTGTTCGAGAATATATTTATCGAGACGATCCGCAAGTCTGCTATGTTTCTCTTTGTCGTAGCCACAAAACCGGGTGTGTCCCCCAGGTACCCGATCTGCAGTTTACCGGCAAGCAGGTTATTCGCAACTGGTGCCCCGACCACATGCACATCCCAATCTATCTTGCTTCCCGCAGGAAGATATTTCCTCCAGAGCTCCTTATGCTTTATTATGGCGCCTGACCATCCTCCGACCCAGCTCGGGAAATAACCGACTCCTATATTCACCGGTTTGCCTGCCAGCGTGGTCTGCGCAAATGCCTCACCTGCTACCTTTCCGCCGGCAGACAAAAAGGCGCCTGCGCCAGACATGGTCAGACCCATGGCAACGGCCCTTCTCATAAAAGTCCTACGGTCCATTCTTCCTTTTTCGGACTCCCCGACCAATTCGTCCGTTTCCTCCCGCCTTTTCATTTACCTCCTCCTTTTCTGGATGCTCTTTCCCTTTTAGTAACTACTTCTTTCCCCTGCTAGCATCTTATATGCCAACATCATCTCCCCAATTGTTCTCAAAAAACAATCCCTGGGTGGCCTTTCTTGGAGAGAATTGGTGCAATAGGTCACCATTTGGCCGGAAAGCGGTGCATCTTTCCACCAACCATGCTATAATAACGCATGAAGAAGGCTGTCCGGATTAGCTCTCCGTTTAGTGCCGATCAAATAGTTAAATCGCTTCCTTTGGGGATCATCGCAACAGACGCAGGGGGGTTCATTGTCAGAGCGAATAGAAAAGCGGAAGAGATATTCGGCATGATGGCGGGCGATCTGATTGGAAAAGCCATGTCCGACCTTGGTCTATACGCAGAATCAGCCGCCATGCCGGCTGAGGGGATCCCTTCAATCATGCACTACCGAAACAGAAGGAGGCTTCTCATAGTGAAGAACTTCATACGTTCGCAAAAGAGGGCTGTCGGTGTGCTTTATTGTATCCAGGAGGTCTCAGAATGTCATCCCCCACAAGTGGAATCGATTATGGAAGGCTCTCATGACGGCATCATTCTTACCGACCATGAAAAGATAGTGAAGGTGAACAGCAGCTTTCTAAGAATATCCGGGCTGAAGAAAGAGAAGGTGGAAGGCAGGCCCGTCTCGGATCTCTCAGACAGCGCTCACGTCTGCCTCAAATCGATAAATGAGGTCTTCCATCTTGTGCATCAGAAAAAAAAGAGCGTCACGATCATGCGGCGGATGCACCGCGGCAACGAGATCTATATAACGGGGACCCCTGCCCTCTGTGACGGCAAGATAGATCATGTAACGGTGAACATCCGTGATGTCACGGAACTCCAGCGCCTGCAGGAACAGGTCTCGCGTCTCACAGCCCTATATCTTTCAGCGCCGGATGACAATCTCGCAACAGGACTGGCAAACGAGAATATTATTGTCGAGAGCCCTGCAATGAAGCGCGCGATCGATCTTGCCGTAAGAGTGGCTCCGGTGGACTCTGCCGTCTTGATTCAGGGTGAGAGTGGCACCGGCAAGGAGGTAATTGCTCGGCTGATCCACCGCCTGAGCAACAGGAGTCAGGGACCTTTCATATCGATTAATTGCGCCGCCATCCCCGAGCAGCTTCTGGAGTCCGAACTCTTTGGCTACGAAAAAGGCTCCTTCACAGGGGCATGGAAAGAAGGCAAGCCTGGGTTGTTCGAGCTGGCAAACGGTGGGATAATTTTTCTCGACGAGGTAGGTGAAATGCCCCTCAGTCTCCAGGTAAAACTGCTTAAGGTCCTTCAGGACATGGAGGTGTATAGGGTCGGAGGAATAAAGCCGGTGAAGTTCGACGTCCGTGTTATTGCGGCAACGAACCGCACCCTTCGCGATCTCGTGAAGGAGGGAAGATTCAGGGAAGACCTCTTTTACCGACTCTATGTGGTGCCCATAGAAGTCCCTCCATTGAGGGAACGGAGAGAAGATATTTTCCCCCTGACATGGCATTTCCTCAAGCAGTACAACCAGAAGTACAGACAGTCAAAAACCTTCTCATCAGAACTTATCACGGTTCTTGAAGCGCATACATGGCCCGGAAACGTAAGGGAGCTTCAGAACACTATCGAACGCCTCGTGGTGACAGGCGACTCCGATATACTGAGACCGGAACATCTGCCGAGAAGCATCCATCACAGAGGAGAGGGCGAAGGCTGCCGGCTCGAAAACGGCAGCCCCGGAATCCTTCCCCTCAGCCGAGCCAGAGAGAATACGGAAAAAGCCATGCTCGCTCAAGCCCTGAAGATGAAGCGTACTACACGGGAGATCGCCCGCTTGCTTGGAGTGGACCATTCCACGATAGTCAGAAAGATCCGGAAATACCGGCTTAGTGGTGCGGGATCGCACCAGGGCTGATCCACGGCATGGTGGCACCCATTACGGCACTCAAAAACAGAGTGTCCCCCTGGCCCTAGTACTGAGATCGATAAGACTCATAGCGCCCGCGGCCTTTACACCTTCTATGAGATCTTCTCCCACGATTCCCTTATTCGCCATGGTCTGCGTACAGCACTGGATTTCCACACCCATCTCCCTCGCTTCCTGAAGTCTCTGACTGAGTGTCGGAACTCCGGGCTGCGGAACTTCGTTTCTCTCGATAGCCCCTCTCACCATCACATCAACGGCGTTCTGGATACAATAAAGGATCGTCCTGAAATTTGCAGACGCCGCCAGGGTGGCAAACATCAGGGCCGACCGCATCCTTGCGCTGTTTTCAAACCCCGAGGCACAAAGGACGATGAAGATATCCTCTGTCTCGTTAACGGCTTGTTCTTTCGCCAACAATTCATAAGAGGGATTTTCGAGATTTTCCTTAGTCGTCATTACCTCACCCCTTTTATTTTTATTTACTTTCTTAACAGGTTGCAATTATTTTGCCGGAACGCAAGTCCCTCGCCCTGCGAGTCGCAGACAATGATAAGACCCGCCATTGGGGGGGATCGGCGGGCCGGAGGGATTTGGGAGTCACTGTCTACGACCGGCAGGGCGAGGGTCTTCATGTCTCAAGGCCGCTCAGAATGTCCTGTCGCTACCATACCTCGAGGCTGGACGAAAGCTTTACAGGTCGAGAGAGAGTGAGGCCCACGGGAGACGTCTTGTTAACCTGCTCATGGAGTTCAATCAGGGTCTTCTCGTCAGCATCAGCCTTGATCTTCACCTTTGCAGTAATGCTCTTGAACCCCGGAAGTTTATCCATCCCATATTTTTCAGGCGGCTCAAGACCGAGAAAACCGGGGAGATCTATCTCTCCCTCCAGGTCGATCTTTATGTCGTCTATCCTGATTCCCCTAGCTGCCGCATTCATGGCGTAACCGATTGTAAGGCATGCCCCGTATGCCTGCAGGACCATTTCTACAGGGTTCGCTGCCGTATTCGTCCCGCAGAGCATCTCGGGCTCGTCTGCAAGAAGCGTAAATTCCCGTGAGCAGGTTTCAACCTTAAATCCGCCCTTCCACGTGGTTGAAGCCTTCCATACCGTTCTTCCCGTCTCCCAGTTCTGTTTGACGGTCTCCACAACCTTCATGAGCTTTTCCGGGTCGAGCCCGTTTATAACTGTCGCCACTGTCATACTCGTTGCCTCCTTTTCTTTAGTTTCTTTCTCCTTCTCAAATACAAGCAATTTGCTTGCCAAAACCCCTGAAGCGGAGAACCGACCATCATCCAAGATAAATCCATTAGTTTTCAAAGGGTTGCCCATCCAGCTTTTCCTCCGGGCTGAACGGAGACACTTCTTTTACAATTGCAAATTGCAATTACTGTAAAGGAGTAACTGGCGGGCCATCGGGAAGGTACCAGACTTGCTCAGAATTCAAGCTTTCGCCGAATTGCAAAATGCAACGAGATATTGAATTAAGAAAGGGCGCGTTCGGAAAAAACAGCGCCCTTTTTGCTGCTATCGGGTTAACGCCGGAAACAGCCTTGCCGTTATTGAAGCTCCGGTGACAAAACCCGAGATGCCTACCACAAGAAGTCCGGCAAAACTGATGGTAGCCGCAGCGGGTGTCTCACCGAGCGCCACGATACCGAGAACAAGGGCGCCAAGGCCAAACAGAATCTCTACCCCCGCGGACGCCATCATCGCCTCACGGGCGATCTTCTTGAAGGGAGTCGTCTCTTCATATCCTTCAAGCTCAAGAGTGTTGAGACGCAGCGTCACAATGCTGCTGATTACCAACGTCCCGCCGAATACGACTATAGCAGCCGGAATCATCACCATCGGATACATCCCAAGAAGAGCAAGGATACCGAGAACTACACCGGCAACTCCTCCGACGAACTCAGAAGTCACACCGAGACCTAATTCAAACTGATCAAGGGGGTCTTTCCTTGCTCCAGACAACAGCTTCGAAAACCTTATCGAGATAGCCCCACCCTCAAAGAGAAAAGCCGCACCCATTACTATCACAGCCACAGGGAGCAACGTCTGAGGCATTATACCTGAAAGACCCATAAGCGCAAGCACGATAGCGGCGCCGCTGAATATGCTCTCAGCAACTGAGCCGCTTATCAACGTTCTCAGAGACTTCTTTTCTTCCCGCATTTCCTCAATTGTCTTTGTAGAAGTCGCCATATCCAAACCTCCTTCCTGCAGAATGTTTGACAAAGAGAAAACGTTCCGGTTTTACCGGCCCGATCCGAACCCCTGCAAGGTTCAGCGCTCGTTCAAGCTTTCTAATTTCAATATAGAACACAAAAATGAGGTTTCTCAACACAGAAGCATGACGAATGGATCCGGATTCTGGCGGTATTTTGAGAAAAAGAGGAATTTCGGTTTCTTCTTTTCCTGTTCCTACTTCAAGCTGTCACAGAGGCTTCCATTCTATCTCTTTTTTATTTTGATCTCTCATGCACGTCGTCTCCTCAATCTTAAAATAAAGGAAGTTCTCATACAATCCGCATCCATATCGCCGCCGAATTCACTCAGAGTGGTATGCCGTATTTCTTCAGTTTTCTCCAAAGGGTGGCTGCATCCATCCCAAGCAGGCCCGAGGCCTTTTTCTTGTTCCATCCGGTGAGGCCCAAAACCCTGAGTATATGTTCCCTCTCTATGGATTCCATTCTCCAATCGCTCCTCTCGTCAGTGTGCGGAGTTATTTCGAGCGCAAGATCTTCCCGCATCAGTTCATCGGTCTCCGCAATGACGATGGCCCTTTCGACCGTATGCTCCAGTTCCCTGATATTGCCAGGCCATGAATAGTTGATAAGGATTCCGAACGCGTCATCCGAGACTCTCCTGACATTCTTTCCCATTTTCCTGTTGAACTTGTTGATGAAGTACCTTATAAGCAAGGGAATGTCCTCCCTCCTCTCCCTTAAAGGGGGCAGCTCTATCTTTATCACCTTCAGTCTGTAATAAAGATCCTCCCTGAAGTGTTTAGCCCTTACCTTTTCTTCAAGGTCCTGGTTTGTTGCCGCGATTATCCTTATGTCCACCGTAAGAGGTCGTGGGCTGCCCACTTTAAAGAATGTGCTGTCCTGCAGAACCCTCAGAAGCTTCACTTGTAGATTCCTGGACATAGCCTCCACTTCGTCAAGGAAGATCGTGCCTCCGTTCGCAGCCTCGAAGAGCCCCATCTTGTCGGCAGAAGCTCCGGTGAAGGCACCCTTAACATATCCGAAGAGCTCCGACTCCAGAAGGGTCTCGGGAATCGCAGTGCAGTTCACAGCGATGAAAGGCTTGCCCTTCCTGACACTGTTGAAATGAATGGCCCTGGCAATCAGCTCCTTCCCTGTACCGCTCTCACCATAGATGAGGATGCTCGAAGGGACATTTGTCACTTTCCTCACTAACCTTAATACCTCCCCCATCTTCGGACTGTTAGCGATGATACCTTCGAAGTTGTAATACCTCATCCGGGACTCTGCTTCTTTCTTTGTATCTTCGAAAAGTCTGGCGTTCTCTATAGCAAGGCCGATCGGAACTGTTGCAGCCCGCAACACATCCAGGAGTTCGTCATCCAGCGAATATGCAGCATGAGTGATGACACAGAGCACCCCCACCACCTTGCCCTTTGCCTTGAGAGGCAGCCCTGCGTAAAACTCCATCCCCTCCTTCTTGAGAACTCCCCGGGTAAACCTTGGATCGTCCGATGCCTTTTCAAGGATGATTACCTCTTTGTCGCACTGGGCGATGGTGCCGCACATGCATTCACCAACCTTCACCCTGTTCTCACAGAGGTCTCTTACCACTTCATCGGTTAGGTTCCTGAAGGTAACGGGTATCATCTCCAGGGTTTCGTCATTTATCACATAAATGACTCCGGAATCCACCCCCATAAAGTCTATGATGATTTCAAGGACATCGTTGAGAATGCTCTTAAGGTCGAGGGACTTGCTTACAGTGAGAGCGATTTGATAGAGGATGGAGAGCCTCTTGTTTTGCCTCTCCAACATCTCAGGTGCCGCGCATGCTTCATCCATTGTTTATCTTATCATTTCTCTTATATTAGTGAATCTGGGTGATCACGGGAAAGGCCATCAGCCGCGCCTGCAATAAGGTCAAATCTTTCTTCTCCCAAATCCTCACCGATCACCACAAGCCTGCTCTCTGTGATTTCCCGCGGGAAAGGGCTCTTGTCAACGGAGCCGTAAGAAAGGTCGAACCTGAAGGGACCCTCGTCCGTCTGGACAAGAGCTTTTGCCCTCACCACGTTTCCGTAGATACCCTTTGCCATGTCATCAAAGAACTTCTCGTAGAGAGTCTTTTTCCTCGCGGCTTTGAGCCTCAGCGACAGTGTATCGAACCGAAAGTGCGGGAGATTTCTGCCTATGGTCCGCTTTGCGTGCAATACAAGAGGAATCGGGTCCCGAAGTGCTGCGTTCACTGTCCTGAGTACTATTGCCCGAGGGTTAATGCTCTCCACAAGAGTAACCGTCCCGTCTGTCCTCTCTCTGCCAGCAAGGTCGGTCTTGTTCACTAGGATAATGTCGGAGTTCACAATTTGGTCTTCGAAAAAATAGCCGTACATCCCGGTCTCGTGGAGCTCTACGAATTCAGTGGCATCCACTATCCCTACCACCGTCACCGGAGCGATCTTGAGGGTATTTAGGGCGTCCAGGACTCCGGAGGGCGAGGCCACGCCGCTCGGTTCGATGAGGAGATGTTCGGGAGACAGCGTCTCCATTATTCCCTGTATCGTGGTGATAAGATCAAACTTGAGGGTGCAGCAGACGCACCCGCTGGGCAATTCAATCGATTCGAGACCGCCCGAGGAGAATATCTCGCCGTCGATACCGGCCTTTCCGAAGTCATTGACAAGGATGACCGTCTTTTCCGCCGAACCTTTCGCAACGTGCCGGATAAAGGTCGTCTTCCCTGCTCCGAGCAGTCCGCAAACAATAGTTGTCTTCAAGACGGTATCTCCACAATATTATTATAATATAATGGATAGGATCTTCTCCCATTCGCTGACCTTCATCATATCATTTTCCCGGAATTTCGCTAAAATGTTTAATAGGGTCGTGGTTGTCAGGAAACGAAGGAGAAGGCCTATGAGAGAGGGACGCGGGAAAGATCTGGAGGAGATCGTGTCGAGGAGGCTGGAGTTTTTCAGGAGAAAGCCCGAAGCTGCCATCTACAAGCCGAGAGTCTCGTCACGCCACGTGGAAGGGCTCTGTACGGAGACAAAGGTGAGGGAGCATCTTGTCCGGTCCGACTACGGCGAGGCAGCAGGAGGCACAAACCTTGGGCCGAACCCCATAGAGCTTCTGCTCTCTGCCATGGCAGCCTGCATTGAGGCAGCGTTCTACGAGTTTGCCGTGCATCAGGGCTATACGATACATTCGCTCTCTGTGGAGGTCGAAGGGACTCTCGATTTGAGGGGCCTTTTCATGATCGACGACATACCAGCCGGCCTTAAGGGTATAAAATATATTCTTACTATTGAGACGCCTGATGATGAAGAAAAGATAAGGGAACTCGCGGAAAAGGTGATCGCCCGCTGCCCTGTGGTGGACAGTCTCGTGAAACCGACATCCGTCTCCGGTGCCGTCATGATAAATAGAAAATCTGAAGGGGAGTGAGCCTTGAAGATCAGAGAAGTCTTGAGGGTGAGGAAAAGGGGCGTGTCGTTCGAGTTCTTTCCCCCAAAATCCCCGGAAGCAAGGTGGAGTTTCATGAAGGTCGTGAATGACCTCCGACATTACGACCCACTGTATGTCTCCGTCACCTACGGGGCGGGAGGCAGTACGCGGGAAAGGACTTCCAACACCCTCAAATGGATAAGGGAGGAGACCGACCTCACGGTGATGTCACATCTGACCTGCATCGGCGCGACCAGGGAATCCATAGACGCTCTTCTCAGGGATTATATGGCCGCTGGCATAGACAACATCCTCGCCCTCAGGGGAGACCCGCCGAGGAACGTGCCTGACTTCGATTCGTCAAGGGGTGAATTCAAATATGCAAGGGATCTCGTGGAGTTCACCGGGAAATACAATTACTTCTCGATAGCCGTTGCGGTCTACCCCGAAGGTCATCCGGAATCCCCCAGCATTGAAAAGGACATGGAATATACAAAACAGAAAATCGATGCGGGGGCCGACTTCGGTGTTACCCAGATGTTTTTCGATAACCGGTACTTCTATGACTTCATGGACAGGGCAATGAAACTGGGTATCGTAATTCCTGTTCTGCCCGGCATCATGCCCATTTTTGACTGCAGAAAGATAGAGGAGTTTGCGAACTTCTGCAACGCGACGATCCCAAAGGCGGTGATGGACAGGATGGCATCCGTTCTCGATAAACCAGAGGAGATGAGAAAGATCGGAACGGAGTACGCTATCAAACAGTGTGAAGACCTCTTGAAAAACGGTGTCAGGTATCTCCACTTCTACACCATGAACAGGTCGGATTCTGTCAGCGAAATCATCAGTGCATTGAGCATCCTTCCCTCATCCTCACCTTCCTCAACATAAGATATGGGGAATTTTTCCCCATGACTGTGGGGCATATTTCATCCCTATTAATTGGACATGACGAATTCTCTTTCTTTTTCAATCGTTTCTTGTTGGCACCAAAGTTGCCTGTATATATATCGTGAATGAAGTCCTTTTATGTACACATAATCCCATCCTGATCAAAAACCTCTACGGGATACTTAGAGATGAGGGTTTCAGTGTTGAGACTGTGGATCATTCCGCCCTTGCTGTCCAGATGGTCTTCCGGAGAAAGTTTCGTGCCGTCATAATCGATTCGGACTCCTTTGGACTTTCCGCCGATGAAGCGGCGCAGATCATTCGGAGCGAGTCCCCTGACATTGTGGTCATTTTCGTAGGGCCTGATAGACCCGATAGTGATGTGGTGAGCATGAGGTCGCCCCTTGACCTTGAGGAGTTCAGGAGGACTATCAGGGATGTTCGCGGTTTTGGAGCATTATTCCATCCATTTTAGCTATAAAAGGAGGATCTTGTATGACGCCGAGGGAAATCGTACTGAGGGCTTTTGAGATGGGAAAACCAGAAAGGGTTCCGGTTACCCTTTTCGGAGGGGGTATGTGGTCTATCAAGGATTACGGCACAAGCTTCGAAGAACTCTCTCTCGACCCCGGCAAGATGACCGACATGTGCGTCGCGGAGGCAGAGAGGATAAGGAGCGATGTGGTATACGTCGGTTCCGGCTATAACAACTTCCATGCTTTCGCCCTCGGCAAGGCTTTCGGCGCTGGGATCAAGTACCGCGAAATAGGAGCTCCCGACCTAACCACCCACTTTATCAATTCCGAGGAGGATATCGCAAAGCTCGATATCGGGGATGTGCACAAGGAGCCGGTCGTTCAGACCGTGATGGAAGCCACAAGGAGGGTGAAGGAAAAAATCGGCAACAGGCACCTCGTAACTATGACCTGCTGGGGTCCCTTTACCCTTGCAGCTCGTATGGTGGGTGAAGAGCCGTTTATGAAGGCCATATTCAAAAAGCCCGCCTTCGTCGAAAAGATGGCGGACTTTTGCGCGGACCTTCTCATCCATCTTTACGAGCCTCTTGTCTCGGACGGGCTTGAGTGCATCAGTATCGCGGACCCGACCGCATCCGGAGACCTGATAAACAGAAAGCAGATGGAACGTTTTGCCGTGCCTCCGCTGAAAAAAATGACTGACTGGGCAAGGGCAAGGAAGGTTCATACCATCCTGCACATTTGCGGAGATACCAGCGACCGCCTCGAGCTTTTCCCGGTGACAGGCGCAAGCACCATATTCTTTGACCAGAAGGTTGATATCAGGAAGGCAAAGGAAGTCCTCTTCGGCAAGATGTGCTTCGGAGGGAATATCGCCCCTGTTCACGTACTGCTCAACAAAACGGCAGATGAGGTCGAACAGGCGTGCAGAGAGGTGATAGAAATCGCTGGCAAGGACGGGGGATTCGTTCTCGTGCCGGGATGCGACATACCGCCAACCATACCATACGAAAACCTTAAGAGATTCCACGATGTGGCGTTTCAGTGGAAACTCTGAGGACTGAAGGAGGTGAAAGAGAGCAACCCGATGTAACGGAGGTAGACCATGGGGATTTTTGATGAGGTGAGAAAACTGTTCGTCCGGAAGGCGCCTTCCGGCCACCAAAAGGAGGCAACAATGGCAGAAGAGAAAAAGATGTCGGCTCAGGAAGTGAATGATTACATGAAGAACAAGATGGGATTTGTCCCGAGGATGTTCCAGATCATCAACACGGTCACCCCTGATCCGGGAAAGACATTTGCTGACTTCTATGCCACGATCTTCGGAGACGGAGCTCTGTCCAAGAAAGTGAAGGAACTCATGTTCATGGCGGGAGGAGTGGGTTACTGCTCGCCTCGCTGCATTATCCATGTAATCCCTGCCATCGACGCAGGAGCGACCACCGGTGAGATATTCGAGGCAGCGGCCGTTGGCATGATCCTGGCAGGCTTTGTGCCCGGCGGACCTGGAATACCTTACGCCTTCGAATACGCACTGAAATGTCTTGATATCGAGGCAAAGTACAGAAAGGGAGAGAGCTGGGAGTATCTGCCGCAGCCTAAGTTCGACCATGGTGTGTACTAATCGCTGTGCACGGGGGAGGCGCTGCCTCCCCCGCAATTTCCTGCATTTCAGGGAAGGGTTGTGTCTTGATTCAAGAACGAGGAGAAGAAATGTTTAATTTCACAACTGAACAGAAGGTTTTCGATTTGTCGGGAATAAGGATAGGCGGTCAGCCGGGAGAATACCCGCCTCTGCTCATTGCTTCAATGTTTCACAATAAGGACAAGATCCTTGTGGACAGGAAGGGAAACTTCGACAGGCAGAAGGCAAAGGAACTTATCAGGAAACAGGAAGAGCTCTCAGCCTCCACCGGAATCCCCGGAATGGTGGCGATGGTGGCAAATACCCCTGAAGAAGCTCAGGTTTACATAGACTTCTATCTCGAGACGACCTCTATGCCTTTCGGCATAGATATGTGGGTCGCCGAAAAAAGGGCAAAGGCAACAGAGTACGTATCGAAACTCGGTGTGCAGGACAAGTTCCTGTATAACAGCATCACCCCTTGGGACAAGGACATAATGGGGCAGGTGAACAAACTCAAAGACCTCGGCATAAGGCATGTGGTGATACAGGCATTCGACGACACGGACCAATCACCGGCAGGCCGTCTCAAGTCCCTGGAAAGCATTCTTGCTCAGGGGGCGGACAGCTTTGACACTGTCATCGTGGATACTTCCGTGATGAACCTACCTGCCACGTCCTTTTCCCTCCTCGCAAACAGACTCATAAAGGAGAAACTGGGCCTTCCATGCGGCGGCGCCTATTCCAACGGCACGCACATGTGGAAAGATGCGAAGACGGTCTGGGGTCTGGACGGTTTCAGGGCTATGGATGCAGTAGCCCAGGGCATGTCTTCGGTTTTGTGGAGCGATTTCAATTTCTATGGACCCATTGTAACCGCACCGAGGATATTCCCTGCGGTAGCAACAGCGCACATCCTGCTTACCACCCTTGTGTATGATGAAACAAAGCATATGCCCGAGAACAGGGGTCTGCCTATAAGGAAATTCTTCTCCGATTTCATAGAAAAACTGACACTTGGAGGAGCACGCAAGTAATTATCGCGCATAACTTTATTATCTTAAGGAGGAATGATGTCGATCACAACCGTAACACCTAAAGAAAGGATAGCCAGACTCTTTGCAGGGGAAGAGGTTGACCGTCCGCCCTGTTTCAGCGGGATGGGAAATGTCACTGCAGAGGGGTTGAAGTCCCTCGGATATAAGTTCGCGGCTTCTCATCTCGATGCAAAGATGATGGCCGACGCGGCGGCGTCGACCTACAGACTTTTCGGATTTGAGTGCGGTGTGGTACCATTTGACCTCTGCGTCGAGGCAGAGGCGCTGGGCTGTGAGATAAACGTGTATGCCCATTCCGAAGACCTTCTCTATCCCACCATCAAAAAGAAACTCATCACCAGTGAGGAGGAGATGGGAATCTCGGTATCCGCCGACTTTCAGGAAAAGGGCAGGATATCCCTTGTATGCGAGGCCATCGGACTGTTAAAGAATCAGATAGGCGAGGAGGTCCCTGTGGGCTCCTATGTCCTCGGTCCGTTCACTCTTGCAGGACAGATCATGGAACTGAACGACCTGCTGAAACTCTCATTCAAGAAGCCGGACAAGGTCGGGAGCCTCCTCGACCTGCTCGCCGATGCCATTATAGCAGTGGCCGGCCGGTATGAGAAGGCAGGGGTAGATTACCTCACGGTGAGGGAGATGGGTGCGACGTCGGACGTCCTTAGCCCCAGAGTCTTCAAGAACCTCATACAGCCTTATCTGAAGAAGATATTCGACAGGCTCACCGTCCCGAGCGTTCTTCATATATGCGGCAAGACCAACGACATCGTCCCCTTTATGATGGAGACCGGTGCAAAGGCGATAAGCGTCGACCAGAAAAACGACGTGGCTGAGTCCCGAAAGAAGCTGGGCAGGGACGCCCTGATCTTCGGCAACTACGATCCTTACAATATCCTTGTGGCAGGGACCACCAAGCTGGTGAGACAAACCATGAAGAAATGCATGGACGATGGGGTGAGCGCGGTCTGGCCCGGCTGCGACATATGGCCCACCGTCCCGGCCGAAAACATTCTGGCAATGATGGACGAAGTAAGAAATTACAGGAGGTAGAAATGGTAACAGAAGAAAAAAAGAAAGAGCTTTTAGAGAGACTGAGAAACGCCGTGATACAGTATGACGAGGATGCGGCGAAAGAGACTGCGCAGGAGGCGCTGGATGTGGGCATGGATGCAAATGAAGCGATCTTTAACGGTCTGGTGAGCGGCATGGAGGAGGTAGGTAGGCTCTTTGAGGCACAGGAGTACTTTGTGCCCGAGCTCCTCATGTGCGCCGACGCCCTCTATGCCGGACTGGACATACTGAAACCGCACGTCAAGCAGCTCGACCTTGGGGTAAAAGGCTCGGTGGTCATCGGTACAGTGGAAGGCGATGTCCACGACATCGGCAAGAATATCGTGAAGATGATGTTCGATGTCGCAGGTTTCACGGTGTACGACCTCGGCCGCGACGTCCCTCTTGACAAGTTTGTGGAAGAACAGCTGAGGACCGATTCGGACCTCGTCTGCCTCTCTGCCATGATGACCACTACGATGACGGGCATGAAGAAGGTCATCGACAACCTCCATGCGAAGAATCCAAACGTAAAGATCATGATCGGCGGCGCGCCTGTTTCACAGGACATCGCAGAGAAGTGGGGAGCAGACGGGTATGCAAAGGATGCGAACAACGCTTTGAAGGATGCCATCAATATGATCAGCTCACTCAAGAAACTCAAGGAAGAGGCCGAGGCAAAGAGAGCGTGATAGCCAGGACCCTAAAGAGTGAACTTCTGAAGGCAGGCGCCACGGTCGTGGGCTATGCACACTTGCGGGGAGTGCTCGGGGAAGAGATTGCACACCTTGAGACCGCAATTTCCATAGGGGTCGCCAGGAAGTTGAACGAGGATACAATCCTCCTGCTCGTCAGGCTGCAGAAAAAGGCTGCCCAGTATCTTAAGAGGAAGGGATACAGGTACCTCTGCATCCCCCCGGACTCGGACAGGGTGAGGGGCACGTTCGTATCAAGGCTTTACCCGCTTTTCAACCATAAGATGGCCGCTACCTCTGCGGGACTGGGCTGGGTCGGCAGAAATGGCCTCCTGATCAGCCCTGACTTCGGTCCCAGACTCTCACTTGCAACGGTTCTTACGGACGCCCCTGTCCCGGCGGATGCACCTGTTGAGTTCAGCATGTGTGGGGAATGTAATCTCTGCGCTGATTTCTGTCCATCCAATGCGATCACGGGAGGGCAATGGTCCCGATACGAACCTTTTGTCGAACTAATACGGTTGGACAAGTGCCGTTCTCATAAGGGGAATGCGAGGAGCCTCAACGGCAAGCCAAACTGTGGATTGTGCGTGAACATATGTCCTTACGGAAGGAAGGTGCCCCGGAAAGGTTCGGCTGTTTCCTGCAAGGCAGGGTAGGCCGGGCTCGCGCTCAGTCACATTGCCTGTCGCGTAACCTTTAATGATGACCTTTGGTTTAAAGACGAATCCATAAAATTATTTTCGGAGGAATCATATGGCAAAACATAGAGTCATATTCCAGCCTTCGGGACGAAGGGGGGAGATTGAGGAGGGAAAGACGCTCCTTGAAGCCGCCCAGTCCCTCGGGGTAGACATTGAGGCCCTCTGCGGAAACAAGAAGGTCTGCGGAAAATGCAAGGTAAGGATTGAGGAGGGGTACTTTGAAAAAGACGGGATGGAGTCAGGCATGGCCCATCTCTCCCCCATCACCGAGGCTGAAAAGAAACATATCAAACCCGAGGACGGCCCCGGGATCCGTCTTGCCTGCACTGCCGAGGTGTACGGCGATGTAAAGGTCTTCGTCCCAGAACGTTCAAGGGCGGGCAAGCAGGTCGTACGGAAGGCGGCAAAGGAACTTTCCATAGCCTTGGATCCGGCTGTCAAGAAGTACAACGTCGACCTTGTTCCCCCAACACTTCATGACATGACGACCGGTGATTATGAGAGGGTGCTCAGATTCCTCGAAGAGGATTATGGCCTCAAGAACCTTACGTTCGATTACATGGTGCTTAGGGATCTTCAGGACGTTCTGAGAAAGGGCAACTGGAAGGCGACCGTAACGGTATGGATGGACAGGGAGATCATTAAGGTCGAGCCGGGCTTTGTAGAGACTTGCTACGGCCTTGCAGTGGACGTGGGAACCACAACCTGCGTCGGATATCTCTCCGACCTGAACACAGGCAGGGTCGTGAATACCGAATCGATGATGAACCCTCAGGTGCCCTACGGAGAAGACGTGATGTCCCGCATAACCTATGCCATGAGCAACCCTGATGGTCTTAAAATAATGCAGAAGGCCATCATCGATGGCTTGAACGAGATTATCGAAAAAGTGGTGACAGAGATCAGAAAGGACGGTTCGAACCCCGGCTTTGCAATAGATGACCTCACCATCGTCTTCAATACCGCCATGCACCATATACTGCTCGGGTTCAACCCTGAATATATCGGACGCTCCCCCTTTATACCTGCAGTGCAGAGTTCACTAAACATCAAGGCAAGGGATATCGGCCTGAAGATCAATCCCGCTGCATATATCCATGTCCTGCCCATAGAGGCAGGCTTCGTTGGTGCGGACAACGTGGGGGTCTTAATTGCGGAGGAACCCTACAATCAGGACGAGATGGTACTCATCATCGACATCGGGACAAACGGCGAACTTCTCCTCGGCAACAGGGAGAAGGTCTGCTCGACCTCGTGCGCCACGGGGCCTGCCTTTGAAGGCGCCCAGATCAAGTTCGGCATGAGAGCGGCGCCCGGCGCCATCGAGAAGGTCAAGATCGACCCTGTCACAAAGGAGCCCCTTTACAAGGTCATCGGAAAGGCAGACTGGCATACCTATCTCGAGAAGGTGAATGCGAAGGGCATCTGCGGGTCAGGGATAATAGAGATTGTTGCCGAGATGTTCAAGGCCGGGATTATAGACAAGTCGGGAAGATTCGTGATGGACCTCGGCACACCGAGAGTACGGAAGGATGCGGAAGGCAAACCTGAGTATGTCCTTGCCTGGGCTGAAGAGACGTCGATCGGAACCGATATCACGATCACACAGGCGGACGTGAGAGCCCTTCAACTCGCGAAGGGAGCCCTGTACACAGGGGCGAAACTGATGATGAAGAGGCTCGGGATCGCAAAGCTCGACAGGGTTGTGCTCGCAGGGGCCTTCGGCAGCCACATCGACAGGGAAGCCTCCCTCACCCTCGGCATGTTCCCCGACTGTCCCATTGAAAAGGTGTACGCCGTGGGCAATGCGGCGGGAGACGGCGCAAGGATGGCCCTTCTTAACAAGGGGAAAAGGGTTGAGGCCAATGAAAGGGCAAGATGGGTCGAGTTCCTTGAGATAGCCACTGACCCGTCATTCGAAAAGGAGTTCATGCAGGCAATGCATATCCCCCACATGAAAGATAAATTTCCGAATCTGAAGGCGATGCTCGAAAAGTCAGAGAGCATAGTGGAAATAAAAGCATAAAGGGAGAAGAGATGAAATCGAAATGGATCTTGACGGCGGTCTCAGTAATACTGATCGTGCTCTGTACGCTGGTCTTTGCTGCTCCACCCAAGAAGGTCAGGCTCGGTTACCTGAGGAATGACCTCCATCACCTCGCTGCATGGGTGGCGATGGAAAGGGGTTTCTTTAAGGACGAGGGGATCGAAGTGGAAGTAGCAGGGATATTCAATGCCGGCCCCGAGGAGATGTCTGCCTTTGCCTCAAAGAGCCTCGACATAGGCTACATCGGAGTTGCGCCGAGTGCAACGGGGGTAGCGAACAGGTCCGCTTCCGTGAAGGCGGTCGCCCTCGCAAATGCGGAGGGCTCTTCAATAGTGGTGGGGAAGGACTCGGCAATAAGGAATGTGAAGGACCTGATAGGGAAGACAGTTGCAATCCCCGGTTATTCCAGCGTGCAGGATTTTCTTTTGAGGAAGGCCCTGGAGGGAGCAGGGGTCGACCCCAGGAAGGTGAACATCATCGTGATCAAGCCCCCTGAGATGCTCGTGGCCCTGGAATCAAGACAGATAGATGCATTTATCGCATGGGAGCCCCATCCCTCAAAGGCGGTGACCAGAGGCAAGGGCAGGGTCCTCACCTCGTCTCCCATGATATGGAAAGGCCATCCCTGCTGTATCGTTGCGGTGGAGGAGGGCTTCTACAGGGAAAATCCTCAGGTCGTGAAGGCCTTTGTGAAGGCCCACGTGAAGGCGACTGAATTCATAAAGAAGAACCGGGAGGAGGCCCTGAAGGTCGGCACGAAATATACGGGAATGGACGAAGCCACGGTCAGGGAGGCGATAAGGCACATCGACTACAATCATTCTCCGAGAGAGGAGGACATAAAGGAGTATGTAACCTATCTCCTCAAGCTCGGATATGTGAAGCCACTTGATATAGACGCCTTCGCCCTCGAATTTCTTGACACGAAGATGATCAGGGACGCAACAAGATAGGCGGATGATTCTCCTTCACTTCAGACAGGGAGAGCAAGAGCATGCCAGGGGCATATAAAGCGCTCCGCTATCTTCCGGTCTTTGGCCTTATCATCCTCTGGGAAACTCTGTCCTTCTATGGTGTCATCCCCGGCAACAGGCTTCCTTCTCCAGTCACGATACTCCATGGTTTCACGGAACTCGTAACAGATGGTCTGCCTCCCGGGTATCACCTTATCGGTCACTGTATCGGGAGTTTGAAGAGGGTATTGGGCGGCGTGGCCATAGCCATAGTCGCGGCCCTGCCCCTGGGAATATTCATGGGATACTGGGGGAAGGTAAGGGATCTCCTCACTCCCTTTGTGGAGATGATACGGCCCATACCTCCCCTTGCATGGGTACCCATAGCAATTCTCTGGTTTGGCATAGGCGACAAGTCCTCATCCTTCATCATATTCCTCGGCGCCTTTTTCCCTATCCTCCTGAACACGACCGGAGGGGTGATGTCCATCAACAGAAGACTTATTGAGTCATCGAGAATATTAGGCGCAAAGAAAGCGGCTTTCCTCATCAAGGTACTTGCCCCGGGGGCGATGCCCTCCATCATTACAGGGATAAGGATAGCCATGGGCATCGGGTGGATGACCCTTGTGGCGGCGGAATTCACCGGGGTGAAGAGCGGCTACGGCCTCGGATACATGATCATGACTGCAAGGGACATTCAGCGGCCGGACCAGATTATTGCCGGGATGGCTGTGATCGGAGCGATAGGATACATCATGGATTTTCTCATAAGGAGCGCAGAACGCAGGCTCCTTAGATGGAGATGAGATGGAGCTGAGGGTGACCGCTCTTCACAAGTCCTTCGTGAGCACAACGGAGGAGGGAAGGATAGACGCCATAAGTAACATCTCTTTCACAGTATCCGAGGGTAGATTTGTCTGCATCATAGGCCCCAGCGGCTGTGGAAAGACAACCCTTCTGAGGATGATCTCGGGTCTCGAAAGGCCTGACAGGGGAAGGGTATTTCTCGGGGATAAGGAGATTACCGCACCGGCGAGGGAGATCGGGTATATCTTTCAGGAGCCAGCCCTCCTGCCCTGGAGAACAGTGATACGGAATGTGGAGTTCGGGCTTGAGATTGCGGGACTTCCCAAAGAGCAGAGGAGGGAGAAGGCTCTAAACGCCCTGGAGCTCGTGGAGCTTCAGGATTTCAAGGACTTTTACCCCAAGGAGATCTCGGGGGGGATGAAACAGAAGGTTGCCCTTGCGATGGCCCTCGTAGTGGAACCAAAGGTGCTGCTCATGGATGAACCGTTCGTCTCCCTTGACTGCCAGACAAGGAACTACATGCAGGTGGCCCTCCTGCACGTATGGGAAAAGACAGGAAAGACCGTGCTTTTCGTCACACACAATGTGGAAGAGGCTGTTTTTCTTGGAGATGAGATCATCTGTCTGACATCGAGGCCTGCCGAGATCGGAAAGATGCTCAAGGTGGATATCCCCCGGCCCAGGGACAGGACGAGCGCCGAACTCAATGCCATAAGGAAGGATATCCTCCTGTTCCTTGCCAAAGAGAGGGAAAAGACGAGAACCATAAACGGGATGTTCGCCCATGTCCGTAACATCCCGGAAGTGTGACGGATTTTGCCCGGACATTCCATGATATAATAAAAGGGATATAAGAATGACCAAGGTCGTTGTAAAGTCGGGTATCTGCGGTTTCACGACTACAATAGCAGCTGAGAAAACCGCCGGAAAGAAGATACGCATCTCGCTTGCGTCTGATTGTGAGATGGTGAGCAAGATGGCCGGGGACGTTGAGTATCTGGATATGATGACGGTATTCGTCCGGTTCCTCGACAACCCTGTCTACCGTTCAGCCTCGAAACATCTGAAGCATGTCACCTGTCCCGTGCCGTCGGGCATCTTGAAGGCTATGGAGGTGGAGGCCGGGTTCGCCCTTCCGAAAGACGTGAGCATCACATTCATCGATAGCGGAAAGTTAAGCAGAAGCAGTGGATCGATCCAATCATCGTGACGAACCTCCTTTGACTACAGCCGGCCGGTTTTCTGATACTCCTGTATATACAGTTTCAATGCCCTCATCACAATCCAGTCGACGCTCACATTGTTCTCAGAGGCGATTCCTACGATCCGGTCAAGGGTCTTCCTTTCGAGGCCACTGAGTCCCGGTGATTCCTGCATCTCTTTCTCTCCAGCAGGATCGGATCCCGGCTCCGGCATCCTCTTCTTGTGTTCAGTGGCAAGTATCTCCATCAACCCCTTTACGTCCCCTGCCAGTGCGGCACTGATCACCCCCTCAGAGGATTGCCCGGAACGCACTTCCTCGGAGGGCCTCACCACTTCTCCCTTCCCTGAATGCTCCTCTTCTCTTTTCTCGCCACCTGAAGGCATGCCCCCGGGGACCATCATTCCCGTCATTCCCATCATCATCGCAGCAAGAGTCCTTGCATAGTCGTTGTCAGGCATCTCTTCCTTCATAAAATCATCCAGTTTCCCCTGTGCCATCGCAACTGCCATCCTCTCGGCCATAAGGGGAGCATTTCCTTCCCCCTGGTCAAAGCGCCTTCTTCCGAAGGGGGTTTTCGGAGGTCTCGGCAAAGGCTTTTCCTTCTCTGACATGATTATCTCACCTTCATCTTTTTTTCTTAATATAGCACATGAAATAGAAAGCGGGATACCCTATGGACAGAAGGCATTGGGCACAATGATCAACCGGGATGGCGAGAATATGGCGGCCTTGAGTGCCTTGTTCAGCTTTTCCTTCTCGCCCTCTTTCTTAAGATAAGACCTGACGCTTCCCTTTGCCTGATAATCTCAAGCATGTCAATCTCCGGAAAGATCATTCCCCGCGATAAGTATGACTACGTTCGGATCGGAAAACACCCCCTTTGCGATATCTTCTGGAGCCCCTTCAGTGATTCTTTCATCCGGATACCCGAGTTTTTCGCAGACGTACATTATCAGTGATTGGTGATTGGTAATTGGTGATTGGGCAAGAATTTTTGCTATGGCACCAGGATTATTTTCTTTATCTGTGAGAATGGCAATCTTGTGATGTTTTGCAAGCAAAAACGGTATATCACTTTTCTCATGCCTCAGTTTCCTTCTTTTTTGCGGATCCGGACCTCCGTGCAGACTCATGAAAAATACGTCATCCCACGGCTCCTTTATCTTCGAAAAGGCAACCTGAATGCTCGAAAGATCGGGGAATACCTCTACCACGACCTTTCCGAACTCCTCCACCGTCCTTCTCCCGATGCCGAAGAACATGGGGTCGCCGGAGGCAAGAAGAACTACGGTCTTACCCTCCAAGTTCGAAGTCCCGTGCTCGGTACCTGCGAAACAGCTCCTTATGAAGTTCATGGTTGCCTCGACGTTGTCGATGACCTCTACCCTGTCCCTTACGCTCTTAAATTCCTCGTATCTCCTGAAAATATCGAAAAGCCTTCCGGATGCGAGGATGACGTCCGAACGAAGAACGATCTCCCTCGCTTTCTCGTAAAGCGGCCTGTAGCCGATGCCTATGATACAGAGCCTGTTCACCACTCGATGCCGGCCCTTGCCTTCACTCCCTTCTTCTTGTAATGTTTGACTTCCTTCATCTCCGTGACCAGGTCCGCTGCCCTGATGATCCTCTTGTCCGCATATCTTCCTGTAATGACCAGTTCGATGCTCTTCGGCTTCAGGCTCATTATATCCAGGAGATCCTCAACCCTGAGAAGACCGCAATTCACCGCAACGGTAGCCTCATCGAGGATCACGACGTCGTAGTTCTTTGACTGAATCACCTTTCTGACCTCTTCAAGACCAAGCTGTGCCGCCCTTATGTCCGCCCCATCCGCCTTTCGTCCGAGAATAAAACCCTTGCCGTACTGCCGTACGGTGACCGCATCCTTGAATCTCTCAAGCATCCTGTGCTCGCTGCATCTCCTCTTCTTGATGAACTGGACAATAAAAACCCTGAGGCCCGCGCCTGCCGCCCGCAGGGCAAGCCCCAGCGCCGCTGTCGTCTTTCCCTTACCGTTGCCGGTGTACACCTGAATATATCCTCTTCGCATGGAAATCCTTTCTCCAGCCGGTGCTGTTCCGGGTCTATTGTAACCGATAACGCGCTTCTTTGCAGCCGAGTCCTCATTTCAGGACGAATGTAATCGGCACCTCTATCCTTCCTTTGACGACAGGAAAGGGAGCTGCCCTTACGATAGTCCTCTTCGCAGCAGAATCCAGAAGGTCGAAACTGGAACTCTTTGTTATTCTAATATCCTCGGGTATCCCTCTCGAATTTATCAGGAATTCCATGACAACTGTCCCCTCCTGCCTCCTCTTCCGTGCAAGGTCAGGATATACCTTGGCCCGCTCAATAGCTTCCTTTATCTGCCGCAACAGCCCCTGGTCGCCGCCTCCCGAACCATGAAGCTCCACCGTTATCGCGGAACTCATTCCCTGACGTGCCGCACCATCCGGTCCGGAAGCGGAAGGGAGACCGCCTTCACCTGAGCCGGACCGCATCGTAACCCCCTCCCCTGAGAAGGCGTTCTCTCCTTTCGCGTCTCTATCAAGTATCTGTTCTACCCTAACATCCGCAGCATCCTCTCCTGGCGTCCTCTCTGCTCCCTTTGCAGTAGGCTGAAATGAGACAATCCTCCTGTCTTTTCCCGGAGGATTCTTCACAACGCCTTTCTTTATCTCCTTCTTCGCCTCCGGAATGTCATTCCCGGCCTTCGCCGGCTCAGCGGCACGATCATCCCTTAGCTCCACCACGAATATCCTCTCTGCTGAGACAATGTATTTTGCAGACACCAGCGCCGCAGTGAGAAAGAACGTATGGAGAAAAAAAGAGAATACTATGGTGTTTCTGATGTGCATCACCTACAAGGTCACCCTCACGCCTCCGTAGACAGAAAAACCCTTGGTACCGAAGCCCTTCACCTCTTCGTAGTCCTCATCAAGAAGGTTTTCGACCCTTCCGAATGCAGAGAACTTCTTTGTCACCTGGTAATTTCCGCTCAGGCTTACTATGGAATAGGAGGGCATCTTGTCCCCTTTTTTTGCGTCGCTGATGGAGTCATAACGATTACCAACATAGATATAGTCGGCCAGAACCGAGAAAGCACGGGATGTGTAACCCGCACCGAAACTGAACTTGTCTATGGGCCTCCTGATGAGTCTCAGGTTCGTATTCTTGTCCCTTGCATCGATGTTCGAATACCCCGCCTTCAGATCGATGGAATCGGTGAACCTGAAAGTGGCAGTTGTCTCGATTCCCTTGATCGTCGCCTGTGCTATGTTGACGGGGGTGAACGTGAGCGGATCGGACTGAATCAGGTTCTCAAAGTCCTGCTTGAAATAGGTCAAAGACAACGTCAGTCTCTCCATGAATAGGCTCTTGGAAATACCTGCCTCGAAAGATTTTGAGTCTTCAGGTTTCAGATTCGGGTTCCCAAAACCCGGGAAGAAGAGATCGTTCAGCGAAGGCGCGCGGAAACCTGTGCCATAGCTCGTCCTGAATGTAATGCCTGCTTCTTTTACCGTATATGCCGCACCCACCCTGTAGGTGGTCTTATTGCCTGCGGTTTCATGATCGTCGTATCTAACGCCAGCGTTGAGGATCAAATTGTCCCGCAGCAGTTTGACCTTGCTGTTGATATAAACAGCCTTGTTAGCGACAGTATCTTCGAAACCGCCGAACGGGCTTGAGTTCTCCACCCCCTCTTCTCTGTATTCGAAGCCCGCTGTGAGCGTAAACGCATCAATGAGATAGAGATTGTGCTGCCAATCCAGGACCTGCCTTTTGTTGACGATGTCAGCCTCGTTGAAGATATTTACAGAGTCTCTGAATTTGAGGGAATCCCGAAGAGTCGACAGCGACAGTATCTGCTCCCATTTGTCGAAAAGATATAGCTTGCCTCGCGCAGAGACGAGATGCCGGTTTCCTTTTTGCACAAAGCTCAGTGAATCAATGGCCCTGCCTGTGACGAAGTCGAAATCGTCGAGGTCCGAGCGGTCATCGTAGTAATTCCCGAAAAGTTCGAGTTCGGTGTTCTTTGTTGGCTTGTAGCCGAATTTCCATGACACGGAAGCAGACCTGAACTTATCCTGTTCGGTTCCGTCTCTTGCGGCTGATATGCCGTCCGTATGGAAGTATTGCGTTGTCACCCGGTAACTCAGCTCTTTTTCGCTTCCTGAAACCGTGAGCGCAGGATGATAGGTGCCGAAGGAGCCTCCCTCGAGGGAAGCATCCAGCTTCAGTCTGCCCTCCCCCTTCTTCGTAATGATGTTAATAACGCCAGCCATCGCCTCCGAACCATAAATGGTGCTCTGCGCTCCCTTCACTATCTCTATCCTCTCAATGTCTTCGACAGAGATTCCGGAAAAGTCATACCCTCCTGTTGAGGGGGCGTTGACCTTCACCCCGTCGATCATGACAAGCGTATGCTTGGGATCCCCGCCCCTCAGGAAGACGGAGGCGAGTTTCCCGTCGCCTCCGCTCTGAACAACACTCAAGTCAGGCACCTTTCGCAAGACGTCCGGGACGAACGCAACGTTCATATTTTCTATCTCCTCCCCTTTTATAACTGTGACCCCGCTTGTGGTCTCTCCGATCCCTTCTTCAATCTTCGAGGCTGTTACCACAACCTCCCCGACCGTTACTTTTTCCTCCGCCCACAATAGTGAAGAGTGAAGAGTGAGTGAGGTCAGGACGAACAATACCCATAGTCTACTCATAACCCTTTCTCCTTTTTGATCATTTTCAATTATTGACCCTTGACTGTCCGCCTAGGCGGATCCGCTAAGGTATGGACTGATTTCCGGCTATCATGTATTCCGTCTCATAGCAAACCTCCTTTTCCCTCGAAGGATAACGTTTCCGAGGTATCCAGGGTTTCCTGACTCAGGGCATCTACCTACTTGCCCGCCTTCCCCGGCTTTTAAAGCCGAGTGGCCTCTTTGGCTCGAAGCTCGCAGGTCTCAGTTCACAGACTATGAGCTGTTAACCATGAGCCACGAGCTTATATGGCTTTCGTTCCCTTCACAGTTGCGGGGCAGTTCCCGGATCTACGGGATTCCCCTTGTATACCCCTCTTTTCCTGCTGAAAGCAGGTGTATTAACGGCTAATCATACGGTACTCCGTTTATGAGTTTCACGACAGGATATCTCTCCCAAAATTCGATGATGTTCACAGCGCCGTGGTCCTGCTCGATCCTGAAGATGTGCTTCAACGGCATCCCTAGGAAGTGGCAGAGGATTATCCTGTTCACTCCTCCGTGGGCAACCACTGCGATGTTCTTGCCTGAGTGCCCCTGCAGTGTCCCCTCAATCGCCGGAACGACCCTGTCCCGCACCTCATGGGTGCTCTCTCCGCCCACGGGATGATACTTCAGAGGGTTGCCGGCCCAGGACTCGAACTCCGAAGGATACCTCTCTCTTATTTCAGTAAACGTCATGCCCTCCCAGACACCGAAGCTCCGTTCCCTCAGATCCGGTACCGCAACGGCCTGTAAACCGTGGCACCCGGCCACGATCTCCGCACTCTTAAAGGCTCTCCGCAGATCTGAAGAATAGACCGCGGACAAGACCGGCTCCGGGAACTCCGGAAGACCAGCGCTTTCCGAGCTCGCCCTTTCCTTGCTATTGAGGTCCCTTAAATAGCTTGAGTATTTTGACAAAGTCGAAGTTTTCAGATGCTCTCTCACGAAAAGGGCGGCTCTCCTCATCTGGTCCATCCCCTTCTCATTGAGGGGCACATCGATGCTCCCGCAATAGCGTCTTGCACCGCTCCATTCTGTCTCTCCGTGCCTGATCAAATAAAGAGTGGTCGTCATACCCTCTTCTCCGCGTTCCTTTCCGCCCTTTCCGTCCCCTGCGGAAAGAAACTGCTTTCAAAGCTCACGTAAGCCTTGCCGTACGGATGAGTGAATACTTCCACATCAACATCAAAGGCATTCTCTATCAGCCTCTCGGTAAGGACATCGGACGTCGCACCGGCTCCGAGTATAGCTCCGTCCTTGATGACAACCACCTTTTCAAACTGGAGCGCGATATTGATATCATGAAGCGCCATCACAACAGAGATGTTCCTTTCCCGCCTGAGACTCCTCAGGAGTTTTACCAGTTCTATCTGATAGCGAATGTCGAGATTTGCGAGCGGCTCATCCAGTAGGAGAAGACCGGCCCCCTGAAGCAGGGTCATAGCGACAAATGTCCTTCTCCGCTCGCCTCCGCTGAGGTCGGAAAGACGGGCGTCGGCCCTTTCTTTAAGCCCGACCATTTCAAGGGCATCCTCAGGAGTCATCGCAGGGGGAATGTCATAGGGATAAAGGCCCATGCTCACGAGCTCCCTGATGGTAAAAGGCACGGTGACATCGAGGCTCTGGGGCAGGTAGCTTATAAGTTTTGCCCTGTCCCTGTTATTGTAAGCATGGAGTGGCCTGCCCCAAAGCGTCACAGTTCCTGATGACGGCCTTAGGATGCCGCTTCCGAGCTTGAGGATTGTTGATTTTCCGGAGCCGTTGGCGCCCAGAAGGCCGATGAATTCTCCTTCTCCGACAGTTAAGGACAGGTCGCTTATAAAGGCAGCTTGCTTGCCATAGGAAAAACTGACCCGGTCAAGCTGAAGTATGGGGGTGTTACATCCCGAGAACATTTCTTTTCCTCAAGAGGTACAGAAAGTATGGAGACCCGAGAATGGCGGTAACAATGCCTGCGGGAAGCTCCATTGGCGGCAGTATGGACCTGCTTACAACGTCCGCTGTGCAGAGGAGCGCTCCGCCCCCGAGTGCGGATGCAGGGATGAGAACCCTGCTGTCCGCCCCTATGAAAAACCGCATGATATGGGGGACAAGCAGACCGATAAAGCCTATCATGCCGCCGAGGGACACGGAAGCGGCCGTCATCAGACCCACTGATATGAAGAGAATGAATCTCTCCACACGTGGAGTGAAACCCAGACTGTGGGCGAACTCGTCACCCAAAGTAAGGGCATTCAAGGCCTTTGCCCTTGATACCGATATGATAATGCCAGGCATTACGAAGACCATCCCGTAGGGTACCCGCGCCCATTCGGACATCGAAAGGTCCCCGAATATCCAGAGGATCGCTCTTCTTAAGCCCTCGTCCGATGAGATGCTCAACAGAAGCATGAGGAGCGCTGAGAAGAGGAAGCCAAGGCCCACCCCTGCAAGGAGGAGCCTCTCAGGCCATAAGCCTCCCCTCTTCCAACCCATCACGCCCACCATCCCTCCTGTGACGACTGCGCCTAAAAACGCGAGAAGAGGAATCGTGAAGGCGCCGAAAAAGGTCAGCCCCCCGAGTATGCCGAGAGCGGCTGAAAGAGATGCCCCGCTCGATATGCCGAGTATGTAAGGGTCTGCGAGCGGGTTTCTGAGAATCCCCTGAAGCACAGCACCAGAGGCTCCCAGGGCCATCCCCATGAGCATGGCGACGATGCTCCGTGGAGCCCTTACGAAGAGGAGTATTTCAATTGATGTCTCGTCCATGTCAAAAGGGTTGATGATCTTCGGGCCGAGCACCACTGATGAGACCAGTACCGCAAGCAGGATGAGGATGACTGTAAAGAGTCTGGTCTTCATTTCTCCCGTCCCAGGTGGCCAGCCAGCTCCACTATGCCCTCAACCGTTCTGGGGGTAAGCCGGTAAAGGTAGTCGCCCACAAAGAAGACCTTGCCGTTTTTCACCGCGGGCACAGTCTTCAGGCGCCGCAGAAGCCCCTCGGAAATGTTCTCCATACCGGAACCTTTGCCGATGAATATGAAGTCGGGCGCCCTTCGGATGATCTCTTCGATGGAATACTTCGGATAGGACGTCTTCGAGTCGTCTGCAATGTTCTTCTCTCCAAGGAGCGTGAGTGCGTCGTCAGTGATGCTGCCCCGTCCGGCAGCGATCAGCGGCTCAGGCCAAACGATGAAAAGCACCTTTTTCTTTCGGGCGGGCTGCTTTGCCGTCCTGAATTTCAGAAGCGTCTTTTCGATATTCCCGGCGAGCAGGTCAGCCTTCTGTGATACCCCGAGTGCGGCTCCCATCTCTCTTATTCCCTGAGAAAATTCCGAAAGCCGGGTTCTCCTGAAGACATAGGTTTTAATATTCATGGAGCGGATTCTCTCCTCGAACTCCTTTGGGTTTCCGTCCACGGTCATTACTACAATATCAGGTTTCAGCGCAATGACCGCCTCGAGGGATGGGGTCGACATCCCCCCTATCTTCGGTTTCTTCTTTGCTTCCTCGGGAAAGTCACAGAAATTTGTGACGCCGACAACATGGTCCCCGAGCCCGATCGCAAATAGGACTTCCGTCATGCTCGGCGCCAGTGAGACGATACGTCCCGGCGTTTCGGAGGCATGTGCAACACTAAGCAAAGAGTATAGAACAAAGAGGAGAAGTGCAATTGCATAAATCCGGTCCTTCTTGTCAAGACTCACTCGGAATACCTCCAAAAACAAAAATCCTCAGGGCACCTTTGCCCTGAGGATTGCACCCTGATTTACTTCATCCTCCGCTTCCTCCTCGGGAAGCCTTACAGTGCTTCAGTGTCAGTAATTGCTGTTCAGGACTGCTCGCTGATCACAGCACGCCACTCACTGTCGTTTACAGGCAGGTCTTCTGGCTCACGGATCATCCTACTTGCCGGCCTTCCCATCCCGATAGTCGGAAAAGTGGCTAAGTCGACTTTTGTCCCCGTTCACAGCGGCGGGACCGCTCCCGAATCGGCTTTCACCTTCACGGGATTCCCTATTAAGCCTCCCGGCACCTTGTCACTATTATCATATATAATGAAATCATTTACCTGTCAAGTCATTTCTTTGCCTTGATCATTTCCCGGGCTCTCAACATCTCGACGATCTCCGAATGATCGGGGAAAATCCCGGACTCCTTTTTTGAAAAGATAAGCTCACCGTCTGCCCTTACTTCAAGAGCACCCATATCCCGGGAATGTACAAGAACCGCTTTTATGTTGATTGCCTTCTCTATAGCCATGGCCAAACTGGCGGCAATCGGTCTGTAATTGCAGGTTCCGCAATATTCTATCGACAGTTTCATAGTCCCTCGCTCCCCGTGCACTTCCCGTCAACACCATCCAAAAGAGGCGACGCAGAGGCCGTTGAGCCCGGATGTTGCCGTTCAATTCCCAAGACGAAAATCCCGGGACGAACCGTCAGCACACTTCGACCTTCTGCAGTTCGTTCCTCCTGACCTTCACATGCTCGCCCGATGCCAGGATCGCTCTCACTGTCGTGGCTGAGTGATACTCCTTCTCCATGCAGTCAAGCTCCATGCCTTTTTCCAACTTCGCATCCTTGCCGCTTATAGTTTTGACTTCTTTGGTTTCTCCGACATACTTCACTTTCATGTTCCTCTCCTTTCCCACGACCGCGCTCGGCGGCTGTGCAATCCAATCTAATCCGCACTCACAGTCTCAGAAGGCAAGATACCTTCAAGGTGCGGAAACTCATCAAACATATGGGGAAACTGCATCGCTTCTCCGAAGCGATCATTGAAGTCCTCTTCAAGGGCGAGTTCCACATACTCCACCTTCCTCGCAATCACATTGGCCTCTTTCCTCTTGTCCACATTGAGAAGCGCGATGCGGGCCCCGTCACCGGCCGCATTGCCGATGTACTTCACCTTCTTCAGATCGCAGTCCGGGAACATCCCGATCACCATGGCCTCGACCTTGTCTATGTGGCTTCCGAAGGCGCCCGCCACAGCCAACCTGTCGAATTCCTTAATGCCGAGCTTGCGCATCATGATGAGGCAGCCCGAATAAAGGGCCCCCTTGGCAAGCTGTATGGCGCGTACATCCTTCTGATTCACAACGATGTCCTGATCGATTGACGTCTCGTGTCTCCATGCAAGTACGTACTCGTTCATTCCCTTATTGCCCTTCCTCAACCGCGGCGACTTCGGCTCCATGTTGATCTGTCCGTTCTTCTTCAGTATCCCGGCCTTGAACATCTCAGCTATGACATCGATGATGGCGGAACCGCAGATTCCCTTTGCCTGCATGTTCATCTCGCCGTCGCTCCACCGGTCGTTCCCTATTACTTTATAGATAGGCTCCAGAGTGACCGGGTCTATCCTTACCCTTTCTATGGCGCCAGGCGCGGCTCGCATTCCGAATTCTATTTGTGCCCCCTCAAGGGCAGGGCCCGTAGCACAGGAACAGGAGATAAGCTTCTCCCTGTTTCCGAGGACAAGCTCTCCATTGGTACCTATATCAATCAAAAGTGTTATCTCCTTCCGTTTATGGGGTTCGTCCGCTATGAGGCAACCCACGTTATCGGCGCCGACAAAGCCTGCCTCTATCGGAAGCACATGGATATTGCCTGCCGGGAGGATCCCGATCCCGAAACGCTCGGCCTTGATGTCCATCGACTGGTGCAGGGCAGGAGTGAAGGGCGCCACTCCCATGTATTCGGGGTTAATCCCGAGCAGGATGTGGTGCATTGCGGTATTTCCGACAAGGGTCATCTCGCTGATGTCCTCCGGCGAATGCCCGGCTTTGTGAGCCGCCTGTTTTGCAATCGTATTCAAACCCTCTACTATGCTTTGCCGCAGTTCTCTTAAGCCCGATCCCTCGTTCATCATGCAATAGGTGATACGGGACATAACATCCTCGCCGTAACGCACCTGTGGGTTCATCATCGACTCGGTAACCAGAACCTCGCCGGTGTTGAGATCGGTGAGATATCCTGCCACGGTAGTCGTCCCGACATCAACGGCAAGGCCTATGTTCGTCTCGACCTCGCCTGGCTCCACCCTGATAACCTCGGTGTTCTGCCAAACCGTCACGGTCACCTTCCAGTCCCCTTTTCTGAGCACATCGGGCAGTTCCTGCAGAGCCCTGTAGTCTATCGAGAGTTTCTTGAGGCCGTGCTTCGCGGCAAGCACGCGCTCAAGGCGCTCGAAATCACCTTCCGGGTCGTCCAACAAAGGCTGCGGGAGTTCAACATAGTACTTCTTTACCGCCGGTTTCACCCTTACATTGATCTTGCCGGCTGCCTTGCTCACTACCTGCTTGCCTGTACGGCTTGCCTCGGGCACGAACACAAGCACATCCCCTTTTATCCGGCTGGAACAGGCTAGGCGTATGTGTTCTTCCGAATCCTTACGCTTTAAGACCCTGATCTCTTTCTCGTCTAGGTCGCTCAGGTGATCTATGTGCGAGGTAATGCCCTCTTTCGGAAACGACCCTTCCATCACCTTGACGCGGCATTTCCCGCAGACAAGCTGCTCACCGCAAACGGCTTCGATGCCTACCCCCAGCCTTCGGGCGGCATCGAGGATCGTGGTGCCTTCAGGCACCTTGCCTCGCCTGCCGGAAGGCTGAAAAATAATCGTGTGCTCCATATCGTTTTAAATCCTCCTTTTCGGGGCTCTCCTCATTCTGCGTCCGCTCAATAAGACCCTTCGATGCAGACTGGATGACGAATACAGCCCTGCAAGAGTGCGTGAGCAGGGCCATATTCATGCGGCACCTTCGGAGTTGCCGCATCAGCATCCCACAGGCGGGAGAAACCTTATGCCGCCTTTCCTCTCTTCAGCGTCTCGAGCATCTTCATCGCCTCGCGAAGGGCGTTGGGCGCGTTGTCGGCCGTGGTATCCGCTCCATACTCTTCAACAGTCTTCTCGGTGATGGGAGCCCCCCCAATCATGATCTTTACCTTCGGGTTCTTCTCCTTTATCATCGGGATCAGTTTCTTGATACCGACCATCGAGGTCGTCATCATTGCGGAAAGCATCACGATGTCGGAATCGGTTCTGAGCTGCTCTTCGACGAATTTCTGCAGCGGGACGTCCCTGCCAAGGTCATGGACCGTCCATCCTGCTGCCTCGAATATCGCCTTAATGAGGTTTTTCCCGAGGTCATGGACATCTCCCTGCATGACCCCAAGCACGACCTGCCCCCTCGCTCCATTTCCCGTGACCTTGATGTGAGGTTTCAAAACATCAAGGGCGGCGTAAAGCGCTTTTGCGCATAGAAGCGTCTCAGGCACGAAATACTCGTGGCAGTCGAACTTCTGGCTGACTACCTCCATACCGCCTGCAAGGCCTTCCATTGTCATCTTGTATGCGTCAAGACCGAGCTGTACCGCTTCCTCCGCTGCCTTCTTTGCTTCCGTCACCTTGTAGTTGATGACTGCATCCTGCAGTCTCTTGATTATCTCCTGCTCTTTTTCTTTCGTTGCCATTTCGTTCTCCTTCCTTTTGTTTTAGAGTTGATGCGTCTGCCCTTTCCCCTTATTTGTAGACACCGTATTTCTTTGCTGCTTCCACGATCCTCTTGGCGTTCCGGAGGGGGGCATTCGGACCGAACTCGCAGCCCGTGGCGAGCACAAAGCCCCCGTCCTTTCCGAAGATCTCTATCTCAGCCTTGCACTCCTCTTCAATCTCTTCAGGTGTCCCGAGCATCGCCACAGGTCCCGGAGGCACCCAACCGATAGTGGATATCTTCTTGCCCCATTTCTCCTTGTGTTCTTCCCAGCTGTCAACGTCGTCGGCTACGTAGGCGTGTGAGATCGCCACCGGATTCCCCCATTTCTCTGTCATGTCGAAATATATGCCGTTCCCACAGTTGTGGAATGACACAAGAGCGCCTGCGTTCCTGACCGCGTCACATACTTTCTTCACAGACATCCCCTCGAACTTCTCCCACAGTTCCTTGCTCAGAATGCTCTGAGACGCATATAGGTTGTCGTAGCAAACCGAATGGCAGCCCGCTTCGACCTGGGCAAGGGCGTATTCGATAAGGACGTCGTCCACCACCTGAATTGCCTCCATCACCTCATCAGGATGCTCCATGAGGTCCATGAAGAAAGCTTCAGGCCCCCGCATCATACTCAACACACCTATGGATCCATAGACAAATCCCACGATAGCATGGGTTTTGCCTATCTCCTTTGAAAGCCCCGAGGCCAGATCTATAACGGTCTTCATCCGCATGGTCTTCCTCGGGTTGACCTTCTTGATTTTCTTGTAATCCTCGGGCCCCTTGATAAAGGGATCGTCGTAATTGGGATGGGCTGTGTCGAACTCTGGAAAGATGATTTCGCAGCCGAAGGCATGGGCCTCGACGGAGAGATCGATAAGCATCACCACTCCGTCGTGACCGATCATGTCCAGGGCATCCAGGTGACCCTTTATCATCGCGTCCACGTTCGTCCCCTGCGACCACTCTCCATAGGTAATTCCCGAAAATCTGTGTGAAGCGCCACATACAAGAGGTGCAGCGGGTACCCGATCCGGCTCCTTGTGCTGAAACGTCGTGCCGACCCGCTCAAGACTCGTCATTTGTTCAGTTTTCGTGAGAACCTGTGCCATTGATTACCTCCTATCTCATACTTCTTAACTTCATTCCATTCGCCGTGCGGTTCCCCAAAGGAACCGATGACCTTCACCTAATCGATCAGGATCAGTCCTGACCAGATTATCTCTTTCTTTGGCGGCATATCGAAGGGAAGCCCGGCCCCGATGCTCGTCCTGATTACATCGATCCCTACACCTTCCATCGAAGGTCTTGCCTGATAAGGACGACGGCATGCTTGTCCGGAATCAACTCCCACGCATTCGGTGCATAGCATGCATTCGCCTCCGATAAGCCCGAGTGCATAAGGAAATCCGAGGGTCATTGCCTTGCCTTCCACATCGTTTACGAGTTTATGCAATCTGATCGCCGCAATCTTCATGCTGTCGAGATCCTTTAGTTTCTCGGCCTTTTCACCTCCTTTCGATCTGGACGCTGTGTCTGGCGCTGCAAAATACTTCATGACTTCTTCCTTGTCATAGGTATCTATCTCCCCGCTCAGAGGGCTCCTGGTCTGGATAAGAATGGCCTTCCTGTAACGTTTCAAGGCCTTGCTGAATTCCTCCGCCGTCGGGACATTAGGCGGACAGGTGAGGGTGCAGCCGAAGTGAGGGCAGAGGGGTATCTGACATTTGAGCCTCACCCGTTCGTCAATAACGATCAGTCTGGCCGGGAAGGCCTTTGCACGATACGCCCCTTTTTCGAGGGCGAACTGCTCGAGTTCACTCAACTTCTTTGCCAGGGCAGACTCTTTCAAATTGCCTTTCTTACACAGTCCTCACGGCACTATATGCCGAATTTCCTGGACGTAAAGACGTAGAGTTTCGGCTTGAAGTCCTTCGCCCTGATCATCTGTTCGTTGAGAACCCTACGCTTGACCTTCCAGCAGACCGGACACATATACCGGGACTTAAAGCCACGGTCGGGTCCGGTGTAACGCAATTCCATGTGAGCCTGGCATATCTTGCTCCCGCAATCGGGGCAAATAAAATCCGCCCTTCTTCCACACTTGTAACACGTCTCCATCCTGCACTCCTTTCCTTACATCGTAAGTTTCTTGTATATCAAAGGGAGACTTATAGGCAGCGCCTCGATGTTGTCGATGATCGTGTAGTTCGCCTCCCCATACATATAGGGCAGGTAGTCCCTGCTCTTTTTGTCCACCGTGATGCAGAAAGACTTTATCCCTTTGTTCCTGCCCTCCCAAAGGGCTACACGGGTGTCTTCAACAGAGTAGTCGACGTCCCCGTAATCAATGTCATAAGGCCTTCCGTCCGAGAGGAGGATCAGGAGCCGTATAAGCGAATCCTGCTTTTCAAGAAAGCTGTTTGCATGTCGTATGGCAGCTCCCAGCCTGGTAAGAGCGATCGGTCTTATACCCTCGAAACGCATCTTCACTGCATCTGTGAAGGGTTCGTCAAAGTCCCGCACCACAAAGAAGTCGGCCTTGTCCCTCCGTTCAGTCGAAAATCCGAACACGGCCCAGCGGTCGCCGATGCTTTCGAGCGCCTCAGCCATCAGGACGAGTCCCTCCCGCTCCACATCGATAATTCTCTTCCCGGAGGGAAGCACTTCACCCGTTGAATAGCTCATATCAATGAGAAATGCCACCGAGACATCCCGCAGTTTCTTGTCCCGACGTAAGTAGACCCTGTCGGACGGGGTCATACCGGCGTGACGGTCGACGACCGATTCGATGACTGCGTCAAGGTCGAGATCGTCACCGCGCTCCTCCCGGAAATAACGCTTGAACCGGTCGGGGCGCAGCAAACCGAAGTGCCTCCTCAGGAGGCTCACCATGCCGTAATACTTCCTGATTGTCTGCTCGTAGAAAAGCATGGATGTGGAGGGCATCTGCGTCTCTCTCACCCTACACCAGTCCTTCTTGTAGTCCTCGAGCTTCATATCCCACTCATCGTAATAGACAGTCCTCCTGAAGCGCCTCTCCTCATCGAGTTCCTCCACGGCGGTCTTCACTTTTTCGAAGAGCTCGTCAAGGTTCTCCTGATCCGTTATCTGCCATAGCAGGACCTCCGATTCCGGACCCTCTGCATCGTCTATCCTGTCGAGCGCTTCCTCGATCTGCTCGGGCTTCACATCGATATTCTTTTCGCTGAACCGTTCGACCATGCTCAGAACGAGTTTCGACACACCTTTGCGCGTCTCCCCGACAAGCCTGAAATCGAGCACTCCTCTGTAAAAGACTCTGTCCCAGGCCTCCCGTTTTCCGCATACCTCACAGGACGAGTCTCCGTTCAGGGATTCGTACATCCGGACAGTCAGGTCAAGTACTTCACGGGCTGTACAGTCAGGAGTCATCACTTTCGGAAGGGCTTCCTTCAGCAGATGCATCAACCTGCAGTCCCTAACAACAGGCTCATCCGCATTCCTGGCCACCCTGAAGCTGAGGGATTCGAACACCGACCTTATGACCTCCCCCTTCTGCGGCAGTTTTGAAATATAGGCATCCATGATCACCCGTCTGTCCTTTTCAAGTCCGGGATATTCAAGTCCCATAAGATAATCGACCCTCTCATCTTCGAGGAATTCGAAGATTTTGAAAGCCGGAAGAGGGTCCTGAAACTCTGCAAGTCTCAGAAGGTCTGCGGGACTCACCATAAATGTCCCGAAGAGCATGTGACCGATTTCATGCGTAAGCGCCCATTTATATGTCTTAAAATTGAGTTCCTCGTCTTCAAACGTCTCGATCCGCGACGGCAGAAACACCCTCGTTCCGTCGGTGACGGAAAAGAACCTGCTCAACCCGGGAAGGTTCTTATAAAAGATCGAAGACGACCGTATCCTTACCTTTTTCCCGAAAAGTGCAGCAGCGTAAGAGTTGAGCACGATAAGGACATTCTTTAGCTCAAGGCCCTTGACGAGGGTCTCCATCTCCTTCCTGCTCTTCTCGGTCTGTAGAGAGAAGTATGCCTCTCCTTTTTCTTTCTTTGCGTCGGTAACTTCAAGGCCCTTTTCGACCCAGTTTTCGATGTCCTGTATCGAAAGCCTCCCCAGTATCTGAGGGGCCGACTTGAAATACTGAACAGCGAGGTTCATCATCTTTGCCTTGCCTGCCTGAATTCCCTGCGCGAGCATGCTGTGCACACTATATTCCACTTTGATACGAGGACTTTTCTCGATCAGATACATTCCGATGCGAGCCCAGCGCTCAAGGTCACAGCTGTCTATCCTCTTCAGGACCTCGGGACTCGATCTGAAGTATTCCTTCGCTGCCTTCCACGACATACCGACTATCTCAAGCCCGAGGGAGGCCCAGTGCCGAAGCTTCTCAGAACCCAGCTCTTCAAACACTGCCGGGCTTGATTCGAAGTACTGTATCGCCACATCCTGATCTATATCGGCGAGCGAGCTTCCGCATCTCAGCCATTCTTCAATGACCTCCGGCAGCATTTCAGAGACATGGGGAAGAGTCCTGTACGCGTGCTCCACGACACTCCATTTTGATCTGCCCATTCCAAGAAGGGACTCAAGTGCTTTCCCCCGGACACTGGGAGATCTGAGGGCTGACAATATCCTGTGGCCGGAACTGAGCAGGAAACCCGAGAATGACGGATCCAGCGAAGTAAAGGAATCGATGAGCAAAAGATAGGACCGCATGCCTTCTTCATCCAGTATGGTGCCAACCTTGCCGAGCGCCTCCTCCACGAGTTCGGCATTCCCGAGCTTCCCGATTAGTGTCCTTTCCATTTCAGAGTGAACTACATTTCCCGGCATCCTATCTTCTTTCCCTTCCTTAAACCACAGCCGACACGATCTCTTCCAGCGTCTTCTGGATTTCAGGGTCATCAGTTATCGGCCGTATAAGCGCAACCGTGCATGCACGACGCGGATCGACGCCCTTCTGGATGAGCGTCCCTGCATAGATCAGGAGTCTCGTGCTCACCCCTTCATCGAGACCCCTGCCCTTCATTGCGCGGAACTTCTCGGCAATCTTCCTCAGGGTCGCCGCTTCGCTCCGGCCAACGCTGCTTTCGTGAATCACTATTTCCTCTTCAAGTTGTGCCGGAGGGTAATCGAAACCAATAGAAACAAACCGCTGCTTGGTGCTCTGCTTTAGATCCTTCAGGACAGTCTGATAACCGGGGTTATAGGAGATAGCGAGCATAAAACTGTCAGTCGCCTCGATAATCTGACCCCGCTTTTCAATAGGGAGGACACGCCTGTCATCGGTGAGGGGATGGATGACAACCGTTGTGTCCTTCCTAGCCTCAACTATCTCGTCGAGATAACAAATCCCTCCGTACCTGACAGCAAGGGTCACTGGACCATCCTGCCAGCGGGTTGTGGAGCCGTCAAGAAGATAACGGCCTATCAGGTCGCTCGCCGTAAGGTCTTCGTGACAGGCTACAGTGATGAGCGGGAGATCCAGCTTGTAAGCCATATATGAAAGGAATCTGGTTTTCCCGCATCCGGTGGGGCCTTTCAGCATAAGAGGAAGCTTGCTTTCATAAGCTATTTCGAAAAGCTTCACCTCGTCCTGTATTGGAAGATAAAAGGGCTCCTTCTCTATTCTGTAATCCTGCATGCTTATCTCGAGCGGCATCTGATGCACAGACTCTCTCATTCTTTTTCTCCTTTCTCTATGAAATCGGCCGTAGCCGCCTCACTTATCATTGCCGTCTTTAATCCGAACGCCGAAGACGTCTCCTCAATTGCCATTACAGTCGCGTCTCTTACTAAGGTCTCAGTAAGCGCATAAACAATGGAGTTCACCACAAGGGTGAACCTCCCCACCGGGTCTCCGTCCCTGCCGTCGACCGTCACATCGCCGGATTTACCAACGGTATTTGCATGGAGGAATCCAGAACCATGTTCGATATATGCCTTGATGTGCCCTATCACCTTTGCTCCCCTGGTTATGCATGCACCTGAGACGGACCTCATCAGCTCGGCCGCAAATTCCCGCAGTTCCCAACTATCCACTTCCTTGTCCCTCGACAGTTCGAAACTCACCGAGTAGGCTTTGATATCCTCATGCAGCGGGCTTGGGGTTATCAGTCTGAGGCGCTTGCTCATACCTTCGCCGGGATCTCCTGCGTGGCCCGAACGAGGACTTCAAGCCCGTCACCCCTCGTTGTTGAAAGAAGTATTACCGTGGCAGCGGGATTGATACGGCGTACTGCTGCTCGGGCCCGGGAGATCACCTCCTCAGAAACCATATCCACCTTGCTGAGGGCTATGATGTCGGCGTCCCTCAACTGCGTCTCAACCAGCCTCTTCAGCGATTCGTAATTCAGGAGTTTTTCCTCCCTTGTGGTGTCGAAGAGGACAATTGTGGGACCTATCGATATTTCCGGAAGCTGTGCTCCTGAAAGGATCGTCTGCTTGATCGAGCTGGGAACTGCTATGCCGGTAGGCTCTATTATAACTATCTCAGGTTTGGCCCCCTGTGACAGGAGTCGCAACGTCTTCATCAGGTTGCCTGCCACCTGGCAGCAGATGCATCCTCCTCCTATATCCTTGACGGTGAGACCGTATTCCTGAATCACTTTTCCGTCCACAGGGATTGCGCCTATCTCGTTCACCAGTATTGCAACCCTGCAATTCCTCTCAGCAAGAGCCCTGCTCAGGGCGATGATCAGCGTCGTCTTCCCAGAGCCGAGCCACCCTGCGACCTGAAAAATCCTCATCGTAAGACCTTCTGCGCGGTCATCTTTTTAGCAGCCTTAAGGGTTGTCATCAGCGCCTCCATGTTTTCCCTCGGTACCTCGGGCCAGAGATCGCAGCCCGGCCATACTGCACTCGCCCCGCCCCTGAGGGATTCAAGTACCGCAGGCCCCACGTTGCCTGCCTCGCCCTTGTGGAGAACCTTTATGGGGTCGAAGTTGCCGAGAATAATGATTTCGGATCCGAGTTTTTCCCTGGTCTCGGCCATGCAGTTCTTCTGATCCACGCTTATGGCATCGGCCCCGCACTCTGCCATGTCTTTCACTATGGAATTGGTATCGCCGCAGATATGAAGTATGTTCGGTCGCGGCATCTCCTCAATGATCCTTACCAGGTGTGGCTTTATGAGGCTTCTAAAGCTTTTGGGACTCATGACGTCCGATGTACCGCCCATTTCCCTGAGGGTGAAATAATCCGCTCCTGCTTTTTCATAAATCCGGAATACCCTCACGATGAAATCCGAGAGCCTTTCGAGGAGCTTGTTGGTCTTGTCGGGATCGAGGAAGGATTCCTCGAAGAGTTCGTCGAGCTCCTTCACCTGTCCAGCGAGCGTGAACGGCCCGAGGACATAGGTGCCGATGGCCACCTCGTCGCCGAGCTCTCTGCGAAGGGCTCTTATCGCGCCTGTGACAACCGGTATCCTTCCTGCATGCTCCAGGTCTTCGGGGATGCGGATGTCATCGACTTCCTTCACCGATTTTTCCTTGATCGTCGGATAAAGGAGCCCTTCCACATCGTCATAGAAGTTCATTTTCGCGCCAAGCGCCTCTGCCTCCACCCCAAGGTCGAAAGGCACGACCGCACATTCGTAACCGAACTCCCTGTACATTCCTCCCGCTGCCTTCGCCATCAATTCGGCATCCCTGTGGACCTTCGAGAAAACTATCCCGTACTTGTCAAGCACGGGCTTTATCACATTGCCCATCCCGCTGAAAATCGGCGGGCGGACGACATCTTCTCCCTTCAGAAATCTAAGCACCCTCTCTCTTGGTGTCAAATTATCCCCTGACATATTTCTCCTTTCATTACTGCTGTTTGTGTCGGGATTGCCGTCCCCGCTCCTTCATTACTGTTTGCGACCGTCTGCACGACAATTGCCGTCCATATCTCATTATCCGGCTTCGGAGGAAAGAAAAACAATCGGGTTTTCCCCTGATTTTGATACGGAAAAGACCCTATGCCACCCGTGAAAAGGATGGAAACAGGGGAAGAGTGTTGTGAGTATTATTTTCAGGGATGTGCCGCGTACCCGGAATTGTGAACTCGCGGCGAGTTACGCGTGGCGGTTACGAATTACGGCTTCTTCGCAACGAAGGCAATAAGAGCCTCTCAGCGATCTTATAGGGGCGTCAGACCTTCCCTGATGGCGTATTTGGTCAGCTCGGCGATCCTGTGGATATTCAGTTTCGCCATGATATTCGTTCGGTGCGTCTCTACTGTCTTTATGCTTACGTGCAGCTGGTCGGCGATCTCCTTTGCGGTTTTTCCTTCCGCCAGAAGCTGCAAAACCTCTCTTTCCCTGTCGGACAGGAGGGAGAAAGCGGAAGATTCGGGCTTCGGCGACCGGCGCACATAATTTTCGACAACAACACCGGAAATATCCGGGCTGAGATACACCTTCTCTGTAACCACGGTACGTATGGCGTTTTCGAGTTCGTCGAAGGCGCAATCCTTCGAAAGATAGGCGGATGCGCCCGCCTTCAGCATCTCAGACACGAAACGTTTGTCAGAGTGCATGGAGACCGCTATGACTTTTACATCCGGGCATTCGGCGACGATCTGCCGCGTGGCCTCTATACCATTAAGGTCGGGCATTGCGACGTCCATTATGACTATTTGCGGCATCAGCTTCTTAACGAGCTGAACCGTAGTTCTTCCGTCTTCGGCCTCTCCGACAACCACGACGTCGGGATTCTTCTCAAGCAGAGCGCGCAGCCCGTCCCGAACTATCTTATGGTCATCTGCAAGCAAAATCCTGAGACTCATTTCCTTATTCCGTCTCCATCGTTCCGACCGCCTTTATCGGAGCGGTAAGAAGAACTCGAGTACCTCGGCCTGGAGCGGCATCGATCACGAATGCGCCTCCGAAATGCTGCAGCCTCTCGCGTATACTGAAAAGCCCGAATGTGTTCCTGTCGACTTTCGAGACATCGAAGCCGACCCCATCATCCTCCACCATGACTTCCATGGTGTGGCCCTTTCTCCGAATCGATACCGACACCCTTACCGCCTCCGCGTGTTTGACGATGTTCATGAAGAGTTCCCGAACCACCTGAAACATGAGAATACTGACATCCCTGTCAAGGGGCTTGGGTGCCCCATCATTTTCGACGGCCACGATAATGTCGTGCTCCTTCTGCACCTGTTCTCCAAGCCATTCCACCGTAGCCTCAAATCCGAGTTCGTAAAGGATCGGGGGACTCAGCTCGAAGGTCAAGGACTTCGTGTAATGGATGGTCTTCTCGACGAGAGACCATATCTCCGAGATGAGTTCGCCGTGGCCGTCCGAAGCCAGCAGGTTCCGGAGCGTTCCGAGTTTCAGTTTGGTCATGGCAAGAGTCTGACCGATATGATCGTGAAGGTCCGTGGCAAGCCGCCTCCGCTCCCTCTCCCCTGCCAGAGATAACTCGGAAGCCAGAGAGCGGAGATGTTCCTGATAGGTCTTGAGCTTTTCCTCCGCCCTCTTCTGTTCGGTAATGTCCCGCTGTATGGAAACAAAATGAGTCACTTTCCCTTTTTCGTCCCGGAGCGGGATGATCTGCCACTCGAGGTTGAACGGCGAGCCGTCTTTCCGGTAGGACAATGTCTCAAGATAGAAGGCTTTCCCGACGGATTGGCTGCTTTCGAGCCTTACCCATTCCATGTCCCCGGTTCTCGGACCCTGAAGAATGAGCGACGGCTTGCCGATAACCTCGTCCGCGGTGTATCCCGTCATCAGAGTGAACGCAGGGTTGACAAAGACAATCTTCGAGGTCGGTCGCACCGGATTGGCTGTGGTAATGATGATGGAATCCTTTGCCTGCAGAACAGCCGACTCGAAGAGAAGCAGCCTCTCTTCGGCCTTCTTCCTTTCTGTGATATTGTTGAAGAAGGAAAGCGTGGCCGGTCTTCCCATCCAGGTGATGAGCACTGAGTTAACCTCAAGCCATTTCGTATTTCCCTCCTTATCGATGATCCTTGTCGAATACACACTAGGAAGACTGTCCCCTTTCAGCCTCCTCAGGTACCGCTCCGTCATATTATCCCTGTCGTCGGGATGAATGAACTCCACGAAAGGCTGCGAAGTCAATTCATCTTTCGAATATCCCATGATCTTCGTCGCCTTGGGGTTTACAAACCTGACAAGTCCGTCTTGAATGATCACGATCGCTTCATTGGCGTTCTCAACGACGAGACGATACTTCTCTTCGGATTTCCTCAGTATTTCCTCCATCCATCTTCGCTCATCAATCTCCTGCTGGAGTTCTTTATTTGCTCTTGTCAATTGAGCGGTACGTATCCTCACCTGCTTCTCGAGATTACTGCGGCATTTCTTGAGCAAACTCTCCTGGTACTTGAGCTTGGTGATGTCGTTCCCCACACAGAGGATCTCCGTTATCCGTCCGCTGTCATCGAAAATGGCCTTGTTTGTCCACGCAATCCATACGCGCTCGCCATCTTTGCGGATATTCTCAAACTCTCTGTTTGCAAACCTACTGGGCGCCTTCCCGATATTCCTCAACATGTCCTGAACGCCCTTCACGGCCCGTTCGGTTTCAGGCACGATCGCACCGACGACATTCCTGCAGATTATCTCATCATGACCGAAGCCGAAAAACTCCTGTGCAAATCTGTTGATGAAGGTGATGTTACCCTCCAGATCCAACCGCATGATAATACTGTTGACGTTTTCCACAAGTTCGCCGTACCGTGCGGCACTCTCGCGGAGCGCTTTCCGGATTTCCTTCTCATTGGTAATGTCTTCCAGTATGCAGATCATCCCGTCATAGAGGTTGTCCTTGATCCTCGGAATAAGCCACCCTGACTGGTATGTCTGCCTTCCCACGGGAGTGACGATTGGGACTTCCGAGTAGTAGACCGGCTTCAAGGTCTCTTTCGCTTCTATGTAATGCGGCCTGAAGTGGTCGATGGTGTTTTCTGAAGAATCCTTTAGGACGCGGTACCCTCTGAGCTTCTGCTGGGTTACTCCCGCGATCATCTCCATCGCCTTGTTGGCATAGTAGATAACGTCGTTCTTATCGGTGGCCCAGACACCCGAGGTTATGCCGTCGAGGATACTTTCATACAGATCCTTGCTGCAACGGGGCTCTCTCTTCAGGTTCCCGAAGGTTAACAATCTGACAGGTTCTTTACGGAGCGTTCCCCCCTGAGGGGAGTTCTTTCCCGTTTTCACGTCGCCGTCTCTCTTTTGCCCTTCATGCGGACTTCACCGAATTGGGGGATCCTCCTGCATTCTCAGGCACGTGCTCCCGCAGTCTGAAAGGGGAAGAGAAGACCAGGGCTGCAACTTCTGCAGGGATATTCTTGCCGAAACCGCTTTCATGCTGCTTTTGTCTTGTCTATATTGCGATTCCCCGTTACCGTTTTTATTATACTATATTATGATGATTGCGCAACAAAGTCCCCGAGATCAGGAGACATGACAGGGAAATCCCTTCTCTTCATTAGCTGCGGCATTTTCGAAGAAGAACTCAGGCGTCTTCTCAGGGAGAGGGGACTTGACTGGAATATAGTCTTTCTGGATCGCCTCCTCGGTCTCGTCAGGGAAATCGCCGGTTAGGCTCCCTCTCCGGCTCAGTAAGGCCGCGGCAGATCAGGCCGTACTGCTTAACAATTTGTCAGTAAAGCGAAAAGTTGAATTTTGTTTGCTTTCGGTGTATCATTTTTACACTCTTTAACTGAAACGCCACTCTTTGGAAAGGAGGTGAAAGGATGAAGAAAGCTACGGTATTATTGCTGGCGATGAGTATTTTATTTGTCTTCTCTTTCGGGTGTGCGACGCAGGAGTACGTAAGACAGCAGATAGACCCCCTGGTGGATAGGATCAGCAAGCTCGAGGCGAGGGTCTCGGCCATTGAAGGAAAGGTCTCAGATCTTGAAAAGAGGGTGGGGGCCTTATCCTCTGATGTTGCTCAGGCTAAGAAGGATGCTGCCGATGCAAAAGCACTTGCTGCCGACGCGATGAAGAAGGCTCAGGACTGCTGCGAGAAGGCGGAATCTGCACTTAAGAGAGCAGAGGCTGCTGCCGACAGGGCTGAGGCTGCGGCTGCAAAAGCAGCAAAGGCTTTTGAACTGAAGCAGAAGAAATAGGTTTCAGAGGGAAAGGATAGGGTCCGGGAATGCTACGGTTCTTGGACCCTTCCTTTTTTAGCGAGAAATTTCCTCTGGAACCCCGCTTTTCCGTTCCACTGACAGATACATCTTCTCCGTGTCAACATCATTGAGCAGACCCTTCTTGGTCAAGATCCTCACTGCCTCGTTGAGATAATTGAGGCCTCTCAATTGCTCATCTTTATGAACTTCAATATAGACTTTCCCGTCCCTCAACCCTGCCTTCACGGGTTGCCGCACTATCGTCACCTTCGTTCCCCTCGGGACCATACCGTAGAGTTTCGGGATATCTTCCGGATACAGCCTAATACAGCCGTGGCTTACCTTCCTTCCCACCCCGAATGGCCTGTTAGTCCCATGGATAAGAATGGTATTGAGCGAGAGCCTTAATGCATGGGTGCCAAGGGGGTTCGCTGGCCCCGGGGGAACTGCCCTTGGCAGCTCAGGCCTTTCCTTTCGTATGGATTCGGGGGGGTGCCAAACAGGGTTCACGGTCTTCTGGATCACCTTGAAGCTTCCAAGTGGTGTGTCATTGCCTTCATCCCCTATCCCGATGGGGAACGTCCGGACGCCCTTTGATTTCCCTTCTCCCTTGAAAAAATAGAGCCTCATCTCTGAGAGGTTAATCAAAATTCCTTCGGGGTGCTCGCTGTCTGGCAGCACCCAAGACCTCGGAATAATGACGGTCGCTCCCGTCCCCGGAACAAAGGGATCAAGTTCTGGATTGGCATCTGCAATCTCGTTAAAACCCAGGCCGAAATCCCTTGCGATCTCGATGAGTGACTCACTCTCCTTCACGGTGTAGGTTTCCACATACCCTATCACCGTGTGATCGCTACCATACGTATGGCCTCCTGCGGATGCCTGCGTGTCAGGAAAAAGGCAGAAGAGCAATGCAGTCAATACAAACCTCGTTCTCATAGAATTGAATAATACCACAAATGCCTGTTTCAGTCTCATGATAATCCCTTCTGTGGCTTTTGGTAGATTCCCTGGTTTAAAATAGTCCTGGATGTTTGACAATGGATGCAAAGGAGGAGATAGTGAAAAGACATTTTGTGCGCGCGGTATTTATCTGCATGCTTTTCCTTTTGTCCGGCTGCGGTTACAACACCATGCAGGCCAATGAAGAGGCGGTGAAGGCTGCCTGGGGTGATGTCGAAGCGGCATACCAGAGGAGAAGCGACCTCATCCCGAATCTCGTGGAGGTGGTTAAGGCTTATGCAAAGCATGAGAGGGAAACCCTCATGGCAGTGACCGAGGCGAGGGCAAAGGTCGGCGCCATACAGATGTCCAAAGGCATGCTTGATGACCCCGGGGCGTTCTCCCGGTTTCAGGAGGCGCAGGGAGCGTTGAGCAGTGCTCTTTCCCGCCTTATGGTTGTGGTGGAAAGATATCCTGATCTGAAGGCGAACCAGAACTTCAGGGATCTCCAGCACCAGCTGGAGGGTACCGAGAACAGGATCAATGTGGCGCGTGTCCGGTATAATAAGGCGGTCGAGACGTTCAATACTTCCATAAGGGTATTCCCTAACAGCGTCACCAACAGCCTCCTGCTCCATCTCAAGCTGAAGGAGCCTTTCAAGGCAGAGGCCGGGGCGGAAAAGGCGCCAAAGGTACAGTTCTGAAGAAGGATAAGACACTTAACCGCAGAGAACATAGAGGGTACGGAGAGAGAAGATAGTGGGCACGGAAGAAACCCCGTCCGTCAAAAGAGCTTTCTTTGTTTCTTCTCCGTTTTCTTCTGTGGCAAGGCATCTGCTGTTACTTTCCATCCTTATTCTGCCGTTTATCGCCCATGCCCTTGACGTCCCGGTACTCAGGGGATACGTAAACGATTATGCTTCCATGATCTCTCCTTCCGTTAAGGAGAAGCTTGAAGAGGAGTTAAGGGCATTTGAGGCGACGGACTCCACACAGATCGTGATTCTCACTATCACCTCTCTTGAGGGTGAAGTTATCGAGGACTTCGCCATAAGAGTGGCTGAATCATGGAAGATCGGACAAAAAGGAAAGGACAATGGCGTCATCTTTGTAGTGGCGAGACAGGAGAGGAAGATGAGGATAGAAGTGGGAAGAGGGCTCGAAGGCAGACTCACCGACCTCATGGCCGGCAGGATCATCGACCTTGTGGTGAAACCGAAATTCAAGAGGGGCGATTTCGACGGAGGTTTCATGGACGGCATCCATTCCATGATTGATGCAACCCGCGGAGAGTTCAGTACCGGCAAAAACCATCGTCCCGGCAAGGAGAGGGACCTCTCGCCTTTCTTCACGCTTCTGATTTTCGGCGGAATCGCCCTACTTGTCATTGGAAGCATCTCCCGGCTTCTGGGCGCAATAGCAGGCGCTGTAGGGGCGCCGTTTCTCGCACATCTTGCGGGGGCTTCTCCGTCGTTCGGCATCCTCATCCTTCTTGCTGTCTTGGGCATGGGTCTCGGCCTGTTTCTGCCAACGCTCTTCTCTTCGGGGAGACGTTACAAGAGTGGAAGCTTCTTTCCCGGAGGAGGCTTCTACGGTTCAGGTGGAAGCAGCACGCTCGGCGGTGGGGATTTCGGGGGAGGCGGCTTCAGCGGCGGAGGCGGTGACTTCGGCGGAGGCGGGGCATCGGGAGACTGGTGATGATAAAGACAACGGAGAGGTTCTTTTGCGCTGAAGAGAAGGAAAGAATAGAAGAGACTATCCGGAAAGTGGAGTCCGGCACTATCGGAGAAGTGGCTGTGATGATCGTTGAAAGCAGTGACAGCTATCCTGAAGCGGAGGTTGCGGGCGGCGTACTCCTGGGGAGCCTCTTTTCTCTGGTTGTGAGCGCTTTGTTCCTTCATACATCGGTCTGGTCATTCATCCCCCTGAGCCTCATTTTCTTTTTCCCTTCCCGGCTCATTGTCAGGAAGGTCCCTGTCCTGAAGGACGTGTTCCTGGGAGCCAGGAGGAAGCACCTCGCGGTGAAGGAAAGGGCCGTAAGGGCGTTCTTTGAAAAGGGCCTTTACAGGACAAAGCAGAACGCCGGCGTTCTCTTCTTCCTCTCCCTCTTTGAGAGAAAGGTCTGGGTGCTCGCGGACAGGGGCATCCATGAAAAGATAGGTCAGGAGACCCTGAACAGGCTTGCAGAGAAGGTTTCCCTGGGGATAAGGGAGGGGCGTGCATGCAATTCACTTTGCAGTGCACTGGAAGAGGCAGGCGGACTGCTTGCGAGATATTTCCCCGTAACCAAGGGGGACACCAATGAACTCGCCAACGATATCATGACTGAGTGAACTTCAGCGTCTCGATGAATTCGTGAAACCGCGTCCTGTCATCCCCTGAGATTTCGATAATCTCCACCCCGATATCGTAATGTTTTGGAACCGCGTCGGTTGCTTCGACACAGCAGGCAACTCGTCCCATAAAACGGATCGTCTTACCCCCGCAAAAAACCTCCATAGGGAATTTCTCCTCCACCTCCAAGGGGATATCCGTAACTATGAGCATGCCTCTTTCGCTCACCTTCTTCACCCTGTAGCTATGGTAACCGTCCAGGCTGGCCCTGTCAGGGGACCTCACATTGAACCTTATGGTCAGGCGGTCATCCACAGCGAATTTGTTCTCATCTATGAATTCAAGAAGCCTCGCCATATTTTCCGAGATCACGTCCCTGAACTTCATCCCTGCCTTGTATATCGGCACCTTCTCCCCATGCTGCCCCGTCCCCAGCTCGCTCAGAACCGACCACACCACTATGCCGGCCAAGCATACTGTCTTATCCATATACTCCAGTTTAAGCGTGTACTCCTTGCCAATCTCCAATCTTCTATTGGCACTCAGGGCAACACCATTGATGCTTATGTTCAGGATGTGCACATCCGTTGCAAACATAAGTGCACCCTCAATTCCCTCCACGACCAAGCGTTTGAAATGCCTCCTTTCCTCCATGGCCAAATCATAGCACATATCCAAAGGCGATGCAAAAGCCTCCCTCGCCGCCTCTCCCTTGACATTAGTAACACTGTGCTCTATACTGTTACTAACCTTTTAATAAACAGGTAGTTATATGGGCCAGACACTGCTCGAAAACTTCATCGAGAGAAAGAAAAATGACTATCCGGCACCCCTAAGGGGACTTGGAAATCGTTTCTCAAGGAAGAAATATCTGGCAACCCTCTATGCGCTTACATCAGACAAGCAGATAACAACCGCAATGGAGCTGGGGATCTCCTACGGACTTCTGAGGAAATGGAAGACCGAGGGCCACTTCAGGGCTGTCGTGAGAAGGCATTGCGAGGAGTTTGCCGGGGACTTCATGAAGCACATTCTGCAAAAGCGCGACGATACCATCCGGGATCTCGGCAGTTACAGCCATGAACTCCTGGCAGGGCTTCTGAAAAGAGTTGTAGGTTATGCCCAGAGCCTCGAAGAAGAGGAGGCGTATTTGGAGGCATTCAGTCTGCTGTCTGCATTTCTCAGGATTGCTTTTCTTTCTGTCGGCGAAAAGGCCATGGCCGACATAAGCAGAATTGCTGGAATCGATCTCTTCGTGCTCGCTAAAGGGATGCGACTCGGAGCCATAGAGCGGGTAAAGGGAATACTCTCAAGACCTGATATCACCGATGCCGGCAGGAAAGAGGCCATCTCCCTGTTAGGCGGACTGGAAGCAATTATTTAAGGCGAATAGTAACACTTCCTGCTAAAGGTTACTATTCGCCACATCCAGTGATAACTGGATCAGTACGTTGCCAGGACGGTCATTGCGAGCACCCAACGGGTGCGCGGCATCTCATTAAGAAAGTCGAGATTGCTTCGTTTCGCTCGCAATGACATTTCTTATCACTGGATTTGGGTATTAGCTGCATTTATTTGATTGGACTGCATATCTTACCGGCGAGACCCGTCGGCATGGAGCGGATCAACCGGCTCTATTTCTTCAGCTCCTTCCCGATCCGCCTCTCGATCGATTTCACCTTTTCGTCGATCCTGTTAGGCTTGCCCTTACGGTCGTCTATCGATATCGTCGTTATCGCCCGCTCACCGCTTTTCATGACTGCGGCATGGCATTTCTTGACGAGCCCCATCACCTCGTCCCACTCTCCTTCCACAACGGTACCCATGGGGTTGGCCTTGTACGGTAATCCGCTTGCATCGACGATCATGAGCACCTCTGCAAGCTGATCGCCTATACTGCTGCCCGTACCGATAGGGACAATACTGAATTCCACAAGCATGACTTATCCTCCTTCCGCCCACAGGGCAATACTCGATTTTCCCGGGTCTATACTGGATCCCTTACTCTAAGGATACCAAAAGAGATGTCTTTTGCAACGTCGGAACCTGTCCCACCGTCATCTTCCTCTAAACGATGGTAAGGAGCTATGCTATGGACAGGGAAGGCTGTCAGCAGAAAAAGGGCGGTGGCTGCATTGCCTGGAGCGAAATCCTCCGCTTGACTATCTCACGCACATGTCCTACTGTATATAGAGCTAGCCGGGAAAAACTGGACAGTGCTTTAAGTGGTAGAGCTGCTCTAAAATAGAAAACCAAGGGGTATCAGACATCGAGTCATGTCGAGATCGCCCCGTACAGGGCAAATGGCGAAGCCGAAATTTCAGTTTGACCCTGCAGGAAGGAAAAAGGAGCAGCTAAGATGGCAAAAAGACCGGGAAGGAACCACGGAGCGGCATTTAAGGCAAAGGTGGCATTGGAAGCAATCAAAGGAGAGCGGACGGTCGAATAGCCGAGCCGAGCGCAAGGAAATGATAGACAGAGAACATGAATTACCTCTGACCAAGCAAAGCCGGATACTCGGACTGTCCCGGTCGAGCCTGTACTACGAGGCGGTTCCGGTCAGTGATCGAGACTTGGAGCTAATGCGCCTCATCGATGAGATCCAGCTGAAGTATCCGTTTTACGGCATTCGGCGGATACGCAATGAACTGCGGGACCTCGGACAATCTTTTGAAGCATACCGAGCCTGAGGTGCAGAAGCTTGCTAAGGGACTGCCGAAGGATGGAAATATGAGAACCTGATAATGAGGAGAGACGCAATGAACTATAACCTACTCGAAGAGAAGTGGATTCCGGTTCTCTACCGCAACGGGAAAACTGAGCGCGTAGGGATTTGCAAGGCATTCGAAGACGCTCACATGATTCGCCAAGTTGCAGCCAGCAATCCGATGGATCGTGTGGCGATCTTGCGTTTCCTGCTCGCGCTTCTTTATTGGTGCAAGGGAAACCCACCGGACGAGATTCCAGACGGCGCGTTTCCCCCTGATTGGTTCACTAAGCTTGCTGATAATAAAAACTGCTTCAACCTTCTGGGCAATGGGAAGCGGTTTTATCAATACAAAGACGGAAAAGATAAGAAGCTTTCCGCAAATTATCTTATCCAAGAAGTGCCTACCGGCGAAAACTTTTGGCATTTCAGACACGCGACGGAGGGGACGGACGGCCTTTGCCCCGCATGTTGTGCTATGGGGTTGTTGCGTCTTCCATTGTTCGCCACTTCAGGAGGACGCGGTAAGCCGCCAGGCATAAATGCAAAACCACCCATTTACATCATCCCTTTGGGCTCATCACTTGCGGAAACCCTGCGTCTTTTGTGGTGGAAAGCATCGGACTCAGACCTTGGGACACCGGCATGGGAAAAACCTGATATGCAACTTCCCAAGAATGGCGAGGTTCCTCTGCTTACGGGATTGACATGGTTGCCACGGCGCGTGTGGTTGGACGATCCGGACAGATCCAAAGCGTACTGCATCTCATGCGGACGCGAAGAGCATCTCATCCTCAAATGTGTATTTGCCGGTATCGGAAGCACAAAGTCGGATGAAGAAGGCAAAGGCAGAAACTGGCATGACCCTCATGTGATCTGCGACAGCAAGGGCGCGATAAAGCCAAGTAATGTCCTTGATGCCCCTGATGCGGCGGCAGGCCAATGGGCAAAAATAATGAAGGGGATTCTTGGCGGACAAAAAGCAAATGGAAAGATGTGCATCATAGGTTTTGCTACGGTGCAGAACGACAAGTACCTTGAGGCGATGGAATATGAGATTCCGCTTCACAACGTGCCTGATGGCCAGAAAATTCAAGAAAGTATTGAAAAGTGGCAAAATGAGGCATCGAGTCTTAATAAAAAAATGCGACCAAGAGAATCGTCCCGAAAACATGTTGAGATACAGCCGATTGTTGACGCCATCCGCCCACATGTCGAAGGCAGGGTTTCAGCAAGGGCTGGTGAGTTGATTGCCGGGGGCGATGACGCATGGGAGCAGGCGGCACGCGAATATAGCCCGATGATGAAGGTTATCGCCAAATCCCTTTCTCCGGGCTTCACTACCTCCGCGTTAGAGCGGCAGAGGAAGATTGCCGGCTTAATGCCGGACATGAAGCAAAAAACAGATGCGGCTAAGAAAGCCCGCAAGAAAGGAGGGGATAAGTGACCGCAACTGAGCAGTACATAAACATCCTGACCAAATTAAAATCCGGTGAACTCGGGCTTCTGCGCACTCATGCCGGACGGGGTCTCAACGAAACCGTGGATGGGTTCGACCTATTCACCGGCCTCTGGTGGCCCTTGCGCCAAAAGAACGAACGGGCACCCCGGCGCAAAGTGGCATGGTTGATTGCGAAACTTTACGCATCCCGTCCGCTTGAGCATTCGCCCGGCGAGACCCTTGCCCGCCAACTGGGACGATGCCAGCCAACTGGGGAAAAGGCAAGGGACCGGTTCTGGCAGAAGTTCGATGAGATGCTCACCCTTCCGCTCGATAAAATCGAACCAGCACTGCAATGGGCGCTTAATGAAATTGCATCCAAAGACCTTAAACTCGACTGGGTAAAACTGACAGACGAACTCTCCATCTGGGAGCACGAATTCACGCGGCTCAAATGGGCTAAAGAATTTTTGAACACAAACCAAGGAGGACAGTCATGCTGATCGAAATCCACATGATTCAAAACCATGCACCTGCAAACCTCAACCGGGACGACCTCGGAGCGCCCAAGACCTGCTACTTTGGCGGTGTACTGCGCTCCCGCATCTCCAGCCAGTGCATCAAGCGGAGTATCCGCATGAGCGACGAATTCAAGCAGTTGCTCGGCGGAATCCGCACCCGGCGATTGGCACAGTTGATTGCCGGAAACGGTACGGATTCGCCTGAGTTTAAGAAGGCAATGGAGATTCTCGATCTCTGTGGCATTGCACCCAAAAAGCAGAAAAAAAAGAAAGGCGAAGATGATGACGCCCTTAAGGACGAAGACAAGAGCGCGGGACTTGTCTATGTAAGCAAAGAAGCAGTTAAAGAGATGTCTGAGCTTCTGAGGGATGACGAGAAAAAGAACAACGAACTGGCAAAGGAGTTTGCCAAGCTGATTGCTAAGCACACTAACGTTCCAGACATGGCACTCTTTGGCAGAATGCTCGAACCTAAAAACCCCGAGAAAAGCAAAAACGGTAAGTCGAATGATGAGGGTAAAAATAGAGGCGACGAGAAGTCAAAAGACGGAGGAGTATGGAAGGGACTTGATCTGACCGTTGAGGCCGCCCTTCAAGTCGCCCATGCCATCTCGACCCACGAGGCTCGTCCGGAAGTGGATTACTTTGTCGCCGCAGACGATGTTCCAGGTGAAGACGCGGGCGCGGGCTATATAGACGAGTCCATGTTCGCCTCTGCATGCTTCTACAAGTACTTCTCCATCCACTGGGAGACCCTTGTCGAAAACCTGAAGGGTTTTGGAGATGATCACAAAAAGCTTGCCGCTCACACTGTTGGAGCGTTCATTCGCGGTGCGGCGATGGTCAATCCCACCGGGAAGCAGAACAGCTTCGCCGCACACAACCCGCCTGACGGGATGCTGATAGAGTTCAGGAACACACCCATCAGCTACGCCAACGCCTTTGCCAAACCGGTCGACATCAACAACCGAGACATCATATCGCAGAGCATCGCCCAGCTCGGTCAGTACATCCACGACATCGACACCGGATTCGGCGAGCCGACAAAGCGTTTCTGGTTCTCGCCCAATCTGCGCTATCCCTTGAGCGTTGTGGAGAGCAAGAATGAAGTCGCGCTTGCCGAAAACAACATCAAATCGCTTGATGAATTAATTCCCGCCGTGGTCAAGGCCATCGGCTATGACTGGGAGGATGCAAAAAAGGTAGTCGTAAACGCAGAGGTGGCTTGATGAGCGCAAACACTCTGTTCCTCCGTCTCGAAGGCCCTTTGCAGGCATGGGGCGACCAGCAATCGAAGTTCGTCATCAGGAGGACGGCCGAGGCCCCGACCAAATCGGGCATTATAGGGATGCTCTGTGCGGCATTGGGCGTTTCCCGCCCAGAGGCCGCCGAAGAGTGGCTTCCGAAACTCGGTGCCTTGCGCATGGGTGTCCGCATCGACGTGCCCGGCATCCGGTGGTGGGATTATCACACTGTGGGCGCGGGGATGCAGATGCGCATTGCCAAAGGCGAAGGAAAGCCCAAGCCCGGCGCGATGCTTACACGGCGAGAGTATCTGTGCGATGCTTCCTTTCTTGTTGCCCTGCAGGGTGAACCGGGGCTTATTGCCAAGCTTGAGTCCGCAATGAAAGAGCCCAAATGGTCGCTCTACCTTGGCAGAAAGTCATGCATCCCGTCTCGTCCCTTGCTTGAGCACCAGGCTGGCCATTTCCCGAATTTGCTTTCGGCTCTCAAGTCAGTCCCTTGGCGCAAACGGCTTGAGGAAGACCAACCGCCGCAGATTGTGGAATGCCTGCTCGACTGGGAGCCTACGCCTGAACAACCCGAGGCGCCCGATGATGCTCTAATCTGGTATGACGTGCCCATTACATTCGAGCCGCCCTCCCACGCGCCCCGATTCGTTATACGCAGGCAAATGAGCGTGGGAGCGGATGGGGAAGTTGGTATTGCGGAAAAGCCCGCGCAGAACAATACGTCCTCGCCACCACGGCTACGAGCTGATTACGGCAACACGGAGTATAAGAACCGGCGGAAGGAAAGGCTCGACCACGACCATAACCTGTGTGTCTTCTGCAAATCTCCTGCTACGACTGTTCAACACATCACATATCGTCGCGCGGGAGGCAACGAAGACAATGATGACTTGCGCTCCCTCTGCCGCCTGTGCCACGACGCGGTAACGATGATCGAATACGGTCTCGGCATGGGCATGGACCGCATCAATCCCGAAGAGCCGCGCTGGCGCAACCTGATTATTCAAAATCGAGAGGAAATAATCAAATTCCGCTCGCTTGAGACCCGACGCCGCAAACTCTCCGCCGAGGAGGTGGAATAGATATGTATTTATCCTCACTCTTGATTGACTTAGGTGACAACCCCGACCGGCCCCGGCCCGGACGTCTGTGGCTCAGGAACCTCTACCGCGTTCACCAGCGCCTTTGTATGGCGTTTCCGTCTGCCGACAGAATATCCGGTGATGCAGACTTTCTGAAACCCTTTAAACCAGACGACTTCGGCAACGGGCAGGTTCATGTAAGACGTAAAGCGGACTCCGGGTTCCTCTTCCGCATCGACCCTTGCCTTAATGGCCGGGCAGTAATAATCGTGCAGTCTGCCGTAGAGCCCAACTGGGAATATGCCTTTCAAAACGCCGGATATCTTTTGGCGGCTCCGCCTGAGGTGAAATCATTCGACCCCGACTTTACGAAAGGCCAGCGTCTTCGGTTCCGTCTTGTTGCGAACCCGACGAGGCGGCTCTCAAAGAATTCGCTCGGTGCGGACGGGCAGCCCCTTAAAGGTGAGAAGTGGATTGGAAAGCGCGTCCCCGTGCCAACCGATCAGCTCGTTGAATGGCTCGCTCGACGTGCCGGTCCTGCGGGTTTCTCGATAGAAAAGGGGGCCGCTGCCATTCAACCGGGGTACATCTATATGAACAAGAGCAGGGATGATAAGGGACAGCGTCTGCGCTCTGTCCGCTACGAAGGCATTCTTGAAGTCACCGACCCTGCCGCTTTTAAAGAAACCCTTATTCGCGGCATAGGTCCGGGCAAGGCCTTCGGTTTCGGTCTACTCTCTGTTGCCCCACTTCATGCGGAGGCGAAGTGAGAGTCAAGGACCTTCACGTCCTGCCCAAGTTCAGCGACGGGTGGAGCTATCTCTATGTAGAGCATTGCCGCATAGATCAGGATGCCAAGGCCATTGCTATTCATGACAACTCAGGCAGGGTGCCCGTCCCATGCGCCAATCTTGCGCTGTTGATGCTCGGCCCCGGTGTCTCGATTACGCACGCCGCTGTATCGGTATTGGCCGATCACGGTTGTCTTGTGGCATGGTGCGGTGAGGAGGGAGTACGTTTTTACGCGGTGGGCATGGGCGAGACGCGCAGTGCATCGAACTTCCTACATCAGGTACGGATGTGGGCGCATGATGCGTTCCATATGCAGGTAGTGCGTCGCCTTTACCAATTAAGATTTGCCGAGAAGTTCGAGCCGCAATTGACTCTCCAGCAGATACGCGGAATGGAAGGTGCCCGTGTGCGAGACGCTTACGCTAAGGCCTCTCGGGATACCGGTGTCCCATGGTCTAACCGAAGCTATCGCAGGGATAAGTGGAGCAACGCCGACCCCGTAAACAGGGCCTTGTCGGTCGCCAACTCGTGCCTTTACGGCATCTGCCATGCGGCGATTGTGTCGGCAGGGTTCTCGCCCGCACTTGGGTTTGTCCACACAGGGAAGATGCTGTCTTTTGTATATGATATCGCCGACCTTTATAAAACAGAGATCACAATTCCGGTAGCGTTTCAGGCTACCGCCGAAGGGCTGGATGGGCTGGAACGCCGGGTGCGACTCACATGCCGGGATACATTTGTCTCGACACGCCTTCTGGAAAGGATTATCCCTGATATCCAGACGGCTCTGATGATGGCGAAACGAGGGGCGGCCAGTGAAAGTGAACTTTTCGATCAGGACGCCGCCGCCCCGGGCTCGCTGTGGGATCCAATCGAGGGACAGGTGGAAGGCGGACGCATACATCCACTTGAAGATGAAACGAAGGCCGACGATGGTGGTAATGATTCTTGAGCGTGTGCCGCCGGGATTGCGTGGCGAATTGACACGATGGTTTCTGGAACCAAAGGCAGGCGTATTCGTGGGGCGGGTTTCTGCCATGGTACGAGATAAGCTCTGGGAGAAGGCGTGTGGACAGGCCAAAGAAGGTGGTTGTGTGATGGTCTATTCGAGCGATAATGAGCAGGGGTATTGGATTCGTAGTTGGGGCCAAACGGCTCGGTCGGTAGAAGACTTTGAGGGACTTTTTCTCGTCCGAGTGCCGTAATTAAAGGATATTTTTGGTGTATTCCCCACGCACGTGGGGGTGAACCGACCTTCGACCACGATGCAACAGAGGCGC
>CAYYWY010000006.1:34980-99749 GCA_964475485.1 uncultured Nitrospiraceae bacterium | reverse complement strand
GAACTGGTATCCCTATTTTGGACTTATCATCCTCAGTCTCGCAGTTGTCGTCATGAGCATGTTTAAACAGGTTAAGAATGTGAAGGAGGGTAAACAGTTTAACCTTTTTAAACTTGATGCCGGTTTTCCGCTTGAACACGGTATGCTTCTTTTGGGGACGATGGCTGCGTCGTTGAGTTCGCTCAGATACGGGATGTTCTTCATGCTGGCCGCAGTCCCCGTCGTCACAATCTATCTAACAAAGAAATGCGATCTGAATTTTCCGAGGAATATCAGGACAGGGATTATCGTCGCTTTGTCGGCAGTACTCCTTATCCTCTCTCTCGGATCCTCCCCTTTCAAGGAATCGCATGCAGGTTTTATAGAGGAGTCGGTCCTCCCTGTTAAGGCTGTGGAATTCATTAAGGAGAAACTGCCTGAGGAGAATATATACAACGATATCGACTGGGGAGGTTTTCTGATCTGGAAGCTTTATCCCGATTACAAGTTTTTTTGCGACACAAGGAATCTGAATATCGAGATATTCAGGCAATACCTGAGCATTCTGAATGCGAATGAACAGAAGTATTTCGGCGTTTCTGAGTGGGAGGCCCTCCTTAACATGTATGGAATAAACACCATCATCCACGGCACGGTGAATCCCTATAACGGGAAGACGTATCCTCTCATCCCCCGGCTCATAGAGGACGAGAGCTGGCATCTCATTTACTATGACGGCGTTGCAGCGATATTCACGAGGAAAATGTCTGAAAAGTTTGTTGAACTTCCGAAGGCCAAACTCCTGAGGGGGATGCGTTAGAGAAATGAAGGGTGCGACACCATTCTCTGACAGAGTATTCCTCCTTGTTCTTGTCATCTATATTGTTCTGAATCTCCCTTTCCTCACTTCATATCCTCCAGCTGATTATACCGGGGATGAATCCTGGTATATGAACTACTCCATCGAACTGATCAAGACCGGGAGAATTAAGGGGAGCATGTTCCCTTTCGCAGGCGGATTGGATGAAGGTAATGTTTTCGCTCCCTGGCTTTACAATGGTGCGCTTTCAGCCTTCTTCGTGCTTCTTGGAAAAGGGCTCTGGCAGGGGAGGCTGCTTTCTTTCCTCAGCGGTCTGGCAACACTCTATTTTACATATCGCATCGGCAGGGAATTCTACGGCAGAACAGCCGGTCTTGCCGCTTCGGCAATTCTTGCTTCAAGCATATTCTTCACCTGGAGCATGCGCGAGATAAGGCCGGAGGCGATGTTTACACTGGTACTCCTCACGTCATATTACTTCTTTTACAGGTTTCTCGCCTCGAAAAATGCAAAGGACATCTTTTTGTCGGGATTTCTGTCAGCCCTTCTGATCGAAGTTCACCCTAACGCAATTGTAGCGTGTTTGAGCCTGATACTACTCTATGGCATTCTGTACAGAAAGATTCTTTCGGTCGGCACGATTGCGTTAATGGCCGGCTTTATTCCGATGATCGTTCTCTGGTTTTTCGCCAATTACCTGCCATACAGGGGCTCAGGGGGGCCGGTCTCTTTTCTGAAGATGCATGAGAATTACCTGCCGCCGATATTGGAGGGGGAGTGGAGTCAAATCTGGTATGTAGCGAGGGACCGTTTGGCAGGCTTGAAAGAAATACTCATGAGCACCGAAGTGTATATGAATAACATACCGATGATGGTTTCATTTGTTGTACTCGGCGTGGCCTTTATTATCTGGACTCTTCAGCATAAGAGGAACCTCAAGCCGATGGTGTGGCTCTCTCTTCCTCTCTTGACCCTGTGGGTATCAGCCACTGTTGTCGGTCCCACAGTGTTTCAGGTGTCCTACCTGACCTATTTTATGCCTCTCTTCTCTCTCCTGATAGCAAGTCTTCTCCTCGGGATCAAAGGGCATCTCAACACGGAGAATGAGATTGGCACTCGCAGTGGCGGAGAAAAGCCGGGCGGGCACGCAACTGCCGTTTCCGGATACGCGATTGCTATTCTAATAGGAGCAATCATCGCATCAAACATCATTGACGCCGCTGAGACGAATCTAAGATTTAAGGAATATAAGAAGAGATACGACAACATGATGCTTGAGTTGAAAGCGACGCTGCCGCAGCATGCGGTGGTTCTTGGAAGCACCAATTACTATCAGGTGTTTCAGGGAAACGGCAGGTACTATACGTGGAAGTTCATGCAGTACTCGTGCCCGGACTTCGGGATGGCGGTGAGCGCGCTGAATGTCGATTACATTATCCTCGACGACATTCTCAGAAACCTTTCGATGCGGTGGTGTTTTGATGCTTACTATGAGCGGAAAATAGTCTCTTTTCTCGCTGAGCAATGTGAACTTGTGAAGTCGATAATGGTGGGATATCCGAACTTCAACGGCACAGACAACTTCCTCCAAGAGGTCCATATCTACAAGGTGAAAAAGGAATGAGAGATGAATGCTAACGAGCCTTCCTTATGAACAGAACTTCGGTTTCGCTGTGATATATCCTCTCCCACTCTCCGTCATTTGACAGTCTTGCAATCAGTCCTACCGGAGCGCCAGTATTGAAATCCCTCGGGGGCAGCAAGACCGCATCCACGTTGTATCTGTCGAGATTCGCCTTCCACTCCTTCTGTCCCATTACTTCTGTCCCTTCGATCGTTATCTCGTACTGCATAAGGGTTTCGGCATTCAGCATGCGGCCGTCTATGAATGTCTTTGTTCCAGGGAGGTGGTAAGCTACGAATCCTCCCCATTCAAGATATGTAAAGACCTTTCGAGGTTCCCTATCCTTCAGGATATGTGTTGACTGAGCAGGAAAGGTTTCTCTGATCGAAAAATTGAAAGGCGTGAAATAACCAAGGTTCAGGAGCACGGGCACGATGGACAGGGCAAGGACCGCCGTCCGGACGTATCCATTGGCTTTGAGCTGGGGCAGTCTGAAAAGGAGTGGTGTTGAAAGCGCATAAAATACCATATAACGCGCTCCTGTGAGACTGAGTAGAGAACTCAGTGCCAGTATGAGGGTCGTGGAAAGCGGAACCACTCTTGTGTTTGTCAGGAGAAGATAAGTTGTCGCAAGAATGCAGATCCAGTAGCCGGGGTAGAACTTGCCGTAGGCGGTCAACAATTTGAAGGGTGAGAAGAATTCTACCGACTCGGACCTGATGATGCTCCTCTGAAAATCGGCGAATCCGGTGACTAATGTCTCTTTCATCGGTGACAGGAAGGCGGCGAGTATCGAAAAGAGACAGACGGCCGCAAAGGAGACTTTTTTCGTAGGGGTAGCGTCCTTTGAGAAAAGCAGAACAGAGATCATGTATAAGGCGATGACGGCCATCGCAAACAGAACACTGGCGTGGATGTTCGCCCATATCAGAGTTATTAAAGGGAGGAAGATCACGGCCTTGCCTTTCTCTCCCCCGAGGTAGCCCTGTATTACGACGAACATCAGGACGGCAAGGGGGAATACCAATGTCTGAGGTCTTTCCCCTGTGAAGTAGAAGAGGATGTTACCCGCGAGGAGGAGGTTTGCCAGGGCGAGATAGGTATTACCGTTCCTTACGAACCGCCAGACAAGGAAAAGGGTAAGGGCGAGCAGAAAGGTCCTGAACAGTATGGTGCCAGAGACACCGACCGCTTCGTAAACTTTGTAGAGGACTATCTGTCCAAGCCAGTAGCCCTTAAGGACGAGAGTATTACGTCTTTCATTTTTCGCGGGCGGCGTAAATGAGAAAGGGTCTTCATCGGGAAGGGCCTTGTGCTCGAGGATGTATCTTCCTGTATTGATATGCCACCAGAAATCAGGGTCCCAGAGGCTGATGCTGCTGTAAAGAAGGACGAAAAAGAGGATGGCAGCGGCGGCGATGTTCCTTGAGGTTATCAAAGAAGGGGCGGATTGAAATCTCACAGATTAGCGCACACCCTCATTCTCGTCTTTGCGATCCGTTCCTCCGGATCCCACGATTTCCTGTATGACAAAGGACGGTCTTTTTCTCGCTTCGTCAAAATTTCTCCAGATATACTCCCCCAAAACACCGAGCATTACCAGCTGTACACCTGAGACCACCAGCACAACTACCATCAGCGATGCCCAGCCTTCAACAGGGATGGCCCGGAGCAGCCTGTTTAAAATCACAAAAAAGGCGTAAGAGAAGCCGAGAAGAGCCAGCGCCAATCCGGCAACGGATATCATCCTGATCGGAAAATATGAGAACGACACAAAGGTGTCGATAAAAAGTTTTATCTTTTTTCCGGGGGTCCATTTTGACGCACCCCGCTGTCTTAATCCCTTCTTATAGGCGACTACCGCCTGCTTGAAACCGCTCCAGAGAATAAGGCCGAAGATGGATGTGTTTCTTTCGTTCATCGAGACGACCGTGTCAGCCACCTTCCTATCTATCAGAAATACGTCCGTTCCTCCTTCGGGCATATTCTTCAGGGCGAACCTTCTCACTAGCCTGTAGTAGAGCTTCTGAAAAAGCCTTGGTGAGTTCTCTTCCCACTCCCTTACCCCGATCACGACATCGAATCCGCTCTTCCACTGTTTCGCCATCTCATGAATAAGCTCGGGAGGATCCTGAAGGTCTGCAGAGATAAACGCATATGCATCCCCTTTTGCATGCATCAATCCCGCAAGACACGCGGCGTGGCTGCCGAAGTTTCGCGAAAACCGGATCACCCTGACGCGTGGATCCTCCGCCGACAAGCTCTTCAAGAGAGAGAAAGACCGGTCCGATGAGCCGTCGTCAACAAATATGAATTCAAAGGTATCTTCGGAAGTCAGTGAGATCTCATCAAGCCTCCGGTGGAGAAGAGGAAGATTTTCCTCCTCATTGTAGGCCGGGATTATAATGGATATGGACGCCATAAATTTCTAATAGTCCTCACAAAACAAGTGCCTCTATTGCTGTTTTCCCCATTCTTCTATCTCGTCTCTTATGGTGCGCACTATCCTTCCCGGAACCCCTGCTACGAGGGAATAAGGAGGGATGACGGCGCCTTCCTTCACGACAGTGCCGGCTGCGATAAGGCTGTGGTGGCCGATGTGTGCGCCCTTGAGGATCGTTGCATGCTCTCCTATAAAAACATAATCCTCGATCACGGTCGCAGATTTTTCCATTTCCGCAAATCTGCCCTGGGTGAGGCATCTCTTCACCGTAGAGTGGGTGATAATGTGAACGCCGCAGCTTATATTGCAGCACTTCCCTATCTTCAAGCCCCCTATACCGTCGATCACGGTGAACGCTCCGATCCAGCAACCCTCGCCGATTTCAGGATCGTTGATGATCCAGGCGTGGGGGTTGTACCTGTTTGGAGGAATACCATGATCCTCTGGTTTCATGAAAGGACCTCCTTCATTGCCCTCGTCACATGCTCCTGTTCCTCTTCCGTCATCGAGGGATACAACGGAAGAAGGAGAGTTCTTCTTGTTATCCTCTCGGTTGCAGGGAGTGAGACGCGGTAGTCCCGGTAGGAATCCTCAAGGTGAATCGCCATTATGCCCCTTCGTGTGGAAATGCCCCTGTCAAGCAACCTCTGCATCAGGTCCTCCCTTGACAGAGGCGCGGAATCGAGGAGCTCAATCCAGTAGGACTGATAGTTATGGTATGCATATTCAGGAACATCCGGCACTCGTAAACAAGGTATTCCCCGGAGTTCCCGGCCGTACCGTTCGGCCAGCAGCCTCCTCTTCTCTATGATCTCCGGCAACCTTCCGAGCTGGACAATCCCCATCCCTGCCTGCATATCCGTCATCCTGTAGTTATACCCTATCTCAGGATATGTCTCGATTACAACCTTTCTTGCCATATGGCGTTCGATATCCGGCACGGTCATCCCGTGATGGCGGAATCTCCTCAACCTCGCTGCGATATCCGGGTCATCAGTAGTTATCATCCCTCCTTCACCTGTGGTGATTACCTTTCTCGGATGAAAACTGAAACAGGCGATATTGCCGTGTCCGCCGATACGCTTGCCTCTGTACCGAGAACCCACTGCGCATGCGGCGTCCTCAATGAGCAGAAGGCCTTTTTCTTTGCATAGTTCTTTAATGGGGTCGAGGTCGACTGGAAGTCCCATCTGGTGTACTGGCATAACCGCCTTTGTTTTGCCGGTAATCACCTTCTCAACCGTCTCGACTGTGACATTACAAGTATCAGGGTCAATATCCGCGAAAACAGGCGTCGCGCCTGCATGCACTACTGAGTTCGCAGTTGCGATGAATGAAAGCGAAGGCACTATCACGTCATCACCGCGGCTTACCCCTGAGACGGCAAGGGCGGAGTGGAGGGCGGTGGTGCAGGATGTCGTAGCTACAGCGTATCGGGCGCCGACATATGCGGCGAACCTCTCCTCAAACTCCTTAACCTTCGGCCCCTGTGAGACCCACCCCGAGCGGATTGCCTCAGAAGCTGCTTCCTCTTCCTCTTTCCCGAGATATGGCTTGGCTATCGGGATGTTCACTTCCTGATCTCCCAGTTGAAAACCACGTCTTCCTTCATCAGGACCTCCATATTATACCCCTGGGACGTAAACCACCGAATAAAGAGATCAAGGCCTTCCTCGATGCCTGTCTCGGCCCTGAATCCGAAGAGCTCCTCAGCCTTCCGGGTAGCGGCAAAATGCCTCCGCACATCACCGGGCCTCTCCTTTTCTAAGATCGGCTTAATTTCCGACCTGCCGAGTTTCCGGTAAATTTTCTCTGCAAGTTCAATTATGCTCACCTCTTCTCCCCGGGCGATGTTGACTGTCTGCCCGATCATCTCGTCGCATTCCGAGGCCATGATGATTCCCCGCACAGTATCAGCGACATAGGTGAAGTCCCTTGTCTGGGAGCCGTCGCCGAAAATAACCGGCGGGATATCATTTAATGCCCTGAGCACGAATTTCGGGATCACCTCGCCATATGCGCCCTCAAAATGCTCCCTCGGTCCGTAGGTGTTGAAGGGGATGACTACCATTGAGGGCAGGCCGTAGGTCCTCTGGTATGCAAGGGCGTATTTTTCCCCTGCCAGCTTGCTTGCGCCGTATACGGTAGTGGGCTCCCTTGGATGCGTCTCATCCATCGGCACGGTAATCGCGGAGCCGTACGCCTCTGAGGACGATACGTAAACGAAACGCTTTACGGAGTTTTCGAGGGCCGCCATGCACAGATTGAGCGTCCCTGTAGCGTTTACCTCATGGTTTATTTCCGGGTCATTGATGGATACCCTGAGACACTGGACCGCAAGATGGTAAATAACTTCTATTCCCCTTGTAACGCGCGCCAGTACGGTCCTGTCCCTTATGTCCCCTGCTATTATCTCCAGATTATCCCTGCCCTCGAGATGAGCCAAGTTTTCCCTCTTTCCCGAGGAGAAATTGTCGAGGACCACCACATGGTTGTTCTTCACAAGCCCATCGACGAGATTGCTGCCGATAAAGCCTGCGCCGCCGGTAACGAGAACTCTCATGTCAGCTATCTTCATTTCAGTCCTGTGTTTAAAGCATTTCTGTTGCTAAAAAGGCAGATGCCTTGAGATATGCTCTTTGTCGTTTCGATCCTTCCGTGTCGATTCGGCCCATTCTTGTCATTTTCTCCCTTCTGTCATTTCGAGTGGAACGAGAAATCTCAGGAATCCTCACTTCGTTCGGAATGACAGCATTACTATTCCTTGGTGGTACGATAAAACCCCTTTATCTTTTCAGCAATATAAACCTGATCCTCTTCGCTGAGTTCCGGGTACATGGGCAGGGACAGTATTTCGTCACAAGCCTTTTCAACTTCGGGGAAATCGCCTTTTCTATATCCGAGGTGAGACAGCGCCCCCTGGAGATGGACCGGTATCCTGTAGTGAATTCCAGTACCTATTCCGCTCTCTCTCAGATGCTCCTGAAGACTGTCCCTCCGCGCGCTCCGAACCACATAGAGGTGATAGACGTGCGTCATGTCTTTTGCCTCATCCGGCAGGATGAGGGGAGTATCCTTAAGCAGGGCTTGGTACAGTGAAGCTCTCTCCCTTCTTTTTCTGTTACACTCATCCAGATATTTGAGTTTTATCCTCAGGATTGCAGCCTGTATCTCATCCAGTCTTCCGTTATATCCGATCACCGAATGTTCATACTTGGATGCGTGTCCGTGGTTTCTGTAAAGGCGCAGCTTCTCAGCTATTGCATCATCGTTGGTCACGACCATCCCGCCCTCTCCATAGGCGCCGAGGTTCTTGGTGAAATAAAAGCTGAAACAGCCGGCGCTGCCCATGGTTCCCGCCTTTGCTCCTTTACAGAGAGCGCCATGGGCCTGACAGGCGTCCTCTATCACATGCAGTCCGTATGAACGGGCAATGCTCAGTACCGGCTCCATCTCTGCAGTCTGTCCATACATGTGGACCGGTACGACGGCCTTTGTCTTTCCCGTTATCTTTTCCTCTATCCCGTCGGGGTCAATGTTATACGTAAGCGGGTTGATATCCGCAAAGACGGGTCTTGCCCCGATGCATGCAATCGCCTCTGCAGTTGCAAAGAAGGTATGCGGAGATGTGATGATTTCATCTCCGGCTCCCACACCGCAGGACAGAAGGGCGAATTGGATAGCCTCGGTACCGGAGCCCACCCCCACAGCGTGCTTCGTGCCGCAATACAGTGCGAATTCATTTTCAAGTGCCTGGCAGTTGGCGCCCAGATAAAGGTTCATCCCGTCGAGTACCTGCCCGATAGCCTTCATCACTTCGTCCCTTATGGGCGCAAAGCCCGCCTTGAGATCGACCAGGGGTATATCCTTCATCCCTCGTTCCCGTCCTCTTTATAGGGCGGCCAAAGGTAGGCTTTATCGAAGAAACCCCTCGGGCAGGTCAACTCATCGATTTTCTTTATCACCTTTGCGGGGTTTCCGGCGACCACACTGTCAGGAGGAACGTCCTTCACCACCACGGAGCCCGCGCCGACAAGGCTGTTCCTTCCAATCCTCACACCCGGAAGGATGGTGGAGTTTGCGCCGATCCTGGCATAGTCCTCAACAATGGCTCCGCCTTTGCACTCCTTATAGTGGGGGCATCCCATGGGGTGAGGGTCGTCGGTGAATACAACGTTAGGCCCTACAAAAACATATCTTCCTATAGTTACCATCTCCAGGAAACAATTGCTGTGAATGCGGCTGAAATCACCTATGCTGTTGCCGAACTCGAGTACGGAGTTTGTCCCCACGCTCACATTATTTCCGATACGATTGTCTTCCCTTATGGAAACGCCTTGGCCTGACTGAAAATAGTCCCCGATCTCACTGCCTGCGTAGAGGGTACTGAATGGTCTGATGCGGCCGTTTTTCCCTATCCTGAGGGGAATCTCGCCTTCCCGCGCGCCCCGGGGTGGTTTTCCGATAATCGATGGAGGCTCGATGACGGTGGCATCGCCGATGGTTACGCCGGGATAAATCGCGTTGTTCATAGGTTCACCTTGCCCCCCCCCTTCTTTAAGGACTTTTGCGCAGCCTCGAGGATTCTCACGACCCGGAGACCTGCCTCTCCGCCGGTAAGGGGCGCCCTTTTGTTCCTGATGCAATCGGCAAAATGCTCCACTTCTGTCTTCAGGGCCTCCGTATTCTCTATGGCCGGGGCATGCATGTCCCCTATCCTGTATTGGATCAGGCTCTTGTAAACCGCTTTTTCGTCTGCGGCCGAAAGCCTGATTCCCTTGTCATAGACCTTGATCTTTTCAGCAGGATCGAGATCGTCGAAGACCACCATCTTCTTGCTCCCCCCGATAATGATTTTCCGTATCTTGACAGGAGACATCCAGTTCACGTGAAAGTGCGCTATCAGACTGCTCTTGAATTTTACGGTGACGTAAGCCACATCCTCCAGACCTCGCGGCGTATGAATCGCGCCCGTTGCAACAACGCTGACGGGCCTTTCTTCGACGATAAAATCCATGATGGAAAGGTCATGGGGAGCGAGATCCCATATCACATTCACATCATGCTGGAAGAGACCAAGGTTCACTCTAACGGAATCAAAATAGTAAATTTCCCCCAGCTCGCCGGACGAGACGAACTCCTTGATTGTCCGTATCGCCCCGGTATAGATGAAGGTATGATCAACGAGGAGGATGAGCCCGCTCCGGGTGGAGAGGTCGATGAGCCTTTCAGCCTCTCTTACGCTGGAAGTGAGCGGCTTCTCCACAAGGACATGCTTGCCGGCTTTGAGGGATTCCTTTACAATGGCATAGTGTGTGAAAACAGGAGTCGCGATAGCTACGGCATGGATGTCCTTGTTCCTCAGAATCTCACGGTAGTCGGCGGTCACATTAATATGGGGGTATCTCAGCTTTATGCGCTCGACCCTCTCCTTGTTGAGGTCGCACGCATAAACGATATCAGTGTGAGGATTGTCGTTGAAATTCCTGACGAGATTCGGTCCCCAGTATCCGCACCCGATCACTCCAACTTTAATCTCCTTCATCTCCGTCTTTTCTCCTTCAATACCATATCACCGACCCGTCACTCGCCTTTACCGGTACCTTTCTCATCATCATCTGCTTTTCCCAAAGCCCCCGGTTATGCTTATACCATTGGATCGTCTTCCTTAATCCTTCTTCAAAGGACAAGGACGCCCTGAATCCGAGAACCTTTTCCGCCTTCCCTGTCGAGGAGATGTGCCTTTGCACCTGCCCGAACCGTTCAGACATGAAATCCAGATTCTCGCGTACCCCGAATTCCGCTGAAATCCTTTTCGCTATCTCAAGGACGCTCAGGCTCCTGCCGGTTCCGACATTGAATACCTCTCCCCTGACAGCTTCGATGGGGGCGTGCAGGACAAGGTCGACTGCCCGTGCTGTGTCTTCTGCAAATACCCAGTCCCTCGAAGCAGAGCCGTCGCCGTGTATGGTAAGGGGTTCACCGAGAATGCAGCTTGTGATGAAGCGGGGTATCACCTTCTCAAGGTGCTGTTTCGGGCCGTAGTTGTTGAAGGGTCTCATGATTACTCCAGGTATGTCATGAGCAACGATGTAGGAATAGACAAGTCTGTCTGCACCTGCCTTTGCAGCGGCATAAGGGCTTGTGGGGTTCAGCGGGTGGTTCTCGTCCATGGGCTCATAAACAGAGGTCCCGTACACCTCCGAGGTGGAGATATGGATAAATCGGTCGATCCTGCCCGCATGCTTCAACACGGCATTTACGACAGATTGAGTCCCGAGGACATCGGTCACGAAAAACACCCTGTGGGAATAGAGAGACCGCGCCACGTGGGTCTCTGCCGCAAAGTGTACCACCATGTCCGACCTGCCCACGAGGTCGCTCACGAGGTCAAGGTTGTTTACGTCACCGTACCAGAACTCGAACCGGTCCGAATTTCTCACCTCAGCGGGGATGTTCTCCACATCTCCTGCATAGGTAAGGGCGTCGAGGACGAGCATTCTGTAGTCATGATACTTCCTGAACATGTAATCTATGAAGTTGCTACCGATGAATCCGGCGCCGCCCGTTACGAGAATTGTTTTCATATGCCTCCGTCAATGAGCGTATAGCGTGTAGCGCTTAACGTTTAGCGTAAAGGACTTCGCTCCCTACACGCTTCGCGCTGCTCGCTACATGTTCACTTGCTGAGTTCCTCTTTTAGCGTTTCGACAACATATCGAAGATCTTCCTCTTTAAGGGAGGAATAAAGAGGAAGTGATATAGTTCTTTTTCCTATATCTTCCGCAACAGGGTAATCTCCCTCCCTGTAACCGAAGTGCTCCCTGTAATACTTAAGGAGATGAATCGGCCTGTAATTCACGGCCACGCCGATTCCGCAGTCCTGAAGAGCCCAGAGAAGAGGATCCCTCTTCTCTGCCCTCACAAGTATGGTAAAGAGATGCCGTGCATGCCTGACACCCGGGAGAGTCCTCGGTATCCTGATGTCTTTAACTGAAGAGAGCCCTTCTTCGTAGAGCTTCCAGAGCCTGTCTCTTTCTTGCCAGAGGTCTTCAATCCGCTCAAGCTGACCTATGAGTAGCGCGGCCTGAATGTTGTCCATATTGTATTTCCAGCCCAGAACAGGCATGTCATAGTGCTGAAAGCGTTTGGTATATCTGTCTGCCGCGCCCCTGTCGATGCCGTGGAGCCTCAGCATCCTGAGGCTATCTGCCAGGCCCTCGCTGTCGGTACAAATCGCCCCCCCCTCTCCGGAGGTTATATTTTTTGTTGCATAAAAGCTGAAGCAGGATGCATCGGATATCTGCCCGATGCGGACTCCGTCCCTTGAGGCTTCGATGGCGTGGGCCGCATCTTCAATGAGTTTGATGTTATATTTGTCGGCAACTGCTTTGATTTTTTTCATGTCGCACATCTGTCCATAGAGGTGAACAGGGAGGATCGCCTTTGTCCTTTCGGTGACGGCAGACTCAACGAGTTCCGCGTTTAAATTGCCTGTTTCCTCCTCCACATCAACAAAGACCGGCCGGGCGCCGGCGTGAAGTATCGCGTTTGCCGTCGCACAGAAACTCATGGGAGTGGTAATTACCTCGTCTCCCGGTCCTATCCCGAGAGCTATCAGACTTAAATGGATGGCCGCTGTGCAGCTCGTAAGGCCGATGGTATACTTTCTTCCCGTGTATCGTGAGAACATGTGTTCAAAGTTCTCAACGTCCTTGCCGGTGGTTAGAAAAATGGATTTCAGGACGGCATTTACCCGCTCTATGTCACGTTCGTCAATATTGTGGCGAAAAAACTCAATTTTCCCCATGTTGCACTATTATAATCTTTTCCGTTGATTTTGGCAGCAGGTATGGGCAGCGCCGCCTTTTCCTGCCTTCAACCCCAAGCTCAGCCCCGCCTTCCGGGGAATGAACCTATAGGATGGCGCGATTTTTGCAGCACCCATGCCGGACGAACCCTCCATGACTGCGACAAAATTCAACAGGATGGCAACGGAACTCAGGGAAGATATGGAGAAGATGAAAAGCGCCGAACAGATGCAGTTCATAAGGGAGATCGCCGCCGGCCTCGCCCATGAGATTATCAACCCCATTACCGGGATCAAAGGCGCTCTGGAGATCTTCCACAGGGAACTGAACCTTTCGGAAGAAGACAGGGCGGTATTCGAGGAGATGTTGTTTCAGATACGTAAGCTCGATGTCATGACAAAGAGCTTTCTTGAATATGCAAGACCAAGGTCCACCCCGTTCCTTCCTTCGGACATAAACGAGATCATTCAAAACACCCTCCTGTTCATCACCCGCTACAGCCTCCACAAAAACATCCATAAGGTAGCGGTAGTGAAGGAGATGGACGGTTCAATACCCGTGATGAACATTGATCCGCTCCAGCTTCAGCAGGTCTTTCTGAATCTGATCCTCTATGTGCTCGATATTATGTCCGCCGGAGAGGCGCTGACGTTCAGGACGGCTCACACGAATGATTCGGTGATCGTAGAGGTGTCGCATGCTCCGAACAAAGCGAGCACCGATGCCGCTCGGCAGTCTCCTCTTACAGGGTCCAGAGGGTTCGGTGTCGGGCTCTCCGTAAGCAAGCGGGTGATCGAACAGCTTGGCGGGGAAATGGTCATCGAGAAGGGGGAAAGGGGGACTGTTTTCCTGTTAGTCTTTCCGGTCACGCTGACCGTTGAATCGCTGGGTTAAATCGCACATCATAAGCCATTTTGCGCACTACTTTCTATCCTGGTGTTCAAAAAGGTTCTTCACCTCGTCCATAAGGTCGTTGAGGTCCCTGAACTGCCGGTAAACCGAGGCAAAACGCACGTACGCCACCTTGTCCGTCTCCTTGAGAGAGGACATGAGTTCTTCGCCGATCCACGTACTGGGTACCTCTTTCACTCCCATGCCGGTGAGTTTCTTTTCTATGGAATCCACAATGCCGTCAAGGACGTCAATGCTTATAGGCCTCTTTTCACATGCCTTCCTCAACCCATGGATGATCTTTGCCCTGTCAAACGATTCGCGGCGGCCGTCCTTCTTCACGACCATCGGGATTATGTCGTCGACACGTTCGTAGGAGGTAAATCTCTTCCCGCACTTAAGGCATTCTCTTCTTCTGCGGATGGCCTCTCCTTCCTTGCTGGTGCGGGAATCGATGACTTTGTCTTCAAGGTTTCCGCAAAACGGGCACTTCATGAGTATATGGGAAAACGTTCACAGAGGTCCTTCACGCGCTGGTTGAGCCGTCTTATTTCCTCGGGGTTATTGCTGTTCATCAGAACACCGGCTATTATGCCGGCGATCTCTACCATCTCGTCCTCCCCCATTCCCCTGGTTGTAACGCACGGCGTCCCGAGCCGGATACCGCTTGTGACAGCAGGGGGCCTTGCATCATAGGGGACCGCATTCTTGTTCACCGTTATCCCGGCGGTATCAAGCGATTCCTCGGCCTCTTTTCCCGTGATCTGCGTTCCGGAGAGATCAACGAGCATCAGGTGGTTATCGGTTCCACCAGAGACGATCCTGAAACCCTTCTTCAGGAGTTCCTCTGAGAGTTTTCTTGCGTTCTTTACAACATGTTTCTGATATTCCCTGAAGGCGTCGCTTAGGGCTTCCTTGAGGGCCACTGCCTTTGCGGCAATGACATGAACCAGAGGCCCACCCTGAATCCCGGGGAATATCATCTTGTCTATGGCCTTCCCGTACTTCGACTTGCACATAATCATGCCTCCCCTCGGTCCCCGGAGGGTCTTGTGAGTGGTCGTCGTAACAAAATCTGCGTAAGGAATGGGCGAGGGATGTAGTCCTGCGGCGATGAGGCCTGCGATATGGGCGATGTCGGCCATGAAAAAAGCCCCGGCCTCTTTAGCTATCTCGGCGAAAGCCCTGAAATCAAGGACCCTTGAATAGGCGCTGGCTCCTGCGACTATCATCTGAGGCCTGTTTTCAAGGGCGATTCTCCGCACTTCATCATAATCGATGAATCCGGTCGTCCTGTCGACGCCATAGGAGATGCTTCTGTAAATAAGGCCTGAGAAATTGACAGAGGCGCCATGGGAGAGATGCCCCCCCTGATTAAGGCTCATGCCGAGTATGGTGTCGCCCGGCTTCAAAAAGGAGAAATAGACGGCCATGTTAGCCTGTGAGCCCGAATGTGGTTGCACATTAACGTGCTCTGCGCCGAAGAGATCCTGGGCCCTTTTTATGGCAAGGGTCTCGATCACATCAGCATATTCGCACCCGCCGTAATAACGTCTTCCGGGATATCCTTCCGCGTACTTGTTGGTAAATATGGAGCCCTGGGCTTCGAGTACCGCAGGGCTTACATAGTTTTCAGAAGCGATGAGGACGATCTTCCCTTTTTCCCTCTGCTTCTCATTCTGGAGGGCATCGTAGACCTCGGGGTCAGCCTGCCTGAGCTGTTCCGGTTCCATGACCTGGACCTTTTACCTTCCCTTCTAAAAGATGTATCTTGTTCAGCCTGCTGATGTGCCTTCCGGCCTCAAACGGAGTCGAAAACCAGACGCGCACTATCTCTTTGGCCAGGTCTTTGCCTACTATCCTGCCGCCGATGACCAGCACGTTCGCATCGTTATGCAACCTGCTCATCTTTGCTGTGAATAGGTCGTTACAGAGAGATGCCCTGATGCCGGGAAACTTGTTTGCCACTATCGACATGCCGATCCCCGTCCCGCAAATAAGGATTCCCCTGTCTATTCCTCCTGAGCTCACCGCGGAGGAGACCTTCTCTCCGAAATCAGGATAGTCTACCGATTTGGGGCCGTCGGTCCCGTAGTCAACGCAGTCCATCCCCATCTCTTTAAGGAGGGAGATCAGTTCCATTTTGAGTTCTACCCCGGCGTGATCACACCCTATCCCGACCTTCATCAGTGCCTCAGCGTATTATCTTATCCGAGAGATTCTTCCCAAGTCAAGGAAAGGGATATCAGGCAAAGCGGTTAGACGCAGTGTTCTAGACGAAAGGATTGGAAGCCCTGCCGTCCGTATGTGCAAACCGGATTATTCCCGTATTTCCATATCATATGGTATCCTTTAACATGAATCTATGCCGTTTTGAAAAGCCCAGCAGATATATAAACCGTGAGCTTAACTCCATTCATAAAAATGCGGCTGTGAAGGTTGCTCTTGCCTTTCCGGATATCTATGATGTGGGGATGTCTCACCTTGGTCTCAGGATACTTTATGCAATCATAAACAGCGTGCCATATGCTTCGGCCGAAAGGGTCTTTTCCCCATGGCTCGATATGGAGGCTGAGATGAAGGCAAGAGGGATTCCCCTGGTATCCCTCGAAGGAAAGAAGCCGCTCGGAGAGTTCGATATCGTCGGGTTCAGTCTCCAGTACGAGCTTTCCTATACCACGGTTCTCAATATGCTCTCCATGGCAGGGATACCTTTGCGGTCGGGGGAAAGGGACAAGGGGCATCCCTTGATCGTCGCCGGCGGTCCTTGCTCGGTAAACCCTCAGCCTATGGCTCCCTTCGTGGATGCCTTTCTTGTAGGGGACGGAGAGGATGCTATCACCGATATCCTGGACACATTCTATTCGTGGAAGTCCGAGGGTGACGGGAGGAAGGACTCACTCCTGCGCGGACTCTCCGGGATTGAGGGCCTGTATGTGCCGTCTGTCCATGGTCGGTTCTCTTGTATAAGGAGACGCTACAGGGAATCCCTTGATGACGCGCCGTATCCGGTTGCCCCTGTTGTCCCTTACACGTCAATTATCCACGACAGAATAACCATTGAGCTTTCAAGAGGCTGCTCCAAGGGTTGCAGGTTCTGCCAGGCAGGCATGATCTACAGGCCTCTGAGGGAAAGGAGTCTCGAGAGGGTTCTTCAGATCGCCGGGGAATCCCTGAGAAACACAGGACATGAAGAGATATCCCTCAGCTCGCTGAGCGCCGGCGATTACAGCTCCCTTTTCCCTCTTGTAAGGGAGCTGAACAGGAGGTTCTCCCGCAAGGCAGTCTCTCTTTCCCTCCCCTCATTGCGTGTTGCCGCTGTCGACAGAGATGTGCTGCGGGAGATCAAATCTGTAAGGAAGACGGGCTTCACTATGGCTCCCGAGGCCGCCACGGAGAGACTCAGGGCGGTGATAAACAAGGACTTCTCCGAGGAGGATTATGAAAGGGCATTGAACGCGCTCTTTGCGGAGGGGTGGGAGAATCTCAAACTTTACTTTATGGTAGGACTGCCCACTGAGACAGATGAGGATGTTGAGGCCATTCCGGAGATGGCCTCGAAGGCAATAAGAACTGCCAGGAAGTATTCCAGCAGGTACGTGAATATAAGCGTTGGCGTATCTCCCTTTGTGCCCAAGCCCCATACGCCTATGCAATGGTACGGCCAGGAAGATATAGGAAGGATAAAGGCAAAGATGGAATATCTTAGGCAAAGTCTCTCGAAGAAGAGGATGAACTTCAAGGGCCATGCTGCCGAGATGAGCCTTCTCGAGGCGGTGTTCTCAAGAGGGGATACGGATTTGTCAGCCCTCATTGAAAGGGCGTGGTTCAGGGGCTGCCGGCTTGATCCGTGGGCGGAATCCTTTGATTTCCGCAAGTGGCTTGCTGCCGCAGAGGACACGGGTATTGATCTCAACGCGTACGCGAGGAGACGCTTCGAGAGGGACGGCGCTCTCCCGTGGGACGGGATAGACATCGGCGTCAAGAAGGAGTTTCAGTGGAAGGAGTTCCAGAGGGCACTGAGGGGAGAAATCACCCCGGATTGCAGAAAGGCATGCTATGGATGCGGGCTTGGGTGTTTAACCGGTGACGCATTACCTGCCCACCGTCTGCCTGCCGGACAGGCAGGGACAGACAGGCGCGTTACGCGTCACGAGCCAAAGGATGAAACGCGAATTGTCTCTCATCGTCCGTCTCCCGCCGCTCCCCGGATACGCGTGAGGATTCGGTTCTCGAAGACAGGCGATTTAAGACACCTCTCCCACAGGGAACTGATGACCGTTTTCATTCGTGCGGTGAGAAGGGCCGATGTGCCTGTCCTGTATTCCCAGGGTTTTCATCCCTCGCCAAGGCTCTCCTTCGGCCCGCCCCTTAATGTCGGAGTCAGCGGGCTCAGGGAGTACTTTGATATGGAAGTAATGCCTGCCGCCGGGATGGCGGACATAAAGGAAAGCCTGAACCATGTGCTTCCTGACGGTATCAGAGTGCTGGAGACCCGTGCTATACCGGCAAATGAGCCTTCTCTTCAGAGCTTTATCTCGAGATATGAATATGAGATAATATGTCCTGATGGAAAGACTCCTGAAGGCCTCGTTATGGAAGGTTTTCTGTTAGGCGGTATGGGAAGTGAAAAGGGAAACGGCCCTGAAGGGATCGCCGGCATGGTGGAATCGGCAATCGTGGTCAACGGCAATGCGGTCAGGCTTATCGTAAGGGACGGAGATCAAAGGAAGGTGAGACTCGGCGAGATAATCCCTGCGATGATGCGTTCCCCCGCTGAGGAACTGCTCATCACGAGGCTTAGAATGTTCGGCTGGCGTGACAGATGGGTTGAGCCCATGGAAAGAGAGAAGGAATATGCCCAGTGAGATTCTGGTTAATGTGACGCGCGAGGAGATGAGGGTCGCGCTGCTGGAAGGCGGCCAGGTGGTTGAAGTCTATGTGGAGCGAAAAAGGGACGCCAGCCTAGTGGGGAACATCTATAAAGGGAAGGTGGTAAAGATACTTCCGGGGATGCAGTCCGCCTTCGTGGATATAGGACTTGAAAAGGCGGCGTTCCTGTACGTTGCCGACATCATCTCCGAGATGGAGGACTACGCCCCCTTTCTGGAGGAAGAGGACAAGAGCAATTCCATAGAGCTCGTGGCAAAAAGAGGGAGGCCTGACCTCCCTATAGAGGAGCTCATACAGGAGGGCCAGGAAGTCCTTGTTCAGGTCTCAAAGGACCCCATGGGCAGCAAAGGCGCACGGGTCACTTCGTATGTAACCCTCCCCGGCCGTTATCTTGTGCTCATGCCAAGCCTTGAGCACATCGGGATATCAAGGAGGATATCCGATGATGAAGAAAGGGTGAGGCTTCGGGGCATAGTCGAAAACATAAGACCGAAGGGGTACGGGCTAATTATCAGGACGGCCAGCGAAGGCTGCATCGAAGAAGAGCTCAAGAAGGACCTGGAATTCCTGCTCCTGCTATGGGAGAACATACAGAAGAAGCGCGACAGGGTGATGGCACCCTGCCTTCTTTACAGCGACCTTGACCTCGCCTTCAGGAGTGTCCGCGACCTGATGAGTCAGGACGTGGAACGGCTGGTGATAGATTCCGGGGATGAATACGAGAGGATCCAGGATTTCGTGAATACCTATTTCCCGAAGCTCCTCTCGAAGATAGAACTCTACGGTGAGGAAGAGCCCATATTTGAGGCGTTCGGCATCGAAGTGGATATCTCGCGCGCGCTGGGAAGAAAGGTATGGCTCAAATCAGGCGGATATATTGTGATCGACCAGACGGAGGCGATGACGGTAATCGACGTGAATACGGGGAAGTTTGTCGGAAAGGAAGACCTGGAGGATACCATCCTCAAGACAAATCTCGAAGCGGTGAAGGAGATCGCGTACCAGATAAGACTGAGGAACTTGGGGGGCATAATCATTATAGACTTCATCGATATGGAAAAGACCGAGAACAGGGAAAAGGTTTTCAACGCCTTCCTGGAAGCTATGAAGAGGGACAGGGCAAAGAATACCATACTTCATATATCCGAACTCGGTCTCATCCAGATGACGAGAAAGAGGGTGAGGGAGAGTCTCGGGAGGGTGCTTTGCGAACCCTGTTCTTACTGCGAGGGCAAGGGTTTTGTGAAGTCCCCAAGAACCCTCTGCTACGAGATATTGAGGAAGATCACAAAACTGGCCAGACACGGGGGACACAAGATAATAGTGACCGCTCACCCCGCAGTGGCCGAACTTCTTTCGGACGAGGAAAGGGCCGGGCTTGAGGACGTCGAGAGCAGGTACGGTGTCAAGGTCATAGTGAAGGAAGACGGCAAGCTCCATCAGGAAAACTACGAGGTGGTAGAGCTGTAGAGGTGCGGATTTCTTCTGAAGTCGGAAGTAAGGAGTCATAAGCCGAGATATATTGTCAAGGTATTTGTGGGGCTTCCTTTATCCGTCTTCCGGATTTCGCCCGGTGCAGCGAATCCGGAAAAGCCATTGCTCAAAAGCTTATTTAATTAGTCGTATTTGGGTGAGGTATTTATGAATTCGGTCAATCCAATGAACGGCGAGGGCTTGCTGACAGCCAAACTCGACCGGTTGATAAATATCCTCAAATCTATGGAGAGCGCCGTCATCGCGTACTCCGGAGGAGTGGACAGCACCTTTCTCCTGAAGGCAGCGGTATTTTCAAGGATAAAGGTCCTTGCGGTGACGGGTCTTTCTCCCACGATATCCGAACAGGACTTCCAGGATGCAGGAAAGCTCGCCGAGGTTCTGGGCGTTCCCCACAGGGTCATCGAGACGGCTGAACTGGACAATGACGAGTTCGTGAAGAACCCTCCCGACAGGTGCTACCACTGCAAGACCGAGCTCTTCGGGAGGCTCAGGTTCGTTGCGGAATCCGGGGGATACAGGTTTGTCCTTGACGGCAGCAATCTAGACGATCTTGACGATTGGCGGCCCGGCAGAAGGGCTGCCGCCGAGCTGGCTGTAAGGAGCCCTCTTATCGAGGCCCGGATGAGAAAGAAGGATGTAAGGGAACTGTCCCGAACGTTCGGCCTGCCCACGTGGGACAAGCCATCTTCGCCCTGCCTTTCTTCAAGGTTCCCTTATGGCGAACCCATAACCCTTGATGCTTTGAAGCGTGTGGAGTCGGCGGAGGGCTTCCTGAAATCCCTTGGTTTCAGGGAATTCAGGGTAAGGCATCATGGGGATACGGCGAGGATCGAGATCATGGAAGAAGATATGCCCTGGATGCTTGACCCCGGCATCAGGAACTCTGTGGCGAAAAAACTCAAGGCCCTCGGATACAGGTTTATTACCATTGACCTCGAAGGATTCAGAAGCGGCCGGATGAATGAGGGAAAATTGAAGGAAGGCGGAGGATGAATGACGGTAGTCCCCGGGATGAGGTTTCCTCTCTAAGGGAGGAGATAAGAAGGCTCAGGAAATCCCTCACCGAACTGACTCCTTCATTACGAGCATTGCTGAGGAGGCGAGGTTTCAGGATTTACAAGGAGGAGCCCATTGAGGACGTCCTCCTCCCAGATGCAGGATTTATCGACGAGTATTACCGGCTTCTGAACAAATATTCCTTCAGGCTCTTTCTGAGGGATGTGATAAGACACCAGAAGGGTTTCACTGTGAAAGAGGTGACGCGGTACTCCACCTACGAGGTGACATGGGACTACGTGGCCTTCCTCCTCAGGACCGGGCTTGCCAGGAAGACAAGGGGGCACGGCTCATACAGACTTGCCAGGGGACCGGTCAAGAGCTTCGGCCCGACCCTTGAGTGGTTCCTTTCAGAGATATTTAAGAGGGAGTTCGAAACTGAGGCGATATGGGGGGTAAAGTTCAAACGGCCTGTTGTCGGAGGCGACTACGACCTTATTGTAAAGATCAACGGGTCTGTTCTTTATATGGAGGTGAAATCTTCTCCGCCGAAGCAGATATACGCCAACGAGATAAGCGCCTTCTTCGACAGGGTCTTTGACCTCCATCCCGCAATAGCCGTATTCTTTATGGATACTGAACTGAGGATGAAGGACAAGATCGTCCCCATGTTCGAAGAAGAGCTTGGGAAGCGGTCTTCGGATGAGCTGTCGGGCTTTATCGGAAGGGGGACTCCCTCTGTAAAGCGCATCGAAAAAGAACTCTTCCAGACAGGGGATAAAATCTATATAATAAATGCGAAAGACAGCATCGTGAGTAACATCGAAAGGGTTTTGAGCCGCTATTTCAGGGGTAACTGACCCGAAAGAGCGTAGATATTTTCATTTCTTCAAAACGTCCGAGTTTGCTTGATTGTGTTTTTGTTTAAGCGACAGGCGGATTCGTGAAGCAGGAAAGAAAAACGAAGGAGGAGTAATAGCGATGACGAGTTTCAAGAAGCTCAAGGGTGTTATTTCGGTGTCCGGTGAAAAGCTCGCGATACAGAAGGCCGATGTCTTAAGGAACATGATGGACGAACTGGTATTTGAAGCGGTCTTCGCTGAAGACGACGACGCGAAGAAAGACCTCCTTATGTTCATTAAGGAGATCGCAAAGGCATCGGGGGCGGTCCCGTCGTCCATTCAGGGACTCTACGAGGAACTGGGCAGGGATTACCGGGGGTTTACCGTTCCGGCGATCAATATAAGGGGCCTTACCTACGATACGGCGAAGGCCATATTCAGGCAGGCGATAAAGATGAATGTCGGGGCCTTCATTTTCGAGATCGCGCGCTCTGAAATCGGTTATACAAGACAGAGACCCCTCGAATATGCCGCAGTGGTTCTTGCCGCTGCAGTGAAGGAGGGATTCAGCGGACCTGTCTTTATCCAGGGTGATCACTTTCAACTTGTGAGAAAAAACTACCTTTCGGATCCTGACGCCGAAACCGGATACGTAAAGGGGTTGATCAAAGAGGCCATTGATGCAGAGTTCTATAACATCGATATCGATTCCTCAACACTCGTGGATCTCGATAAGCCCACCGTAAAGGAACAGCAAAGGCCGAACTTCGAAAGAACCGCCGAGCTGGCTGTCAGCATAAGGGAGCTTCAGCCTTCAGGCATCGATGTCTCCATAGGCGGGGAGATCGGAGAGATCGGAGGGAAGAACAGCACCTCTGAGGAACTCAGGGCATATCTTGACGGGTTCAGGGAGACTTTCGGGACGCACGGCAAAGGCCTCTCGAAACTCAGTGTCCAGACAGGGACAAGCCATGGAGGCGTTGTCCTCCCCGACGGGACGCTCGCAAAGGTGAAGATAGACTTTGAAACCCTCAGGAGCCTTTCCGATATAGCGAGGAGGGAATACGGTCTTTCTGGCGTGGTGCAGCACGGGGCTTCTACGCTCCCCGAAGAGGCCTTCGACATGTTCCCGAAGACCGGGACTTCGGAAGTTCATCTCGCCACCGGCTTCCAGAACATAGTCTATGACAGCAAGCATCTCCCTGCGGACTTCAGGGAAGAGGTCTATGCCTTCATAAAGAAGGAATACTCGAAGGAATGGAAAGAGGGCCAGACAGAAGAGCAGTTCATTTACAGCACAAGGAAAAAGGGGTTCGGTCCTCTGAAGAGGAAATGGTGGGAACTGCCTGAAGAGAAGAAGAAGCCCATAATGAACGAGCTGGAGGACCGCTTTGGTCTTCTTTTCGAAAAACTGAAGGTTGTCGATACTGCGGATATTGTGAGCAGTACGGTGAAGCCTGTGTTTGTGGCAAAGAGGATCAATACTAAACTCCTGGACTGACAGCCGAGATTCGTTAATCTTAAGGAGGGATACCATGCCTGATATCAAGAGAATCGGTATTATCACCAGCGGCGGAGACGCCGGAGGTCTAAACGCGGTTATAAAGGGTGTTGCGAGGGAGGCATATGCTCGCGGAATAGAATCGGTTGTCATCCCAAACGGTTATGCCGGCCTCTACAACCTCGTCGATATGAGAGAAGTCGTTGTGCTTGATGCCGACCGTGTAAGCCGCATCGAGGCATCCCTTGCGGGTTCCGAAGCAGGGCACTCACGCGTAAAGATCAGCAAGATATCGGATCCCAACACCTATCAGAGGATAAAGGACGGCCTCAGGAAGTTCAGGATCGATGCCCTTGTCATCAGCGGCGGCGACGATACGGGGAGCGTTGTGGTGGACCTCGGTTCCCAAGGAATCCCTTGTGTTCACGCCCCCAAGACCATGGATCTCGATCTTCAGCCCTACAGTGTGGGAGGCGATTCTGCGGTGAACAGGATAGCTGTGATGGTGAGGGACCTGAAGACCACCGGTATGAGCCACAACCGTATCATGGTTATCGAGGTATTTGGAAGGTACGTGGGCCATACCGCCCTCAGGGGAGGAATAGGAGCTGAGGCCGACTGCATTTTGATCCCTGAAATCCCGGTTGACTTTGACATCGTGTATGACCATATCAAGGCCACCTATTTCGGCAGGATAGAGCGGAGCGATGTAAAGGCGGGAACTTATACCATCGTTGTTGCCGAGGGGATAAAGACTGCTGGCGGTGAGATGCTCTACGATGAATCAGCCGGTGTGGACGCCTTCGGCCACAGGAAACTCGCCGGTGCGGGCAGATATGTTAAGCAGCAGATCGAAAAGAGGCTGAAGGCGGATCCCGGCGTCAAGGAATTCATGAAGAGGGCAGGCATGTATGCGCCGGGCGTGTATGAGATCCCTGAGGTGCGGGAGATAATCCCCAGTCACCTTGTACGTTCAGGGCAGACGTCGGCTTTTGACGTAAATTTCGGATACAAGGCAGGTGCGGCCGCGGTGCTCCTTCTGCTCGGGGACAAGGCAGGGAATACAGTGGTAGGAGTTGAGGGCAGGAAGATATCGTATATGCCGACATCTGAGGCGATAAAACGCAGGGAGGTTGACGTAAGGGAGATTGCCCTCTTCGAAAGCCTCGGCACCTGTTTCGGAAGGAAGCCCGAGAAGTACGAGTACGAATTCTCGGAGGCAATGCCGCCGATAATCAGGCACCTGTAAATTGGGGAGTTCAAGAATGAGATCCGGATATGAAATGGAGAACCCGGTGGTCCTGTGGTCCGCCTTTTACATTTCGCCTTCCGGGAAAATGGATGGCCGCCAATAGGCTCGGTATCATTGTTGGAGGCGGTCCTGCTCCAGGAATTAACGGTGTTATAAGCGCTGCCACTATTGAAGCCGCATTTCACGGAATGCCCGTCGTCGGGATAAGCGGAGGATTCAAGAGCCTCTTTGACGGCGAACTGAAGAGCGCAGTCCCCCTTACGGTAAGCGATGTTTCGAGAATCCATGCTCAAGGAGGTTCCATCCTGCGCACATCAAGGGAATTTCCGGAAAGAGTTAGGGAGAAGTTCGGAATCCTCATGTCCACCCTGAAGCGCATCGGCATAAAATACCTGATAACCGTTGGCGGAGAAGGGACCCTATTCATGGCGAACTGGATCGAGAAAGAAGCAAGGGGAGCGATGAGCGTTGTCCACGTGCCGAAGACCATCGACAACGATATCCCCCTGCCCGGCGGCGCCTCTACCTTCGGATACCAGACCGCCCGACACTGGGGTGCCGAGATAGTCGAGAACATCATGGAGGATGCAAAGACCACGGGCAGGTGGTACTTCATCACTACCATGGGGAGGCATACGGGACATCTCGCCCTCGGCATTGGGAAGGCATCCGGAGCCACGGTAACCCTTATCCCGGAGGAATTCATTGAAGAGAAGCTCTCCTTTAGAAAGGTTGCCGATATTCTTACCTGCTCCATCATAAAAAGGCTTTCGATGGGTAAGGACTACGGAGTCGCGATCCTTGGAGAGGGGATCGCCGAAAAATTCGACCTCGAAGAACTGAACCAGCATGAAAAGCTCGAAAGCGACGAGACGGGGAGGATAAGGCTTTCCGAGATCCAGCTGGGAAGGGTCATAAAGAACTTCGTGAGGAAGACCCTGGATTCGCTCGGTATAGGGATCACGATTGTCGACAAGAACATCGGGTATGAGCTGAGGGCTGCAAACCCTATTCCCTATGATGTTGAATATACGAGGAACCTGGGTTACGGCGCGGTGAACTATCTCGCGAGGGGAGGCACTGGAGCGATGATAGTCATATATGAAGGCCGTATCGTCCCCGTTCCATTTGTGGAGACTATCGACCACTCCACTGGCAAGGTGAAGGTGAGGACCGTTGATATCACTTCGGAATCCTACACTGTCGGGAGAAAATATATGATACGCATTGAAAGGGATGACTTCTCCCCGGAGAATCTGAAAAGGATTTCGAGGTCAGCCGGTCTATCTCCTTCGGAATTCAGAAGAAGGTTCGGCTATCTTTTTGAGACATGATAATAGAGTGCTAGGCCCTGTGCCCCCCGAAATAATAGTAGCGAGTCTGACTCTGTGATAGAATAGCAATATGCCGAGGGTTAATGTGGGCTGTAGCGGTTTCCTCTACGACCACTGGAAAGGGCCATTCTACCCCGAAGACTTGCCGAAAAGGCGCTGGCTTGAATACTACTGCAGGAAATTCTCCACAGTCGAGCTCAATGTTACCTTTTACCGTCTTCCCGACAAGGAGACGTTCACCAAGTGGCACAAAGAGACGCCTCCGGGCTTTATCTTCTCCTTGAAGGGAAGCAGGTTCATCACCCATGTCAAGAAATTGAAGGCGTCGGTCGAGCCTGTCGATGTTTTCTTCTCAAGGGCGCTGGTCCTCAGGGAGAAACTGGGGGCAATCCTCTGGCAGTTGCCCCCGGCGCTGAAGGCAGACCCTGCGCGTCTGGCTGATTTCCTGGGGCTCATCAGGCCTTATAAGGCGCGAAACGTCTTCGAGTTCAGGGAAGAGACATGGATATCGAAGAAAGTAATCTCCCTCCTTGAACGTGAAGGGATATGCCTCTGCATGGCGGATTGGCCTCCATTCCTTGAAGAACTGCCCGTCACCGCCGACTTCGTATATATAAGAAGGCACGGAGAGGGCGGCAGCTATGCCACATTATACAGCACTGAAAAGATCAAGGCCGATGCCGCACGCATACGGAAATACCTGAGGCAGCGAAAAGACGTATTTGTCTATTTCAACAATGATGCCCTCGGGTATGCTTGCCGCAACGCACTGGAGCTTGCGGATATGCTGAAGAAGTGACCTTCGTTCACAGGGCGGATGCAGGATCGGGACAGGCCGGGAAGATCCATGCATTAAGATCATCCTCGTCCGACCCTCAACGTAACCTTTGCAGAAATGATCAATCAGGAGATAGCGAAGATATTCAATGAGATGGCGGATATCCTGGAGATTAAGGGTGAGAATGTCTTCAGGATAAGGGCGTACAGGAGGGCTGCCCAGAATATCGGTGGTCTTCCCAAGGATGTGGGAAAGATGACGGAAGAGGAGCTCCTTGCCATCCCCGGAATCGGAAAGGACCTCGCGGGAAAGATACTTCATTATGTGAAGACAGGGGAGATGGAGGCATACGATGCGCTGAAAAAGGAGGTGCCGGAGGGTCTTACCGCCCTTCTTTCCGTCCCGGGCCTCGGCCCGAAGACGGCAAAGCTGCTTTACGACAGGCTGAAGATAGAGAATATCGACGACCTTGAGCGGCTTGCCAGGGAACACAAGCTTTCAGGTCTTCCTGGCATCAAGGACAAGACGGAGGAGAATATCCTGAAGGGCGTCGGGATGCTCAAGAGGGGGAAGGAAAGACTGCCCATCGGGAGGGTGCTGCCCGTAGCTAACGAGATCCTTTCTCATCTAAGGGAAAGGGCGCCTGTCCGGGAGCTTGCCCTTGCGGGAAGCCTCAGGAGGTGGAAGGAGTCCGTGAAGGATATAGATATCCTCGCCACTTCCGGAGAACCCCAGAAGGTCATGGGAGCCTTTGTTCATCTTCCCATGGTGAGAGAGGTGTTGATGCGCGGCTCCACGAAGTCCAGCGTTATAATCTCTGAAGGGATTCAGGTCGACCTCAGGGTAGTGGAGGAGGAGTCGTTTGGGGCTGCTCTTGCCTATTTCACGGGGAGCAAGGCTCACAACATAAGGCTGAGAGAGATGGCGGTGAAGGCAGGGCTTAAGATAAATGAGTACGGGATATTCAGGGAGAAAGACGACAAGAGGATAGGGGGTGAAAAGGAGGATGATGTGTACCGGATCCTGGGCCTTCCCTTTGTCCCTCCAGAACTTAGGGAAGACACGGGGGAAATAGAGGCTGCCCTGGAGGGCAGGCTCCCGAAACTCCTTGAACTGAGAGATATCAGGGGAGACCTCCACGTCCATACGAGGCGGAGCGACGGAAGTCACACCCTGGACGAACTGATAAGAGCGGCAAGGGAAAAAGGCTACAGCTATATCGCCATTACAGACCATACAAAGGGGCTCGGCGTTGCCAGGGGACTGAATGAGGAGAAGGTTCTTGAGGAGATGAAGGAGGTAACGGCGATGAATAAGAAACTCAAGGGCTTCAGATTGCTCACAGGGGTAGAGGTCGATATCAGGAGTGATTATACCCTCGATCTCCCTGACGAGGTCCTCATGCAGCTCGATATTGTGATGGCCTCCATTCATTCCGGCTTCAGACAGAGCAGGGAGCAGCTTACGAGGAGACTCGTCTCTGCCATCAAGAACCCCTTTGTGACTGTGATCGCGCATCCCACGGGGAGGCTGATAGGGGAAAGGGATGCCTATGAGGTCGACATGGAAAGGGTTTTCGCAGTGGCAAAGGAAGAAGGCAAGGCGATTGAGATAAACGCGTATCCCCTCAGGCTCGATATCAACGACACATACGCGAAGCGCGCTAAGGAGATGGGTATCCCCGTCGTTATAGACACGGACACCCACGTAATCAACCAGTTCGATTTCATGATCTACGGGGTATCCATTGGCAGGAGGGGATGGCTTGAGAAAGGCGACGTGTTGAATACCTTTCCGTTACAAAATCTGCTAAAATGGTTAAGAAAATCGAAACAGTAGTTGGAGGGAAAATGGGAGGCAGGATCCTGATATATGAAAAGGACGTCAAGGTTCTGAAAACTTTCCGTTCTTTCTTCAGGAACAGGAAGTATTTCCATGCGGAATTCATGGAGGACATCTCTTCCCTTAAGAAAGCAGCTTCCGGGGTCGAGGAACCGGACCGCCTCTGCATCATCCCGGTCAAAGAACTTGCACGGCTTAAACCTCAGGGTCTGATCTGTCCTGTCATCGCCACCATTACGGGCAGTCACAGGGAAGCCATCAGGGAGGCGATCAGGCGAGGGGCGGAGAATTATCTCTTGACTCCCATCTATGAGGAGGACCTGGATTACAAGATCAGGACCACGATTGAGAAGAGGCGGACGATACAGCTCCTGAAAAGGGAATCGGACGACCTCCAGACCATCAATAAACTCACTTATCTCGTCTCCTCCACACTCGATCCCCAGGAGATACTCTACCTTATCGTAAAGAAGATCTCCGAGGTCATACCGGTGACGCGGTGCTCCATTATTCGCATAGGTGACGATCAGAAATACGCCACCGTGGTATCTGCATTTGAGGATCCTAAACCCATGAACATAAAGCTCGACCTCGCGAAATACCCGGAGATAAGGAAGGCGTTTACGTCTAAAAGACCGGTGATAATTAAAGATGCCGTCACCGATCCCCTTATGGAGAAGGTGAGGGATATTATCTTTCCCCTCAATATCCGTTCCATCATGGTCCTCCCCATTGTTTTCCGTGAAGAGGTGATCGGGACCCTCTTTCTCAGGACATCGAGGAAGGGATATACCTTCAGCGAAAACGAGATAAGACTGTGCAGCGCCGTTGCGAATGCCTCGGCAAACGCCCTTTATAACGCCTTTCTCTTTGAAAAGATGGAGGGTGAGAAGTCACGCCTCGAAAAACTCGCCATCACAGATTATCTCACCGGGGTTTACAACATAAGGTATTTCTACCATCGCATCAAGGAGGAGTTCAGCCGTGCCCAGAGATACGACCTACCTCTTAGCTGCCTGATGTTCGATATCGATTTCTTTAAAAGTATCAACGACAAGTACGGCCACAGGGCGGGCGATCTGGTCCTCAGGGAGTTCGCTCAGCTTTTGAGAAGGCATATGAGAAAGAGCGACGTGCTTGCGCGGTACGGGGGTGTTCATAATGCTCCTGCCTCAGACTTCCGGGAGCGGCGCTCTTGCAAAGGCCGAGACAATGAGGTCCTATGTCGCGGGCTATAAATTCCGCGGACTGAAGGGGAGGAAGCCCCTCACCGTGAGCATCGGTGTCGCCTCCTATCCCGGCAAGGGGATAGAGAACATGGGGGACCTCATCACCGTTGCGGACAATGCCCTCTACAAGGCAAAGACATCGGGGAGAAACCGCGTGGTTGTCTCAAGACCGTGACGTTATGAATTCTGAGATCTGGAACCCCGCTTTCCCAAGTTTCGCATCTTGTGTTTTGTATTCCCTTTTCAGCCGATGGATGTAATCACCTCTCATACCAACGCAGATTTCGACGCCTTTGCCTCTATGGTGGCTGCAAAGAAGCTCTATCCGGAGGCACGGATCGTTTTTCCGGGCTCGCAGGAAAAGAAGGTGAGGGAGTTCATCTCGGCCTTTCAGCCTGTCGAGATACACCGGCTCAGGGATATAGAGATATCCAAAGTCAAGCGGTTGATAATTGTTGATACGAAGTCCCCTGACAGGATAGGTCCCCTTGCCGAGCTCCTCTCAATGCCCAAGGGCCCCGTCATCCACATTTATGACCATCATCCCCGCACAAAAAACGATATACGGGGTTCCATAGAAGTCGTCGAGGACGTTGGCGCCACCGCAACCATATTTGTCGAAATACTGAAATCAAGGAAGATACCCGTCACCCCGATGGAGGCGACTATACTCTGCACTGGCATATATGAAGAAACGGGTTCCCTCTTATTTCCGTCCACCACAGAGCGTGACATGCTCGCAGCCGCCTCTCTTCTGAAAAGGGGGGCGAGCCTGAAGATAGTGTCGAATTTCATAAGGACCGAGCTGAGCAAGGAAGAGGTTGACCTGCTCAACGAATTCCTCCATTCGTCCTTCGACCTCGAGTTAAACGGAATAAGGGCGAGGGTTGCGAAGGCATCGAGGGAAGACTATGCCGGAGATGCAGCGCACTTCGCCCACAGAATTATGGATATGGAGGATATCGACGCGCTGGTGCTCCTGCTTGGGATGCAGGGTAAGATCGTGATCGTCGCCAGGAGCAGGGTTCCTGAGCTTGATGTGGCAGAGGTGATGAGGCCCTTCGGCGGCGGAGGTCACCCCGGCGCGGCCTCGGCCATTGTGAGGGAGGTTCCCCTTGAGGTGGTGGAAGACGAAGTAAGGAGGATACTGAAGGAGTCGGTACGGCACGTCAAGACAGCCAGGGATGTCATGACCACGCCGGTGATCACCATACCGTGGAACGACACAGTAAGGAGCGCCGAATCGATGATGACGCGTTACGGAGTGAACGTGCTCCCTGTTGTGAAGGAAGGCAAATACAGGGGGATCATATCGAGGGAGATCGTGGAGAAGGCCATATTCCACGGGTTTGGAAGGAGCACGATCGGGGATTTCACAACAACCGATGCCCAGACCGTGGGCCATGACACTCCGGTCAGGGACATAGAGCGGCTTATGATAGAGCAGAACCAGCGCTTCATGCCAGTGCTGGAAGAGGGCAGAATCATCGGCGCCATTACAAGGACAGACATCCTTAGGATTCTCTACGAAGACATGCTGAAGAGAAGCAGGCTCCGGGTCCCTCCGGAAGAGAAACCTTCCATCGGGAGGAACCTGGCCGCATGGCTCAAGGAGAGGTTTCCGCCGGCGGTCTCTGATATGCTCAGAATGGCCGGTGAGGCGGCTGATGCCCTCGGGTTCAAGGCCTATCTCGTCGGTGGTTCGGTGAGGGACCTTTTGAGAGGGCAGGAGAACCTCGACATCGATATTGTTATTGAGGGAGACGGCATCCTCTTTGCCAGAGAGTTCGGCCGGAGGCTCAATGCAAGAATAAGGACGCACGAGAGGTTCGGAACGGCCCAGGTCATTACCGACTCGATAAAGCTGGATGTAGCTACGGCAAGGACCGAATATTATGAATCCCCCGCAGCCCTGCCCACGGTCGAGACATCCTCTGTAAAAAAGGACCTCTACCGCAGGGACTTCACCATCAATACTCTTGCCGTGCAGCTCAATCCTAAGGATTTCGGTCTTCTCATCGATTTTTTCGGAGGCCAGCGCGACCTGAGGGAAAAGACGATAAGGGTGCTTCACAACCTCAGTTTCATCGAAGACCCGACAAGGGCTTTTAGGGCTATACGTTTTTCGGAGAGGTTCGGGTTCAAGATCAGCAAGCATACGGAAAACCTCATTAAGTCAGCGCTGAGGATGAACCTTTTCGATAAACTTTCAGGCTCTCGGCTATATGACGAACTCTTTCTCACCTTCAGCGAGACAGAGCCGGTGAGGACCATCAAGAGGCTCTCAGAATACGGTCTTCTGAAGGTAATCCACCAGAACCTCGCGTTCGACGAGAGACTCGAATTTACGCTCCAGTCCATTCACGATACCCTCTCATGGTTCAATCTCCTCTTCCTTGAGGAGAAGCCCGATAAAGGCACCATGTACCTTATGGCGTTGCTGTCGGCGCTTAGTGAGAACGACAGGGAAACGGCGTTTGTGAGGCTCGCCACTCCCTCGAAGATCAAAGAGAGGATCAACAAGGGGATAGTGCAGGCTTTTGAGCTTGTGGGGATGCTTCCCCTCAACGACCCTGCAAAGATCTACAGGTCGATGCACACGCTGACTGTTGAGACAATCCTCTTCGCAATGGCCGTGGCAGGCAGCGATAGCAAGAGAAGAGAGATATCCCAGTATCTCATAGAGCTGAGGAAGGTAAAGCCCCATCTGACCGGTCGAGACCTGAAGGCCATGGGCATCCCGTCAGGCCCTGTCTATTCCGATATCCTGAATACTCTGCTCGATGAAAGGCTGCGGGGAAAGCTGAAGACAAGAGAAGAGGAAATAGCCTTTGTCAGGGAGCGATATAAGGCGATATCTCAGGAGTGAGGCCTTTGTAATATCCCGCAAAAGTCTCTATAATGTAATTTGATTAATAACCCAACTCCAGCGATAAGAAATGCCATTGCGAGTGAAACTAAGCAATCTCGACTTCCTTAATGAGATTGCCGCGCGCCTGTTGGGTGCTCGCAATGACAGGCTGGACAAAAAATTAGCTTGCTTGTCGCTGGATTCGGGTGATAAAACAACAAAGGAGGCGTTATGGCACGGGTGTATCTGCTGATCAATGTACTGCCGGGTAAGGATGTCTTCATTCGGGACACCCTGAGGGGAATAAGGGGCGTGGTAAGTGCGGATGTAATTACAGGCCATTACGACATAGCTGCGGTCATTGAGGGTAAGGATACGAAGGAGATATTCGACAAGATATTTCAGAAGGTAAGAAAGATAAAGGGAATAAACCGCACCGAGACCTTCGTGGCAGTGGAATAAGTCCGTTACGCCGGTCGCCTGCCTGCCGTCGGCAGGGAGGGGGCAGGTAACATGTTACGAGTTACGGTTGATCTGATCATCTGAAGAAATTTAGAAAAAGCTCCTTGGAGCGGTAAAAGCTGTCCCTCGAATACCCGAACACCTTGCAGGCCTGAGAGACATTGCCCAAGTGTTTCGCCAACTCCAAAAGCCCGACCTTGTTCTTGATGATCTTCTGCTCCGCTGTCATCTGACATCCTCCTTTCAAAAAATCGTTTCTAATTTACAAGTAGTGTCAGATTAAGTCTTGCCCATTTCAATTTAATCAAACCTTAATCGAAAATTAATCTCCCTCTGATACCATTTTTCTTATGGGAGGGAAATATGAAGAGATTGAGGATTTTCATAGTTGACGAGTCGCCCTTTTTCCGGAAATGGTTTCAAAAGCTTGTTCTCGCCATCCCAAGAAGAGAAGCAAGAAGAGCTATCTGGTGTCCAGGGACGGCAGAATAACTATCTATCCTTCATTGTGTGAGGTTAAAGAAGAGGGAAGGCTCAGGCGAATGCTCTAGAGATTGTTGCGCCTGAGGAGGAAATAGGAAGGACACGGATTCTGCAGTCCCGGCCGGCAAGGGGCTCGAAAGAGAGGCTGTCCTCACTCAATTGCCTTCCTGAGAATCGACTCCGCGGTGTCGCCGTCTTCGGGCATACCGGCTACCCCTATCTTCGCCACGGTCTCTTTCCCGAAGATCTCGTGAAAAGTGTACAGGAGTCGCGCAACGACCACTTCCGATGCAGCCTGTTTCGGCGTCTGTGTAAGTATCAGACAGAAGTGGTTATCTCCGCACCTGAAGAGGAGGTCCGAGCCCCTTGTATTATTCTTCACCACAGCGACAAACGATCTCATTGCCTGCAACATGCCGAAGGGGGGCGGTGCATCCGCCTCCCCGCCGGATGCAGGCGTCCCGATCCTGACCCCAATGAGTGAGAGAGGCTGGCCGTACCTCTTTGCCCTTTCGACCTCCCTCTTCAGGGTCTCCCTGAAATGCCTGGCGTTGAACGCACCTGTGTCCTCATCCATTATGGAAATGTTCGCTATCTTCTCAATGAGCATCGCGTTCTCTATTGCAAGGGCGCCGGTATTGCAAAGGACGGTCATGAGGTTTATTTCGTCGTCACTGAAGAACTTCACATGCTCAAAAAAGACGTCCGCAGCTCCCACAATCCTGTCGTGAACCATGAGGGGGAATGCGATGTACGAGGCATAGCCGTGGAGCGCTGCGATACTGCTCCAGGATGAGAAGGCGTCGTCGCTCATCACATCACTCACGACATAGGGGATTTTGTCCTTTACGGCCTTTCCGCTGGGCACGGAGTCGATAGAGACCTCGAACCTGTCTTTCACCATCTCAAGGTATTTCTCCGAGAGGTTATAGCCCGAAACAAGTATGAGTTTGGTGGAGGACTTGTCGACAAGATAGACCCTTACGAATTTCGCATTTGTAAGCACCCCGATCCTATATGCCAGAATGTCCAGAGTCTTTTGGACGCTGTCCGTGAGAAAAAGGCTCATCTCCTTGAGAAGAGAGAGCTCCCGTGCCTTCTGGAGGAGTCTTTGCTCCGTCAGGTTCATCTTCATCTTTAAATCAGGATCATCCATACGTTAACTCCATCATTTTCTGCTACCCTATCACATTTCGCCTCCGAATACAACCGAACTTCTTGCTGATAAGGAGACGGTGCCTTCTTATATCCGTGTACTGAAAGCCGAAAAGCCGGCATTGCGTCTATTTGCCGGATAAGAGCCTTTCGAAGAAGCGCTGTTCGTACTCCGGGAAATCCTCCAGGTGGAGCGGCTTTTTCCTCATCATGTTGAGCTCTATGAGCCTGAAGTTCAGTTCCCTGAGCTTCCTCAGTCTTTCCCTGTCATCATCAACGGCATACATCATCTCCTTCAGGTTCATGATCTCCCTGCGCTTTTCGAGCTCCGGAGGGATGCATCCCGCATTCCTCAGGATCCGGTATGTGAGTTTAAGGTCTTCCGGAACCCACGAGTCGTCATCGAGACTGAGCGGTATGCCTGCGCCTGGGAGATTGTCGAACAACCCCTCCTCCATCGCCTTTCGTATCCTGTCCTCGGCTATCTTTGCGTATATGTTCACCTATGTTTCCCCGCCTTCCTTCAACTTTTCCAGATACTCATCCCACTCAATAGGAAGAAGGTACTTCTTTTTCTTGTTGCATTCCCTGCACACGGGTACAACGTTGCCCTTTGCGGACTTACCGCCCCTTATCAGAGGCACAATGTGGTCCATGGTGAGATCCCTCGGACTCACTTTCTTCCTGCAGTAATGACAAATACCTTCAGCGCATTTTCTTTTCCACCACTGTGACTTCCTCAATTCACGGGCCTTCGCCCGCTCCTTCCTGATCTCGCCCTCAGTCAGATATGAAATAAACGCCATGACGATATATTATCTCAAAAACCTTTCAGAAAGCCTCTTTCAGCCTAAGTCGCTCCATCTTACGCTCCTGTTCCTTCCGTCTCTTTTTGCGTGGTAAAGGGCCTGGTCGGCTTTTTCTATGAGCCCCTCCTTGTTGTCCGTATCGTGGGGTGAGGTCGCAACGCCTATGCTTACCGTCACCTCCAGGCTCTTCCCGTCGATGGAAAAGGTCTTCCCGGCAATGGCTGTCCTTAGCCTTTCGGCCATGCTCTGCGCCCCCTCACCATCTGTCCCCGGGAGGATCGCGGCAAATTCCTCTCCCCCGTACCGCGCGGGGATATCGATGTTGCGTATAGTCTCCCTGACGACTCCTGCAACTCCCCTGAGCACCTCGTCTCCGGCAGGGTGTCCGTATGTATCGTTTATCTTCTTGAAAAAATCGATATCGATTAGGAGCAGTGAGAGGGGAACCGAAATGCGCTCCCTCCTCTTGAACTCGGCAGAAAGCCTCTCCTGGAAAGTCCTGTGGTTGAAGAGACCTGTGAGGCCGTCGGTCGAGGCCATCCTCTCAATCTCCTCGTGGAGTTTTGCGTTGGCGAGGGACGAGGACGCCTGGTTGCCGAGAAGTTCGAGGAGCTCTATCTGGTGTGAACTGAGCGATTCCTTCTTGCCCGAGTAAAGGACAAGCATTCCGAGCAGTTCTCTTTCGTACGTAAGCGGAAGGAGAAGGACAGAGCCCTCATCCCCCGTCTTGAAAGGAAGAACGGGAATGCGCTCATTCTGCATCTCAATCTTAAGGTCCGAAAGGTAATGAGGCTCCGTGCCTTTGCTCACCATGCCGGCGCGACTGTTTCTGAAGTCGAATACCCTCTCCTGAAGATCAAAGCCCGTCTGGCAGATCACCTCGAACCGCTCGCCCCTTGGCACAAAAAGGGCTATGCACAACGGTGCGATCTTGTGGGCGGCCTCGATTATCCGCTGCGCGATGTCCTCCGTCCTGAGGGAAGTGGTCAGGTTAGCGCTTCCCCTGTGGAGGATCTTCAGGCCCGCGAGTTCCTTGTGTATCTGTGAATATACACGCTGGTTATGAAGGAGCCTCGTGACAAGCCTGGAGAACATCTCCAGGGTGACGACTTCAAATGTCCCCCTTCCCGGGACCTTTCGCTTGAAGGCCGACAGCACACCCATGATCAGTTTTCCGTCGGCCACAGGGGTAAGGATGTGAGCCGATTCCTCTACGGCAGTTCCCGGAGCGAGTTCGAAGATCACCGGCCCCTTTCGTTTTACGCAGGAGGAAAGCATCACCTCACCCGGCAGAGAGCTGCCGGAGCCGTCAGTGGAACAGCGCAGTGTGAGTAGGTTACCTCGCAGGTCGAACATGCTCACCGACTCTGCCGAGAGGGCATGTTTTGCAATAGCAAGCAGCTCCTGCATCTCTTCGTTCTCCCTTTTCGTCAGGGAGAGATGCCGGGGGATCAGGTTGTCTCCGCGTATGATGTCGGCATCGGCTCCGGAAGCAATATCCTTGGCCCTGGCATTCAGAGATTCGATCTGCCTCCTGAGTTTGTTTCTCTCTTCCCTTATCCTTGCCGCACCGGCCGAAACCACGGCGGTGACGAGGACCGCAGACCCCGTGACAAACCATTCTTCAAGTCGGTTCCCGGATAGGAGATGGTTAAGCTCAAGGAAAGGCACGGCAAGACCCAGGGGCACGACAACCTTCGGGACAAAGACAAAGGACAGGCCGGCAAGGAAAGGGATATAGAGGACGTGGAACGAGTGAAGTCCAAGTATGTTGACCACGCCCGCGAGGAATACGAGGGACGACAACAGTGTTTCGAAAAGGTACCGCTTCCTCCTTTCCTCTCCGGAAAGGAGGTCCAGGGATTGCAGAACATATCCTTCTCCGACCTTGCGCAGCACCCTCTTTTCCCGGCGGAAGCATGCGTAGGAATAGAGGGACGTCAGGGCAATGGAAAGGAGAAACCAGGAAAAAACAAACGCGGCGTGGAACCGTGGATGCCTTGGCAAGGAGATGCCCGGAAAGATCCCGAGAAAGAGAACAACAAGAGGGGATAGGACGAGGACCCTGTGGATGATTCTTTTCAGGAGGACATTTACTCCGATGCCATTCCCCTTCTCGTCGCCTCTTCCTTGTAGAATTTTCTGTACATTACCTCCCACTCGGGGCTTCCTTCGACGATCTTGCGTGAAAACGACTGGAGCTTTTTTCTTACCGCCGAGTCGATGTCCTCGCTAGCCTTCAGGAAAGAGACTATGGAACGTCTTACCTCTCTCCGGATCTTACCTTCCTCATCCTTCGGCTCTATGAGGTTTCTGTCCATCAACCCCTTGAGGAGCACATGGCTGAGATGGGTGATCTTCTCTTCGGAAAGCGTCATACCACTATCCCCCGCTCCTCGATGATCTTTTTCTTCGTGAGCTCGAACATCTTCCGGTAGTCAAGTCTTCCCTTTTCTATCTCGCCGGTGTACTTCTTAAGGATCTCCCTCACCTCATCGTTCACCCTGTCCTCCACCATGAGTTCCTCCATGATAAGGTTCTCCGCTTCGGCTGTCAGCTCTTCGGCAGACACCAAGGGGACGATCAGTTCCTTCGCGAGGAGGTCGGTGACCACCTTCTTTGCGATCAGAGGAACCCAAGTCCTGGGGATCCTCATCTATTTTTCCACGAACGAAAGGAGCGCTATATTCCTCGCCCTCTTTATGGCGGTGTTCAGGCTCCTCTGGTGTCTTGCGCATACGCCAGTCATGCGCCTCGGAAGTATCTTTCCCCTCTCGGTCAGATAGCTCCTCAAAGTCTTGGTATCCTTATAATCTATGAATTCTGACTTCTCCGCACAGAACCTGCAAAATTTTCTTCTCTGAAATCTTCTCTGCTGCAATGTTCGCTCCTTTCTTAGTGCCATGGCATGCTCCTATCGCTCTTTAGAACGGTTCGAGGTCAGTCCCCTCAGGGGGCGGGATCTCGGTCTCGAGAGCTCCCTGACCCTCGGCCCCTTTCCTTGTCAGGAATCTTACGGTCTGGGCGACCACCTCGAACTTGCTTCTCTGCTGGCCCTCGGATTCCCATCTCCTTTCCTGGAGCCTTCCTTCCACAAGGACAGACTTGCCCTTATTGAGGTACTGGCTGCAGGTCTCCGCCTGTTTCCCAAAGGTCACGACGTCGATGAAGAGGGTGTCCTCCCTCGCTTCGTCGGACTGCTTATACCTGGTGTTCACCGCGATCCTGAAGGTCGAGACAGGCGTCCCCTGCGGGGTGTACCTGAGCTCGGGATCCTTCGTGAGGTTGCCGATGAGTATGATCCTGTTAAACATCTGCCGCTCCTTCTTCTATTGCTCTGCCGTCTGGCCTGGGGCCTTGGCCGCCTCAGCCTGGCTCAGGCCCGCCAGGAGATGCGCGCTCTGCTTCTTGTCGAGTTTGATCACAACGTACTTTATCACGGGATCGAAGACCTTATAGTAATCTTCGAGTTTCTTGATAAGGGAAGAGGCCGACCTGAAAGCAATGAGCATGTAAAAGCCTTTCTTCTGTTTCTTGATCTCGTAGGCAAGCTTCCTTCTTCCCCACACGTCGGTTTTTAGTATCTCGCCCCCCGAATTCGTGATGAGATCTTTTATCTTTTTGAGGGATGCCTCGATCTCTTCGTCGGAGGGAGATGCGTTGAGGATAACGATGTTTTCATAGATGTTCATCTGAACACCTCCTTCTGGTTTTTCCCGCCCAGTTATACCGGGATAGGGATCCGGCGGTGGCCGATGACCTCCGTCACGGAACAGCCCCTGCCTTGGGAAGCAGGAGCAAGGAGGGCACTCAAGCTCCGTCCGCAGGCGGACTGGAGACATTCAATTTTGAGAACCCGAATCTGTATTTATACCACAGCGAACCGATAAAATCAATTATTTTATACGGTACTCCTTTATCTTTGCCCTGAGCGTATTTCTATTGATACCGAGGGTCTTTGCGGTCTTGAGCTGATTGCCCCCCGTCTCATCCAGCACGATCTTTATGAGGGCCTTTTCGACTTCCGAGATTACAGAATCGTAAAGGTTGCAGCTGTCGAGCCTTGTCATCTCCTTGAGATAGCGCTTCAGCTTATCCTCGAGGAACTCCTTGATTGAGAAGGAATTCCCCTCCTCAAGGAGGAGGTCTCGCTTCTCGATGACGGCCCCGCCCGAGAGCACGCAGGCCCTTCTAATGGCATTTTCGAGTTCCCGTACATTGCCCGGCCAGCTGTATCTAAGGAGCAGTTCCCTCGCTTCCTTGGAGAGTTCCTTCTTGCCGGTCTCAAATCTTTTCTCTGCGTCCTTCAGGAAATGCTTTGCCAGGATACCTATATCTTCCCGTCTCTCCCTCAGCGGAGGAAGCTTTATCTGCACAACGTTGAACCGGTAGTAGAGGTCCTCCCTGAAGAGCCCCCTTCCAACCGCGTCCTTAAGGTCTTTGTTAGTTGCCCCTATAATCCTCACATCCGCTTCGACCACCTTGTTGCTCCCCAGCGGACTGAACCTCCTGTCCTGCATGAAACGGAGGAGCTTTGCCTGGAGGTTCATATCCAGTTCGGATATCTCGTCAAGGAAAAGCGTGCCGCCGTTTGCTGATCCGATCTTGCCGATGCGCTTTTCCTTCGCGCCTGTGAATGCACCTTTTTCCCATCCAAAAAGCTCCGCCTCCAGAAGGTCCTGCGGAATCGATGCCGAATTTATGGCGATGAAGGGACCCGCCTTTCGGCCGCTGTTGTGATGGATAGCCTTTGCTACGAGCTCCTTGCCGGTGCCGCTCTCCCCGGTGATCAGGACTGTGATATCCTTTGACGCCACCCTGCCGATATCCTTGAATACCTTCAACATCCCGGGGCTTCTCCCCACGATCTGCGGCTCCTCCGCCTCCGCGGCAGCGCTCCTCAGCTTGTTCAGTTCTTCCCTGACGGCCATGTCCCTGAAAGCCTTTTCAACAATGATCTTGAGTTCTTCAATATCAAACGGCTTTTCGATATAATCATAGGCGCCCTGTTTCATCGCCTCGACGGTGCTTTCCATCTTTCCGTGGGCAGTTACCATGATCACGACGGCGTCGGGGTAGGAGGAGCGTATTTCCTTGAGGCCCTCGAGACCGTTTCCGTCGGGCAGGACTATGTCGAGCAGGACGAGCTGCGCACCGCCCCTTACCGCCTTTAGTCCGGATGAGAGTTTGGGGCGGGATGAAACCTTGAAACCGAGAGGCTCCAGGGCCTTCTTCACGACCCATGTGATGGCCTCATCGTCATCTATAATGAGAACTTCCTTTCCCATTTCCATATGGTGGCTCAGTCCTTTTTAGCAAGAAATACGCCAGGCTTAGGAGGCAAATGGTATGTAGATATGGAATTCCGTACCTTTTCCGGTATCGGGCCTCTCCACCCTGATGAACCCACTGTGATCCTTTATGATCTTCTTTGAAAGGGCGAGGCCGAGTCCGGTTCCGCTTTTCTTTCTTGTGTAGAAGGGAAGAAATATATTCTGCATTTCGCTATCCGGAATCCCCTTCCCTGTATCCCTCACCGACACGACGGCCCACCTCTTAACCCGGTGCTTCTGTATCACATGTTCGCTGGACGGCCTCGTCACAATGCTTAAAACTCCACCGTGAGGCATCGCTTCGACGCTGTTCTTTATCACATTCAGAAAGACCTGGAGTAACTTGCCTCCATCTCCTATGACCTTGGGCAGGCTGGGGTCGTACAGCCTGTGCAAGGATATATTACCACTTTTTAGCAAGATATCCATAATGGAGACGGCCTTTTCGATCACCTCGTGGATGTTGAGCTGCTGAAGGGCGGGTCTCCTGCCCATCGTAAGATAATTCTGAAGGACGGTGTTCAGACGGTCCGTTTCCCGGATGATAAGATCGAGATACTCATTGATGTCATCCCCTCTGCTTAAAACCCCGCCGGTTCCATTGGAAAGCCTTCTTCTGAGAAGCTGGGCTGCGCCCTTTATGCCTCCCAGGGGATTCTTTATCTCATGGGCTATTGTGCCGAGCAGGTAAACGAGGGAATCGAAAGAGGCATCATCTCTGTCTGCAATGGTGAGGTTCTCCCGGATCGAGAGTAGTGCGCCGGCGCATTCGTCTTCCATGATGAGAGGCGAAACATCCATATCGACCCTCGATACGCCGCCGATCTTCGCGTCAACATCCTTGACGCTGAAGGATCTCAGCTCCCTCACTGCCTTCCTCGTCAGTCCCGGGAGATTCCTTGCGCCCGGATAGACGTCCTTAAGCTTCTTACCTACAATCTCGTGGCGGCTTTTTCCGAAGAGTTCCTCCCCGGTCCTGTTGATGAACCTGACGGTGTTCCTTTTGTCGAGAAGCAGAACTGCCTCGGTGAGTGAGTTGATCAGTGCCTCGGCATCCCATCTCTTGCTGTATATCATCCTTAAGGAACTTTATCACAACGGTTTTTTGTTTTTCAACGAGACAGATGACCATAATCCGTAATCAGGGGATTGGGACCGTAGTTTTTAGAAAGCGATTCGAGTTTATAAGAACAACAAGCGGTGTTTGCCAAGGACTTTCCGTTTTAGAAGCGTCGAAGGGATGATTTTTTAAAGGTAAAATGCATGGCGCAATTCGTACAGCAAGCTGGATTGATTTAGATTTAACTATACCGCTGGATGAATGGCAAGTGATTTCTTGCTTTTACCTTATATAAGCCTCGGTGACGTATCTCCTCATCATCCTGTGTGAATTGAAGTAGTAGGCGTTTTTTCCGATGGCGTTCTGCATGATCCGTATCCATGTGTGCCTGTCGTTGTAGTATATCGGCATGATGATGTTTTCGAGCTTATGGTAGAGGTCCTCTGCGTCCCTTGTGTCCATGCTGCTTTCGGAAATATGGTTTTCCGTAGGCAGCGGGCCTATAGACCAGCCCGTGAAGCCCTCGATATGCCCTTCGATCCACCATCCGTCAAGCACGCTGAAGTTCGGCACGCCGTTGTGGGCTGCTTTCATGCCGCTTGTGCCGGATGCCTCCAGGGGCCTTAGGGGGGTGTTGAGCCAGACGTCCACCCCTGAAACGAGTTTCAGGGCCATATCCATATTGTAGTTCTGAAGGTATGCGATCTTTATACTCTCTTTCAGTTTTTCCCTGATCGAGAATATCTTTTCGATGAGCTGCTTTCCCGCGTCATCTTTCGGATGGGCCTTCCCGGCGTAAACGATCTGAATCCTGCCGGCTCCGATCTTCTTAAGTCTTTCGAGATCTGAAAATAGGAGGTCGGCCCTTTTGTATGCTGTGGCCCTCCTTGCAAAGCCTATTGTAAGAATATCGTGGTCCATCCCGATTCCTGTTTCGGAACGGACGAAATCCATCAGGGTCCTCTTCGCCTCCATATGGACTTCCCATATCTCATCGTCGGGGATACGGCCTATTCTCACGAACAATTCGGGCTCGTTTGCCCAGCCAGGCAGGTACTTGTCGTAGAGCTTTTTGAAGCTGTCGCACGTCCAAGTGTAAGAGTGGACACCGTTCGTTATAGCATAAATCTGATATCCCGGAAACATATGCTGAGAGACCTCTCCGTGTTTCTTGGCAACCCCGTTTACGAACTCGCTTAGGTTCAGGGCAAGAAGAGTCATGTTAAGATTCTCCCTGCCGCCAAGGTCTTTCATGACATGAAGAGGGACCGGCTCTCCCATTATCCTGAGGACGAGGTCGTAGGAGAACTTGTCGTGTCCTGCCTCGACAGGGGTGTGGGTCGTGAAGACACAGAGGTTTTTCACCCTGTCCACATCCCAGACAAGCCGCTCGTCCCATACCTCTTCGATATCCCTTTTGTATTCCTTGAGGAGCTCCAGGGCGAGGAGACTCGCATGCCCCTCGTTCATGTGATATTTCTTTATCCCGAAGCCGAGCCTGTGGAGCATCCTGGCGCCCCCGATACCGAGGACTATCTCCTGCTTTAGCCTGTAAGCCTGATCGCCACCGTAAAGAGATGCGGTTATCTCCCTGTCATCAGGCCTGTTTTCCGGGGTGTCGGTGTCGAGGAAAAAGACCGGGACATTGCCTCCGGCGAGACTCTTCACTTCATACAGCCAGGCCTGCACATACACATCCCTGCCCTCTATTTCGACAGTGACCTTATGGGGCAGCAGGTACATATGCTGTGAAGGATTCCATTCCTGGGGCTCTTCCTTCTGCCTTCCGCTTCCGTCAAGTACCTGGCGGAAATATCCTTTCTTACTTACGAGAGTGACTGCAACCATGGGAAGTCTGAGGTCTGCAGCGGACTTTATGGTGTCTCCAGCAAGCACGCCGAGGCCACCACTGTAAGTAGGGATATCCGTGCGGAGACCTATCTCCATAGAGAAATAGGCTATCTTCGGCTCTCTTGTGAGTTCCTGCAAAATATCTGGATTCATACGGTAGTCCATTGCTGCGGGAGAAAGAGCCTCTCATATGTCGCCATAGCGAAGACGTCGGTCATGCCCGCCACAAAATCACATACCATCCTGTGCCTGTTCAGCTTCTTTTCCGAGGGGATATCCTTGAAGACCTCCTCGATATGTCCAAGGTAATATTCGTAAAGGTCCTGAAGGACCTTCTTTGCCTTCCTGAATTCGGCCATTATCCTTTCGCTCTCATACACACGCTCATAGAGGAAATCACGAAGCCTGTAAGTGGCCTCAGAACCCTCTTCGCTCATCGTGAGAGATTCCATGTCGTTTCTCAGGGAAGAGTAGATAACATCCTTCACCATAGTGTCTATCCTTTTTGAATGGTTCTCCCCGAGGACCTTTACGATATCCTTGGGAACGTCCGATTTTCTTATCACTTCCGCCCGCAGTGCATCGTCGAGGTCGTGGTTTACATAAGCTATGACGTCCGATACCCTCACCACGAGACCTTCCAACGTATCGGCCCTCTCGGAGGACGCTTCGGGGATGATGAGCCCTCTGCCTTTGGAGTGCTTTACTATACCATTTCTGACTTCGTGGGTGAGATTCAGCCCCTCGCCGTTTCTTTCAAGGAAATCAACAACCCTGAGGCTCTGTTTGTAATGGTCGAAACCTCCCGGATGTATTTCACGCAGCACCGACTCGCCCGCATGCCCGAAGGGCGTGTGGCCGAGGTCGTGTCCAAGGGCGATGGCCTCGGTGAGGTCTTCGTTCAGGCGCAGAGCCCTGGCAATGGTTCTCGCGATCTGCGATACCTCGAGGACATGAGTAAGCCTCGTCCTGTAATGATCTCCCTTCGGCGCGAGGAAGACCTGGGTCTTGTGTTTAAGCCTCCTGAACGCCTTGGAGTGGATTATCCTGTCCCTGTCGCGCTGGAAGCACGTCCTTATCTCCCCCTCCTTTTCGCTTCTCCTTCTCCCCCTGCTCTGGGAGCTCAGGCATGCTTTCGGATGGAGGGTCTTCCTCTCTATTTCTTCTGTCTGTTCACGAATGGTCATTTTCAAAAACAGAAAAGGTATTCGGTCGCAATTATTGAATCACCCCTATGATAACACTTCCAGGCTCGACCCTGTCAGGCCCTATTTCTATCCCGGACATGAATATCTCCTCAGCCTCTTTCAGTCTTTTATCGTCGTTATAATAGAACATCGCGATCTGCTCGCCGGACTTCACGAAGTCGCCGACCTTCCTGTTCAGAATAATTCCAGCCGAGTGGTCGATAGGATCAGTCATTTTCTCCCTCCCAGCACCAAGGAGCATCGAGGCCATACCGACCACCTCCGCATTCATCCTCGTGATATAACCTTCCTTGCCGGCGATCACTTGTCTCGTCATCTTTGCAGAGGGTAGCAGGCCGGGTCTGAACACTGTTTCGGTATCGCCGTGCTGGGAGTCGACAAGCTCGACGAATTTTTCGAAGGCAGCCCCGCTGTCGATGAGCTCATTCAGGCCTTTGCGGTATTCTTCAATTCCGGCATAATCCCTGCCCGAGACACGGAAGACGAAACCGGATGTCCTGACCGCAATCTCTATCATCCAGGCGCCGAGGGTGAGAGTCAATTCCCTGATGTCTTCGGCCCATTTCCCTCGCAGCGCAGAGATGCATTCCTTTATCTCCAGGCTGTTGCCGACAGTCTTTCCAAGGGGCTGATTCATATCTGTGAGTAAGGCCACGGTCTTTACGCCCATCGAGTTTCCAATGCCAACCATTGTTTCTGCAAGCCTCCTTGCATCCTCAATGTCCTTCATGAATGCCCCAGAACCTGACTTCACATCCAGGACGAGACCGCCTATTCCTTCTGCAAGCTTCTTGGACATGATGCTTGATGCTATGAGAGGTATGGAGTCCACCGTGGCGGTCACGTCACGAAGGGCATAGAGCTTTCTGTCGGCGGGCGCCATCTCCTCTGTCTGTCCGGTAATCGAAAGACCCGTCTTCCTGAGATTTCCGATGAATTCCGAAAGGGGCAGTGAAGTGCGGAATCCTGGTATGGACTCCAGCTTGTCAAGGGTGCCCCCTGTGTGGCCCAGTCCCCTGCCGGCAACCATGGGGACAATGATGCCGGCTGACGCGAGAAGAGGCGCGAGGATGATGCTCGTCTTGTCACCAACGCCTCCTGTCGAGTGCTTGTCTATTTTCGGTCCTTCTATCCCGTTCAGGTCGAGAACAGTGCCGGAATGGAGCATTGTTTCCGTGAGCAAGGATGTTTCTCTTGGCGTCATTCCCCTCAAAAAGACTGCCATGAGAAACGCGGAGACCTGGTAATCGGGGATTTCACCAGAGGTAAATCCCGTTATGAGACTGGAAAGTTCCTCCCGTGTAAGCTCGAACCCGTCGCGTTTCTTCCTGATGATATCGTAAGCCCTCATCGATTCCTTCTGAATCCCGAAACAGTATCAGCTTAACATGTGGTGACCAAAAAATGAACAGGTAGGTGCAAATACAGTACTGCTCGCCGAACTACCTCAAGGTGTAAAGCGTTGCCCCCAATTGACGGTGGGATAAAGGAGAAAAGAGCGACGTGGGAGGTCTTTGAGAGGGCATGAAGAGCCGGAAGACAAATATGTTACAATTACCTGAATGAAGAAAGGAAAGGTCTATCTTGTCGGGGCAGGACCTGGAGACATCGGGCTTCTCACTGTAAAGGGGGTGCAGTGCCTCCGGAAGGCGGATGTCGTTATCTACGACTTTCATCTCAATGCACAGGTCCTGAACTATATCAGCCACGATGCGGAATTCATCTATGCCGGAAAGAGGGGAGGTCACCATTCTATGACACAGGATGAGATAAACGACATCCTTGTCAGGAAGGCAAAGGAGGGCAAGATCATCTGCAGACTCAAGGGAGGCGATCCTTTTGTCTTCGGGCGCGGAGGTGAAGAGGCGGAGGCCCTCGCAAGAAACGGTATCTTGTTTGAGGTGGTTCCCGGGGTGAGTTCTGCCGTGGCGGCGCCCGCGTATGCGGGGATTCCCCTCACCCACAGGCTCTACTCTTCATCCTTTGCGGTGGTTCCCGGGTACGAGGATGTCACCAAGGGGGAGTCTGCCATTGACTGGGCAAAACTCGCCACAGGGGTGGGGACTCTCGTTGTGCTGATGGCCGTGAAGAACCTTGACATGCTTGTTCGGAGACTGATCGAAAACGGTAGAAGTCCCGATACGCCTGTGGCTGTGGTGAGATGGGGCACGAGGCCGGATCAGGAGACGATTGTGAGCACGCTGGAAAGCGTCGTATCTGATGTAAAGGGTCATGAGATCAGACCGCCTTCGGTCGTGGTCATCGGTGAAGTGGTAAGACTGAGGGATGCCCTCAAGTGGTATGAGGAAAAGCCTATGTTCGGGGAGAGGATACTGGTTACGAGGAAGCATTCAGGAGGATTCGAGCCGCTTGAGGAACTGGGGGCTGAGATTATAGAATTCCCGACGATTGAAATAGTACCGCCTGAAGATTGGAGCGGGATAGATGCTTCCATAGAAAGGATCGAATCCTACTCATGGATCATCTTCACAAGCTCAAACGGTGTGAGGTACTTTCTCGGAAGGTATTTTGAAAAGGGGAGAGACATCAGGGACCTCAGGGGATTAAGGATATGCGCCATCGGGGCGAAGACGGCTGCGGAGATAAAGAATTATGGGATGAAAGTTGATCTAATCCCAGAGGAATTCCGGGCAGAGGGGTTGATTGAGGCGTTCATAAGAGAAGCCAGAAGTCAGAAGTCAGAAGTCAGAAGTCACGCCTTACGAGGATTGAGGTTCCTTATGCCGAGGGCTGAGGTGGCAAGGGAAATCTTTCCGGAGAAGGTGAGGGAACTGGGTGGAGAGATCGATGTCCCCGTTGCATATCGCGCTGTAAAGCCTGAACTTCACGGCAGGAGACTCAAGAGGTTCCTGAAGGAAGGCCGCATAACCGTTGCGACCTTTACAAGCGCTGCCACTTTCACTAATTTTGTCGAGATGATCGGAGAGGACGCTTTTGAACTCCTGGGGGATGTGTCGATCGCTGTGATCGGCCCGGTAACTGCGAAGGCGATTGAAAGGGCTGGGCTAAAGGTCGAAATCATGCCGAAAGAGGCGACCATAGAGGCTATGGTTGCCGAGATCATAAAGAGCAAGTGCCGTCGGCAAGGGTGAGCCTGCCGGCAAGTATTTTCGAGGAATCCCGGGGGGCAAAGGGAACCGGAAAACGGTCAGCTGCTGATGACGACCTTCTTAGCAGCCGGGAGCGATGAGACTTCGTCGAGGATTTTCTTTGGACTGCCCGTCTCCTTGAAGGAGATCGTGATCGTGAATGTTGTAAAGAGACGTTCCATGTCCCTTTCGTAATCCACGCTGCTGATAGAGGCCCCGGATTTCCGGATAGCAGCCCTGATCGCCTCTTCATTTCCCGTGCCTTCCATCATGACCGTCATAAACTTGTAAGAGAGCCGAGGCATTCTGTCCTCAATCATTCTCAAAAGCCAGAGGGAAAGGTAGGTTATCACAAAACTTACAAGTCCCGCGGTGTAAAGACCGCTCCCGATCGCCAGGCCGATGGCGGATACCATCCAGATACACGCGGCTGTCGTAAGACCCTGGACATTCAGGCCTGTTCTGACAATGATGCCTGCACCGAGAAAACCCACGCCTGTCACCGCGCCTGCCGCAAGCCTTGCCGGATCTATACGCACGTAGGAAGTGTCCAAGAGGCCCAGGTAGTGGTAGTACTCCGAGACGATCATGATGAGGACCGATGCAACGCAGACTAGAAGGTGCGTCCTGAACCCGGCTGACCTTCCATGGGTGGACCTCTCAAAACCGATGATCCCGCCGATGGCTGCGCCGAGCAAGAGCCGGACGATCATCTCAGTAGTATTGATCACGGACCTATTTCCGCTTTACAGAATCTTCTCTCGCCGAACCGGATGATGTCCTCCTTACAGAACATTACATCAGGCCCGCGGCACGACCCTGAGGAACTTCCGCTTACCGATCCTGAAAAGGTACTCTCCCTTTGGCAGTTTCCGGTCCGGGTCATCGAGCCTGCTCCCGTCCACTACGATTCCCCCCTGCTTGATCAGCCTCACAGACTCGCTCGTGCTTGTCGTGGCGCTTGCTTCCTTCAGAAGCCTTGGTACCCAGACCTCAGGCTCTCTCCATGCGTACTCGAAGACGGGTATATCCTCAGGAAGTTCCCTGTCCCTGAATATATGCTCGAATTCTTCTTTTGCCTTAATAGCCGCTTCCTTTCCCCAATAACGCTCAACGATCTCGGCGGCGAGATCTTCTTTTGCCTTCTTCGGGTGAATAGTGCCGTCCGCCAGACCTCTTTTCAGAGCTTCAAACCTTTCAAGTGATATGTGACTCAGAAGTTCATAGTACCTGATCATTAGGTCATCGCTAATAGACATTATCTTTCCGAACATCTCCTTCGGGGGTTCGTTGATCCCGACGTAATTCCCGAGGCTCTTCGACATCTTCTTCACGCCGTCCGTCCCCTCAAGAAGCGGCATGATTACGAGGCACTGAGGCTCCTGGCCGTACTCTTTCTGGAGTTCCCTGCCCACAAGAAGGTTGAACCTCTGGTCGGTGCCGCCCAGCTCTATATCGGCCCTCAGCATTACGGAGTCGTAGGCCTGGACCAGAGGATATATGAACTCATGAATGCTTATCGGGTTCTGGCCCTGGAATCTCTGTTTGAAATCCTCCCTTTCGAGCATGCGTGCCACCGTGTAACGGCTTGCAAGCCTGATGAGATCCTCCGCATTCATCGATGACATCCATCGCGAGTTGAAATCGACTGTGGTCTTTCCGGGGTCAAGGATCTTGAAAATCTGTTCTTTATACGTCTTAGCGTTCTCAAGAACCTCTTCCTTGGTAAGGGGCTTTCTCGTCTCGCTTTTCCCTGAGGGGTCTCCGATCATGCCGGTGAAATCTCCTATGAGGAAGATTACTTCATGCCCCAGTTCCTGGAACTGCCTCATCTTCTCAAGGAGGACTGTATGGCCGAGGTGTATGTCAGGGGCGGTTGGGTCGAACCCTGCCTTTATCCGCAGGGGCGTATTCTCTTTGAAGGACCTTTCGAGTTTGTGGATAAGATCCTTCTCGATGATTATTTCCACAACCCCCCTCTTGACAGTCTCAAGCTGTTTCTCCGGCTTTAACATAGTTGACTATGATAAAACGCGGGGAGGAACTACGTCAATTCCGTGTATCTCACGGTGGCGTAAAATTTTCTGTGTAAAATCTTGAAGCAAAAAATATAAGGGTGTATTCTCCATTGTTCGGGCAAAGAACAATAAAGAGGAGGATACACACAAGCACTGGAATCAGGGACAGATCCCATTTTCGGCTTGCGGGTTCGGGTCACACGAGTGCGGCCCGTTACTTCTCAGTTGCCTTGCTCACTTCATCCCCAACGCTTCCCTAGTCATTCTTTCGGCTGTCTCGAAGACGGCCTTCTTGCCTTCCTCCGTTCTTGCCTCTATGTAGAACCTGACCTTCGGCTCAGTCCCTGAGGGTCGTATCATAAGCCATGAGCCGTCGTCGAATACGAGCTTTGTGCCGTCCACGGTGATGACGTCCTTTACTGTCCTCCTCGCTCCTGCTATCGAGAGTGAGGTCCCTTTTCCGTAGAGTTCTCTGAGTACGGAGAGCTTACGCAAGAGGGGTTCTCCAACCAGTGACCGGTCCACAGAGATGCCTGAACGGTCTGGATAGTAATGTCCGAATTCATCCATTATGTCCCTGAGGTACTCGCTAAGGTTCTTTCCGGTAACCGCCATCATCTCGATGGCGAGGAGAAGACCGAACAGGGCGTCTTTTTCGAGCGTATGATTGTACCCTGTAATGCCGTCTGATTCCTCAAAGGCGACAATCGCCCTTTCTCGAGATGTTTTGAGCAGATAGGGCCTGAAATTCTTGAATCCGACCTTTGTTTCCCTTACCGGCACTCCGAGCTTCTCTGCTATGGCGTTTACGAAATTGCTTGTCCCGACAGACTTCGCAACTACGCCGGGGATTTTCTTGTATACGTGGAGGAAATGGAAAGCCATCGCCCCGAAATAGTTCATCGGTATCTGTGCTGCAATGTCAGCGTAACGTATCCGGTCACCGTCGGGATCAATGATCGCCCCCAACCTGAACCTATCATCGCTTTCTCTCAAGACAGCTTCGACTCCTGCCATGTTCCTTTCAGAGGGTTCCGGGGCCACTCCGCCGAACAGGAAATCATCCTCTGTCCTCAGGTACCTGATCTTGCTGCTCTCTCCGAGTATAGCCTGGAACCGTCCCCTTGAGGCCCCATGGACGTTGTCGATGCATATCAGGCAGTCACCCTCCCTTATAAAATGACGTATCCTTTCGAGGTCGATGGTTCTTCTTTCTCTTATGTAGCCGACATAGAGGGGAGTGAGATCGATCTTCTCAACCTCTCCTGCCTCAACAGGCTGAAGCACGCGGCCTTCCCTCATGATACTGTTGGCTATCTCCTCTATCTTTGCAGTTATCTCAGACCCGGCAGGCCCTCCATCGGAAGGATTGAATTTGAATCCCGCATAGTTAGCAGGGTTATGAGAAGGCGTGAGATTTATTGAACAGGCTGCATTCAACATCTCGATGCCCGCTGAGAACTCCGGTGTGGTCGCCTCACCTGCATACCATGTCCTGATCCCCTCACTCTTCAGAAGCCCTATTACCTCCATTGCAAAGGAGGGACCGAGAAACCTGTTGTCATGCCCGACTATTACACCGCGTTTTCTTATCTCATCGAATCCCGACACCCCAAGAGACTGCATCACCGGCCCCTCTTCTTTCCTCAACATCTCGATAATGGCAGAAGTCACTACACGCACATTGTGAAACGTGAAGTCAGTGCCGATCTCCCCCCGCCATCCCGACGTGCCGAAGACTATCGGTGCAGGAGCAGTATTCTCTCTGGCAAACCTCTCAATAACTGACAATAAATGCCTGTTGCCAGGAACATCGGACAGGATCAGCTTCCAGCAAGAGGCGGCATTTTCACAACGCATCTTCTCCTCCTAACGGTCGGATGACGGACCGCACACCCAAGTAAGCACGATTTGCAGTGTTTCCCTCCTTGGCAAAGAGGGGTTTGGGGATTTTCTGAGATATCTGCCCTTAAAATCCCCTCGCTCCCTTCCCAAAGGGGGGATGATACCCCTGCTTCCATATGCTATCCAGGAAAGTGTTATTTTGGACAGATGTGCACTATTTAGTATTATTATAGTGAAATATTGAATCGGAGGGTAGTAATGTCCAAAAGGCATGCCTTTAGATGAAGAGAATCGCAATAACAATAGGAGACCCGGGGGGCGTCGGGCCGGAAGTGGCCTTGAAGGCTGTTCTCTCAGCGGAAGTCCTGCGAATCTGTAATCCCGTTCTTATCGGAGACAGAGCCGTCATTGAAGAGGCTGCGAAGTTGGCAAGGGAGGGTAGAAAGGGGGTGAAGCCGGCAGGGCATGGACTTCCGGATAATATTGAAGTCATATACGTCCAGGGATCGACGAGAGGTTTCGTGAAGCGCAGGCCGACCGCATCCGGAGGACGCGCTTGCGTCGGTTATATCAGGAAAGCTGTGGAACTCGCAATGGATGGGAGGGTGGATGCCCTGGTTACCGCTCCGATCTCAAAGGAAGCATTGAGACTCGGGGGATTCCCCTGGCCGGGTCATACAGAGATGCTGGCAGAGTTCACTGCAACAGAGCAATACGCCATGATGCTTGTAGGAGGACCCCTGAGGGTTGTCCTGGTGACTATCCATGCGGCGTTGAAGAAAGTGCCATCTCTTGTAACAAAGGTAAACGTGCTGAAGACGATCCGCCTAGCCAAAAGGGCATGTGATATGCTGGGTATTAGAGAACCTCGCATCGCGGTGGCCGGGCTGAATCCTCATGCAGGCGAGTCAGGAATATTGGGGAATGAGGAAAGGGAAGCGATCAGCCCAGCGGTTGCCTCGGCGAAGGAGGAAGGAATCCCTGCCGAAGGACCTTATCCACCCGACGTGATCTTTCACAAGGCATACAAAGGTGAGGTTGACATGGTGGTATGCATGTACCATGACCAGGGTTTGATCCCGCTCAAGATGATAGCCTTTGACAGGGGGGTTAATGTAACAATCGGATTGCCCATCATCAGGACGTCACCGGATCACGGGACCGCCTATGACATCGCATGGAAGGGAGTGGCGAATCCCTCAAGCATGATCGAGGCTATACGAATGGCCGTGAGACTGCGGTTGTGAATTTTGCCATTTTAGGAGGCGACGATGCTTTTTGACCCTATTTCGTTCAGCGGCCTGAATCTTAAGAACCGGCTGGTCCGCTCCGCCACATACGAAAAACGGGCGGACGACGACGGCTTTGTGACGGAGTCTCTCATAGAGCTCTATGAAGAACTCGCCAGAGGCGGAATCGGTCTTATGATCACGGGCAACGCCCTTGTCCATATATCGGGAAGGTCTGCCCCGCGGATGATCTGCATCCACAGCGATATCTATCTTCAGGGTCTGAGAAAGCTCACGTCCGCTATCCATGCACTGGACGGCCTGATTGCTATCCAGCTTTCACATGGGGGCAGGCAGTCATTCCCTATCCTCCTTGGGGGCAATGACCCTCTCGCTCCTTCGGCAGTATATGATGCTTCCACGAGGATAATGCCCAGGGCAATGACCGATACAGAGATATGGGAAGTGATCGATGCCTTTGGCGATGCAGCGAGGAGGGCAAGGATCGCGGGCTTTGACGCCGTCCAGATTCACGGCGCCCACGGCTATCTCGTGAGCGAATTCCTTTCACCTTATACAAACAGGCGCAATGACTACTGGGGAGGAGACGAGGAGAGGAGGTTCCATTTCATCGAAGAGGTGTATAAATCGATGAGGAAAGATGTGGGAGACGACTATCCCATAATGCTAAAGATGAACGCCGACGATCTCATTGAAGGGGGGCTTAAGGCGGAGGAAGCCGTGAGGATAGCAAGGAAACTGGAGGGAATCGGGATCGATGCTGTTGAGGTGAGCGGCGGGATGTATGAATCGAAAACACCCACCGCACAGCCCGACATCCTGAGCCCTGAAAAGGAGGCTTATTTCAGAGAGGCCGGGAGGATGTTCAAGAAGGGCCTTCGGATCCCGGTGATGCTTGTCGGCGGCATGAGGTCAATGGCTGTTATGGAGGACGTGCTCCTGAAGGGTGAGGCAGACCTGATCTCTCTGTCGAGGCCGCTGATAAGGGAGCCGGACCTTCCGAACAAATTTAGGGAAGGCAAGGAAACGGCTGACTGCATATCATGCAACGGATGCATGGATTTCGGGAAACTCGACGTCACGAAGTGCATACAGCTTCGCTGAGCCGGTGTTATTTAATCAGATATGCTCACCTCATAGCGCGCAGAGGTCGCAGATACGGAATAGGTGATCTTGATTTGCTAAACTCAGCGCAATCTGCGTTCTTAGAGGTAAAGTCGGGTTTTGTGGAATCATCGGTTTTGTTTCGTGTCCATTGGGGCCGATCCGATGATAGAAAACTTCTGTCAGGGCTTCTTCAGAAAAGCCGTGAGGACAATGGCAGTTCCCGCAAACAACGCCGCCATATAAAAGCTGCTGGAAAAGTTTCCGCTTCTTTCTGCAAGGATGCCCGCCACTGCCGGGCCGGTAACTTGGCCGAAGCCAAAGATAAAGGTGATAAACCCGAATGCCTGTGCCGCCTTATGGGCTCCTACATAGTCTCCGACTGCTGCGGCCATGATGGAGGGTATGCTCCAGGCGACAATCCCGTAAAAGCCGATGGAAAGATAGAGGAAAAGACCCGGTAGTTCAGAGGCGGCTAATAGATAGGAGAGCATCTGGAGGAAGAAGACGATGATGAGACCGGCTTTTCTTCCGAGCTTATCCGACAGGGTGCCGAAGACCGGCCCCGATGCGAGGCTTAGAAGTCCCACCCATGCCCAAAAATCTCCCGCTGCTGTTTCGGGAAAGCCCCGCTCCTTCACCAAGGTGGTAACGATAAACGTTGCATAAATGACGTATGTATATCCGAAGAGGAAATAGATGGTTCCGAGATGGTAGACAATACCTTTTCGGTAGATGTTTATCTTTATCCTGTCGATAACAACTGAATAGAAGGACGCGGTGTCATCGCTCCCTATGGGTTTTAATCCCTTCTTTTCCGGTTTATCCCGGAGAAGGACAAGACTGATAATGGCGACGATTATTACCATGCAGCCCAGCACGAGCCAGCTTACTCTCCACCCCTCCTGACCGACGAGCCTGTTGATGAAGGGAATGAGTTTACCGGAGATGATGATGGCGAAACCGCTCCCTATCACGATGAATCCTGCCGCCCTTCCCCTTACAGCACTTACAAACCAGTGGGATACGAGGCCCATCACCGGGACATTTGATGCCCCGCTCCCGACACCGGTCAGGAAGTAGAGGGCAAGAACGTATTCAAAGCTTTTTGCCCGGCTCACGAGGATCATCGAGACTCCCACAAGGAGGAGCGCAAAGAAAATGAGCCTGCGTGCGCCAACTCTCATGGGCAGAAAGCCGCTTATCAGTACGGAGCTGAGGTATCCCACGAAATTGGCGGTGCTGATGAAACCCATCTGCGAATAGCTCAGGTGAAGGGTGGATGCCATCGAAGGCAGGAGCATGCCGAGGGCGAAACGTCCGAAGCCGAGGCATGCAAGGATGCAGAGGGTCCCTGTGAAGACTATGATCCATCCGTAGTGAAAAGGAAGTCCCTGCTTTTGCGATTCGCTCACTGAACACTATAACATTGTTTTAGCGAGATGCAAAAGGAAAACACATGCCGGACCCCCACTTGACTTGCAGGCAATATTTAAAGGAAAATATAAAAGAAGTTTGTGAGAAAGACTCGCTTCGACAGAAACCATTCTTTAAGGAAGCTTTTCAGAAGGGCCCTCGATTTCGGCTTCAGCATTTACCCGCCGGACAAGACGGGGGTCAAAGAGTATCTCGAAGAAGAGGTCCTCTGCGAATTCATCCATGCGGAGAACCTCTATAAGATCAGGGATGCGTCGGGGAGACGCCTGGAGGATATCGCCGACATGCTTTCAGAAGGGGACGTTCTCCTCGGTGCAAGGAGCTTTTCAAGAGAATTTCTGGTTCACAAGCATATCGGCGACTACACACTTTTCATGCTCGGCATGTTTCCGGCTGCCCTTTCGAGAATAAGGGGTAAGGAATTCACCTTGGGTAGTCTCGTTGTCCCGGGTTCGGATTTGTTCGAGCACTATATAATCCAGGGGGAAAGATCTTACAGGATCGCCTCTGAATTCGACGACCAGGAGCTGTTTATCGAACTCTCAAAGAACTTCCTGCTGTACCGAAACATCCTGGAGCTCGTGAGGATGTACTTCGAATCACTGAAGAACAGGGAATTCCTCAAGGCAAGACGGATAATCTGGGGAACGGATTAGGCCGGAGGGATTTCGCGGCGAATTCCGTGGACTTGACAAAACTTCAGGTTTCTGGTATTGTTGATAACAATAATCAATATTAAACATTGAACTATCATGTCAAAGGCCGAAGCTAAAGGAATCTTTTTAAGCTATGTGAAGGAGAAAGGACTGCGCAGCACAAAGCAGCGCGAAGAGATCCTCGACACCTTTCTTTCAGCAGGCGGACATATGACGATCGACGATTTATATGCAATAGTGAAAAAAAAATATCCCTCCATAGGCTATGCCACGGTGCATCGCAATATAAAGCTGATGTGCGAATCCGGCTTGGCCGATGAAATAAAGATCGGCAACAAAAAGACGAGATACGAACAAAAATATGGACATGAGCATCATGACCATCTCATCTGTTTAAAATGCGGGAGGTTTATAGAAGTGAATGACGAGAAGATAGAGAAGCTGCAGGTTAAGCTCGCCGAGGCGAACGATTTCACTCCCAAAAGGCATAAGCTCGAGATTTACGGCCTGTGCAAGAGGTGCAAATAAAAAATTTAGACTGCAGATGATAATGACTATCATTCGCATGAGAAAGAGCAAGGAGGAAGACTATGAGGAGCTTTTTCGGTTATATGCTTTTCTTGGCGCTTTGCCTGACGTTGCCATTCGGCGCTTATGCCACCGATGAGGTCAGGTACTCGACTCACATCAATGCCCTCTTCGACGCGAAGTGCAAGGGCTGTCACGGACCGGATTCGCCCGAGTATGAGGAGTTCAAGGCCGACAAAAGAAAGTATGAGGGGATGTTCAAGGGGCCGAGAATGGACAGCTACACCTATCTGATCTATTTCGTAGGATGGCCAGACAACGGTGCGGTAATGAGAAGGCTCGACGACGGCAAGAATACGAAGGACGGAAAGCCCGGCAATATGTACCAGTATCTCGGCTCGACTGAGGAAGAGAGACAGCAGAACCTTAAGCTCTTCAAGGATTGGGTAGGCAACTGGACTCTCAAGAGATGGCCGGAGATCACGAAAGAAGAGATGAACGGGATAAAGGTCAAGTATTAAGGGGTAAGAGAAGGCGGGAATGGGCCCGCCTTTTTCCGGCCTACATGATGAAAATGAATCTCATTATGCTTGAGGAGGATATGTGTGCGTCGCGTTGATAGGCGGAATGGACAGGCTTGAACGGCATTACATAAGCGAAGCCGAAAGGATGGGCATAGACCTTAAGGTTTATACCAAATCAGAAACAGGCATTGCCTCGAAGATAAAAAATGTGGATGCCGTGGTTATTTTCACCAACAAGGTGTCCCACAAGGCGAGAAAGGAAGCGATGAGTATGGCAAAAAAAGCAGATCCCGGTTTTCATGTATCATTCGTGCGGCATCTGCACATTGAGAGATTGCCTTAATTGCCTGAAGAACGGACGCCTGGCATAGGACGGCGTTAAACTGTTTCAAAAGAGAGGAATAAGCATGTCGGCAATGGTAATAAGCAGCGTCAAGAGATTTATTGAAATGTATCCCAAATTAGATGGCCTCGGGTTTGACCGTATACATTTCTATAACTCAAAGAATAACGGAAATTTGGATGCACTGTCGCCCTTGTTCCGTTTGTTGATTTCGTGGTTCTCGGCGATGACGCCGTCCTATCACCATATCTTGCAAAGGTAATTGAAGAGGCAGCTGCGGGGTGGATACCTATGCGTTCAGAGGACTGCCTAAGCAGGGCAGTAAATCTTGGGTGATAAATAAGAAAAATCATAGGGAGGAAGTGAACGATTAGAAGCATGAAGATAGTTTTTGGAGTGATTTGTTCGATATTTATTTTTTCAACCGCCGGATTTGCGGCACATCCCCTCATTACCGATGATACGGGAACACAGGGCAAAGGGAAGTGGCAGCTTGAGGTTAACGGCGAATTCGCACACAAAGACGAAGATGGCGCAACGGAGAACTCTACGGAGGTCGCAGCGATACTTTCTTACGGCATAGCTGATACGATCGACATTGTGCTCGGCGCGCCCTACCAATGGATACGCGTAAAGGAGGACGGCAGCACGACGATCTTAAAAGAAAACGGACTTTCGGATATGTCGGTTGAGATGAAGTGGAGGTTTTTTGAACAGGACGGTCTCAGCCTTGCCCTGAAGCCAAGGATTACTCTTCCCACAGGGAATGACAGAAAGGGATTGGGCGCCGGGAAGATCACCTATAGCGTATTCTTATTAACCACAAAAGAGATTGACCCATGGGCGTTTCATCTGAACCTCGGATACATAAGAAATGAGAACAAGGCCGATGAAAGGAAGAACCTCTGGCATGCATCGGTGGCCGGTACCGTTGAGGTGGTAAAAGACCTCACGCTCGTTGCCGATATCGGCATAGAGAAAAATACCGACAGGACGGTCGAAACCAACCCAGCCTTTATCCTCGGCGGTCTCATCTATTCGATCAGTGAAAATTTTGATATCAACTTCGGACTTAAAGGCGGACTGAACAAACCGGAAACCGATTATTCAATCCTTGCGGGTATCGCATGGAGATTTTGATTCACATGGATGGAAGAAATGAGAGAATCTCATAAAAAAGGAGGGCATAGCGCTATGGCGCCGCTTGGGCTTTTAGGCAGAGGTGAACAGGCTGAAATTGTGGAGATAAAGGGACAAAAGGGTTGCAGTCATGGGAACAGCAAGAATCTGTTGTGCCACGCAGAGGACATGGGACTGCGCGTCGGCAGGGTGGTCGAAATGCTGAACAACGAAGGACGGGGACCGCTTCTTTTAAAGGTGGATGAGTCAAGGATTGCAATAGGCCGGGGCATGGCGATGAAGATCATGGTGAGAAAAATGTAGGGGCAACCCTTGTTGTTGCCCAATAGGAGGGCAGGGATAAGCCCCTGCCCCTACAGTGGAGGTATGAATGAATCTTGCAATGTTAAAACCAGGCGAACAAGGGAAGATAACAAAGATGGGGGCGATTGGACCCATGAAGAGGAGACTTATGGATATGGGTGTGCTTGTGGGAGAAAGGGTAAAGGTCGACAAAATTGCTCCCCTCGGCGACCCTATCGAGGTTACGATCAAGAACTATAATCTTTCTCTCAGAAAAAAAGAAGCGGAGGGGATATCGGTGGAGGTGATCAAGTGAGGATACAGAGCACAGATAAGGCCCCCATTGCCCCTTTAGCAAAGGGGGGCGAGGGGGGATTTGGAAAGACGGTCATAGGCAAGGAGAAGGTAGCCGCAGGCTTTAGCCCGCGTAACGAAAAAAGGACTATTACTGTTGCTGTGGCCGGCAACCCTAATTCCGGCAAATCCACCCTCATCAACGCTATCGCGGGGACGAGGCTCCATGTGGGCAACTGGCCGGGAGTGACGGTCGAAAAAAAGGAGGCGCTTTTCGAGCTCGGGGGAAAGCGGATAAGGATCGTCGACCTGCCCGGCACTTACAGCCTCAGTCCTTACACGCAGGAGGAGGTGATTGCAAGAGATTACCTCGTCCATGAGAAGCCTGACGTAATCATCGATGTTGTGGACTCCACGAACCTCGAAAGGAACCTCTACCTTACGGTCCAGCTTCTGGAGCTTGGAATTCCGGTTATCGTCGCGCTGAACATTTATGATGAGGCGGAAAGAAAAGGTTACAGAATCGACACAAAGGCTATCGAAAAAGTGCTCGGCGTCACGGTAGTTCCTACGGTTGCAACGAGGAAGATCGGGTTGCAAGACCTGATGACCTCGGCAATCGCAGTTGCGGAGAATCCCGCGCTTCACAAGCCTAAGCAGCTCAATTACGGCGAGGACCTCGAATCGGCGTCTCACGTCATCGAGGACCATCTCAGGAAAGATCATTCCTCTATCGCGGCCTCCTATCCTTTGAGATGGCTCGCCTTCAAGCTGATGGAGGGCGACAACCACGTCCTCGAGAAGACCGGCCTTGACGAAAGCGGACTTCTGGGCGAAACGCTCAGACACCTGCGGGCTGCCCACGGCGAGGACATCGAGTCGATTATGGCTGATGCAAGGTACGCGCAGGCCTCGGGGCTTACCCGTGAAGTCCTGAAGAGACCCAATATCAGGAAGATAGAATTGACGGAGAAGATCGATAAGATCGTACTCAACCGGTTTTTAGGCATTCCTATCTTCCTCGCCGCCATGTGGCTTGTATTCAAGTTCACTTTTGACGTTTCAACGCCCTTTGCCGACTGGCTTGACGCCATGATTAACGGGCCTTTCAAGAGATTGGCAGAGGCGATACTCGGCTTCATCCACGCACCTGAATGGACGGTATCCCTGGCCACTGACGGGATTATCGCCGGTGTCGGGTTTGTCCTCGTCTTCGTGCCTGTCATATTCGCGATGATGTTCTTCATCACCTTTCTCGAAGGCAGCGGTTATATGGCGAGGGCAGCTTTCGTTATGGACAGGGCCATGCACGCGATTGGCCTGCACGGCAAGTCGTTCATTCCGATGCTTCTCGGATTCGGATGCAATGTGCCTGCTGTCTATGCAACAAGGGTGCTTGAAAATCCAAGGGACAAGGCGCTTACATCATTGCTCATCCCGCTGATGTCCTGCGGTGCAAGGCTTCCTGTTTATGTAGTCTTTATCGGAGCTTTCTTCACTGCATACGCGGGAACAATTCTATGGTCCTTGTATGTGATGGGAATCGCGCTTGCGGTGTTAATGGGTATTATCTTCAAGAGAACCCTTTTTAAAGGAGAATCTCCCATGTTCATAATGGAACTTCCTCCATATAGAATGCCTTCGTTCAGGAGTCTTATGATACACACATGGGAAAAGGGAAAACACTTTCTCATTAAGGCGGGAACATATATACTTGCGGTCTCTATACTGGTATGGTTTCTTCTTAATCTCCCATGGGGTGTAGAAAACAAGAAGGACTCTTATCTCGGAAAAATGGGACAGGTGATTGCACCAATATTAGAGCCTCTCGGTTTCGGAAACTGGGAGGCAGCCTCGTCGCTCATATCCGGGTTGATTGCAAAAGAGATAGTAGTCGGCACAATGGGAGAGATTTATGTTCAGAAGGCAGAGGCTGAAAGGACAGAGCAGCCGACATTGGCGGATGATTTAAAAGAGATGGGGACATCGTTTGCAATCGCTGCCAGGGATGCCGTTGCGAATGTAATCTCCACCTTCGGTATAGCAAGCCTGAGCAGCGAGGAATCTACCGAAGAAAAAGAGGAAAGAACTCCTCTCAGGGGTGTAATTAAAACCCAGTTTACACCTCTCACTGCCTATGCCTTTATTACCTTTGTGCTCCTCTACATGCCGTGCGTTGTGGTTGCCATAGCCATGAGGCAGGAGTTCGGGACATGGAAGTGGTACGGGATAACCTTTGGATACCAGATGGTCTTGGCATGGATAGTGGCATTTGTGATATACCAGGGCGGAAAGTTGCTGGGATTGGGATAAAAGACCGTGGAGGACGGCATGCCGTCCCCCACCAGGGAGGTTTTGAATTGGGAATTATTGATGTCGTACTGATGGCAGCGATCATCGCGGGGGCTCTCTATCTTCTTTACCGTTCGATCTGGAAAAAGAAAGGTCATTGTCCCGGCTGCGACGAAGGGACATGCGGGGTGAAGAAGAAATTTAAACGGGATGGTTGTTAAAATAAGGCATGGCAGCAACGTTATTCCTTGATCTGACAGGAGAAAAGGCCGGCCTCTATAAAGGGCTTAATTCAGAGGCGATTCTCGCCGATGCGGCCTGTACCAGGACGCGCATCCAGCTCTCCGTCGTCTTGCTTCTTGCAAGCCTGGGATATGAGATAACGGGAATCGGAGGGATCGACTCAGCCGGTGCGCTGCTGATCGCCGGACTGTCATTCATTGAGGGGCGGGAGGCGTTTGAAAAGGCGGAGGAGAATATGGTTTGCGCCTGCAGAAGATGCCGTTAAGCACAGAGAGCACAGAGGTTACCGAGGCAGACACCTCAACAGCGAAATAGCGAAGCACGCGAAAAGACAGAAGTTTTGTCTTATAATTAGGAAAAGATCTTTTAACTGTTGTTTTTTGTGCCTTTAGTGTTTTTCGTTGTCGAAAATGAGGAAGCATGAAGACACTTTCAGAAAAAGAATTCATGGAAATCTTTCCTCCCTTTCACCGGAGTCCCGACCTCATTGCTGAACTCCTGTCGGTCTCTCATCACAAGACCTTTCCGGCAGATATGCTTGTCTATTCGGAAGGTGACGCCTGTTCCTCTATTGCCTTTATATTGTCAGGAGAGATACGTGTTTATAAGATGGGGGAAAGCGGAAGGGAGATAACACTCTACGAGATAGGGAGGGGAGAGACGTGCATCCTCAATGCAGCGTGCATACTGTCGGGTATGTCATACCCTGCCAATGCTTCGGCAACCCGTGGAGGTGGGATGATGCTCGTGCCGGCTGGGGAATTCCGGAGGTTCATTGCAAAATACGAGACCATGCGAGATTTTGTCTTCAACCTTCTCGGTAAAAGACTGACATCGGTAATGACCCTAGTCGAAGAGGTCGCTTTCGGGAGAATGGACATAAGATTGCTCGATTATATTGGGGATAAATCAGATAACGGGAAGCTTATCACAACGCACCAGAAGATAGCCGATGATTTAGGCACATCGCGGGAAGTAGTGAGCAGGTTGCTGAAGGATTTCGAGAGAGAGGGCAAAGTAATCCTTTCGAGAAATCTCATTCAGTTTTCAAAGACTTAAATTCCCTCCTTTGTGACAAAGTCACATACATTCCCCCGTTTTGCCTCTATGCTTAGTTCATATGAACAATCAAACCACACAAGGAGGTAAGGTAAAGGAAAATGAAAAGGAACGTGGGCACAATCGACAGGGTTATCAGAATCCTTATAGGGCTGGCGGGCCTCTCGTTCTCCCTGATCGGCGGGACAAAGTGGGGTATCTCGGCGTCGTGCCCCTGCTCACAGGGCTTATTGGATGGTGTCCGCCCTATAGTGTTTTAGGCATATCCACCTGTAAGAAATGCCTGGACAATGGATAAGGTGCAGGCTGCGCCTGCCAGTCACAGAATTAAAGGAGGAGAAAATGAAAAAGATCACTTTATTGGCTGTGGCGGTGTTAATGGTCGCAACAGTGGCTATGGCCGGGGCACAGCACGGATTATCGCTCCCGAAGGACTGGGAGAGCTACAAACATGTAGGCTCGCTCATCATCCCCGACAAGAAGAGCCCTCTCTTCGGAATACACCACTTCTATATGAATAAGAAAGGTCTGGAAGCCTTTAAGAAAGGTGAGGCTTATCCGGAGGGGGCCGTCATCGTCGGCGCCGTGTATGAGGTCGTGACAACCCCGGAGGGCGCAATGAATGAAGGGAAAAAGCTCTTCCATACATATATGCAGAAGGACAAGACAGCAAAGGACACCGGTGGATGGAAGTTTGCTGCATTTGCTCCTGACGGGAAGATGATCGAGAAGGACGTGAAGGCTGATTGCTTCGCATGCCACACAGCGGTAAAGGATTCCGATTATGTCTTCTCGAAGCCACTGAAGTAACGGAAGGCGTGGCGGCAGGAGGACCTTACCAGCCGCCACCCACTGTTTTAAACGCCCCGGGTCCGAATCTCTGCCAGCACATCCACAAGGGTCCCGAGATCCTCATCAGAATGTGCAGCGGTGACGGTTATCCTCACCCTAGGCACCTTCACGGTGGGAGGTCTTATGGCAGGGGCGTAGATACCTCTCTTATCGAGATGCCGGGAAAGGGCCAAAGCATCTTCGATGCTTTTCGTTCTCAGAGGGATGATGGGCGTTTCACTCTCGCCTGTGTCGTAGCCCATTTCTTTTAGGGCATTTACGAGTGTTCCGCGGTTCCTCCATAGTCTTTGCACCAGGTCCGGTAAATTCTCCATCATCTCCAGGGACTTTGCTGCCGCGGCAACAGCGCATGCGGGCAGCGCGGTCGAAAAGACAAAGCTTCTTGCGGTATTAATTATCCATTCAATGACATCCCTGCTGCCTGCGACAAAGGAGCCGAAAGAGCCGAGGGCCTTTGAGAGTGTTCCCATCTGGACTATCCAGGGTTCGGGTGCTATGCCGAAATGCGCAAGCGCTCCCCTGCCGCCGCCGAGCACGCCCGTCCCATGGGCGTCATCCATGTAAAACAGCACGGAGTTCGCAGTTTCGACTTCGGAGTTGAGCGAAGAACAAATGTCGTATATCTGCCTCAAGGGAGCGATGCCGCCGTCCATGCTGAAGACAGTGTCGGTAACAACGATCTTTCTCCTACCATTTTCCTTCTTCATCAGCTCAGCGAGATGCCCCACATCGCAGTGCCTGTAAACTGTTGTAGCCGCCCTGCTCAGCCTGCAACCGTCAATGATGCTTGCGTGGTTCAGTTCGTCGCTGAAGATCACATCTCCTTCCCCTGCTATGGAAGGGATTAC
>CAYYWY010000006.1:0-34966 GCA_964475485.1 uncultured Nitrospiraceae bacterium | reverse complement strand
TTGGCCGCATACCCGGAGCTGAAGATGAGGGCAGCATCTGTCCCCTTGAGCTGCGCGATCTTATGCTCAAGATCCCCGTGAAGGATACTCCCTCCGCCCATAAGTCGTGAGGCGCCGCTACCGAAACCGAATTCCCTTAGAGAATCCGCTGCCGCCCTTACAATTTCGGGGTGGTTCGCCAGGCCGAGATAATCGTTAGAGGCGAAGTTGAGCAGTTCTCTTCCACCAAAAAGGACCTTCGGGCCCTGCGGAGTGGAGCGGTCCATTATGCTTCTGCCAAGGAGCTGCCGGTATAGCTGTTCGAGTTTATGAAAAAACATGAATTCGCCCTCACTTATCGTAGCACATGAGCATTAAAAATTTTAATTAGTAGTTAGATTCCATTTATAATTTCACAGAATGGCTATTATCAAGGGTTTTGCGGCCTCAGAGTCGACAGAACATATTCACGCAAGTGCATTGTTGCTCCTTGACAAGGTTTTTACTCCTGTGATAACCTGCTTAGGCTCATGCTTTGAAGGAGGGAAATGCCGAGATGTTAGAGCTCAATAAATGGTTCTTGGTCCTGCTTCTGAACTTTCTCGTTCTGCTCTATGTCCTCAATATAATACTATTTAAGCCTCTCATAAGGCTCTTTAACGAGAGGGAGGAATCCGTCAAAGGCTCTCTTAATGCCGCGAAGGAGATGAACAGGAAAAAGGAAGAAGCCCTGGCCTCAATGAACCATGAACTCAAAGAGGCAAGAAACAAGGCGAACGAAATATTCGAAAGTTTGAGAAAAGATGGCATGGGCAGGCAGAAGGAGATACTGGAAGGTGCGAACAAAGATGCACAGGAACTTATTGCGAAGGCGAGGATGGAGTTGAAGGCAGAGGCCGAAGAGGCCAGGCAGAAAATGCGCTCCGACGTGGAGAAGTTCTCAGAAGAGATCGTGAAGAAGCTGGCAGGGGTATGAGAACAGTTGAAGGCCGGAAGTCGATAGCCGGAAGGTGGAAATCACATGACGTGTTGCGCGTTACGCGCCATGCCTGCCGGCAGGCAGGTTGCATTTCTCTCCTTGCACTATTTATTTCTAACATTGCGCTTCTTTCTCTCGCCTTCGGGGCTGAAGAGGCCGCCCACGGAGCGCAGTGGAAGGAATGGCTCTGGAGGATACTCAATTTTGCAATCCTCGTGGTCATCCTTGTCAAGTTCCTGAATAAGCCACTAAAGGAATTCCTGAGGAAGAGGACCGAGCTTATCGAGAAGACCCTGAAGGAAGCAAAAGAGGCAAGGGAGCTTGCGGAAAAAGCCCTTGCCGATGTTGAGGAGAGACTTAAGCTCAAGGACAGGGAGATCGAAGAAATTCTTGCTCGGGCGCAGCGGTCGGGCGAGACCGAGCAGGACCTCCTCGTCAGAAGCGGTGAACAGATGCGCGAAAAAATCCTCGAGCAGGCAAAAAACAATATCGACTATGAGCTTAGGCTCGCAAGGGAATCGATAAAGGCCGAGGCAGTCGAGATCGCCTTGGAGCTTGCCGAAAGGAAACTGAGGGAAAAGCTAACGAAAGAGGAACAGGTCAGACTCATCGAAGAATCCCTTAAAAGAATGGAGACAAAGAATTGAAGCGCGGGCAGGCTGTGAGGAGATACGCCAAGATGTTCCTCAATGCCGTTGGCATTGACGCTATACCGAAGGCTCTGGATGAACTCCTAACAGTGAAGGAGGTAATGCAGAAGAGCAGGGAGTTCAGGGGACTTCTCGAAAACCCCCTGTTCACGCCTGAGGATCGGGCGAAGGTGATGAAATCGCTGTCGGCCGGGCTTAATATCTCCGACAGCACGGTGAGGCTTGTTCTATATCTCTCCGGGCAGAACGTTATATCTTCGCTCCCCGAGTTGATACAGCTTGCGAACGCCATGTACCTCGAAAAGAAGAAAAGGACAAGGGCGACGGTCGCGACCCCCGTGGCTACGGACGGGAAATACGACGAAGTTCTGAAATCCTCCCTTAAAAGGCTGACGGGGAGGGATGTGGACATCGAGTATGTGGTCGATCCTTCTCTTCTCGGTGGTGTTCTGGTAAAGGTGGGCAGCACCATGTATGACAGCAGCATAAGAGGCCAGCTGCGACTTTTGAAAGATGAGTTAATCAAATGACCAGTAATCAGATCCTGAATTCCAAACTCCGGTTATTGAAACTTGGTTATTTAACAAAAGAGGGGTGATCCATGGAGATTAATGTTTCAGAGATAAGTGAGCTGTTAAGGAAACAGATAGCCGACTTCGAGAAAAAGGTTGATGTGAGCGAGATCGGAACCGTGATCTCCGTCGGCGATGGCATCGCCAGGGTCTACGGTCTCGAGAAATGCATGGCGTCCGAGCTTCTTGAATTCCCCAGCGGGGTGTTCGGTATGGCCCTGAACCTCGAAGAAGACGTGGTAGGAGCCGTTCTCTTTGGAGAGGACTCCCTCATCAAGGAGGGGGATATCGTGAAGCGCACCGGCAGGATCATGTCCGTACCCGTGGGTGACGCCATCATAGGCAGAGTCGTGAACGCCATAGGGCAGCCCATCGACGGAAAGGGTCCGATTAATGCAACCGAAACGAAGATGGTGGACATCGTTGCACCCGGCATTGTCGACAGGCAGCCGGTGAGAGAGCCCCTGCAGACAGGACTCAAGGCCATCGATTCCATGATACCTATCGGGAGGGGGCAAAGAGAACTAATCATCGGGGACCGCCAGACGGGTAAGACGGCCATCGGTCTGGACGCCATTATCAACCAGAAGGGCGGAGACGTCATCTGCATCTACGTGGCGGTGGGACAGAAACGTTCCAATATCGCCCGTGTAGTCAAGACCCTTGAGGATTTCGGAGCAATGGCGCATACAATCGTGGTTTCCTCCACCGCCAGTGAGCCAGCTCCTCTTCAGTTTATCGCCCCTTTTACCGGCTGCGCCATCGGAGAATACTTCAGGGACAACGGAAGACATGCGCTTATCATATATGACGACCTCAGCAAGCAGGCTGCTTCTTACAGGCAGCTTTCCCTCCTCCTCAGGCGTCCTCCCGGACGAGAGGCATATCCCGGTGACGTCTTCTACCTCCATTCAAGGCTCCTTGAAAGAGCCGCCAAGCTTTCGAAGGATCTGGGAGGAGGCTCCCTTACCGCACTCCCCATAATCGAGACGCAGGCAGGCGACGTGTCCGGATACATCCCTACAAACGTCATCTCCATTACAGATGGACAGATATACCTTGAGCCAGAGCTCTTCTATGCAGGCGTGAGACCAGCTGTGAACGTCGGTCTTTCCGTCAGTCGTGTCGGGGGCGCTGCCCAGACAAAGGCGATGAAGCAGGTCGCGGGCACATTGAGACTTGACCTTGCGCAGTTCCGGGAGCTTGCGGCTTTTGCCCAGTTCGGTTCGGACCTGGACAAGGCAACCCTGGCGCAGATCGAGCGTGGAAAGCGCATGGTTGAGCTTCTGAAGCAGGGCCAGTACACGCCTCTCCCTGTTGAGGAACAGATCATGGTCCTGTTTGCCGGCGCAAACGGTTATCTCGACGACCTTCCTGTGGAGTCGATAAGCAAGTTCGAGTCGGCGTTCCTGAGGTTCCTGAGGGAGAGCAAGGAATCCCTCAAGACCGAGCTCAAGGAAAAGAAGGTCATCGATGATGACCTGAAGGCAAAGATAAGCAGCGCCATCGAGGAATTCAAGAAGGTATTCCATGCCTGACAGGTGAATGAATGGCGACGTTGAGGGACATAAAGAGACGGATAAAGGCGGTTAATAACACCCGCCAGATCACGAAGGCCATGAAGATGGTGGCCGCGGCGAAGCTCAGGAAATCCCAGACAAGGATGTTTGAGATGAGACCCTATGCAGAGAAGATGATGGCGGTGCTTCGGAATCTCGCAAAGGGTTCGGAAAGCGCGCTTCATCCACTTCTTGCCTTCAGGCCCAGAAAGACCGTCGAGGTTCTCGTTATCACGAGCGACAGGGGTCTTTGCGGGGCCTTCAATTCCAATATCCTGAAGACCGCTGCGAGGTTCATTGCGAACCTCGAAAAGGACAACTTCGAAGTGGTAATCAGTACCATCGGCAAGAAGGCCGCGGATTACTTTAAACGGAGAAACATCCCTCTGCGTAAGTCATGGACGGGCCTCTCGGGCAGGGTAACCTACCCTCATGCACAGGAAGTGGCAAGTGACATCATAGGAAACTACATTAATGAGGAGATAGACGAGGTCGTCCTCATCTATAACGAGTTCAGGTCTGTTATCGCCCAGCAAGTCTCGGTCGTGAGACTCCTTCCTCTCGTTTCCATGGAGGAGGAGGGGGGTGCGGAGCCTGCCCTGGATTTCCTATATGAGCCGTCACAGGAAGAGATATTCAATGTGCTCCTGCCGAAGAATGTCGAGATACAGATATACAGAGCGCTCCTCGAGTCACAGGCATCTGAGGAGGCAGCGAGGATGACCGCCATGGAGAACGCGACGAAGAACGCCAATGAGATGATCGACAATCTGACGCTCCAGTATAACAAGGCAAGACAGGCTTCGATTACGAAGGAGCTCATGGATATCGTCGGCGGTGTAGAGGCATTGAAATAGCGTGTAACGCGTGACGAGTAACTAAGAATAGTTTAATGGAGGTTTATATATGAACGAAGGAAAAGTTGTCCAGGTAATCGGTGCGGTCGTGGATGTGGAGTTCGAGGAGAAGCTGCCGGAGATACTCAGCGCGCTTAAGATAGAGCAGAAGGCCGATACAGCGAAGGGTATCCCCGACCTCAATCTAACCCTTGAGGTTGCGGCACACCTTGGGGATAGCAAGGTGAGGACTATCGCCATGTCCACCACGGACGGAGTGGTGAGGGGGATGAAGGCTGTTGATACCGGCAGGCCCATAGCCGTGCCCGTAGGAGAAGGTATCCTCGGCAGGATCATGAACGTGACGGGTGAACCGTACGACAAGCTCGGCCCCATCGAGGCAAAGGACAGATTGCCGATACACAGACCCGCCCCCGAATTCGTCGAACAGGTGCCCGTGACACAGGTCTTTGAGACCGGCGTTAAGGTGTTCGACCTGCTGGTTCCCTTTGTGAAGGGCGGCAAGATGGGGATGTTCGGAGGCGCGGGCGTCGGCAAGACAGTGGTTATCATGGAGATGATACATAACATCGCGATGGTTCATGGCGGTGTTTCCGTCTTTGCAGGAGTCGGGGAGAGGACGAGGGAAGGCAATGACCTCTACCTTGAGATGAAGGAATCGGGCGTTCTTAACAAAACAGCCCTCATATACGGTCAGATGAACGAGCCCCCCGGAGCAAGGGCAAGGGTTGCACTCACCGCGCTCACTGCCGCCGAGTACTTCAGGGATCAGGGTCAGGACGTCCTTATCTTCATAGACAATATCTTCAGATATACCCTGGCGGGTTCCGAGGTCTCCGCGCTGCTCGGCAGGATGCCCTCTGCGGTCGGATACCAGCCCACCCTGGGGACGGAGATGGGCATACTGCAGGAGAGGATCACGACCACAAAGAAGGGTGCTATCACCTCCATGCAGGCGATCTACGTCCCTGCGGATGACCTTACTGATCCAGCGGTTGCTACCGCATTCACCCATCTCGATGGAACTGTTGTTCTTTCGCGGCAGATAGCCGAGCTCGGGATCTACCCGGCTGTGGACCCTCTGGATTCCACCTCGCGGATTCTCGACCCGAAGGTCATCGGCGATGAGCATTACGCAGTTGCGAGAAAGGTCCAGATGATACTCCAAAGGTACAAAGAGCTGCAGGACATTATCGCGATCCTCGGAATGGAAGAACTTTCAGAAGACGACAAGCTCGTCGTTGCAAGGGCCAGGAAGATACAGAGGTTCCTGAGCCAGCCGTTCCACGTTGCGGAGGCTTTTACCGGGACGCCCGGCAAATATGTGAAGCTTGCCGACACAATAAAAGGGTTCAAGGCGGTTGCAGACGGCGAGTATGATGATATGCCTGAACAGGCATTCTATATGGTAGGGACCATCGAAGAGGCCGAGGAAAAGGCGAGGAAGCTTGGCTGGTCAAGATAGAATCGGCGCTGCATTTTGAGAGCAAAGGATGAGGGTTTAGAGTGGAAAATAGTTTGAGATTGGAAATCGTTACGCCCTATGGGCTGGTTTTCAGTAGCGACGTGGATGAATTTACCGCAACAGGGAGCGAGGGGGAGTTCGGGGTGTTGCCCGGCCATGCTCCTTTCCTTACAACCCTCAGGGTTGGTATGCTCACCTACAGGAAAGGTGGTGAGGTGGGGTATTTCTTTGTAAGTGGCGGGTATGCTGAGGTTGGACCGGAAAAAGCCACGATCCTGGCCGAAAGTTCGGAAAGGGCAGAGGATATCGATGTTGAAAGGGCGAAGGCAGCCATGAAGCGTGCCGAAGAGAGACTCAAACAGATGGAAAAGATAGATTTTGCCAGGGCTATGGCCGCCATCGAGAGGGCGACAATAAGGGTGCAGGTGGCGGAGAAGAAAGGCTCAAGATAAACGGGTTCTGGCCTGTTCCGGCACAGGCTTGCCATCGCTTTCATCGCATTATCCTTGAGATCTTCTCGCCTGCTTGGAACGTTTCCCCAAAAAAGGACTTGACAATCATCCCAAAAAGGAGTATAAGGAAACTAGAGAATGAGTAAGCGGAAGTGGTGGTCTTGCTCCTCTGAATTACTCAGCAGAAAGGTTGTAAAGTCTCAGGACGTAAAGTACGGGCGTAAAGGTCTCAGGCTGTATGTCTCAAGATGTAAAGACCGCTGAGAAAAAAGAGGAAGCAAGCACCACTTTTTTTCGTACGCCTCTCCCTATCATGATGTTTCAGGTCTCCTGTCCGCTAATCCCGACTTAAGCCGGCTCCGGTTCTTTCATCTTGCCGGGGATTTTCTTAGTTGCAGTTTCTTTTCAGAGTATGGTTCTAACAGCTCGCGCCGGAACGGGAAGGCTCACCGCAATAAGCCGAGTTTCTTCCTGAGAGTGAGGCGGTTGATGCCAAGAAGGCGTGCTGCGAGTGACTGGTTCTCTTTCGTATAAGACAACACATAGTCAAGCATAACCCTGTCAACTTCCCGCAGGGTCTTCTCATAGATATCCCTGTCCTTCCTTTCGAGAGCTTCCCTGAGAATAGGGATCAGCGCGGAGGAAAGGGTTTCTGAAGACGCCGCCTTCTTTATAGGTGGATGGCTGCCGAGCTCCTTCAGTTCATGGGTAGTGAGGTAATGGGCCTTACTAAGTGCGAGGGCGGAACGGATGGCATTTTCAAGTTCGCGGATATTGCCCGGCCAATCATGGGAAACCATCTTTTTCAAGAATTCCTTTGTAACGCCCTTGATCTGTCTCGGCGCGGTATGTTTATACCTGTTGATAAAGAAGTTGACAAGAGGGGGTATGTCTTTTTTCCGTTCGCGAAGCGGGGGGATGTGGATCGAAGTGACACGCAGCCTGTGATAAAGGTCCTCCCTGAAGTGTCCTTCTTTTACCATTGCGGAGAGGTCTCTGTTTGTTGCGGATATAACCCTCACATTGACCTGGACCTCTTTTGTGCTTCCTATAGGATAAAAAGTCTGGGTCTGGAGAAAGCGGAGGAGTTTCCCCTGCAGGGAGAGAGGCAGTTCCCCCACTTCATCGAAGAATACGCATCCTTCGTCGGCGATCTTCAGCATCCCTTCCTTGGAAGCAAATGCTCCGGTGAAGGAGCCCTTCTCAAATCCGAAGAGTTCGGATTCAAGAAGAGTTTCGGGAACAGCAGCACAGTTAACGACCACAAAGGGTTTACCGAAGCGGGAAGAGAGCTGTGCAATGGATTCAGCGATAAGCTCTTTTCCCGTTCCTGTTTCACCCGTGATAAGCACGGGAACGTCGACCTGTGAGAGGCGTGCGAGTCTCTTGCATACGTCCATAACCGCCTGGGAATGTCCTACTATGGCGCAGGTTGCGGCAGATGGAGGGGGGCTGGTAACAGGAACGAAGCTGCCTATCTCCCTCCTGAATTCCGCTATCTCATGAAGAAGCTCGGATATGTTCTCCCTCTTGAGTGGCCGCCGGACTGTCTCATAAGCCCCGAATGTCGCTGCTTCCATGACCGGTTCGGTTCTCTTTTGTTTCGTGACGGCAATTACGAAGTCTCTCTCGCTGAGTTCGCGTATGGAGCCGGGCTGCATAGTATCGATGTCGAAAAAGATAATCGAATGCTTCCGGTAAACATCAGCCGCAAGGGTGAATCCCTTCGGCATCGCATCCGCTATCTCCCTCCTTAGTGAATTATCCTTGGAAAGCAGGATGAGCTTTTCCATCTTCCGGCCCTGTATCAATACTATACAGCATGACTATTAAATAATCAACAAAGAGCACGGATGAAATACAGAGGCGCATTTGAAGAGGGTTTCTGCCTGGCATGGAGATTGCTGAAATTTCTGGATACGTTGTATTAACGGCGACTGCCACAGGAAGGAGACGCAGATGGAAGGAGTAAAGATTTACGGACTTTGTCTCGAAAGACTGAGACATCAAATCAATAATGCAATGAAAAGGTTCCGGAACGAAGGGACTGAATATTCGGGACGGGTCTTGCTTGAATCCTATAATACCGGCGAACCGGAGGAGATTATAGATATCCTCGAGCTTTACGGAGTCAAGGAGAGAACGCCGGAAGAGCTGAGGGAAAAACTCGACGATCTCGCGTATACTGTTTCCGAACTTGTCAGAGAGAAAGTCATTTTTGACTATACGGACGAGGGATACATCGGCCTTTATCTTGAGATGCGGGAAGGAACTGTGCTGCCGCTCCGTCAGACAGTTGCCGTAGCATAGGAAGGTTCTTCGCCAGCCGGGCATGAAGAGAAAGGGATTCTCAGATGTTGACTGAAAGTTTATAATAGGAGGCAAAAAGCGGAGGCTCACATGGCGAGGATATTCGAGAGCATCACCGAGACTGTCGGAAATACCCCCCTGGTGAAATTGAACAAGGTAACTACTGGAATGAAGGCAACAGTGCTTGCAAAACTTGAATCGTTCAATCCTTTGTCCAGCGTAAAAGACCGAATTGGCGTGGCTATGATAGAGGACGCCGAGAGGAAAGGCCTTTTGAAAGAGGATTCGGTCATAATCGAACCCACCAGCGGGAACACGGGAATCGCCCTCGCCTTTGTCGCGGCTGCAAAAGGGTATAAGCTTATCCTCACAATGCCGGAGACCATGAGCATTGAAAGAAGGCAGCTGTTCCAGATCTTCGGGGCCGAGCTTGTTCTGACTCCTGGTGCAGAGGGCATGAAGGGCGCAATAAGGAAGGCGGAAGAGCTTGCAAGTACGATGCGCAATGCCTATATGCCCCAGCAGTTCAGGAATCCAGCGAACCCTGAAATTCATCGGAAGACAACCGCTGAGGAGATATGGGATGATACAGACGGCAGAGTCGATATTCTCGTTTCGGGCGTCGGAACTGGAGGGACTTTAACAGGGGTCTCCGAGGTGATCAAGAGGAGAAAAGGGAGTTTCATGGCCGTCGCGGTGGAACCGGAGGGCTCTCCTGTCCTGTCAGGAGGAAATCCCGGGCCGCATAAGATACAGGGTATCGGTGCCGGTTTTGTTCCTGATGTGCTTAATACGAAGATGATCGATGAGATAATTGCAGTTTCGGATGAAAACGCCGGGATCGCTGCAAGGCGTCTGGCTAAGGAGGAAGGAATACTCGGAGGTATATCGAGCGGAGCTGCTCTCTGGGCCGCTCTCAAGGTCGCGGAACGGGATGAGAATCTTGGGAAACTCATCGTCGTGGTACTTCCCGACACCGGCGAGAGGTATCTCTCCACCTGGCTTTTCAAAGAGTAACTGGAGGATATTTCCCTTATGCCAATACGGCTCGTCATCTTTGATCTTGACGGCACCCTTGTCGACTCAAGCGTTGATATCACGAATGCCCTGAACTATGCCCTGGAGCCTTATTCTCTTGAGCCTCTTTCCGTGGTGGATACAATACAGATGATCGGGGAGGGGATAAGCCGCCTCATAGAGAAGATAGTTGACCAGCGTGGGAGCGGAATCCTCCCTGCAGCAGCGGCTGAATTTTCCGGTAGTCCGCAGCGTCTTCTTGATATCCGGGCCGATGTGAAGAGCAGGTTTCTTGAATACTATTCGGAGCACATCCTTGATTACACCAGAGAGTATCCGGGGGTGAGGGAGACGCTGGAGCAGCTCGGGGCGTTTGAAAAGGCGGTCATCTCAAACAAGATGGAATCCCTTTCGAAAAAGGTATTGCATGGTCTCGGACTGTCAAAATACTTTATTGTCGTATTGGGCAGCGATACCACGCCCGAGAAGAAGCCTTCTCCGCTTCCTGTCCTTAAAGTCCTCTCAGACCTTCGGATACGTCCCGATGAAGCAATGATTGTCGGAGACAGCAATTATGACGTTGATGCGGGAAAGGCGGCAGGCATTACGACCGTCGCGGTTACCTACGGTTACAGACAGAGGGATGTCATCTCCCATGCGGATTATCTCATTGACAGGATGACGGACCTGACACAACTTCTTGAGAAAATCAACAGATAGCCTGCCTCAGAAATGTCTTATTCATTCCAGGTTAGCTCGTAGGTGATCTCCCATGACTTGTCGGGCAGGACGGATCTGCTTATCTGCTTCATGGTCAGGTTCTTTCCACCGGCCATCTCAACAGCCTTCTTTGAGTAACCCAGGCAGGCTGGCGGGAGCCAGTCCATGAAGACCTCGGGCAGGGTAAACCTGACGATCGCATGCCCCTTTTCCGCCACAGGCACCCCAACCTTTCCCGTGTTGAAAAAACGGTCCCATAGCCTTGGGTAGTTCTTGATGACAAAGGACGGGTTTGCAAACCTAAAGAAAACCTTGTAAAGCACGTTGAGGCTGCGATCTGCAATGTATTCGTACAGTCTGGCGGTCTCGGTGTCCCGGGGGGTGCCCAGTTCCCTTGACAGCGCTGATACCATTGATTTGAATGCTGTGAACGGGTAACTGTCATAGGCCAGAGGAGGGCCCTCCCATATCTCGCGTTCGGAAGGAGTTAAAGAACCCAGTATCCTATCCCACATCTCTTTCCCATACTCTTTCAATATAAACTCCCTTGCATAAATAAAGTTGGGACCTCTAGCCAACACCTCTTCCATGATCCTCCTCTTGGCCGATGACGCGCTAAGCACAATGCCATTCATCGGAGCAGGGTTTTTTAATAAATATCTTTTTTATTATAACAAAACGCGGCCTGTCTGATAAGAAGCGGAAGCCTCTGCCCTGATCGCGAAGCCCGCGGCGCATAAGAACGAGGCTGTTCTGTTATGATAAATGTTATGAAGATCACCCTTGACTACATCCGGAATATCAGGATCTGCCAGCCGAAAAACGGCTATAGGTTTTCGGTGGATGCGCTCTTGCTTTATCATTTTGTAAACACGCCTTTTGTCAGGCGCATTGCAGACCTTGGCGCAGGCTCAGGGATAATCGGGCTCCTCCTTGCTGAGAAATACCCTCAGGCAAGGGTCTCGCTATACGAACTCCAGGACAGTCTTGCGAGGGCGGGTGAAAGAAACATCTCCCTCAATAACATGGAGGGGAGGGTGAAGGTGCTTAAGGCTGACGTAAGGGAAATAGGGGCCGGTTCCATGTCTTTCGAGGAGGGCTCTTTCGAGATCGCTGTCTCGAACCCTCCCTTCAGGAAAGAGAGGTCCGGCCTTGTAAGCGCCGAAGCGGAAAAGGCGATCGCAAGGCATGAGATAAAACTGAAACTCCCCGAACTGGTGAGGGCGGCGTCTTATCTCCTCAAGCCGAAGGGCAGGTTCTTCCTCATCCATCACCCCGGAAGACTTGCAGAGCTTTCAGCGGCACTGAAGGAAAAGGCGATGGAGATCAAACGTCTGAGGTTCGTTCATTCCAATATCTCCTCGGAAGCCAAGATGGTACTTGTGGAAGCGGCAAAGGGAGGCAGGGCGGGACTGAGAGTGGAGAAACCGTTGTTCATCTACGGAGAGGACGGAAGATATACCGACGAGATGAGACGGCTTTATGATGTGTAGAGCAGCTCCCCGGAAGGATACCGAGTTATATTGTATAGGGAAGGTGTAATAGGTATAATAAATAAGGCAAAAGGGAAATTTTTGATGATCAGAAATACTTTCAGCATTCTCAACGGGATCGGCGAAAAGATGGAGAGAAGACTCTGGAGGGACGGCATCCTCACATGGGACGATTTCATAGAGACCGGAGAGATAAGGTTCATCAGCCCTGACAGGAAAGCCTCTTTTGACTGGTCTCTTTCAACCGCCTGCCGCAAGCTGGAGCAGAGAGATGCCACATTCTTCGCAAAGACGGTGAAGAGGCGTGAGCACTGGAGGCTCTTTGATATCTTCAGAGGAGATGCGCTCTGCCTCGACATAGAGACCAACGGCCTTCTGCCCGGCAGGGGAGGCTATGTAACTATGGTAGGTCTCTATGACGGATATGACTGGAGATGCCTTGTCGCGGGCGAAAACCTGACCGTTGAGAACCTGAGCAGGGAACTCTCCGGGTACAAATGTCTCGTCACTTTTTATGGCGCTTCCTTTGACATTCCTTTCCTTCAGCGGACATTCCCAAGCGTCAGGTTTGACATCCCCCACTTCGACCTCTGTTTTGCGGCGAAGAGGCTGGGGATCAACGGGGGTCTGAAGAAGATCGAAGCGCTCTTCAACATAGAACGTAACGAAGACGTGAAAGGAATGGACGGCTACGATGCCGTGAAATTATGGGAGCTGTCCAGGAGAGGGAACAGGGAAGCCAGGAGGCTGTTAATGAGCTACAACAAAGAGGATACGGTTAACCTGATGAGGATTGCCGACATCCTTTATTGCCGGCTGAAACAGTCAACAGGGATCGAGGAACATCTTGTCTGCTGACATAGTTAGGGACTTTCTCAACTATCTTTCTGTTGAAAAAGGGCTGGCGAAGAATACGCTCCAGTCTTATCGATCGGATCTCGAGATGTTCGGGGAGTTTCTTGCTTTGAGGGGTAAGGGTCTGGAGGCTTTCTCCAGGGCCGATGTAACCGACTTCTTGGACAGGATGAGAGACGAGGCTTATTCGGTCTCGAGTATATGCAGGTTCATCTCCTCGTTGAAAGGCTTCTGCAAGTTCCTGCTCATCGAGAAGATCATCGGTGAAGATCCTGCTGAAAATCTCCAGTCGCCAAGGAAGTGGGAGAGGCTGCCGAAGGCATTGAGTCTTGACCAAGTGAAGGAAATCCTTTCCGCTCCGCGGAAATCGGGTGTGCCGGGCAAGGGATCGCTGAACAGGGCGTTGCTTTTCAGGAATGCAGCCATGCTCGAACTCCTCTATTCATCCGGACTCCGTGTGAGCGAACTGGTGAGGCTCAGGGTGGAAGATATCAATTTCGGAGGAGGGTTCATCAGGGTCATGGGCAAGGGATCGAAAGAGAGGGTCGTCCCCATGAGTCAGCGAGCCATGGAAAGGGTTAAGGGATACGTTGCGGATTTCAGGCCTGCCCTCCTTAAGAGGGGCTTTTCTGAATACCTGTTTCTGACAGGGAGGGGCATGCCCATGACGCGTCAGAGGTTTTGGCAGACCATCAAGGCTTACGGCAAGCAGCTCGGCATGGACCTCTCTCCCCACATGATGCGCCACAGCTTTGCCACTCATCTCCTTGAAGGGGGGGCTGACCTCAGGTCCCTTCAGAAGATGCTGGGGCATTCTGATATATCTACAACCCAGATATATACGAAGGTTACGATGGACAGGGTGAAGAAGGTCTACCGTGAACATCATCCCAGGGCGTGAGTGTGAAAGAAAAAATGGAGGTAAGTGATGAAGCGTCTCGGTGAGGATGAGCTTTACAGGTGTTGCGACGAAAACATACTCCAGTTTGAAACGACGGACGATCTCCCGTTTCTGGAAGGGACCATAGGTCAGGCGAGGGCGTTGAATTCCATCGACTTCGGCCTGAGCTTTGACAGTACTGGGTTCAACATCTTTCTGCTGGGAGAAAACGGTACAGGGAAGATGTCCACAATAAAGGCAATCCTCAAAAAGCAGTCTCTCATCAAGCCAGTACCTCTGGACTGGTGCTATGTTTATAATTTCAGGGAACCGGACGCGTCCATGGCCATTTCCCTGGGACCAGGCCAGGCTGTAGTCTTCCAGAAGGAAATGGATGAGCTCGTGAAGACGCTGAGGGTGGATATACCAAAGGTGTTCGAATCTAAGGAATACGAAAAACACAAGAACGAGATCATGGAGGGATTTCAGAAAAGGCAGAGGGAGATGTTCAGTAGCCTTGAGGATGAAGCCCAGTCAAAGGGTTTTTCGATACGGAAGACGGTGAGCGGGCTTCTTATCGTTCCGGTTAAGAAGACAGGAGAGCCACTCACCGAGGAGGAGTTCGAGAATCTCGATACAGACGTTAAAAAAAGGATTGAGGAGATCGGGAAAGGACTGCAGGAGAAGCTTGACGACGTCGTGAGAGCGGTGAGAGAGGGTGAGAAGTTACTTAAGGAACAGCTCCTGAAACTCGAAAGGGAGGCGGCCCTTTCTGCGGTGGGACATCTCATAGAGGACATCAAGAAGAAGTACGAAGACAACGAGAGGATCCTCGACTACCTCGAGAACGTGAAGGAGGATGTACTCGAGCACCTGGATGACTTTAAATCAGCAGAAGAACAGGCTCCGCCGCTGCCCTTTATGAGGATGCCGAAGGCTGAGCCCACCTTTACGAGATACTCCGTGAACGTCCTCGTGAACAACAGGGAGCAGAAGGGCGCGCCCTGTGTCTTCGAAAGCAACCCAACATACTTCAATCTCTTCGGGAGGATAGAGCACAAGTTCCAGTACGGAGTAGCGGTGACGGATTTTTCGATGATAAAGGCAGGGTCCCTGCACAGGGCAAACGGCGGTTACATCGTCATCAATGTCCTGGATCTTCTCAGGAATATCTTTGCCTACGACGCTCTCAAGCGTGCCATCAGGAACAAAGAGATAAAGATCGAGGACGTATGGGAGCAATACCGGCTTGTCTCTACCACAACCCTCAAGCCGGAGGCGATCCCACTTGATGTGAAGGTGATACTTGTTGGAAGCCCGTTCCTCTACTACCTGCTTTACAGCCTCGACGAGGAGTACAGGGAGCTCTTCAAGGTGAAGGCCGATTTCGACAGCAGGATGGACAGAACCCCTGAGAATATCTGGAAGTACGCCCTCTTTGTCGGGACTCTCTGCAAGGAGGAGAAGCTCCTTCCCTTCGACAGGACCGGGGTTGCAAAGGTCGTGGAATACGGTTCGAGGCTTTCAGACCATCAGGAGAAGCTCTCTTCACGGTTCAGCGAGGTAGCTGACCTGATCCGTGAGTCCACCCACTGGGCAAGGGTGGCGGAAAGCAGGGTGGTGAAGGCAGAACACGTGGAGAAGGCGATCAATGAGAAGATCTACCGGAGCAACAGGATTGAGGAGAGGCTCCGGGAGCTGATGAACGAAGGCACGTTGATTGTGGACACCTCAGGGGAAAAAGTGGGCCAGGTTAACGGTCTTGCAGTGCTTGAGCTGGGTGATTACGCTTTCGGGAAGCCGTCGAGAATCACCGCAAGGACCTTCACCGGGAAGTCAGGGATCGTGAATATCGAGCGCGAGACAAAGATGAGCGGACGGATCCATGAAAAGGCCATACTGATACTGACAAACTACCTCGGCAGCAGATTCGCGATAAAGAAGCCTATAAGCCTCTCGGCGTCCATAACCTTTGAGCAGCTCTATGAGATGGTGGAAGGGGACAGCGCCACCTGTGCGGAGTACTATGCCCTTGTGAGCAGCATTTCGGGCGTCCCTCTCAAGCAGAATATCGCGGTTACCGGTTCAATGGACCAGACAGGGGCGGTCCAGCCCATAGGCGGAGTGAATGAAAAGGTGGAGGGATTCTTCGAACTCTGCAGGCTCAGGGGTCTCGACGGCACCCACGGAGTGATTATACCGAGCAGGAACGTGAAGAACCTGATGTTGAAGAAGGAGGTGGTCGATGCGGTGAGAGAGGGGAAGTTTTCGATCTATCCCATCGACACGGTGGACGAAGGGCTTGAGGTGCTGACCGGGATGCCCGCAGGAGAGATCAGGGATGACGGCACATACCCTGAGGGTACGGTGAATCATCTTGCGATGAAGCGTTTCACGGAGATCTCGGAGGCCCTTAAAGAGAAGAAGGAAGAAGAGGAAAAGGAAAAGGCGAAGGACCCGGATTCCCAGGAAATGAAGAAGCCGCATAAATCACAGAAGGGAAGGAAAAGGCTCAGTGGTGCGGGATGAAGAGGATCGTCTGGGGTCTTCAGGCCGCAGTTGTGCTTCTGCTCTCTCTGCCACTCGCGGTTTTCCCTGTGGGATTTGGTGAGTTCCTCGGACTTCTCCTATATCATGCTTGGAGGGGCAAAAGGGCTATTGCAATAGATAACCTGAGGAGATGCGTTGAGATGGGAACGGTCAACCTGGCCGGTTCACCTGAAGAGGCGATCAGGGAGAACTTCCTCAATCTCGGACGGTCTTTTATGGAGATCGTCAAGATCTATCATGGTGTGGGAAGAGGTGTCTTGGGAAAAGTCACGATAAACGGCATTGAGAATTTCGAGAAGGCGAAGGCAAGAGGGAAGGGAGTGATCTTTGTCACAGGGCACTGTGGGAACTGGGAACTGATGGCCGTTGCGTTTTCATTTCGGATGGCGCCCCTGGCAGTGGTAGCCAGGCCGTTGAATAATCCCTATCTCAACAGAATTATGGAGCGGGCGAGGTCCCGTTACGGAAATACCTCGATTTACAAGAAGGGCGCCTTAAGGGCCGTCCTTTCTGCGCTGAGGAAAGGCGGATATGTAGGGGTCCTTATGGATCAGGCGGTATTCCCCGATGAGGGGTATGTGACAGATTTCCTCGGAATGGATGCCTGGACCTCGAAGATGCCTGCGCTCATTGCGAGGAAGACCGGAGCACCTGTACTACCGGCGTTTATCAGGAAAACGGATGAAGGGCACGAGATTACGGTGCGTCCCGAGGTCGCCCTGTCATCGCACACAAGCCAGGATGAAGCGGTGAAGGAAGACACAGCGAGATTTTCTTCGTTCATTGAGGAGTATATACGGGAGAACCCTTCCCAGTGGCTTTGGATGCACAGGAGATGGAAGAGGGCACCCGTGAAGGCAGGCGATTCCCTCGAGGGGACCATGGCGGAGGAGAGGACATGAAGGAAAGAGTCCTTGTCGTAGACGACGAAAAGCTGATCAGATGGTCCCTGAAGGAAAATCTCGTAAAATCCGGCTACGAGGTTACCGAGGCGGAAAAGGGAAACGATGCCCTTAAGGTCTTTTCGGAATCGCTGCCGGACATCGTCCTGCTTGATGTAAATCTCCCCGACATGTCCGGCATAGATGTGCTCAAGACCATTAAGGGGATAGACAAGGATGTGCCTATTATCATCATCACCGCCTTCGGGAACATCCAGATAGCGGTGGATGCCATGAAGCACGGGGCGTATGATTTCGTCGAGAAGCCCTTTGAAATAGAGAAGCTCAACATCGTGATGGAAAAGGCGATGGAGAATGCTTTTCTGAGGAGGGAGGTCTCGCGTTACAAGGCGATGTCCGGGGATTACGGTCTTGAGCACGTAGTCGGCAGCTCGGCAAGGATGCAGGAACTCAAGAAGGTGATAAGGAAGGTGGCTCAGAGCAACACAACCACGGTTCTCCTTGAGGGAGAGACCGGGACGGGCAAGGATTTCATCGCGCGTGTCATCCATAACCAAAGCAGCAGGGCCAACAAGTCATTTGTGGACGTGAACTGCGCGGCATTGCCGGAGAACCTTATAGAATCAGAACTCTTCGGGTACGAACGCGGGGCTTTCACCGGGGCGAGTTCTCCCAAGAAAGGACTCTTTGAGCTCTCCGACCACGGCACCATCTATCTCGACGAGATAGGCGACATGAACTATGATCTTCAGGCAAAGCTGCTCAAGGTTATTGACAGCAAGTCTTTCAGGAGACTGGGAGGGACGGCGGAGATAATGACCGACGTGAGGATCATCGCCGCCACCAACAGAGATCTGCTGGCGAAGGTGAAGGCCGGTACCTTCAGGGAGGATCTCTACTGGAGGTTAAGGGTTATGCCCCTTTTTATGCCTCCGCTAAGGGAGAGGGAAGAGGACGTCCTCCTTCTCTCACAGAAATTCATCGAGCACTTTGACAGGGAATTCAAGAAACAGGTGAAGGGACTGTTGCCCGAGACCAGAAAGTTGTTTCTGGCATATAAATGGCCCGGGAATGTTCGCGAACTTAGGAACGTCATTGAAAGGGCCATGATCCTTGAAAATGAAGAGTACATAACACCGGATCACTTGCCCTCCGAGATAACCCAGGTTGCGGAGATGAAGGTTGTGAGGGAAAAGCCCTGCGAGGATCTGGGAATCTCCATTCCCGAGGGCGGCGTGGACATAGAGGATGTAGAGAAGGAACTCCTCAGGAAGGCCCTCGCCATGGCAAAAGGGAACCAGTCTAAGGCTGCGAGACTCCTGAATCTCGGAAGGGATGCTTTCAGGTACAGGATACAAAAGTTCGGACTGGATGCTGAAGCAGAGGCAGAGCGCTAAGAGAGATACTCTCTGAGAGCTTCTTTCCAGTCTGGGGATTTCCTCCCGGTGACCATCGAAAAAACCGCAGTGTCGAGGACCGAGTTCACAGGCCTCTTTGCACGGCGGGGCAACTGGTCAGCGGCAATCGGGATAACCCTGGTCTTATAGCCAGAAAGCCTTATGATCTCTTTTGCAAAGTCAAACCAGCTTATTCCGCCTTCAGTCTCGTCGGTGAAGTGATAGATGCCGAACGCGCCGGAACCGATGAGATCCAGTATTGCAAGGGAGAGGGAGACCGTAGAGGTGGGAGACCCTTTCTGGTCCTTCACCACTTTTATCTCCTTCTGCTGCTTGGCGAGGGAGGCGATGGTGGAGACGAAATTACTGCCGCCCCTTCCGTAAAGCCAGCTCGTCCGGATTATATAGAACGAGTTCATAAGCCACTGGATATACCTCTCTCCCGCGAGCTTTGATTCGCCGTAGGTATTCACCGGATTGGTGGCATCAAAGGGGGTGTAGGGCCCGTCCTTTCTGCCGTCAAAGACATAGTCCGTGCTTATATGGCAGAGGGGGATATTCATGTTATGGCATATCATTGCAAGGTTCTGGACACCCAGGCCGTTTGCAAGGAAGGCCTTTTCCCTCTCTTCCTCAGCCTTATCGACCTTCGTATATGCCGCGCAATTGATGACGATGCCCGGAGCTTCTTTCTTTATCCTCCGGAATACCGAAGCCTTTTCTGTGATATCGAGGTCTTCCCTGGAAAATGCGACGACTTTATGGGTCTTCCTGAGCAGTGGGATCAGGTCATGGGCAAGCATGCCTTTTGCGCCGGTCACAAGAACCTTCATGGCCTCTTGATCTCCCAGAAACCTCTGCTTTCGGCAATCAGCCTGTTCTTAATCGGCCTCCACCACCACTCGTTATCCCTGTACCATTGAATGGTCCTCCTGAGTCCTTCCTCGATACCGACCGAGGGCATCCAGCCGAGCTCCCGCTCAATCTTCGAATTGTCCAGGGCATAGCGGAAATCGTGCCCTGGTCTGTCTGTTACATACGTGATGGAACTCTCATCTTTACCCATGAGATCAATTACCATCCTCGCGATATCGGTGTTCCTCTTCTCCGCATTGCCTCCGATGTTGTATATTTCTCCATCCCTGCCTTTGTGGAGGGTAACGTCGATTGCACCGCATGTGTCCTCGACAAAAAGCCAGTCCCTCACGTTCATGCCCCTGCCGTACACAGGTATGGCGCTATCATCCAGCAGGTTTGTGATCATGAGAGGGATGAACTTCTCAGGGAACTGGTACGGGCCATAGTTGTTGGACGGCCTGACCACGATCGCCGGGATTCCGTATGTTTCACGGTACGCCCTAACGAGCAGGTCGCCTGCCGCCTTTGATGCCGAATACGGTGAGTTGGGCCTTAAGGGACTTTCCTCGGTGAACTTCCCATCTTCTCCCAGGGAGCCGTATACCTCATCGGTTGAGATGTGGACGAATCTCTTTATTGATGCATCCCTTGCAGAAGATAGCATCACATGAGTACCCATGATATTTGTGGTCAGGAACGGCTGGGCATCGATGATTGATCTGTCGACGTGGCTTTCGGCAGCAAAATGCACGACCGAGTCGACGTTGCGGATGAGTTCTCTTACCAGTGCGTGGTCCTCTATCCTGCCCTTAACGAAACTGTATCTCCCGCTTCTTCCGACATCGCTGAGGTTTTCGGGGTTTCCTGCGTAGGTGAGGGCGTCCAGGTTGATGACCATATAGTCAGGGTATTTCATGAGAATATGTCTGATGAAATTGGATCCGATGAAGCCGCATCCGCCTGTGACAAGGATTCTCATAGATGCCTCGCTGAAGAGGAGGCCGCATGTGAGATGATTGATGCACGATGCAGGTCTTCGTTACGCGTTGAGCATGACGCGTAACACGTTAATATATCCAGTGTAATGTATCCTGCATCATGTATCATATTCTGAACGGGCTTTCGGGGTCGCTTTCATACCTCATCTCGTCAACCCTCTCCTTTTTCCCCCAGCCTGCGTAGAGCCTGTCGGGGAAATTCAGGACAATGCCGTCGGTCTCCCCTGAGTTACGGTAAGCATGGACCACACCCGGGGGCACTACAACGATCATCCTGTCAGCGTTCTCTATCACCTTTCTCTTTTTGTATGTTGCGGACATCCGCCTGTTGTCCCAGAGATAGAGAGCGAATGTTCCGAGAAAACAGAAATAGTCCGTCTGTTCGATATGCTCATGAGGGCCTCTGGTGATACCAGGATTAGTAACTGAGAGGTAGGCCATTGCAACCCTATAATCACCGAGCTCATCGATCCTGAACAGTTCCGAGAGCCAGCCTCTGTCGTCGCGGAATTGCGTGAACTCCCTAACCGAAACACCCTCGATCTCTCCCTCAGTGAACACTCAGACCTCAATCGTGGAATCATCTCCCACCATGAGACGGAGGGCTTTATGGTGGCTGCTATTCCTGACGACCCGTGTGTTCTTTCCCACGAGACTGTCTTCGAGTCTCTCTATGCCGGAAAGGAATGCGTTATTCAGTATGACTGAATGTTCGATGACGGAATTGAGGATGGAAACGCCGTCGCCGATGCTCGTGAAAGGCCCTATGAAAGAGTTGATTACTTCCGCCTCCTTCCCGATAATCACGGGCCCCCTTATTATGCTGTTTTTTACTACTGCGCCTCTTCCTATGGCAACCCTTCCGGTCACCTGGCTCTTGCCGTCCACTGAGCCCTTGACATCCCTCTTTATGTATTCATCAAGGACAACGGTATTAGCCTGAAGAATGCTGTCCTTCTTGCCGGTATCCAGCCACCATCCTTCGAGGATCTCGCTTATCACGTCATGTCCCATGTTTATCAGTTCCTGTATCGCATCGGTGATCTCAAGCTCTCCCCTGAAGGAGGGCCTTATCCGGAAGATGGCATCGTGTATCTTCCTGGAGAATATGTAAACCCCCACAAGAGCGAGTTTCGAAGGGGGGGTCTTCGGTTTTTCGATCAGCTTTACTATCCTCCCTTTCGCATCGAGTTTTGCCACGCCGAATTGCCTCGGATTGTCAACTTCCTTCAGAAATATAAGGGCCTCTGGTGATTCCTTCCTGAATTTCCTTATGGAGTCCTTGACCCCGTGGCTCAAGAGGTTGTCGCCGAGGTACATCACGAAATCGTCATCGCCGAGAAAATCGCGCGCCGTGCTCACCGCGTGGGCAAGGCCCAGGGGCTCTGACTGGGAAATGAAGGTCACCCGCATTCCCCATTTTCTTCCCCCGTCCACATACCGCTTCACCTCGTCACCCGTTTCAGGGGATATGATTATCCCAAGGTCCCTGATTCCTGCATCTCTTATGTGGTCGATGACATAGCCGAGGATGGGCTTGTTTGCGACAGGGACAAGCTGCTTTGCTGTTGTGTAAGTGAGGGGCCTCAGGCGAGTCCCTTTCCCTCCGCTCAAGACCAATGCCTTCATCTTCTCCTGCCCGCCTTCATAAGCACTCTATTATATCAAAAACTCAAGGGAAACCAGGTGAACCGCATTTCCTGTCATTTAGCTTTAAGGGCTACCTTCAAGCTGTCTTCTATCTCCCTGAGGGGTATTGCGCCTTCCCGGACGATCCTTATTCCTGCGCCCGATAGATCAACAATAGTCGAAGGGGAACCGCCCGGTGCTCGTACGCCGTCGATGAGGAGACCGATCTTTTCACCGAAATACCGTATAACTTCGTTGGCATCTACTGCCGGCGGCATTCCTGAAAGGTTTGCACTGGTAGCGGTGATGGGAAAGCCTGACCTTTTCGCCATCAAGAGGGCAAAGGATTCTCCCGGAATCCTCACCGCGATCATCCCTGTTCCGGCTGTGAGAAACTCCGAGATTCCCTCTTTCGCTGGAAGGAGAACGGTAATGGGTCCTGGCCAGAATCTCTCCATGAGGACCTCGGCAGCATCAGGAATGTTTTCCAGCCATTTCTCTGAAACGATATGGGAAAGGGATTCCCTGTCGCCTACTATGACTGGCATGGCCTTCTCTGCCGGTCTCTTCTTCAGCTCATAGAGTCTCTTTAAGGAATCCGGCATGTCGAACCTAACTCCCAGCCCGTAGAAGGTTTCTGTCGGATAGGCGATGATTCCGCCCTTGTTGAGGGTTTCAGTGGCCGCATTCAAGGCATCGTGAATTCTTTCCTTGTTGAGTTTTATGGTGAACATTCGGCATTAATGTCCCGGATGGCAGGACCGTCTTGCGGCAAGATTAAACTCCCTTTTGTTTGAATACATCGTTTTTCCACGAAAGCAAGATATCAGCAATGCACCTGACGGGCTTTCGCCCCGAAATAGGGGACTTCAGCCCTATAAAATAGACCCATGAATATTGCCTCAGTCCGGTCCTCCATCCTTATGGCTTTGTAATCAAAACTTCCGATGCTATAAGTTGTTGCCAACTATGTGCGCTTATGATATAAATCATAACAGATAGCCGCATCAAAAGGCTAATCTGTGCGGTGAGGCGGAGAGAGGGGGATTGAATGTCGGATGACCGGAATTACGAGATATCGGACGAAGACCTCAGGGCAGCCCTGAAGGAGATAAAGACCTATGTCGACATCACCGAAGAGGATCTTAAGAAGATCTATGCCATTGCACTGAAACATGCGAGGGAGAGGTTTGCCCGAAGAGTCCATGTGGGCGAGGTGATGACGAAAGAAGTGATAGCGGTAAAGAAAGAAGATGATATCCACGAAGCGGCACGGCTTCTTTCAGAGAACAGGGTCAGCGGCCTCCCTGTTGTGGATGTCGGGAATCTCGTTATCGGCGTTATCTCAGAGGCGGATATCCTCTCGACAACCGGGATGAGAGAGGGGCATACCTTCAAGGACATTCTTCGGCATGTTCTTGGAGAGCCGCTGCCTGAGCGCAGGAGGGGAAACGCCGTTGGAGACATTATGAGTTCACCGGCAATAACTACAAGGGCTGATGCGGATATAAGCGAAGTGGCAAGGATTCTGGATGATAAGAGGATCAAGAGGCTTCCTGTGGTTGACGAGGGAAACAGGCTGATAGGGATCATATCGAGGGCGGACATCGTAAGGGCAATGGAGAAATGATGAAAGAGTATCTCTCGAAGATGAAGGGCGGGGCGAAGAGCCCGCCTGGAACGGGATTGACAGAAGTGCTCTGGTCGTGGATCGGCTCCGTAATCGGTGTCGGAATCTGCGGGTATCTCTCTTCGAGATATTTTGAGCCGAGGGATCTCACTTTGCTGATTGGCTCATTCGGAGCATCCGCGGTTCTTGTCTATGCTGCGATAAAGAGCCCCCTTGCCCAGCCGAGGAACCTGATCGGAGGCCATATCATAGCAGGGCTTATCGGGGTGGCATGCTACAAGATGTTCGGAAACACCCTCTGGATTGCAGGGGCCCTTGCCTCATCCATCGCGATCGTTGCGATGCTCCTTACAAAGACCCTCCATCCGCCTGCAGGTGCAACCGCTCTTATAGCGGTGATCGGCGGCGAAAAGATACACAACCTCGGTTTTCTCTATGCCTTTGTCCCCGCCGGTCTCGGCGCCTTCATACTCCTCATCATCGCCCTTCTGATAAACAACCTTTCAAGGAACAGAAGGTACCCTGAATACTGGCTTTAGATAAAACCTCGCATCTCCAGCTCTGGAACAATAATGTCACTTCTGCAACAATGATGTCACATGCTGTCCGTCGTCCGCTTCGTTAAAGCCATGCTATTCCTCGTTCTTCGATTTGGGTACGGGAATTGCTTAGATGCGGTGAAGCAAAAACCTTTCAAGGAGGAAAGCGTGAGACAGATAGCAATTTACGGCAAAGGCGGCATAGGCAAGTCAACAACAACGCAGAATACAGTTGCAGGTCTTTCAGAGGCAGGATACAAATGTATGATAGTGGGATGCGACCCAAAGGCGGATGCAACGAGGCTTATACTCCATAAAAAGGCGCAGGCAACAGTTATGGACATGGCAAGGGAAAGGGGCACTGTAGAAGACCTCGAGATTGAAGAGGTGCTCCTTACCGGATTTAAAGGCATCAGGTGTGCAGAGTCGGGCGGTCCGGAGCCTGGCGTTGGCTGTGCAGGACGCGGTGTTATCACTGCAATTAACTTTCTTGAGGAAAACGGTGCTTACGAGGCTGACACGGATTTCGTTTTCTATGATGTCCTCGGTGACGTTGTCTGCGGCGGTTTTGCTATGCCTATCAGAGAGGGAAAGGCAAAGGAGATTTATATAGTTACATCGGGTGAGATGATGGCCATGTATGCTGCAAACAACATCTCAAGGGGTATCCTTAAATATGCGCAAAGCGGCGGTGTAAGGCTCGGCGGTCTTATCTGCAACAGCAGAAAAACAGATAAGGAATATGAATTAATCTCGGAGCTTGCAAAGAGGCTCAATACACAAATGATCCATTTTATCCCAAGGGATAATCAGGTTCAGAGGGCTGAGTTGAGGAGGATGACGGTCATCGAATATTCTCCTGAACACCCTCAGGCAGATGAATACAGGGCGCTCGCCAAGAAGATAGCAGAAAACAAAAACCTTGTTATCCCTACTCCTATGAGCATGGATGAGCTTGAGCAGTTGCTCATGGACTTTGGCATCCTCGAAAGCGAAGAGGCGGCAGCGTAAAAAAACTGTTTAAACCGTTTAAACAGTTTGAACTGATTGAACAAGAAAATATACGGAGGAGAAATGAGCACAGCAATAAAAGAGACCCAGAAGATGATAGAGGAAGTTCTGGAGGCATATCCGGAAAAGGCACGGAAGGACAGGGCCAAACATTTAGCTGCCAATGATCCTTCAGGTCAGTGCAGCACATGTCAGGTCAAATCCAATATAAAATCACGACCCGGTGTTATGACTGTAAGGGGTTGCGCATACGCAGGGGCAAAAGGCGTTGTATGGGGGCCTGTCAAAGACCAGATTACCATTAGCCACGGTCCTATCGGATGCGGCCAGTATAGCTGGTGGGCAAGGAGAAATTATTACAACGGACAGACAGGTATAGATACATTCGGCACAATGCATATAACAACCGACTTTCAGGAAAAGGACATAGTGTACGGCGGCGACAAAAATCTCTATGCAGCATTGCACGAATTGAAGGAACTATTCCCGCTGGCAAAGGGCATGGGCATACTCTCGGAATGTCCTGTCGGTCTTATAGGAGACGACATCGAGGCTGTATCTAAAAAGGCAGCAAAAGAACTCGGTATTCCGATCGTTCCTGTGCGCTGCGAAGGGTTCAGGGGCGTGAGTCAGTCCCTCGGGCATCATATTGCGAATGACACTATCAGGGATTATGTGCTCGGCAAGGGAAAGTTGGAGAAGACAACTCCGTATGACGTGGCATTGATAGGAGATTACAATATCGGCGGAGATGCATGGGCATCGAGAAAGATGCTCGAAGAACTGGGACTCAGGGTTATTGCCCAATGGACAGGCGACGCATCTGTCAATGAACTCGGTATTACTACAAAAGCAAAGGTGAACCTTATTCACTGCTATCGCTCGATGAACTATATATGCAGGCATATGGAAGAGACTTATGGTATTCCATGGGTTGAGTTCAATTTCTTCGGCCCGACAAAGATATACCAGAGCCTGAGAAAGATAGCCTCTTATTTTGACAACACTATTAAGGAGAATGCAGAGAAGATGATAGAGAAATACAAGCCTGTGATGGATGCAGTTGTCGAACAATACAAGCCAAGGCTCGAAGGCAAGAAGGTGATGCTATACGTAGGTGGTCTCAGGCCGAGACATACTATCGGCGCATATGAAGACCTCGGTATGGAGGTTGTGGCATCAGGATATGAGTTCGGGCATAACGATGATTACAAGAGGACATACCCTGAGATGAAGGAAGGCGCTGTAATTATGGATGACGCCACGCTCTATGAGCTTGAGGAGTTTACAAGGAGGCTCAGGCCAGACATGGTCGGCTCAGGTATAAAGGAGAAATATTCATACCATAAAATGGGAGTGCCTTTCAGGCAGATGCATTCATGGGATTACTCAGGACCTTATCACGGCTTTGACGGGTTCCCTGTTTTCGCCCGCGATATGGATATGACGGTAAACAGCCCGACATGGGATTTGATACGGAGGAAGAGATGAAACTGTTAAAAATAAAAGACCACAATGAGCTTTTTCAGGAGCAGGATTATCTCGAGCAGTCCGAGAGGAAAAAGGAGTTTGAGAACTGCCCTTCCGATGAGGAGGTTCAGAGGATAGCCGAATGGACAAAGACAGAGGATTACAAGGAAAAGAACTTTGCCCGTCAGCACATAAAGATCAATCCTGCAAAGACATGTCAGCCCCTCGGCGCCGTGTTCTGCGCATCGGGATTTGAAGGCACAATGCCCTTTGTTCAGGGTGCGCAGGGCTGCGTGGCCTATTTCAGGAGCCATCTGAACAGGCATTTCAAGGAGCCCTTTGCAGCAATCTCCACATCCATGACAGAGGACGCTGCAGTCTTTGGCGGGCTGAACAACATGCTCGAAGGACTGGAGAACGCCTATACCCTTTACCATCCAAAGATGCTTGCTGTCTCCACGACCTGTATGGCTGAAGTCATAGGCGACGACCTGAACGCTTATATAAGGACAGCGCGGGAAAAGGGAGTAATCCCCAAAGACCTCCCTGTGCCCTTTGCTCATACGCCGAGCTTTGTGGGCTCTTACATTAACGGCTATGACAGCATGATGAAGGGGATACTCTCAACCATTACAGCAGGCAAAAAGGGCGAGCCTAATGGAAAGATAAATATAATTCCCGGATTTGATACCTATACAGGTGATTATCATGAGATCAAGAGAATGCTGAAGATTATGGGCGTTGATTTTACCCTACTCTCCGATGTGAGCGATATATTCGATTCTCCGAATACAGGAGAGTACAAGCTTTATCCCGGAGGCACGCCTCTTGTGGATGCGGCTGATTCGATAAACGCGAAGGCCACTGTTGCGCTCCAGAGGTATTCAACTCTGAAGACCATGGACTACATCAAAAAGGAGTGGAATCAGCAGACTCTCGTGCTTCCGCCTATAGGGGTAAAGAATACCGACGCGTTTTTCGATGGAGTGAGCAAAATCACCGGGAAACCTATACCAAAGGAGATAGAGGATGAGAGAGGCCGTGCAGTGGATGCGATGATAGACTCCCACCCCTATGTACACGGGAAGCGGTTTGCATTGGTCGGAGATCCCGACCTCCTCTTGGGGCTTATAAGCTTTTTAATGGAGATGGGAGGAGTGCCGGTACATATCGTATGCACTATGGGCGACAAGAAATTTGAAGAGGATGCATACAATCTTTTGAGCGAAAGTCCATTTGGGGCAGAGGGAAAGGTCTATATTGGCAAAGACATGTGGCATTTGAGGTCGCTGATGTTTACAGAGCCTGTTGATTTCCTCGCAGGAAATTCATATGCAAAATTCCTCTGGAGGGATACAGGCACACCGCTTGTAAGAATCGGTTTCCCATTGTTCGACAGGCATCACCTCCACAGGTATCCGATTCTAGGCTATCAGGGAGTGATAAATCTGGTGAACTGGGTGGTGAACACTGTTCTTGATGAGATGGACAGAAAGACAATCAACACAACAAGTTTTGATGTGATCAGGTAGAAAAGAGGTTGAAATGCTGACAGGCATAGACAAATTAATGCAGAGCGGCTGTGAACGGGAGAAAAAAGAGAAAATCTGCCGTTCACGGGGTGGAGAGTCTTGTGCCTTTGACGGAGCGATGATAGTGCTCCAGCCCATAGCCGATGCTGCACACATTGTCCACGGCCCTATTGCATGCTGCGGAAATTCATGGGAAGGCAGGGGAACATTGTCTTCGAAAGGCAATCTCCACAGAATGGGCTTTACAACTGATATGAGTGAAATGGACATCGTTTATGGCTCTGAAGTCAAGCTCTACCATGCCATTCTCCATGCTTACGAATCGGTAAAGCCAAAGGCGATATTTGTTTATGCAACATGCGTAAGCGGACTTACTGGAGAGGATATAGAGGCTGTTTGCAGAAAATCAGGGGCAGAGCTTGGCATACGCGTTATTCCGGTAAATGCACCGGGATTCGTCGGGCCGAAAAATTTAGGCAACAGGATAGCGGGAGAGGTATTGCTCGATTATGTAATAGGTACAGGCGAGCTGCCTGAAGGGGACAGTCCCGATTCGGAGCCTGTCCCGCACAACGATGCGGGAGCTTCGCTTCACTTCGCCCGTAAATCTGGGACAGTCCCCTTAATCAACCTCATCGGCGAATACAACATAGCAGGCGATTTATGGCTTGTTGAGCCTATTTTAAAGGAAGCAGGAATAAGAGTTCTTTCGAGAATTACAGGAGATTCGACATTTGAAGAGATAACATATGCACACAGGGCAAAATTAAATGTAGTTGTATGCAGCCGTGCTTTGATAAATGTTGCAAAAGAGATGGAAAGGAAATACGGAATTCCATATATAGAGGTCTCATTTTTTGGCAAGACAGAGATGTCAAAGGCTCTGAGGCTAATCGGTTCACGGTCTGAAATAGCAGACAGGGTTGAAGCAATTATTGAAAGGGAAGAAAAACAGCTTGATGAAAAATTAGAGGCTTATCAACATCTCAAAGGCAAAAGGGCAGTGCTTTATACCGGAGGTGTGAAGAGCTGGTCGTTCATTTCAGCGCTTATGGATCTGGGTATAGAGATTGTCGCAATAGGAACGAAGAAGAGCACATTGGAAGATGAAGAAAAGATGAAGGAGATTCTCGGTGCAGATGCGCCCCTTGTTGAGGATGTTACTCCAAAAAATCTTCTTAAACTCATGAGAGAGAAAAACGCTGATATCCTTGTGGCAGGAGGAAGGAACCAGTATCTCGCAATAAAAGAAGGTTTCCCTTTTGTTGATGTGAATCAGGAAAGGCATACTGCCTATGCAGGATACGAAGGACTGATACATTTGGCTGAGCAGATAAGCAACAGCATGAGATTTTATGCAGGGCATAGGTCATATATGTCGAATAGGACAAATGCTCGAAGATCTGGGAAAAGTGTTGTAATTAATGCTCTCAAACATTCCCAGTCCATAGGCGCTGCGATTGCATTTCAGGGGATAGACAGGGCATTGCCCATTATTCACGGAGCACAGGGATGCACGTTCCTCGGAAAGGTGTTGCTGACAAAGCATTTCAGGGAGCCTATCGCTTTGGCAAGCACAAAACTATTCACCGAAAATGTGGTGATGGGAAGCGAAGAGAATATAATGAAGACGATCAATGGATTTGTAGAGAAAAACAGGCCTAATGTCATCGGTATTCTCACATCAGGACTCTCTGAAGTGAAAGGCGATGATGTTTCTGGTATCGTAAAGCAGCTTCAGGCCGAACACCATCAGTGCAATATTCTTAATGTTTCTACACCCGATTATGAAGGCGGGCTTGAGACTGGATATGCAAAGGCAATAGAGACGGTCATTGAGTCGGTAGTTGCTGAAAACGATACGGCATTTCGTCATTCTGGCTTGTCCGGAATCTTTCCGAAGAAGGATTGCCGACAAGCGGCAATGACTGACAACTTATACGTCAACGTTTTGGTTGGTTCGCATCTGACCCCTGCGGATTTTACAGAATTAAGGGAAATGATCGAATCGTTCGGTTTTAAGCCCTTAATGCTTCCTGATCTATCTGCTCTCGACGGCAGCGGACAGGGATTTTCAGCCCTCTCGACAGGCGGCACAAAAATAGATGAGATAAGAAATATGGGTTCATCCGGGTTTACCATTGCCATAGGCGCAAGCATGGAGTCTGCTGCAATGATTTTAAAAGAAAGGTTCGGCATCGAATACAGGGTATTTGAAGGCATATCAGGGCTTAATGATACAGATATGTTTATGGAGGTGCTTTCCATGTTGAGCGGGAAACAGGCGCCGGCGAAATACGGGAGGCAGAGAAGGATTCTCATTGATGGAATGAGGGATGCGCATTTTTATTATGGCAATAAAAAAATCTGCGTTGCACTTGAGCCGGATCTTTCGATGCAGACAGTGCATTGGCTCGAAGATATGGGGGCAGAGGTTTTTGAGGTAGATACAAATGGAAGCGGCCTATTTACAGTCGAGGGAGATTTTAATCTTCTCATCTCAAACTCCCATGCAGAAGATACGGCAAAGAGGCTTGGGGTGCCATTGTATCAGATGGGGTTTCCTGTGTATAAAGTTTTGGGAAACAATCACAAGGTTACTATTGGATACAGTGGAACGCTCGGACTTATCAACGATATTGCGAATTTAATGATGAGGGCGCACTAAGATGATGTTCAAGGTAATGGATAGTATTTTCGCTCACTCTCGAAAGGCATCCAAGCCTTTCTCCGAGGCTGAGCCAGCCCGCTTAGACATCCATGTCACGCTTGGGCTGCCTAAGTCCGCTCAAATACTATCCATTCCCTTTTCATAAGAAGAAGGAGGTGCATCAATGAAAGTTGCATTTGCGACAACAGACGGAATCAATGTCGATGAGCATTTCGGTAGGGCGGGCATGCTTGCTGTATACGAACTGACCGCGGACGGCTATCGTTTTATTGAAATGAGAAAGTTTGCTGATGGCAGGGATGCGGAGATAGAGAGCACAAAGGGCATGGGACGGATACATGATGACAAGGTTGATGCAAAGGTTGAAAACCTCAAAGACTGCAAGATTGTCTATCTCACTGAAATAGGAGGACCCTCGGCAGCACGGCTTGTAAAAAAAGGCATGATGCCCATTAAGGTCAAGGAGATAGTCACTATAGAAGAATCGTTGAAAAGACTTCTTGAGACAATACAGAAATCGCCGCCACCGTGGCTGAGAAAGGCGATGAATAGCGATTAGCTGTCAGCTATCAGCGTTCAGCAAGAGACACTTCAAATCATATTTTACTGATAGCTATTAGCTGAATGCTGATAGCTAAAAAGGAGGAAAGAAAAATGAAGATGATCAGGGCATTTATCAGGCCGGAAAAGGAACAAGAGGTAGTATTGGCACTTGAGGGTGCGGGCTTCCCGTCTCTTACAAAGATGCCTGTATTCGGAAGGGGGAAACAGAAAGGGCTTCAGGTAGGTCCTGTGCATTATGATGAACTCCCCAAGACCCTTATTATGACAGTTGTGGATAATGAGGACGTGGATAAGGTGGTCAAGATAATTCAGGATAAAGCGAAGACAGGTTTTATAGGCGACGGGAAGATATTTGTCAGTCCTGTAGAGTCAGCTTATACGGTAAGGACAGGGGAGGCAGTTTTATGAAAGAGATTACAGCAATTATCAGAAGGGACAAGCTTCCGGAGACAAAACAGGTGCTTGAGGAACTGGGCTATCCGTCCCTCACTATTCAAAGCGTTGATGGTAGAGGCAAGCAAAAGGGTGCTATGTGCGCAGAGATGGACTCGGAGATGCCTGACAGTTTTTGCACCGCAGTTAAGCTGACTCCCACACCTTCAGCATACGCCCTTGAGCATACCTTGCCTAAGGTTGCCCTTTATGTGCCTAAAAGGATGCTCACTATAGTTGTGCCGGATGATGTGGTGACAAAAGTAGTGAAGTCGATAATAAAGGTCAACCAGACAGGCAGGCGTGGAGACGGAAAGATATTTGTTTCGCTGATAGAGGGAGCTGTGAGGGTGAGGACAGGAGAGCACGACGGAGAAGCGATAGCGTAAGGACTGTTCAGTTTGATACCGTAGGGTTCACCCGTCTTTCGCAAAATTAATTAGTCCTCATCACTGGTGTATAGGCAATAAAGAATAGAATGTTTTTGCAAGTGCAATGTTTGGGGCAGTCGTTACTTTGCCCCTCAGAGAACCCAGAAATTTTGCTTCAACACAGCCGAACCCTACGGTATCACTTTGTAAGCGAGTAATTCAAGAAAAGGAGGAGTTATGCCAGTTACAGGATACACAAGGGGCGGGAAGGAATGGACGCCTAAATTTATCGAATCCATCGATGTGGAAAAATGCATAGGCTGCGGCAGGTGCTATAAGGTCTGCAGCAGGGATGTGCTTGAGCTCATAGAGAAGCCCTTTGAGGGAGAGGACGAATACGGAGACGACATGGGCAATAAGGTCATGTCCGTTGCAAATCCGGACAACTGCATCGGCTGTGAGGCATGTTCGAGGATATGCACAAAGAGATGCCATGTGCACATAGAGGTGTGAAATGAGGAACATTATAAAAACTCATCCATGTTTTTCAAAGGAGGCGCATCACAAGTTCGGAAGGATACATCTTCCTGTTGCGCCTGCGTGCAATATCCAGTGCAGATACTGCATAAGGAAATATGACTGCGCCAATGAATCGAGGCCTGGAATTACGAGCAAGGTTCTGACTCCGTCAGAGGCTTTGGAACGGGTACGGACTCTTGTAGATAGAAACGAGCGCATAAGCGTAATCGGAATTGCAGGGCCTGGAGATCCTCTGGCAAACGATACAACTTTCGAGACACTAAGGGCAATTAACAGGGAATTCCCCGAGCTTATTCTATGCGTTTCCACAAACGGTCTTTATCTTTCCGACAGGCTTGAAGACCTCGTGAAATGCGGCGTCAGGAGCCTTACCATAACAGTCAACGCGGTTATGCCGGAGACGGCCGAGAAAATATATTCGAGGGTTTCATACAAGGGGCGTAAATACACAGGAAGAGATGCGGCAGAGTGCCTATTGTGCAACCAGTGGAGAGGATTGAGAAACGCCATTGATGCAGGGCTTATTGTAAAGGTGAACACTGTCTTAATCCCCGGCGTGAACGATGAAGAGATCCCTTTGATCGCATGGCTTGCAGGCAGTAAAGAAGCGGATTTGATGAATATAATTCCTCTGATTCCTCAGGCAGAATTTGAGTATTTGCAGAGGCCTTCCCGTGAAATGATTAATGGCATGAGGGACAAGTGCATTCAGTATGTTCCGCAGATGACTCACTGCAAACAGTGCAGGGCTGATGCATGCGGAATTCTTGGAGAAGACAAGGATATGGAGCTTGAGTTGTTGAATGCGAGGATAGGAGAGGAATACTGTGAGATGGTTAACTGATGTAGAACTTGAACGCTACCGCAGGCAGTTGATGCTTGGTGGTTTTACAATTGAACATCAGCAGAGACTAAAGGCATCAACTGCACTTATCGCAGGAATAGGCGGGCTTGGAGGGACTGCTGCACTGTATCTTGCGGTTGCAGGTATAGGAAAAATGATTTTTGCCCATTACGGAAATCTTACACTCTCAAACATGAACAGGCAGATATTGATGAGACATGACTGGATTGGAAAAAGCAGGGTTATACAGGCAATGAAAAGTATAGAGGACATAAATCCTGATGTAGAGGTCGAGATATATGATGAAAGGACATCAGGGGATAATGTTGATGAACTCCTCGATGGAGTCCAGATAGCACTCTCTGCGCGGCCTAATTTTCATGAAAGACGGGTATTAAACAATGCATGTGTAAAAAATGGCATTCCAACGGTCGAGGCAGCCATGAACGGCATGGAGGGTTATATTTTAAATGTCATCCCTGAAAAGACCCCATGCCTGAATTGTCTGTATCCCGAGGATAATAATGAATGGGAGGAGCTGGGTTTTCCGGTTCTTGGCGCTGTCTCGGGAATGCTTGGATGCATAATGGCCATCGAGGCGATTAAGCTGCTCACAGGCTATGGTAAACCGCTGCTTTCACAGATGCTTGTATTTAATACCATTGACATGGAGTTCAGGAAGTTCAATATACATCGGGACAGAGACTGCGAGGTGTGCGGTAATGCTATGGAGAATAAAAAGGGATTGCAATCCGTTATTCCCTGTGATATATTACGATATGAAAAAGAAATGCCCTGTAGAAAAACATAAATCAAAATATGCCCGCCATCCATGTGAGATATCCGGCAGCAAGCGCGACGGCTATGAACTAAGGGGAAGGATATGGGTTGAAGGAAAAGACGGGACTTTTTTAGGCTACGGCAGAGTGGTTCTCCTTGAAAGGATTAAACAGTATGGCTCTATCACGATGGCTGCCAAATCAATGGAGATGTCATATCGTGCTGCGTGGGAGCTTGTGGAATCAATGAACAGGCAGGCAAGAGCTCCTCTTGTTGAAACTGCCACGGGCGGAAAAGGCGGAGGCGGCGCAAGCCTGACAGAGGCCGGGGAAAGGGCAATTGAAGCGTTCTGGAGGCTCTATGAAAGATTCGGAGAGTTTCTAAAAAAGGAGATGAGAGAATTTAAAATCTAACAGGGTGCTGAAAAACTACTTCCAATGTTTATACGTATAAGGTATAG
>CAYYWY010000005.1:90827-101028 GCA_964475485.1 uncultured Nitrospiraceae bacterium | reverse complement strand
ATTTTACAAGGAGTGTCAGATTAAGTCTTGCCTGTTTCATCTCTGAAGCCACTACGGTAGTGTTTTACTCTACCATTTCTATTGATGGTGTTTAAGATTTTCATGGCCAGACCGTTAGGGGAACAGGGCGGAAGTCTTTCCCCCTACTGACTTGAGGGGGTACTTACCAGGGGGCCACACCCTTCAGGAAATTATTGATGTCCGCTGCTGCGCGTTTTCCGGCGCCCATAGCGCTGATTACCGTGGCGGCGCCTGTTACAACGTCTCCTCCTGCCCAGACGCGGTGTTTCCTCGTCCTTCCCGTCTCAAGTTCGGCGACCGCGGTGCCGTGTTTGGTCCTTTCGAGTCCCGCCGCATCAACAAAGACGAGCGGATTGGGGCTGGTACCCAAGGCCATGATGACCGTATCGACTTCCATCTCGAACTCGGAGCCCTGAATGGGCACCGGACTTCTCCTTCCCGACTGATCGGGCTCACCGAGCTGCATACGTATGCACCTCATTCCCCTCACATTGCCCCTTTCATTCCCCAGTATTTCGAGAGGGTTTGTCAGAAAATCGAAGATGACACCTTCTTCCTCCGCGTGATGGAATTCTTCTTCTCTTGCCGGCACCTCGTCCCTGGAGCGGCGATACACCAAATGCACCTCTCCGGAATTCCTTCCAGTCTTTTCTGCCTGGAGAGTCTGCAGACGGAGGCTGCATCGGACGGCATCCATCGCCACATTGCCCGCACCGATTACCGCAACTTTTTCCCCTACCTTAACGGGCGTGTCATATTCAGGGAACTTATACCCCTTCATCAGATTTACGCGGGTGAGAAACTCATTGGCCGACATAACACCATTTAGATTAATCCCCGGAATTCTCATGAAGGATGGCAGTCCCGCGCCCGTGCCTAAAAATACCGCGTCATATTCCTTCAGAAGTTCATCCAAAGTGAAAGTGCGGCCGATAACGTGGTCTACCTTGATATTTATCCCAAGGCATTCAACAGCATAGTTTATCTCACCATGCACCACGCTCTTTGGAAGCCGGAACTCCGGAATGCCGTAAATCAGTACGCCGCCCGGCCCATGCAAGGACTCGAAAATTGTAACGTCATGACCCTCCCTGCCGAGATCCACAGCGCACGTCAATCCCGCCGGTCCAGAGCCGACCACCGCAACCCTTTTCCCGGTCTTCGGGGCCTTGACGAGGGGGCACGTGCGGTTGGCCAGCTCGTAATCTCCCACGAACCGTTCAAGCCTGCCTATGGCAACAGGCTCACCTTTTTTCCCCAATATGCAATTCCCCTCGCATTGAACTTCCTGTGGACAAACGCGACCGCAGATTGCGGGCAGGTTGTTCTTCACCTTCATCCACTCCACAGCCTTGACAAGGTCGCCCTCTCTCAGTGCCCTGATGAACTGGGGGATCAAAACCCCCACGGGGCAGCCCTGAACGCATTTAGGTTCCTTACACTGAAGGCAGCGTTCGGCCTCTTCCTTGGCGGCCTCAAGGCTGTAGCCGAGGGCTACCTCCTCATAATTTCTCCTTCTCACAAAAGGGTCCTGGTTCGGCATCTCGTGCCGCTTTATTTTTATCCGGTCTTTCTGACTCAGCTCAGCCATTATTTTCCTCCCCCGGCGACGCCTTCGAGTCTGCACTTGTGCTGATAGCGTTCCACGGCCAGCTGTTCTTCGTTGCGGTAAAACTGGAGGCGTGAGAGAAGACTTTCCCAGTTCACTTTGTGGGCGTCGAATTCAGGGCCGTCAACGCATACGAACTGTGCGCCGCTGTCTAGCAATACCCTGCAGCCGCCGCACATGCCGGTTCCATCGATCATTATCGTATTCAAACTTACAACGGTGGGCACATTGTAAGGCTTGGTGGTAATGGAGACAAACTTCATCATTATGGCGGGCCCGATTGCCCATACGCGGGCGATCTTCCTTTCTTTATTCTCAAGCAGCTCTTCGAGGGGCTCAGTGACGAGAGACTTGCGGCCGTAAGAGCCGTCATCGGTACAGACGATGAGTTCGTCCGAGACGGCGCGCATCTTATCCTCCCAGAACAGAAGCTCTTTGGTGCGGGCGCCGATGATGGATATGACGGTGTTGCCGGCCCCCTTCAATGACCGGGCTATGGGGTAAATAGGGGCTATGCCGACACCTCCCCCGACACAGATGACCGCCCCGTAGTTTTCGATCTCTGTGGGATGTCCAAGGGGACCTGCAAAAGAGGAGAGTTCATCTCCCGGCACCATCTTGCCGAGCTGCATGGTTGACTTTCCCACTTCCTGGAATATGATTGTTATCGTCCCTTTTTCTTTGTCGTAATCTGCGATCGTAAGGGGGATCCTCTCTCCGAACTCGTCTATGCGTACTATGATGAACTGCCCGGCCTTTGCATTGCGGGCGACGTGAGGAGCCTGAATTTCCATAAGCTTCGTGACATCACTCAGGACCTCTTTCCTCAGAATCCTGTACATGGCCTGCCTCCCCGGAACCTCTCTTTGCCGTTTATACTGCTGAGGGTGAAAAAAGCGCGTTTTTTCCTCAGAAGCACCTCATTAATTAAATACTAACACAAAATATCCGACCCAGTCCATTCTTCTCCGCTCCGTTTTCTCCCTTTCCTTAGAGGGAACCGGCAGCCGGCATTGACTTAAATCCCTCACCGGATTAAACTTTACTCTCATGGAAAAAGACCTGAGAGAAATTCTTCAGAAGGCGCTTAGACGGATTGGCGTTACAGATGCGGTCATAGAACTTGAAGTGCCGAGAGAAGAGAGTTTCGGCGATCTTGCAACCCCCGTTGCCATGGGCCTTTCAAGGGTCCTCAGGAAATCTCCCAGGAAGATCGCCGAGGATATCGTCGGTTTAATCGAGGAAAAGAAAGCCTTTGAGCGGATCGATGTCGCGGGTCCGGGATTCATAAACTTCAAATTCACAAGGGATTATCTCTATTCCATGCTGAAAAACCTTCTTTCGAAAAAGGAACGCTTCATTAGAAAGGATGTGGGAAAAAGGAAGAGGGTGCAGATTGAATTTGTGAGCGCGAATCCGACAGGTCCTCTTCACCTCGGACATGGAAGGGGCGCTGCAGTTGGCGCTGCGCTCTCTAACCTTCTGGAGGCTGCAGGATACGAGGTGGAACGGGAATATTACATAAACGATGCAGGAAGGCAAGTGAGGCTCCTCGGACTGTCCGTATTCGCAAAATACCAGCAGCTTTTGGGCGTCGAGTACCCGTTTCCCGAAGAAGGGTACAGGGGCGGCTATGTTGAGGAGATAGCAAAGAAGATTATCGGGGACTTCGGAAGCAGATATTCCGAGATGAGTTTTCAAGAGACCGCGGACTTCTTCACCGACTTCTCTTATAAGGCGATGCTGGCTGAAATAGAACAGGATCTGAGGGATTTCGGCATCGTCTTCGATTCCTGGCAAAGTGAAAGGGATCTCTATGCACGGGGAGATGTGGAAAAAGCGATCGATGACCTTAGACATAGGAGATATCTATATGAAAAGGAGGGGGCCTTGTGGTTCAGGGCAACAGATTTCGGGGACGACAAGGACCGGGTGATTATAAAGGGAGACGGTGAATTCACTTACTTTGCTTCGGACATCGCCTATCACAGAAAGAAGATCGAGAAAGGGTTCAATGATATCGTTGATATCTGGGGAGCCGACCATCATGGCTACGTCCCCAGGCTTAAGGCGGTGATTCGTGCCCTGGGCTACCCCCCGGAACACCTGAAAGTCCTCCTCGTTCAAATGGTGACGCTCCTCAGAGCAGGAAAGCCTGTGCAGATGTCAAAAAGGGCCGGGGAGTTCGTCACCCTCCGTGAAGTGATGGAAGAGGTGGGCGCCGACACCACAAAGTTCATCTTCCTCACAAGACGTCCGGACAGCCATCTTGAGTTCGATCTTGAAGTAGCAAAGGAGCAGTCTGCGGAAAACCCTGTTTTTTACGTACAGTATGCCAATGCCAGGATAAACAGCATTTTCATTCATGCTAAAGAGAAAGGGCTGCAAATGAATGACTTCGAAGCGGCCGATTTGAGCCTTCTTTCAGCGCCGGAGGAACTGAGAATAATAAAGAAACTCCTGACGTATCCCATGATTTTTGAAGGGGCGGCGATCTCCTGTGAACCCCACCGGATTACGTTCTATCTTCACGAGCTCACGGGGCTCTTTCACCCCTATTACAACAGATACAGGGTGATTACTGAGGATGCCGGACTGAGCAAGGCGAGGCTCGCACTCTGTGAAGCGATCCGGATTGTCTTGAAGGATGGTCTCCAAATTCTCGGCATAAGCGCACCGGAGCGGATGTAACTTGTAACGCGCCTGCCATCAGACAGGCGCGTTACGTGTGACGTGTTATAGATTCGAAGCTCTACTTTGGTTAATACGCCATGGAGTTTCTTATGGGGGAATTTGTAGAACTGTATAAATGTAGGCGTGACCCTCTTCAATAAAGAGAAGGTCTTCCATACAAGACTCCGTGCGCTTATGTCCTCCAGTCCATAAAAAACAGTGCGCTCATCTACGCCGGCTGCCCTCAGAAGCTCTTCGACATCAATGACCTCCATGTACCCCATTTGGATCTCAAAAACCCTCAGGCCTTTCGAAATATCCTCCCTGAAAAAGCCCGTGATACCATAGGGATCATCCCGCTTGATAATTGATACTAATATATTTTCTTCATATATAATCCCATGATAGAACATTGTCTGGACGATGTATGGCGGTATCTCCTTAACATCCTTAATGAGAAAGAGCGCTGTGCCTTTTATGAGAGGGGTCGTTTTAAAAACCATATTAAACTTGTGTACGAAATCCCCAAGAGGCATGAAATGCATCATTCTATAGAGCCTCTTCTGCCCCTGGGTGTAAAGAAGGATCATCACAAAAGGGACCGACGCAAGGATCAATGACCAGTACCCCCCATGCGGGATTTTGAAGAAGTTTGCACTGAGATATCCGATATCCGCAAATATGACGAGAACCGAAAGGAGCGAGAGCACAAGTTTCTTCTTCAGATAAAAAATCCAGGCCATCATGATACCCGTGAGGGTCATTGTGCCCGTAACCGCCAGACCATATGCGGCTGCGAGACGGCTGGACTCCCCGAATTCCGCCATAATGAAGAGAACGGCAAAGAGGAGGAACCAGTTTACGGAAGCTATGTATATCTGTGATTTCCTCTCGGTGGAGGTATAGTCGACCTTGAAGATGGGCATGATGCGCGTTGTTATCCCCTGGTAGACAATTGAAAACGTACCGCTGATCATCGCCTGAGATGCGATGATCGTTGCGGCGATGCTGAGCAGCAGAAACGGGACATATACTGCCCTTGCATGATACAACACCATCTCGAAGAGGATATTTTTTGCCCCGGGATGGGCCATGAGAAACGCACCCTGTCCCAGATAATTCGTGGAGAGGGCGATGAAGACCCCTATCCAGGCATGCCTGATCGGTTTGGCTCCAAGGTGTCCCATATCGGCATAAAGGGCCTCTCCTCCCGTCGCGCAAAGGAAGATTTCACCCAGCACTATGAAACCTTTCCACCCGTTGTCCATAAGAAATCGAATCCCAAAATAGGGGTTTATCGCTGCCAGCACGCCGGGGGCTTCGAGGATGGAAATGATACCAAACAAGCTGAGCGTAACAAACCAGATTGTTGTGACAGGCCCGAAGGCGAAGGCGACCTTATCGGTTCCCCTGTCCTGGAAGGAAAAAAGAACTATGGCGATAACAGCTGCTATGAGGACGATCGCTGCCCTTGAGATATGCTCCAGACCTGGTATGAGGGCCGATCCTTCAACGGCGCTCAGAATGCTGATCGCCGGGGTGATTACTCCGTCTCCCATCAAAAGAGAGATTCCTACGAAGGAGAGCGTTGTCACAAGGACCCTCTTCTTCTTCGTCTTGAGCATGGAAGAGAGGATTTCCCTGAGAACGATGGTTCCTCCCTCGCCCCGAAGGCTGAGACCCATGGCAAGAAAGACATACTGGAGGGAGACTAGAACGGTCATCGTCCAGATAATAAGCGACATCACCCCCATGATGTTTTCTTTGGTATGAGGCAGAAGCAGGAATACAACAGTAACTGTATATATGGGGCTTGTTCCGATGTCTCCGAATACAAGGCCGAGTGCCTTTACGACGCCCTGTACCGAAGATTCCCTGTAGCGCATCTCCTCCTCCTTTGCGGATACTACTCTCGGGCCTGAAGAATGTCAAGTCATATGGAGAGGTATTCGGCAAGACACTCAGAGAAAAACCTTTGTGAGTACGCCGTGAAGTTTCTTGTGCGGAAAATTGAAGAACTGAATGAATGTCGGGGTGTTCCGCTTTAGAAGGGAAAAAGCCTTCCAGATGAGGTTTCCGGAACTAATGTCTTCGAGGCCATAGAAGACGGTCCTTTCCTCTATTCCTGCCTCTCTCAGGATTTCCTCGACATCGATTACTTCCATATACCCCATTTGTATCTCGAAGAGTCTCAATCCGGGGGCAATGTCTTCCTTGAAGTATCCCGTTACGCCGTACGGGTCATCTCTCTTGATGATCGAAAGGAAGATGTTTTCTTCGTACACGATGCCGTGATAGAACATTGTCTGCGTAATGTAGAAGGGGATTTCCTTTACGTCCTTGACGAGGAAAAGCGCCATGCCCTTGATCTTCTCCGTTGTTGCGTAGACCCTGCTGAATTTATGGAGAAACTCCTCCAGGGGCATAAATTCCATCATGCGGTAAAGCCTCTTCTGCCCCCTGGTATAAAGGACGATCATGCCTAGGGGAATCGCGGCGAGTATCAAAGACCAGTAGCCGCCGTGGGGGATTTTGAAGAAGTTGGCGCCGAGGTAAGCCATGTCAATGAGCGTGATGAAGATGCAGATAATCGAGAGGGTCTTTTTCTTCTTAAGATAAAATATCCAGGACATCATAATCGCAGTCAACGTCATCGTGCCGGTAACCGCAAGCCCGTATGCAGTGGCGAGGCGGCTCGATTCCCTGAACTCCGTCATAATAAAGAGCACTGCAATGAGCAGGCCCCAGTTTGTCGATCCGATATATATCTGGGACCTCCTCTCGACGGAGGTATAATCGACCTTGAACATGGGCAGCATCCTTGTGGTTATGCCCTGATATACAATCGAAAACATGCCGCTTATCATCGCTTGAGAAGCGATGATAGTGGCGGAGATGCTCAGCAGCAGAAACGGGACATAAAGTATTCCTGACGCGCTGAATACCATCTCAAAGAGGACATTCTTCGCACCGGGATGCGCCAGAAGAAAAGCTCCCTGGCCCAGATAATTGATGACGAGTGCGATGAAAACCCCTATCCATGCCTGCCGGATAGGTTTCGCACCGAGATGGCCCATGTCCGCATAAAGGGCCTCGCCCCCCGTAGCGCAAAGTATGATCTCACCGAGAGAGATGAAACCCGTCAGCCCGTTGTCCTTGAGGAACTTCATGCCCCAGTAAGGGTTGAATGCCTTCAGCACCCGAGGCTCTTCGACGATATATATGACCCCTATGACGACGAGGGACAGGAACCATATCGCCGTAATCGGGCCGAAGGCCCCGGCGACCTTCTCAGTTCCTTTCTTCTGGAATAGGAAAAGTGCGACGGCTATGGCAGAGGCGATGAGAAGTATTGTGCCCCTGGACATATTCTCAAAACCAGGGATCAATACCGCACCCTCCACGGCGCTCAAGATACTGATGGCAGGTGTGAGAACGCCGTCACCCATCAGGAGGGAGACTCCTATGAAAGTGACGATCGTAATAAAGGCGGTCTCCTTTTTTGCAGGAAGAAGGGAGACGAGTATCTCCTTCAGCACGATCTTGCCGCCTTCGCCTCTTCTGCTGAGGCTCATGGCGAGCCAGTCGAACTGGATAAATACAAGGAGAACGAGGGTCCATATGATTAGGGAAAGGACACCCAGGATGTTGTCATGAGTAGGCTTGAGCAGCAGGAAGACTACTGTGACCGTGTATATCGGGCTCGTGCCGATGTCGCCGAAGACAAGGCCGAGGGCTTTAACTATGCCGGATGTCGTGTTTCCGTGGTTAACAGACTTCATCGATACCTTCTTGACATAGGTGACATCGCCATGACGAAAGTCTAACAGATATATCATACGTATCTGGCAAATAGCAAGGATATTCAGTCGCTCATGGAGGCGAGGATATCCTCCGTATTGCGTGGTAGCGGAGATCATGATATTCTTTGAAGAAGGATCCCTCGTTAGGGTGAGACCTTTTCTTGTCAGGAGGCCGACATGGATAAATTGCATGAAGAGATAGCGAAAGTGGCTTACGAACTTTTTGAAAAGAGGGGAAGGTCGGAGGGGCGCCATCTGGATGACTGGCTGGAGGCCGAGAAGATCGTGCGTGAAAGACATGCAAGGGCGGAAATAGGGAAGGAGAAACCTACCAAAGCGGCGGCGGTGAAAAGAACATCTGTGCGGGCGCCGAGGAAGAAGGAACCAGCAGCTGGGGACAAGGCATTGCCAAAGAAGACCACAGCAAGGAAGACAAGCGCTTCGAGAAAGGCGACGTGACTGAGGCACGGTTCTACGAAAAGACCGGCGATGGGAAGGTGAAATGCTTCCTTTGCGCCCAGTACTGTAGCATATCGCCGGGGAAAAGGGGTATTTGCGCTGTAAGGGAGAACAGGGACGGGACTCTCTACACCCTTGTATATGGCAAGGTCATCGCAAAGCATGTGGACCCTATAGAGAAGAAGCCGCTGTTTCACTTCCATCCCGGCTCAGCGTCTTATTCTATTGCCACTGTGGGATGTAACTTCAGATGCATGCACTGTCAGAACTATGAGATATCCCAGTACCCAAAAAAATATCACGACATCCCTGGAGAGGAGATGACACCGGAGCAGGTGGTAAAAGAAGCGGAACTGACGGGTTGCCGGAGCATATCATACACCTATACCGAGCCCACCATATTCATGGAATTCGCTTACGACTGTGCCCGCCTCGCGCACAAGAGAGGGATCAAGAACGTATTCGTGAGCAACGGGTATACCAGTCCCCAAGCCGCGCGGCTCATAGCGCCATACCTTGACGGGAACAACATTGACCTAAAGGGTGATGATAATTTTTACAAGAGGGTTGTGGGAGCGAAACTCCAGCCCGTGCTCGATACTATTAGACTCATGAAGGAATTGGGGGTCTGGGTTGAAGTCACGACCCTCATTATTCCGACCTATAATGATTCTGAAGATTTTCTGAAATGGGTTGCTGATTTTATAAAATCCATCGATCCTGCCATGCCATGGCATGTAACCCAGTTTTATCCAACGTATCAGTTAACCGATCAGCCACGAACGCCTATAAGTACATTGAGAAAGGCAAGAGAGATTGGACTGAAGGCCGGACTGAAATATGTGTATGAAGGGAATGTCCCCGGTGAAGGGGGAGAGAATACCTACTGTCCGTCATGCGGAGAATTGCTCATCGAGAGATTTGGCTTTGCCCTGACAAGGATTACGATGAATAATTCTGCCTGTCCAAAGTGCGGAACATATATCCATGGCATCGGAATGCCGTAGAGGTTAGGAAGTGAATGGAGAGGGCGGGAATGGATTTCCGCCCTCTCGGCGGCTCACTTCGCTGCTGTTTTGGCAGCCATTGCATCGGTCAGGATTTTGATTCCTCTTTGTGATGCATCAATAGATCTCGCCAAGGACTCCCTGGCGGCTTCAGGATTGTGGAATCCGTCACTGTTTTCTGCTGTCCACCATTCCCAGTATATTTGGGCTGAGTCGTGCTGCTTCCTTGCCTCCTTAAGAGCCTCCTCCGTTACCCCTGCCGCCTTCGCCTTCGCAAAGGTATCAATGAACTGCCCTAACCAGAATTCCGCCTTTGTGAGTTTTCCTCTTATGTAATTCTGGATCGCGTCGATCTGATACTCCGCCTCCTTCTCGGTCCAATATGGGTGGCATTTCACGCAAGTGTCCTTCTTCATATACCGGGCGCTCTTCTGTCCGTGCCAGGTATATGACTTCGCAGCTGTCTTTATCTTCGGCATATGGCAGTCCTTGCATTCGACGCCTGCCCTCTCGTGTTTGCTTTTCCAGAATGTCTCGGTCTCAGGGTGCTGCAGTTTTGCGAGGGATGCGCCTGTGACGGCATGCTTAAAGTCCCTGAACTTCGCCTCATCCATCTTCCTTTGGTAATC
>CAYYWY010000005.1:40462-90810 GCA_964475485.1 uncultured Nitrospiraceae bacterium | reverse complement strand
TGGTAATCGAAGACGTTCACCCATGGGAAGAAGTTGGTCCGTCTGTCCGCCATTCCGATAGCTTCTCCTGTCTCGGGGTCATGACCGGGGTTGCAGTTATACTCAACGTGGCATTGTGCGCACATGAGGTTTGAGTCGGGCTTACTGAGGATACCGATGGCACGGAAGTCCCGGAACATAACCTTCTTCATCGTGATCTTCTGGCTCTTCTCTTTGTCATATGGATAGGTCCCTTCTCCCCTGTCAACCACTGCGTTTATGAGACCGTCCCTTACTACCCGCGGCTGGGCGGAATGGGGATCATGGCAGGCGAAGCAGTTAATGGGATGCCTGAGATCTCTCACGAATTCGACCACCTTGGAAGTCCTGTCCCACATGGCCTTAGGGTCCTTGTCGCCCATATACTTCCATTTCAGGATATGGTCCTGGGTCTTGCAGTTGAGGCAGACGGGGTTAGCGGCAGTGGCGGTCTGTGGAAGAAATACCTTCTGATCAGAAGTGGAGGGCTCCTTGTCCACGAGCACCTCCCATGCGGATTTTTCAGCTCCTTTGCCATCGCTTATCTTTGTCCAGTCCTTGAACTGGAACCTTCCGCCATAGGCCCTGTCGACCGCGAGATGGTCGACAAGCATGAAGACGTGGCTCCGCGGCTCTGCATGTTCTTTTGTAAATCCGTGTGGCTGCATCAACTTGTCAAAAAGAGGGGACCTGCTCTTGAAGGTAGCTTTTTCGACCCGTGCCTTCGATTCGAGGTTTACGTCAACGAATGACTGGTATTGTTCCTTGTGGCACTTGCCGCATGCCGCGTGTTCGAACCTCGTGCCGGGCTTTGCGGTTGGATCGCTTATGTGCTTGTCAAGCTGTTCATGGCAGTTGACACAATTGACTTTAGCATGTTTTCCTTTTGCATGGAAATCCTTTATCACTGCGTGGCAGCCATAGCATGTCTCTACCTTTACATTCTTCTCTTTTGGTGCTGCCTTCTGGGCGCCTGCACTTGCCTGGTAGGCTACGCTTATAAGAGCGAAGCAAACGACTGCGATACATGAAACGGTAAACCTCTTCATCTTGCGTTCCCCCTTTCTCCTCTCTTAGATACAAATGGGTTCCGGAATTCCTTAACTGCAATCTCCCTCCGTTTTTGCCCCTATACAACATTCCCTAACCTCACTCTCCTTCTATTCTCCCGCACCTTATAATTGGAAGTTTAGCCGAATTCCTCGATTTGTCAAGGGATTCGATTCCTCACATCTTCCAGATGATTAAATTTATGATGGCGCTAGTGAAGCATGGAAGTCTGCCTTAAATCGCAAGCATCTGTTATAATTCAAGAGTGAAAGGTTCCATGTTTTCGATAATCCGCGTCATATCGCTGACCATAGCGGCATTGGTGTTTTCCTGTGCATCTGCGCCGTTGAAATCAAAGGATGAGGTATCCGAGCCTGTCCCGGAAGCATACTATGAGTACATCCTCGGCTACGAGGCGGAGCTTTCGGGCGATTGGGAAGGGGCGCTTAAACATTACAATGAAGCCCTCAGGCTCAACCCCGCATCCAGTTACCTTAAGACCCAGATCGGCCACATCCACCTAAGAACAGGTAAGGTTCAGGAGGCTATCAATGCAGTTGAAGGCGTGATAAAGACGGACGGGAACTACGTTCCCGCCCTCATGCTACTTGGTCAGCTTTACAACAGTCAGAAGAGGTTGGATGAGGCGATCTCCATGTATGAGAGAGTCATACGCATCGACTCTTCCGAGAGTGACGCGTATCTCTTCCTCGGCATCCTCTATGCATCCAAAGAAAGATACGGCGATGCCGCAAGGATCCTTGGCTTGCTTATTGAGAAAAGACCCGATTCCGCTATGGCCTATTACTATCTCGGAAACATCAATACTGAGGCGAAAAGATATGAAGATGCTGTTGAGAACCTGAAAAGGGTCATCGAGTTGCGGCCGAATTTCGCACCGGCATATTTCAGCCTAGGGGTGATAAGCGAGATAAGGGAGAATCTGAGAGAGGCAGAGGCGTACTACAGGAAGGCTTCCGAGCTGAATCCCCACGATACGAGGGCACTGGAGAGGTTAAGCCAGATTTATGTAAAACAGAGAAGCGTCGATAAAGCGATCGAACAGCTTAAGGAATTGAGCCATCAAGATCCGGCGAACGTCGATGTCCATGTGCGGCTCGGTCTCCTTTATCTCGACGAGAAGCGCCATGACAAGGCGATTGAGGAATTCAGGATAGCACTCGAGGCGAAACCTTCAATCATATCCGCGAGGTTTTACCTCGCTCTTGCACTTGAAGAGATCGAGAGGTACGAGGAGGCTCTGCGCGAACTGAGGAAGATCGTGTCTGCCGATCCAAGGAACGTCAATGCATTCCTCCATATGGGACTTATATACTCGAGGCTGAAAAGATACGACGAGGCAGTTAGGATTTTGGAGGAGGTGCTCGCTTTTGAAAAGGAGAAGCCGGAGATATACCTTTCCTTAGGCATTACAGCCATGGAAACGAAGGATTATACCAAGGCGGAGAACGTTTTCAGGGAAGGCATCAGGTTGTTCCCCGGCAACGAGGAGCTCAATTTCAACTTTGCCGTACTGCTCGAAAAGATGAAGATGTATGATGAGATGGTTCATCATCTGAGGAAGGTTATAGAGCTTAACCCAAAACATGCAGATGCCCTCAACTTCCTCGGTTACAGCTATGCCGACAGGGGGATTAACCTTGAGGAGTCGCTTGACCTTATCAAGAGGGCCGTGGAGCTGAAGCCCGACAACGGTTATATCCTCGACAGCCTGGGCTGGGTATATTTCAAGCTTGGAAACACTGAGGAGGCCCTGCTGCATCTGGAAAAGGCAAGCAGTATTGTGAAGGACGATCCAACCATCTTTGAGCATATTGGCGATGTGTATTTTGCGAAGGGCATGAAGGAAGCGGCCTTGAAGGCCTGGGAGAAGTCACTGGAGTTCAGCGAAAAAGAGGAAGGCCTCAGGGAGAGGGTTGAAGAGAAGGTCCGAAACACAAAGGCAGAACTTAGGAACTGGTAGTTGCCGGCCTTGAGCTGATTCATGAGAGCCTGATCCCGTGGAGTGACCAAAAAGAAATGTTTACTGTCAACGCGAATGCTAAAATCAACTGGTTCCTTCATGTGCTGTCTAAAAGGGAGGACGGCTACCACGATATCCTAAGCCTGATGCAGTGCATCACCCTGAGCGACTCCCTCACCTTCGAGGACTCTGCATCGCTCGAGCTTGTCACAGCGGCGCCGGTCCCCCTTGATCGCAACCTTGTTTATAGGGCTATGACATTGCTCAAGGAGGTTACGGGGTTTAGCGGAGGCGCCAGGGTTACCCTGCTGAAAGATATACCTTTGGCTGCAGGCCTGGGAGGAGGGAGCAGCGATGCGGCATCCGCTCTTGCCGGGTTAAACAGGCTCTGGGGTCTCAATCTGACGGAAGATGATCTCGCCGGGCTTGGGGAGAGGCTCGGCTCTGATGTGCCTTTTTTCTTCAAAAGACCTGTAGCGTTTGTTGAGGGTAAAGGCGAGATTGTTTCACCTCTTGAAATGGTGCGGTCATACCCGGTTGTGCTGGTGAAACCTCCGATTGAAGTCTCTTCCGAATGGGCATATGAGGAGCTGGATAAGACATCTTCGGCTGCAGGAGAGTTGACAGGGGAAAGCAATAATATTAAACTGTTTTGTCAGGCATTGGAAAAAGGGGATTTCTCTTTGCTGCCGTCAGTCTGGAGAAACGACCTTGAGATCCCTGTTGTCAGCCGGTTTCCGGTTATCGGGGAGATAAAGGATGCCCTGCGGGGAATGGGAGCTTTATTTTCTTCCATGAGCGGGAGCGGACCGACAGTGTTCGGCGTATTTGAATCAGAAGCGAAGGCCGATGAAGCTTCGGAGCGGATGCTGCCTTACTGGAGCAGGGTGGTAAGAACCGTATCGGGTAACACGTAACGCGTTACGTCATGAGTTGGGGCGTCGACAAATGGCAAGTCAGGAGACTTTGGATCTCCCATTTGGAGGTTCGAGTCCTCCCGCCCCAGCCAAAAGAAGTAAGAAGCAGTAAGTGGGAAGCGAAAACAAGTAAGTTATAGCCTACATTTCTCACTTATTTGGAGGTGGAATGCCGGAGGGAATAAAGGTCATCAGCGGTAACGGTAATTTGGCACTGTCGGAAGAGGTGGCGGACAGACTCGGTATATCGCTCTGCGATACCACGATCACTACTTTCAGCGACGGTGAATTCATGATCCAGATAAATGAGAATGTGAGGGGTACGGATGCTTTTGTGATCCTTTCCACGTGTCCTCCGGTGAACGACAACATCATCGAGCTGCTCTTGATTATTGATGCGCTGAAGAGGGCGTCGGCAGCGAGGATAACGGCTGTGATTCCATATTACGGTTACGCGCGGCAGGACAGAAAGGTCCAGCCGAGGGTCCCGATCTCCTCAAAGCTCGTCGCCGATCTGATCACCGCTGCCGGTGCACATCGCGTACTCGCCGTGGACCTCCATGCGGGTCAGATACAGGGTTTTTTCAACATTCCTGTGGATCATCTCTATGCATCCCCTGTTCTGCTCGACTATATCCGAAAGGGGAGCTTTAATGACCTCGTTATCGTTTCACCCGACGCTGGCGGGGTGGAGAGGGCAAGGGCATTCGCCCGGAGACTTAAGAGTTCCCTCGCTATTGTCGATAAGAGGCGGGAGATGGCCAATGTATCACAGGTGATGAATGTGATAGGGGATGTCAGAGGGCGGGACACCATGATCCTGGATGATATGATCGACACTGCGGGAACGACTACGCAGGCTGCACAGGCCCTGAGGGACAACGGCGCAAACAGGATCTTTGCAGCTTCGACCCATGCGGTGCTGTCGGGACCGGCGATAGAGAGGATAAACAACTCTGTAATAGAGGAGGTGATTGTGACCAACACAATTCCCCTTGACAGCAAGAAAGAGATGTGCAAGAAACTGATCGTGTTGAGTATCGCGCCTCTGCTCGCTGAGGCGATCAAGAGGATTCACGAAGAATCTTCTATAAGCTCACTTTTTCAATAGAGGAGGAGGCAATGGAAAGGATTATCCTGAATGCTGAAAAAAGACTGAAGACCGGGAAAGGGATTGCAAGGTCTCTGAGGAGGGTGGGAGAGGTTCCCGCTGTTCTTTACAGGGGAGGCGGCTCCACTCCGATCAAGATAAACAGGAAGGAACTCGCCGGGTTTATTCATGACACTGCGGGCGAGCAGGTCATGGTAGACATCCATTTTCCCGACGGTGACGAGAGACTCGCTCTTATGAAGGAGTACCAGGTGGATCCCGTGAAGGGGGAACTGCTCCATGCAGACTTCTTTGAGGTCTCCCTCACCGAAGAGGTGCGCGTAACAGTTCACGTAACGACGACCGGCGAGCCTATCGGAGTAAAGAGGGACGGAGGCATCCTCCAGTACGGGACAAGGGAGATAGAGATTCAGTGCCTGCCCGACAAGGTGCCCGGTCATGTCGAGCTTGACGTTTCCGGGCTGGAAACCGGAAAGGCGATCCATGTGGGCGACCTGCCTCTTGGAGAGGGCATCAAGGTACTCACCGACCCTGGGGAGCTTATCGTTACCGTGACGGCTCCTGCAGTCGAAGAGGCGGCAGCCGCTGCTGCGCCTGCTGAGGTAGCAGAACCGGAAGTGATCAAGAAGGGCAAGAAGGAGGAGGAGGGAGAGAAGGCATAATTGTGGCTTATTGTCGGCCTTGGCAATCCCGGGCGTAAATACGCAAAGACCAGGCACAATGCGGGCTTCATGGTCATCGAGGAGATTGCCGAAAGATACGGATTTGCTCTGAAGGCAAAGGAATTGTACAGGTTGGGAGAGGGCTCCATTGAGGGTATCGGCTGTATCCTCATGGAGCCCTTGACTTTCATGAACAGAAGCGGTTTTGCGGTGCTGGACGTAATGAGGCGATACCGGGTAGGGCCAGAGAACCTTATCGTTATTCATGACGACATCGACATGGACATCGGTAAGTTGAAGATCAGGAGGAGGGGTTCCCCCGGTGGGCACAAGGGAGTGGAATCGATAATAAGAAATACCGGAACGGGCGAATTCATCAGGGTTAAGGTAGGAATCGGACGTAGCCGGGATGTGCCGGTGGAAGAGTATGTCCTGGGAAGATTCAACAAAGAAGAGGCGCCATTAATAAGGAATACATTACGAAGGGCTGCTGATTCGGTTGTCTTGATACTGAAGGACGGTGTGGACAGAGCCATGAACATCTTCAATCGGGCCGGCCCAGGCATGTGATATAAATCACAAAGAAAATTTCTCCGCACGGAGCATAATGAAGCATGCTTAGGTGCCCGTTTTGCGAGGGAGTGCTTCACCGCCAGGACTTCAGAAGGCTGGCGATGCGGGTGCGGCGAGTCGGTCCCCTTCGGTTTTGAGAGAGACTCGGAAGAAAAATGCGAGACCTGCCCTGTCCTGTATTGCCCGAAATGTAGGTGTCCTTCGCCTGCTGAAAAGCAAGGGGTAGTACTTAGGCTGCATTGCCTTCACCCTTACGTTACCTCACCTTGCGTTGCGCGGAAAAGCGCAGTGTCACTTCTCAAGGAAGGCCGGCAGAGGGCTTTGTCCGGAAAAAACGGCCTTGTCTGTCCTACTGGCATGAGTTATGCTTGAATCCGGAGACGGAAAGAGAAGACACATGAGGGATGAAGATAAGACGAAAGATCGGCTCATAAAAGAAATACTCCGATTGTGCAGTAAGGCAGTCGAAGTTGACGCCTTGAGGGACGAGATCGAGATGGTACGGAAAGAGATGAAGATTGCCCTTGCAAAGGCCGAGGAAGAGAGGGCGAGATCCGAGGCAGTCATTTCGGCCCTTGGAGACGGGGTAAGCATTCAGGATAAGAACTTCAGGGTCTTGTACCAGAACCAGGCGCATAAAGACATGGTTGGCGGAGACAAGGCCGGCCAATACTGCTACGCAGCATACGCACGCAGCAAGGATGTTTGTCCTGGATGCCCTGTAGCAAAGGCGTTCAGGGACGGCAAGGCCCATACGTTAGAGAAGAGCGCCCCAAGAGAGAAGGGGACCCTTCATGTTGAAATCAAGGCATCGCCCCTCAGGGATTCTAAAGGAAGAATCATAGCAGTCATAGAGCTGGTTAGAGACATCGGTAAACGCAAGAGGATGGAACTGGCCCTCCAGGAGAGCGAGAAGCGCTACAGAACTCTTTTCGAAAGCGCCGGAGATGCGATTTTCATCCTGGATGCTGAAGGGGATACGCCCGGAAGGATCGTTGCCGCCAACCGAGCTGCGGCAGAAATGCACGGGTATACCGTGAAAGAGCTGTCCGCTCTAAACATCGCAGACCTTGACGGTCCTTCGGACGCGAAAAAGGTGAAGGAGCGTATCAGGCGCATTCTTGGAGGGGAGTGGCTCAAGGCTGAGGTCATGCACCGCAGGAAGGACGGCACACTTTTTCCCGTCGAAATCAGCGCAGGATTGCTTGAGATCGAGAACCGCAAGTATGTTTTTGCCTTTGACAGGGACATCACCGAGCGCAAGGAGCATGAGAGGGAGAGGGAAAACCTCATTCAGGAACTGAAGGAGGCCCTGGACAATATCAAGACCCTGAGGGGCCTGCTTCCCATATGCGCATGGTGCAAGAAGATAAGGGACGACAAGGGATACTGGAATAAAGTCGAGGATTATATAGAAGAGCATTCGGACGCCTTGTTCACCCACGGCATCTGTCCTGAATGTCTGAAAGAGCACAGCCCGGAGCTTTACGAGAATCTGTTAAGAGACGGCGAGAACCGCCGCAGGAAATAGCGAGGGCCTATTCAAAGCCGTATTCTTTCCACCTCCGGTCCACGAGTCTCTTGATCTCCTCCGACATGAAAAGCTCCCTGGGCCACTCACGCATCATCCCTTCTTCCCGTGTCTTCCTCGTAGCATCGATCCCCATCTTTGCACCATATCTCGGCCAGTTCGCGGCGTGGTCGAGGTCATCGATGGGCCCCTCGGCAATGACAACATCCCTTTTCCAGTCCACGTTGTTCAGCACTCGCCACGCGGTGTAGCGGATGTCCTGCACGTCAACATCCTCATCCACTACGATGAGGAGTTTTGAGAACATCATCTGTCCCTTACCCCACAGTCCGTGGATGACCTTCTTTGCATGGCCCGGATAGCTCTTCTTTATAGAGATGAGGGCTGCATTGTGAAATACCCCCTCCATGGGTAGATTGATGTCTCTTATCTCGGGAAAATCCAGCCTCAAAAGCGGCAGAAATATTCTTTCCGTCGCCTTACCCATGTAGCAGTCTTCCATGGGAGGTTTGCCGACGATTGTTGCTGGGTAGATCATATCCGCCCGGTGCGTGATACAGGTGACGTGGAATACCGGATAGTAGTCGGCAGCGGAATAAAAGCCTGTATGGTCTCCGAAGGGACCTTCGATACGCATTTCATTGGGATCGAGATAGCCCTCGATCACGAGCTCGCTGTTGGCGGGGACCTCGATATCGGACGTGATGCATTTGACCATCTCGACAGGTTCCCTCCTCAGGAAGCCTGCAAAGAGCATTTCATCTATGGACTCAGGAAGGGGGGCGCTTGCGGAATATATGACGGCAGGGTCGCTGCCAACGGCGATGGCTGCCGGCATCCTTCTCTGAAGGGCCTTGTATTTATCAAAATGCCTCGCCCCGTCCTTATGGATATGCCAATGCATTCCGGTAGTGGTCCTGTCATAGACGTGGATTCTGTACATCCCGCAGTTCGGACGGCCTGATTCAGGATCCTTCGTAAATACCATTGGAAGAGTTATAAATCTCCCTTCGCTGTCAACACTTCCGATCTCAGACTTCTGAATTCCGTCTTCCGTTGCCTGCTGTCCGTCCCCAGGCCAGCATTTCAGAATAGGGAATCTGCCCAGATCTGGGCTCTCCCTTTCGATCACCTCCTGGCAGGGCGCGCTCTTCACGCTCCTTGGAAAGAATTTCGAGAACTCAAAAAGCTTCGGCAGCATGGCGAGTTTCTCCATCAGCGTTTTAGGAGGCGCCTGGTTCAGGAGGTCCTCTACCCGTGCCGCAACATCGTCAAGTTTTTCAACTTCAAGGGCGAGGCTCATCCTCTCGAAAGAGCCTAAGATGTTTGTCACAACGGGAAAGCGTGAGCCTCTAACCTTTTCGAAGAAAAGGGCTTTTCCGCTGTCAGCGTTCTTGCACATCCTGTCGGTGATCTCGGTGATCTCAAGAACAGGGTCGACTTCGACAGCGATGCGCTTAAGGAGCCCTTTTTTTTCGAGGAGTTTAAGGAATTCTCTCAAATCCTTATATGCCATGGAAAATGATAACACTTTTCGTCGCGTTCGTTCAATTTGCGCTCCTCGCTCCGATTCGCGCCTGATTCCGGTGCATCGGGCCGTTTATGTGGATTTTCCAGCAGAGGAGTGTTTATAATATATTTTATTTCCGCTGTATGGAGGCGATATGGTGCTGAAAGGAAGGGTGTGGAGGTTCGGTGACGACGTGGATACCGACGCGATTATTCCCGCGAGATATCTGAATACCCATGACCCGGCAGAGCTCGCAAAGCACGTTATGGAGGATGCCGACAAGGAGTTTCCAATGAAGGTCGGAAAGGGAGACATTATTGTTGCGGGGAAGAACTTCGGTTGCGGATCTTCCAGGGAACATGCACCCATCGCCATAAAGGCTGCCGGAATTCAGGCGGTTATTGCAAGGAGTTTTGCAAGGATCTTTTATCGGAATGCCTTCAATATAGGACTCCCTATCTTCGAGTCCGTGGATGCTTCCAAGGGGATCAGGGAAGGCGATGAGACTGAGATCGATGCAGACATGGGAATTATAAGGAACCTGACCAGACGAGAAGAGTATACTGCCAAACCGATACCGCCCTTTATGCAGGAACTCATTGCAGCGGGCGGGCTGATCGAGTGGACGAAGAGGAAACTGGCTGCCAACGGTCGTGCTTGACTCGGAGGGCGGGAATCCGGTGAAGAACGATTTAACCGCAAGGAACACAGAGGGCGTTGAAGGAGATTGAGAATTCTATCTAAAGAGGAATTCCTATGCTTTGTTCCGTGACTCGGTGCATCCGTGGTATTTCTGACTTGGTACAAAGGAGAAAGAGATAAAGGAGAGTGAGATGCTGAAGAAAAAGGAAAGGTATGTCGTAGCAGTCGTGGGGGCTACAGGGGCTGTGGGAAACGAGATGATCGAGACCCTGCAACAGAGGAACTTCCCTGTTGAGAGGTTGAGGCTTTTTGCATCCGAAAGGTCTGAGGGAAAGACCCTTGAGTTTGAGGGGAGCGATATCCCTGTAGAGACATTGAACGGCGACTCCTTCAGGGGCATAGATATTGCGCTCTTTTCAGCGGGCGCTGAACGATCGAAGATATGGGCGCCCGTAGCAGCGCGCTCTGGATGCATAGTCGTGGATAACTCGAGTCAGTGGAGGATGGACCCCGTGGTTCCCCTCGTGGTCCCGGAGGTGAATTCCCATGACCTCGCATGGCATGAAGGCATAATCGCGAACCCTAATTGCTCCACGATACAGATGGTAGTTGTCCTGAAGCCGATTCACGACGCAGCAAAGATCAGAAGGGTAGTGGTCACTACCTTCCAGTCCGTATCGGGGACAGGCAAGAAGGCCATGGATGAGCTACTCCAGCAGACTACAGATCTCCTGAACTTCAGGGAGGTAAAGTGCAACGTCTATCCCCATCAGATCGCGTTCAATTGCCTGCCCCATATCGACAGATTCCTTGAGAACGGATACACAAAGGAAGAGATGAAGATGGTGAACGAGACGAAGAAGATCATGGGTGATGACTCCATCCGCCTGACCGCCACGACCGTCCGGGTCCCCGTATTCCGCGGTCACTCCGAAAGTCTGAACATCGAGACAGAGAAAAAACTCACCGCCAACGAAGCGAGGGCCATCCTTTCCTCTGCACCCGGGGTAGTCGTCTATGATGCGCCCGAAAAGAACATCTATCCCCTCGCGATTGAGTGCGCGGGGAAGGACGAGACATACGTCGGCCGCATCAGGGAGGATGAATCCATAGAGAAAGGGCTGAATATGTGGATTGTCTCCGACAACCTCAGGAAGGGTGCTGCGCTCAACGCGGTTCAGATAGCAGAGAAGCTCATAGAGATGGTGTAAACATCGAACAGGAGAATCGGGGGTGCGGCGTTTTTTTTCAACCATTCTTCCATATGTGACGTCGTACCGATTGCCGAGGGTCTGTCATTCCAGCTTGTCCTGAATCTTTCTTTGCATTCCGAACAGATTATTGAAAAGCAAAGACAAGAGCAGGCAGGATGCCGGACGGCATGGCAGATGGTTCACCTTAGCCGACATGGATCAAGTCGCCATTTTACGGTATGGGAAAGCAAAACGTCGACTGCATAGTCCGGGCTGATTATGTCCTGCCCATGGATTCGGAATTCACCGTTATCAGGGACGGGGCGGTCTGCGTCGACAGGGGGAAGATCATCGATGTCGGCAAATTCGTTGACCTGTCGCCGCTCTACGATTCCGAAAATTTAATCGGGGGAAAGGGGAGGGTTGCAATACCCGGGCTTGTCAATACCCACACCCACGCAGCGATGGTCTATTTCAGGGGGCTCGCGGATGACCTTCCCTTAAAGGAATGGCTCGAAAAGCATATCTGGCCTGCGGAATCTCGGTGGCTGAGTCCCGGGTTCATATCCGATGCGGTCGAGCTCGCCTGTCTCGAGATGTTGAAGGCCGGGATCACAACGTATAATGACATGTATTTTTTCGGGGACGCCGCGGGTATCGCCACCAGGAAAATGGGCATGAGGGCGGTGCTGGGTGCGGGCATCCTCGATTTCCCCACTGTGGCTGCAAAGACTCCTGAGGATTATTTTGGGAAGGCAGAAGAGTTTATCAGAAACTGGAAAGGAAACGGGTTGGTCACTCCCTGCATCGCGCCTCATGCCCTTTACACCTGCGGCCCTGATACCCTGAAGAGGGCAAGAAGCCTTGCCGAGAGGTATGATATCCCTATTCATATCCATCTTTCCGAGACCCGATGGGAGGTCCAAGAGGTTATGGCGAGGTATGGAAAGAGGCCTGTTGAGTATCTGGATAGCATAGGTTTCCTTGACGGTAGGGTCGTGGCTGCCCACTGTGTATGGCTCGAAGACAGCGAAATAGAGACGCTTGCGAGGTACGGCGTAGGGGTCTCCCACTGCATTGAGAGCAATCTGAAGCTTGCCTCCGGCATAGCGCCTGTAGTGAAGATGGTCGGTGCCGGAGTGAAGGTGACCTTCGGGACTGACGGGGCCGCCAGCAATAATGACCTGGATATACTGAGTGAGATGTCCACCGCGGCGAAGCTCCACAAGGCGGTAACTGGTGATCCGACGGCCCTGGATGCCAGGACAGCCCTTCTCATGGCAACAAGATGGGGTGCGGAGGTCCTCGGTCTTGGAGAGACGGCTGGCAGCATCGAGAAAGGGAAGGAAGCGGATATCACGGTACTTAACTTTGATGAGCCGCATCTCACGCCTGTCTATGATATCTTTTCCCATATCGTGTACTCGGCCAGGGCATCGGATGTGGAGACGGTGATGGTGAGCGGAAAGGTTTCGGTGAATAAAGGAGCAACAGCCGGCGGCAGCGAAGGGGAAATCCTTGCGCGGGCAAAAGAATGGGGCGAAAAGATAAGAAAAGGGAACACCGGGTAAAACTGAAGGGTGATGAAATGAAGACTCTCTGGCCTGATACGATATCAAAGGCAAGGGCTCTTCAAGAACTCCTCAGGCAAAAGGTAAAGATCATCCCCCTAAGAAGATACCCGACTCACGTTGCGGCGGTTGACGCAGCCTTCAAGTGCAATACCGTAGTGGCGGTTGCATCCCTGTACACCTTTCCGGATATGAAACACAGGGAAGATGCCGTCTTCAGTGAAAGGGTATCATTTCCCTATATCCCCGGATATCTCGCATTCAGGGAGGGGCGCGCTATTTTGGGGGCGCTGGGAAAGCTGAAGACTCCTCCGGGCGTGATACTCTTCGACGGTCAGGGGATCGCGCATCCCAGGGGCATGGGTATCGCCTCACATATCGGAGTGATCCTGGGGATACCGGCCATCGGTTGTGCAAAGACGAGGCTTATGGGAAGCTTCGAGGAGCCAGGCGGTGGGAAAGGAGACTGGTCGTACCTCTATGACGGGGGAAAACGCGTTGGTGCGGTGGTAAGGACGAGGGCAGGCGTCAAGCCCGTCTTCGTTTCGCCGGGCCATCTTATCGATATACCGTCGGCAGTCAAGATCGTTATGAAGTGCGTCTCCCGCTACAGGATACCCGAGCCCCTCAGGGAAGCCGATCTCCTTTCGAAAAGACTTGCAAGGGGGCGAAGGGAATAGTATGGTCATTTTCAAGAAGATAGCGAGCTCCCTGCTTCTGCCCCCGGGTGTTTTTATCGTTTTTCTGATTCTCTCTGCGCTCTGGTTCATGTTCGGAAAGAGCCGGAAGGCCGCCGCAGTGAATATCCTGCTTGCCGTAATGATCTGGTTTCTCTCCATATCTCCCGTATCGGATTTCATGCTTCGTGGACTGGAAAATGCCTACAGAATACCGGATGATCCGGCCGGTGATGTGATAGTGCTGCTTGGAGGCGGCGTCTATCACAAGGCCACTGGTTTTTCAGGAACCGGCAGCCCGTCTGAGGACATGGCGGGAAGGATTATCGCCACGGTATGGCTCCATAAGAGGCTCAACCTGCCTGTCATTGTATCGGGGGGCAAGGTCTTTGAAGAAAGGGATGCAGAGGCCCCTATTGTGAAACGATTGCTCGCAGATCTCGGGGTGCCTGCAGAAAAGATTCATATAGAGGAGAAGAGCCGGGATACAATGGAAAACGCCCGATACACGGCCGAGCTCTGCAGGAGGCTTGGGTTCAGGAAACCATTACTCGTAACGTCTGCTTACCACATGAAGCGCTCAGTTGTAAGTTTCCGCAAAGCAGGTATGGACGTTATCCCTTTCCCGGTCGCCTTCAAGACAGGCTATGACGGCAAGTACGGATGGCATGATTATATTCCAGGCGCAAGCCAGCTCAGGGACACATCCGTTGGCGTGAAGGAATACGCAGGAATCCTTTTCTACAGATTTGTTTACTGAGGTTTTCGGACGTTTGGAAGGACCCGAGAAAGCAGCGCTGTCTTTTCAGGATGTTTTTTTGATAAACTTATTTGATTTGAAAATGAGAATGCGTGCCATGAGGTCCCTGCCATTCTTTTGCAGCAAGTTTCCTTTCCTCTGCATAACGCTCGCTCACCTGGTGTATGCCGGCGCTTCGTACGGATTCACTGTTGACAGGGTTCTTGCGACGGTAGGCGGGGATCCAGTCACTTTCTCGGATTACCGTATTTTTGTGAAAGCTGCGGGGGTTTCCGAGACCGGGACGGTAGATGAAGGGCTGTTGAAGAAATTGATAGAGGAGAGGGTCATCCTTATGGAGGCAAGAAGGAGGGGTTTTGAGTTAAGCGACGCCGAAGCCGACATGCTGATCGAAAATGCTAAGACGGATAACGCCATTTCCCATGAAGCATTCGAAAGAGAGCTTGCAAGGGAGGGGATAAATCATGAGCGATACAGGAGGTTTGTGCGGGACCACCTGACCGCTGCGAAGCTTGTTGAAATGGAAGTGGATTCAAAGGTGGTTGTGACGGATAAAGAAGTGGACGATTTCTATCAGGCAAACAGGAAAGATTATCTAGATCTGCCCGCCCGCGCGGATCTGAGGGCCATTTTCCTCAGGCTGGATGAAGGAGCCTCCGTTACCGAGATAACGGACCTTAAGCGGAAGGCAATGCAGATTGTCCGGAAGATCAGGGATGGTGAAAGTTTCGAGGCATTGTCCGATCGATATAACGAGGAAAACCTCAAGAGAAAGAACGGAAAGCTGGGAGAATTCGAGCGAGGGGCGCTTATCCCCGCCCTGGACAGGAAGGTCTTTTTGATGGGGGAAGGTGAAGTGAGCGATCCGATCTGGGTTAAGGAAGGGGTGTATATCATAAAGGTCGTCCGCAGAACCGAGGAGAGATATAGGACTCTGGAAGAGGCGAGGAAGGAAATCCAACGGCTCCTGTACGCCCGGATGAAGGAGAAAATCATGAATGAATGGATGAGGACACTGTGGGAAAGGACGTCCGTAACCGTAAATTGAATACGATCTTTAAGAAGACTGCGGCGGCCATTGTTGCAGTGGTCGCCATGATCCAGGTTTCAAGCGGTTACGCCTCCCAACGGGAAATCGATCTCTTCGACAAGGCTTACGAAAGCTATCTTTCATATCAGCCAGAAAAGGCCGTGGAGGCATTCAAGGAGCTGTTGAGAGAGTTTCCTGAAAGTTCTGCGAGGGACGTTACGATGTTCTGGCTCGGGAAATCCCTTATCGGAACAAGATCCTTTGACGCGGCAAGAAGGGTATTTTCAGAATTGAAGGAGCAGTTCCCGGAAAGCCCACTCATCGCCCATGCAGAGCGGGAAAGGGAGCTTATTGAAAAGGCGGAAAGGAAGGGCACGAGGGAAGAGAGCACGGTCAAGGCATCGGAGACAAGGGAGGAACGAGGCAGTGCAAAGGTGGAAAACCTCGAAAGAGATCTGTCAACGGCTGTGGAAGAGAAGAAGAGGCTTGAGGGATTAATCGAGGAGGAGAGAAGGAAAGCCCTGGCTATAAGCGAGAAGTTGGCTGAGATTGAGAAGAGGGAGGCTGAATTGAAGACGCGCCTTGCCGGGTTTGAAGAGAGACAGAAAAGGAGCTCACAGAAAGTTGATCGATATCAACAGCAGCCCGAAGGCCTTGAGGTTACCGTGACGGTCGGAGACAGGAGGTATTCCGGACAGGACGTCATCAATTTCATGGCCTTGTCATCCGTGGTGATTTCCAGGCTGGGCGTTAGGGACGTCCTGTGGAGAAGAGGCAACATCTTTGAGGATTTCATAGATGAACGGGTCCTCGCCGACGAGGCAAGGAGGGCGAACGTTTCTCCCGATCCGACGATGAAGAATGAAATCGCCCGGAAATTTAATTTCGCCGTCGAGGAAGCAGACTACTTAAGCACATACCTTGCCATAGCCGAACTCCTCGACAGAAAGGTGAAGAGCATGCCGGAAGAGAGGGTAGTCCAGTCATTGACGGTGAGTTATACGGAAGCCGACAAGCATGAGAAAGTGGCGCTCGCTGCGGAGTTGCAGGGAGAAGCGAAGGCAGGGAGGTCTTTTGAGGAAATATCGAGGCTGTTCCGTGGAAAGGTGAAGTTCTCCGTGATGAGATTCCAGGAGTTGCAGGGATGGGTCAAAGACAGGATTGAGTTGCTTCGGGACGGTGAGATCAGCGTTGTCTGGACGAAGGATGGATACATGATACTCAAGCCGGTCTTGAAAAGGCCTTCCCTCGGTCTTCTTGAAGAGGATCAGCCGGGCAGAAGAAACGAGATAAGGGCCTATGTGAGGGAATGGACCGAGGAGCTGAGGAAAGGGGCTAAGGACATAAGAATAGTCTTTCCGGAATGATCCCGGCATATCTTGCCCGTTGCCTTTTGTGATGCTGTTTGACCTATCTCCCCTTATTCAGTAAAATTATAAACATTGCCGGAGTGGCGGAATTGGTAGACGCAAGGGACTTAAAATCCCTCGGGGCTTAGCTCCGTGACGGTTCGAGTCCGTCCTTCGGCACCAAATAAAATCAGCGGGTTAGCGGATGTCATGATGGGCGCCTTCTGCCTCTCTTGACGCGCCTGTGCCCGTAACTGTGCCAATCCGCGCGAGGCCACGCGATGAAATCAAGAAACTGCATAGAAACAGAGACAAAATCAACCTTCCCCTTCATATTTTTCCCTCCTGTGATTTGATATCTTCAGCATTGCGATACAAGTTTCGAGGTCAAGGAGAAAAGTCCCGCATTTGCGCGGGCGGCAGTTTGTATATCATCTTTTATCCGAGGAAGTTATGGGGTTAAAATGAGGGACGTGTTATGGTATCATAACTGGTAAATCGTGCGGGCTGTTGAAGACCGCCTTGAACGGACTGAGAATTAAGTTTTGCAATCAATCAATAGGTTATAATAGAGCTGTCTTCGAGCAAGGCAGATTAAACACGCTGGACGTCTGTCTGTACGAGAGTTGAAATGAAGGGAAAAAAGATCAAGAAGGCGATACTGCCGGCTGCGGGGCTCGGTACGAGGTTCCTGCCTGCGACAAAGGCCTCTCCTAAGGAGATGCTGCCCATCGTAGATAAGCCGATGATTCAGTACGCAGTGGAAGAGGCCATCGCGTGCGGCATAGAGGAATTCGTCATCATCACAGGGAAGCATAAGCGTGCCATAGAAGACCATTTCGACTCTGCATACGAACTCGAAGAGAAGCTGAAGAATGCTGGGAAAAAGAAGCTCCTGGAGGAGATCAATAAGCTGAGCCATATCAACTTCGCCTACATACGGCAGAAGATGGCATTAGGCCTTGGTCATGCAATACTATGTGCCAGGCCGTTTGTGCAGGACGAACCCTTCGCAGTGATCCTGAGCGACGACGTGATCGACCCCGAATATCACCTGCTCAAGGAGATGATCAGGGTCTATGAAAGGGCGGAATGTCCGGTGATTGCCCTCGAAAAGGTGCCTGAGCCGGAGGTTTCCAAGTACGGAATTATCGACGGGACGCCTGAGGATGATGTTTACAGGATTCGCAATCTGGTTGAGAAGCCGAAGACAGAGGACGCGCCTTCGAACCTTGCGATCATAGGGAGGTACATCCTCACCCCCGATATATTCGATGTCCTTGAGAATCAGGCGCCGGGAGCAGGGGGAGAAATACAGCTCACCGATGCTCTCAGGGAGCTGCTGAAGAGACGTGCCCTTTACGGATATTGCACAGAGGGTGCGAGATACGACGCAGGGGACAAAGTCGGATTTCTCAAGGCTACAGTGGACCTTGCCCTGAGGAATGACGAGGTCTCGGCGCCGTTCAGGGCATACATCCTTGAGGTGGCCAGGAGGATCCAGTCGGACTCGCGACGCCCTGAGAAAAAAGAAGCAGCTTTCTCCCGGAGCGTAAAGGTCTGATATGTCACCGAGAAGCAGCGTGCTATTCTTCCAAAGAGAAGCGGCAGGCGCCCTGCCTCTCATGGACCTTTATGAAACGGACGACTCACTTGTCCTGGAAATGGACCTTCCCGGGACAGACCCGGCGGACGTACTGATAAAGGTCTGCAAGGATGTTATTATTATAGAGGGGATAAAGAGAGAGAGACATGAAGGAAAGGGGCATAAATTCGTCTGCATGGAGAGGAGTTTCGACAGCTTCAGAAGGATGATCGAAATACCGGTTCCTGTGAACACCGCGGAAGGAAGGGCGTCATACCGGAATGGAGTCGTCACCCTTACGTTTCCAAAGATTAGGGAGAGGGTCATTAAGATCAGCGTTGAAAACAGGGAGAAGTAGCCCGATATTGGGGTAATATATGGCCGAGACAGAACAGAAGAACGATAAAGAGAAAGAGATTGAGATTCCGGATTCATTGCCCGTGCTTCCCGTAAGGGATATAGTGGTTTTCCCCTACATGATTTTGCCTCTGTTTGTGGGCAGGGAGATGTCCATCAAGGCCATCGACCATGCGCTGGACTCGAACAGGATGGTCATGCTCGTCACGCAGAAGGACCTCAATGTGGAGAATCCTGCCCCGGGCGACCTTTACACCATCGGTACCGTGGGACTTATCATGCGGATGCTGAAGCTGCCTGACGGGAGAGTGAAGATTCTCGTTCAGGGCATCAGCAAAGCGAGGGTGCTCGATTTCGCCCAGACAGAGCCTTTCTACACCGCAACTATCGAGAAAATAGTGGATCAGAAGGTACCGGAGATGACCATAGAGACTGAGGCTATCACAAGGACTGTAAAGGAACAGCTCGACAAGGCCGTTTCCCTTGGTAAAACCATACTGCCGGACATCATGGTGGTCGTGGAGAACCTCGACGATCCTGGAAGGCTCGCCGACCTCGTCGCCTCAAATCTCGGGCTTAAGACGGAACTGGCTCAGGAGGTGCTTGAGATCATCGATCCTGTGCAGAGACTCAAGAGGGTCAGCGATATCCTGAGCAGGGAGATAGAACTACTTATCGTGCAGCAAAAGATCCAGACGGAGGCGAGGGGGGAGATCGACAAGACGCAGCGGGAGTATTTCCTTAGAGAGCAGCTCAAGGCGATACAGAAAGAACTGGGCGAGATAGACGAAAGGGCTGAGGAGATCAATGAGTTCAGGAAGAAGATAGAGGAAGCGAAGATGCCCGAGAAGGTCATGAAAGAGGCCGAGAAACAGCTAAAGCGTCTTGCCAAGATGCATCCCGATAGTGCAGAGGCGGCCACGGTGAGGACCTATCTGGAGTGGATGGTAGAACTCCCATGGTCCAAAAGCACAAAAGACAAGCTTGAGATCAAGGCGGCCGAGAGGGTACTTAACAAGGACCACTATGATCTTGAGAAGGTGAAGGAAAGGATCCTGGAATACCTAAGCGTCAGGAAGCTTAAGGAAAAGATGAAGGGGCCGATACTCTGCTTCATAGGTCCTCCCGGGGTGGGAAAGACCTCTTTGGGCAAGTCTATCGCAAGGGCACTCGGAAGGGAGTTTGTGAGAATGTCCCTCGGAGGCGTGAGGGACGAGGCCGAGATACGCGGCCACAGAAGGACATATGTGGGCGCACTCCCCGGAAGAATCATTCAGGGCATTCGTCAGGCCGGTACAAACAATCCGGTCTTTATGCTGGATGAAATAGACAAGATCGGGATGGATTTCAGGGGTGATCCTTCCTCTGCGCTTCTGGAGGTCCTTGATCCCGAACAGAACTTCTCCTTTCAGGATCATTATCTCGGTGTGCCCTTCGACCTGACGAACGTGATGTTCATCACCACGGGAAACCTTGTGGACACGATACCCGGCCCCCTAAGGGACAGAATGGAGATCATATACCTCTCGGGCTACACCGCCGAGGAGAAGCTCGGGATCGCGAGGAATTATCTTGTACCTAAACAGCTCCAGGAACACGGGATAACTGGGAAGATACTGAGGATCACTGATTCCGCGCTTCTCCAGATAATCTCGCAATACACCCGTGAGGCCGGAGTGAGGAACCTCGAGAGGGAGATCGCCAACCTCTGCAGGAAAGTCGCCAAGAGGATCGCCGAAGGCGCGCAGAAGAAGTTCCTCATCACGCCGAGAAACCTCCACAGGTTCCTTGGCGTTCCGAAATACCTCCCTGAGGAAGAGATGGAAAGGGATGAGGTTGGCGTCTCCACCGGTCTTGCCTGGACGGAGACGGGAGGGGACATTATTTATGTTGAGGCAACCACCATGAAGGGCAAGGGAGGCCTCACACTGACAGGTCAGCTCGGGGATGTGATGAAGGAGTCCGCACAGGCTGCCCTGAGCTATGTGCGTTCGAGGGCAAAGAAACTCGGCATCACTGAAGATATCTTTTCGAGGACGGATCTGCATATCCATGTCCCGGCAGGCGCTATCCCAAAGGACGGACCTTCTGCGGGAATAACCATGGCCACTGCCATCGCATCTGCCTTGACCGGGAAACCGGTGAGCAAGAGCGTGGCGATGACCGGAGAGGTCACTCTCAGGGGGAGGGTGCTTCCCATCGGGGGTCTTAAGGAAAAGGCTCTCGCAGCAAAGAGGGTGGGTATAAGAAGGGTCATTATCCCCGGCAGGAACAAGAAGGACCTTGAAGATATCCCGAAATACATAAAAAAGGATATGGAATTCATCTTTGTCGACACCATGGACGATGTCCTCAAAGTAGCCCTGAAAACAAATAGAAAGGCAAAGGGTAAGTTATAAATCCCACCTAAATCCCTCTTTTACCGAAGGGGATTGATTTTGTTGACTGTGTGCAGAAAACATGAGACTTGATGAAACAGGCGAGTTGTCCCTTCTTAAAAGGATAAGGGATGGGTTCAATGCAAGGGCAAAGGACGTTGTTGCCGGGATCGGTGACGATTCAGCAGTGGTTGTGCCCGGAAAGGGATCCCTTCTTCTGACCACGGACATGATGATTGAGGGCGTCCACTTCGATCTCGGGTACATTACTTTCTTTCAGCTTGGTTTCAAGATCGTCTCTGTGAACGTCAGCGACATCTATGCCATGGGAGGAAAGCCGCGCTTTGTACTACTCGACCTTGCCGCAGCAGGAAAGACCGACGAGCGATCCGTCGATTCCTTCTTTGATGGTGTTCGGAATGCCCTGTGCGCATACGGTCTTTCGCTTATCGGCGGTGATCTTTCATCGTCGCCATCGGGGATGATTGCGTCCGCAACCATCCTAGGATATGCGGAGAAGCCTGTAATGAGGTCCGGGGCGAGGCCAGGGGACAGGATATATGTGACGGGGAGCCTGGGGGATTCGGCATGCGGGCATGAGCTTTTGAAGAAGATTAGGCGACCTCTTTCGATCGAGACGGGGGAGAGCACTGAGGAACCCCTGAAATGGAGGGTTATGAGACCTCTGATCAAAAGGCATCTTATGCCGGAAGCAAGAAGGCCCGGAAAGATAGGGCGAGTTGCCACGGCCATGATCGACGTGAGCGACGGTCTCTTTATCGACCTTTCGAGGCTTTGCGACGAAAGCGGGGTAGGGGCCAGAATATACATTAAGAACGCTCCCATTTCGTCTCAGATGAGAAAAGCCGCATATGCTCTGGGCATCGACCCTTACTGGCTTGCCACTTCCGGTGGTGAAGATTACGAGCTGCTCTTTACAGCCCCGGCAAGCAGAAAGATCGACGCCGTATGCATCGGCGAGGTTACAACATCCGGGAGGGTCGTCGTGGAGAACGACGGCAGCGAGCGGACCTTTTCTGCAGAGGGATACCGGCATTGGCACTGAAAGACAGGATACGGTTAATACTGAGCGTCAAGGATACTCCCCACAGGATATCCCTTGCCTTCTCAGTCGGTATTCTTATCGGTATGTCCCCTCTTTTCGGTATCCATACCATCCTCGGACTCGTAGTATCTTCAGTCTTCAGGCTGAACAGGCTTGTCACGATCGCCGGGGTCTACGTCACAAACCCGTGGACCATCATACCCGTATACACGTTCAGCACATGGGTGGGTGTCAAGTGTCTCGGGATCAGCAAGATACTCCCCGAAGTCGACTGGAGGAATATCACCTTCACGGCTCTGCTGAACGATTTCAGCCCGCTTCTTATGCCTTTCATTGTGGGAACTGCTCTTGTCGGTGTTGTCGCATCCCTGGCGAGCTATGTCATCATTTACCACCTGGTAAAGAAAAGAAATGTCTAAGATATCCATCCTGAGTCTCGGCTGCCCGAAGAATCTTGTGGACAGCGATACCCTAATGGACAGCCTCGGGAAAGAGGGGTTTCTTTTCACCAATGATCCCCGTGAGGCCGAGTTCATGCTCGTAAATACCTGCGGATTTATAGAAGACGCAAAGCGGGAGTCCATCGGGGAGATACTAAGGCTGAAAGAGATCAAGAACCGGAACAGGAAACTCCTTGTCTTCGGATGTCTCGCGAAGAGGTACGGAGAAGAGCTGAGAAAGGAAATACCCGAAATTGATGCTTTATGGGGAGTAAGTGAGGAAGATAAGATTGTCGAGTACTGTAAGAAGCTTAAGGCAAGCAGTAAGCAGCATGAAGCAAGCAGTGAAGAGAGGGTGTACAGTGCTTACTCCCTGCCGCCAGCTCAGAACTCATACGCATATCTTAAGATATCGGAGGGGTGCGGCAGGGGATGCACTTACTGCGTTATCCCGTCCATTAGAGGTCCTTACAGAAGCGTTGAGCCGGATTCGGTCTTGAGAAAGGCCGAGGGACACCTGAAGTCCGGTGTCAGGGAACTCGTTCTTGTTGCGCAGGATCTTGGGAATTACGGGAGGGAATTTAAAGGCTATACCCTTTCATCTCTCATTAGGGACATCACTTCGATAAGCGGGGATTTCCGCGTACGGCTGCTCTATGTGAACCCATCGAGCGTTAACGAAGAGCTTCTCTCGGCCGTCTCCGAGAAGGAAAAGGTCTGCAAATATCTGGACATCCCGCTTCAGCACTCGGAGGGCAGGATACTGAGGGCCATGGGAAGGGGTGGGACGAGAAAATCAAATGCCGATCTTATCAAGAGAGTGAGGGGGGCTGTCCCGGATGTAGCCCTGAGAACAACGTTCATCGTGGGCTTCCCTGGTGAGACGGAGGAGGATTTCTCCGGATTGAGGGATTTCGTGGAAGATGTGAGGTTCGAGAATCTCGGGGTCTTCAAGTACTCAAGGGAGGAAGGGACACCGGCAGCGAAGATGAAGGGGAATGTTCCCGCGAGAATAAAGGAGAAGAGGCGAGATGAGATAATGAGACTCCAGTCAGCAATTTCTCTTGAGAAAAACAAGGCCCTGATCGGCAGAAGGTTCAGAGTGCTCATTGATGAAGTGGATGGAGAGACTGCTGTTGCCAGACTCTCCTCTCAGGCGCCGGAGATAGACGGCGTGGTCATTATTAAGAATTGCGTACCGTCCGGGACGAAATCCGAAACCTGCCCGTGCGTCAGGCGGGTCCGAAATCCGAAACCCGAGGCCCTAAAGGCAGGTGAGTTTGTCGATGTTGTGATCACCGGGGCATACGACTATGACCTGAAGGGGGAATTGGCGGAATGAAGAAGTTCCCATCACTTCATCTTATCCTCTTTATCCTCACCTTCCTTTCCACACTTCTCGTGGGCGCGCAATACTACGGTGTGGATCTTACGAGCCGGCCGCAGGATATTTTCAAGGGCCTGCCGTTTTCCATGACGCTTATGGGTATTCTTCTCAGTCATGAGCTCGCGCATTATTTCGCATCAAGAAAACATCATACAAGGGCTACACTGCCTTATTTCCTTCCTGCGCCGCCGATCATCTCGCCTATCGGAACGTTTGGGGCATTCATCAAGATGAAGTCCCCGATAGTGACGAGGAAAGCGCTCGTCGACATAGGGTCATCAGGTCCGATCGCGGGATTCGTTCTCTCACTCATAGCCTCAGCTGCGGGGTTAAGATATTCAACGGTAGTACCGGTCAGCAGTTTCGACGGAGGGTATGCCATAAGTCTGGGGGATTCAGTCCTTTTTTCCTTCCTGTCGAAAATCATACTTGGAACACCTCCACAGGCCCATGACATTCTGCTCCATCCCGTCGCGATTGCGGGGTGGTTCGGCCTCTTCGTGACATCTCTAAACCTCATTCCCATAGGACAACTTGACGGAGGTCACATCGCATATGCGTTCCTCGGACGTCTTCAGCGGACGGTTTCTCTGTGTCTCGTGGGGGTACTGCTCCTGCTCGGGCTGTTTCTCTGGCCCGGATGGGCCTTATGGGGCGCTTTAATGGCGGTGCTTGGAGTGAACCATCCCCCCGTAATCTACTGGGAAGTCCCTCTGGACTGGAAGAGGAGGCTCGAAGGGCTGCTGGCATTCGTCATCTTCCTCATAACCTTCATCCCATCGCCCATTACGATTTTGGAGTGACGTTCTTCCTCAGCTTCTTCTCTTCGTACATCATCCTGTCACCCTGGGCCAGGAGCTCGTCTACTGAGCAGGGGTTTTCGGGGTCGAAGTAAGCGATGCCGAGGCTCATGGACAGGCGGTAACCGGGATTCTTCGTAGAGTTATACGCCTCAAGGTTTTTCCCGAGGCGCGAGAGGATGATATCTGTGCAGGAATCGCTCGTTCCCACTGGCATCACCACAAATTCATCTCCGCCTATACGGGCGATGATGTCGGATTCACGATAGGTTTCCTTCAGGATATTGGATACATCGATCAGTGCCCTGTCGCCCTCGCCGTGTCCGAATGTGTCGTTGATAATCTTGAGGTCGTCCAAATCGGCATAGAGCATGAACACCCTGTTCTTTGCGCGTTTCGCTGCCTTGAGGTGCTGGTCTGCCAGGGTCAGGAACCCTCTCCGGTTGTAAATGCCTGTAAGCTCGTCGGTGAGAGACAGCGCCCTGAGATTTTCCTCCATGTGCTTCAAATCGCTTATTTTCTTTGAGACGACAGTCACTGCCGTCGTATCTCCATCGGCGTCTTTCACCGGACTCAGGGTAAGGAGAAAGTACTCATTGTCCCTCTCGCTCCTGTGTTCATGCTGGATCGATTCCCCCATCCTGAACACCCTCCCGGCAGTCTCGATAAATTGCCGGGTAATCTCCGGCGAATGGAAATCTCCGTAGGAACGGCCGATATACTGATCTTCCGAGATACCCAGCCTCTCGAGGTGTTTCTTGTTTATGAAGAGATACCTGTAATTCCTGTCCACGAGATAAATGGAATCCTCTGTAGACTCAACCAGTGACCGGTATTTCGCCTCGCTCTGCTGTACAGCCCTTTCCGAACGTTTGATAGTGATGAAAAGAGGAGCGATGGATGAGACGCCGGCAAGCATAAAGCCGGATGTGACAAGACCTACAAGCTCATAGGAAAGTTCCGGGCCTTGCGACGGGTTCCCCATGACGAGGTGGAACAGTGCAATGCAGCGGCGTACCCCCATGAAGAAAATGGCGGTAGAGATCAATGTCCATGAAATGCGCCAGCCAGTAAGCTTGATCAGTCTCAAGGCCTGGACGGCCGTGATGAATTGGAGTAATGCGGAAACACCGATAACAAACCCGACAAGCATGGCGCGATTTATTATAGCAGTTTTGCCGGAACTAGCGGCAGAGGTGAAAAACCATAACCCGCCGGCAACCGCCTATATTATTATCATAGGAGAGGTATTTCAGAACTCGGGGAACATTTTAAGGCTCAGGGTCCTTTCCTTATCGATCGGCATCTCGGCGGAAAGGATTCCTCCTTCGATATATTTCAGCGTAAATCCCTTGAACCCCTTCTCAGCGAGGTTCTTGGCGTTTGCAGGGCAGCCGCTTTCGCATCCAGCGATTCCTCTTATCATCCTCGGGATCAGCCCCGCTATATCAATGCCGTTCAACGGAACATTTCTGGAAAAAGCGAAATATTCGACTTTCTTCATAATAGCATCGATGTCCGTACGAAAGGGGTTGTCGATCGGGATAGTGATCGAATCGTCCCCTATATTCACATCCAGCAGCATCCTGAGTCCTCCTGGAGAATGAAAGATATTTCTGACAGACAATGCTGATTATTATACCAGGAATTGCAGGTTGGTTATGCCGTACCTTTCGCTCCGGTTTTAACAGCCCTGTGATATCTTCAGCTACAGATTTCCACGAAGCCTCTCAGCATGGAGTATCCTCTTTACCGCGAGCTGGTACGCAGCCCTTCTCATCCTGCAGCTCTCCTCGCGGCAGAGCGAGTACACGTCGCTGAACGCGGTTATCATTATCTCCTTGAGCTTACGGAGAACCTTTTCCTCGGGCCAGTACTCGTTGTTGAGGTTCTGACTCCACTCGAAATAACTCACAACCACCCCTCCTGCATTGGCAAGGACGTCAGGTATCAGCATAACCCTTTTCTCATAAAATATCTCGTCGGCTTCTGTCGTCGTGGGAGCATTGGCGAGCTCCAATACTATTTTTGCCTGCACATCTTTTGCGTTGTCCCTGTTCAGCTGGTCGGACAGAGCGGCGGGGATAAGGATGTCGCACCTGCATGCGAGGAGGTCGGCGTTCGAAATTTTCATGCCCTCTTTGAAATCAGCCACGGTTCCCCCCCTCTCCTTATGCCTGAGAAGCCCCGGGATGTCAAGCCCGTCTGCGTTGAAGATGCCCCCTCCCGAATCACTCACCGCAATGACTCTGTAGCCTCTTTCATAGAGGATGCGGGCTGCGTTCTCTCCCACGTTCCCGAACCCCTGAATCGCCACGGTGGCTTTCAGCCTGTCCATGCCTGCCTTCCCCATTGCCTCCTCAAGAACGAAAATCCCCCCGAGGGACGTGGAATACCTGCGCGCCCTTATGCCCTGGAGCTCAACCGGTTTTCCGGTTACTACGGCCGGAACGTGTTCTCCCTTTATCCTCTCGTATTCATCGAGTATCCAGACCATGATCTTCTCGTCCGTATAGACATCGGGGGCTGGTATGTCCTTAAAAGGGCCTATGTATTCCGCAATGGCCCGAATGTAACCGCGCGTAACCTGTTCGATCTCGTGACTGCTCAGTTCCTTGGGGTTCACCATGACGCCGCCCTTTGACCCCCCGAAGGGTATGTTTACCACGGCACATTTCAGTACCATCAGGAAGGCAAGATCCCTCACGTGGTCGATAGTCAGTTCCGGATGGAATCTTATGCCTCCCTTGGCAGGCCCCCTGGCGTCATTATACTGTATCCTGTGTGCCACAAACATTCGTGTCATCCCCGAGTCCATCCTCACCGGAAAATGAACGGTATACGTGCGCCTCGGCATGGCGAGGAGCTCCAGTTCGCCTGCCGTAAGGCCGAGGTCGGCGTAAATCTCCCCCAGTTCGCTCATGCAAAGCCTGCAGAGATTCCTGTCGTCGAAGTGCACTCTCTCGTGGTGCCTGAGCTGCAAAGGATCACCTCCTTACGCTGTTGTTACTCCGTATTCTACACGAAAAGCGTTCCGAATATAAGATATGCGGAAGACACATGAATCTGTCAAGTTTGAGCGGTCTCCTGTTGCGCACATGCCCTGATAGCGAAGAAAAGGTACCCCAGGGCGATACTGAAATTGATGAACCACCAGAACGGAATATCGGCGTCCGCACTGTTGTAAAGCGTGTCGAGAATGATTGAAGGGGTCATCGAGACCATGGCGAGACTTACTATGGCAGGGTACCGGAGCGAAACTTTCACGCTGCTTGCAAAGAAGGTCCCCAGAGCGGCAAACACTAGGGCCTCAACCGTCCGGAAGAGGAGGGAAAAGAGAAGTCCCGCTGGGTAGACTGCATAGATGAAATAGTCAAGGAAGGTCTCCATCCAGTCGTAGAGCCCCGACTGGGTGATCGTAAGATGGTTTATACCGGACAGGTCAAATATCTTGTCCTTCGGAGGTTTCTTCAGAATAAGCTGTGTTTTCGTCAGCAGTACCACCGAGTTTGAATCCTCCAGAGATGTCACCTTTCCGGTGGTGTCGAGAATGATGAGAACCGAGCCGGTCTCGGGGTCCTTGATAACGTAAGGCATCTCGGCATCGACAGAGACTTGCCCCTTGGAAATGGTGATTACCGGGAACTGTTTAATAATCTTCGGTGCTTTGCGATCAAGGTATTCGGAGACCTCGGAATGGAACTTGAACATCGACGGTATGATACAGACCGAGAGCAGGAGAAAAAGGTAGAGAAAGGAGAGTTTCCCCCAGTTTTGCGCAACGTCCCTGTAAAGGGGTTTTGAATAAAAGGACATGTACAGGGGATGGACCGTTGAATAGCGCTTCATATGCAGAGAATTTTACATCATTCTCAAAATTTCCTCAAAGCGGCCCGGCATAGACTGCTGAATCTTGCTCAATCCGTCCTGCCACCTTTGGGTATGCTACAGAGGTTCGATGCTTCGGGTTCTTCCGGCAAGTTGAATTTGGCATGCCGGGAGACTATGATTATAGAAAACCATTTGATGACGTGGAACTACGGAGGAGGAGATGAACGAGACCGTTGATAAGGTAATAATCATAGGTTCGGGACCGGCAGGACTGACGGCTGCCATCTATGCCGCCAGGGCACAGTTGGATCCGGTAGTGATGGAGGGCATGGAGCCAGGTGGACAATTACTGGGCACGACAGAGGTTGAAAATTTCCCCGGCTTCCCTGAAGGGATCAGGGGGCCAGAACTCATGGAACGCATGAGGAGACAGGCACAGCACTTCGGCTCCCGTCTGATTTCAAGGACCGTTCAGAAGGTGGACTTTGTCGAAAGACCTTTCAGTATCTGGACTGACGACCAGCAGCTACACCGTTCCTATTCGGTCATCGTCGCCACTGGGTCTTCCTATAAATGGCTGGGACTCGATTCAGAGCAGAAGCTCCGCGGACACGGGGTGAGCGCATGCGCAACCTGTGACGGATACTTCTTCCGCGGTAAGGAGATCATTGTGGTTGGAGGAGGCGACAGCGCAATGGAGGAGGCGCTTTTTCTTTCAAGGCTCGGTTCCGGGGTGACCGTTATTCACAGGAGAAACCAGTTCAGGGCTTCCAAGATAATGGCCGACCGTGTCATGAACCATCCGAAGATAAGAATAGAGTGGAACAGCGTTGTTGAGGAGGTCATCGGCGAGCCGGAAACCACAGGAGTCACCGGCGCACGGATCAGGGATGTGGTCACAGGAGAGGAAAGCGTGATCCCCTGTTCCGGCTTTTTTGTTGCCATAGGACGCAAACCCAATACGGAGATATTCGAGGGGATCCTCGATATCGACAGGAACGGCTATCTCGTTACAGATCCAGGATCTACACGCACCAGTATTGAAGGCGTTTTTGCCTGCGGAGAGGTACAGGACAAGACGTACCGGCAGGCCGTCACATCGGCAGGCACAGGCGCCATGGCTGCCATGGATGCAGAACAATGGCTTGAGGTATATGGGGTCTTTTAGGCTGTTCGCCCAGCCTGAGACATTCACAAGGAGAACATGTTAAACTAAACAATTCCCTCGCTTCCTTGATGAGGGGCACTAATAAACATCTATTGAGGTGAAGCACATGCAGAGCGTCCTGAAGATAATCGAAAAACTGGCACTAAAGCACGATAAGGTCCCACCTGAGCTCATCAGGGAAAAGAACATAAAACTGGGTCTCAGGAACGAAAACGGAACAGGAGTCTTTGTGGGGATTACGAGCAAGGGCCAGGTGATCGGCTACAAAAAGGAGATCCAGGGAGACGGGACCGAGAAGAAAGTGGATCTTGACGGGGAACTCTATTACTGCGGTTATAACATAAAGGACCTTATAAGGCACCAGCAGAAGGAGGGAAGATTCGGTTATGAAGAGACGGCCTACCTCTTGCTGACAGGCGAACTCCCGGACAGGAGACACCTGGGCATATTCTCGGAGGAGCTTGCGCAAAGGAGGCATATCCAGGCGGAGGCAAAAAAGATAATCCTGAACAGACCTCCCCATGACGATCAGATGGGCTCGCTTCATACGATCGTCTCCGCTCTGCACCTGTTCGATAAAAACCCGAACTCTACCGACATAAAGGACCTTGCGAGGCAGTGTATCGATCTGATCGCGAAGTTCCCGACAATCGTCGCCTATAATTATCTGGCATCGACCGGGCACGGGAAATCGTTGGACGATCTAAGAGAGCCGAGGGACGATTACAGCCATGCAGAGAACTTCTTATACGTGCTGAAAGGTAGAAAGCCTGACAGGCTCACCGCAGGCCTTTTTGATATGATGCTCGTGCTCCATGCCGAACACGGCGGCGGGAATAATTCGACCTTCACGGTGAGGACCGTCTCTTCCTCAGGCGCAAACAGCTACATGGCCATATGCTCAGGGATAGCATCCCTTTCTGGTCATCTGCATGGCGGCGCGAATGAGGCTGTGGAGGGGATGATGGAGAACATAAAGGCCCACGTGAGGGACTGGAAGGATGACGAAGAGATAACTTGCTATCTTGAAAAGATTCTGGACAAGAAGGCGAACGACGGGTCAGGAAGGATATATGGGATAGGTCACGCCGTGTACACGAAATCGGACCCGAGGGCCGTAATCCTTGAGCATAAGGCGGAGGAGATTGCGAGAAAGAACGGTATGGAGAGGGAATTCGCGCTTTACAGGAGGGTTGCAAGGCTTGCGCCTGAGATCGTTATGCAAAAGAAGGGGAAGGCGGTATCGGCGAACGTGGACTTCTATTCCGGATTTGTGTACCGTTCCATGGGCATACCGAAGGAGCTCTTTACTCCCATCTTTGCCATGTCGAGAGTGGCGGGATGGTCTGCCCACAGGATCGAAGAGATCATTCAGGGAAAACTAATCCGGCCTTCGTACTATTCGTCATTGCCGGGTCTGAAAAAGGAATATGTGCCCCTTGAATTGAGATAAAGGTTCCAGAAGACGGTCCCCCCCAGGAAAAAAAGAAGGACCGTCCCATAGCCGTACCTGTCATGATGGTCTCGCCCACCGCTCGTAAAAGGCGATCTCGTTCAGTGGCTTCCGTGGAGGGCCCGAGGCCTTTTCTTCCGATGGATAACCAATGGGGAAGATGCCGACTACGCGGATATTGGAGGGGATTTCAAGGAGGGCACGGACCTTTTCCTCGTCAAAAACTCCCACGAAGACAGTGCCGAGTCCCAGACCGCGGGCAGCGAGCATGAGGTTCTGGGAGGCTATGCCGATATCCGTCATGTAATAAGGCTGTCCCCAAAGAGTGCCGGACTGGGAAGGATCCGCACAGGCGACAATGAGCACCTGTGCTTCGGCAAGACCCTTTTTTGCAGGGTTTGCCTTGTACCCCAAAGGGCCGAAAAAGGATTCCACGAATGAAATCTCGCTTATCTTCTCCCTCACTGCGGGATCCCTCACTACGATGAAACGCCAGCACTGAAGATTTGCCCATGAGGGCGCCTGCCTGGCCGCTTCAAGGATGGCCTGGATCTTTTCGTCTTCAACCGGCCTGTCGGAAAATCTCCTCACGCTTCTTCTTGTTCTGATCGCCTCAAAAATGTCCATTTTCCCTCCCTCGTTATTACGCTCCGGATCAACGCCGGAGCAGTTTAACCATGCTTCAATTATATATCACCCGGAACATTCTCACCACTGACCGGCCTGGATGTGCGAAAGTGATACACAATTGTAGCGGCATACAATAATGTAGCATCCGCCATGGCGGATAACCTTTTAAAACAATGAGATACAGACTGGCATGCTTCTGGCATTTCACAGTGCGGTGAACGATGATGACTACATTGACCGGAAAGATAATCGAACTTGAGAGGGAAGAAATCATCAATACCCTTAGGGAATGCAACCGGGTGATGGCAAAGGCCGCAAGGAAGCTCGGCATTACCGAGAGGATGATGGGGTACAAGGTCTGGAAGTATGGGATAAGAGAGGAGTGGGAAGGAAACAGGATAATAAGAGAAGGCGGTAGAAAGGAAAAGTTGCAATCGCACATCCAGGACTACCAACGATAAGGAAAGGAGGAGAAATGAAAAAGAGATTTCTGGGAGTTGGTCTGTTGCTATTTGCGGTGTCTGTCTTTGCGTTGCGTGCTGGTGCCGAAGAGACAAAGAAGGCGGGAATGACAGCGGAGGATGTCAAGAAGGCCCTTGGCATGAGCGTATACCTGCAGGGTGGGTACACATTTAACTTCGAGAACCCTGATCCCCGGGAAAACGAACTAAGGGTTTTTGACCATAGGGCAAACAGCTTCATCATTGACCTCGCACAGCTCGTTTTTGTGAAGGAGGCTCCCGTTGGCGGCATAGGGTACAAACTGAAACTCTCGGCCGGTGAAACCGCAAAGTTCATTCATTCAAGAGGTCTCGGAAGCAGCGATGACGTGTTCGATCTCACAGAGGCGTATGTGAGCTACGTTGCACCTGTCGGCAGGGGGTTGAGGATCGATCTTGGAAAATATGTCACCTATCATGGAGCCGAAGTCATCGAGGCAAAGGATAATATCAATTACTCACGCTCACTGCTCTTCAATTTCGCGATACCCTTCACCCATACAGGCGTGAAGGTGAGTTACCCTTTTACCGGTGCCTTTAACGCAACATTCCATGTTGTTAACGGCTGGGATAATACGGACGACAACAACAAGGCAAAGTCCTTTATGATCAACTTCGGCTATTCACCCATGGAACAGTTTTCGACTGCGCTTAACCTCATGTACGGTCCCGAAAAGGATAATAACAATTCGGACAACAGGTTCCTTCTGGACTGGGTCGGAACGATCAAGCCGGTAAAGAGTCTCTCTTTGATCCTGAATGTCGACTATGCGACGGAGGAGCACTCGGCTCCTGACGGCGGTGAAGCGAAGTGGTATGGCGTCGCAGGTATCGCGAAATATGACTTTAACGACAGATACAGCCTGGCTCTCAGGGCCGAATATTTTAAGGACAGGGACGGATTCAGGACGGGCACCGCCCAGGCGTTAAAGGAAATAACCATCACGCCAGAGATAAGGCTTGCGGAAAATCTCTTGCTGAGACCGGAATACAGGCATGACTGGTCTGACAAGAGGGTATTCGTTTCAGGCAGGAGGAAGAGCCAGGATACGATAGCTCTTGGCATGATGTATACATGGTAAGCGAAGGAGCTGGCCGAAAAAGGAGAAATAAAATGAAAAGATTGACAGCGATGCTGATGATATTGACAAGTCTGACATGCTTTGCGGGCCTTGTGCTCGCAGATGAACAGGTGCAACCTAACCCTCCAGGTCCTTCAGCTGAGCAGGCTTCGCCTGCTCAGCCCGCACCTGCACCCGTGAAGATAGATGCAGGCGACACGGCGTGGATGATTGTGGCCACGGCCCTTGTGATGCTCATGTCTGTACCGGGACTTGCGCTCTTTTACGGGGGTCTTGCAAAGAGAAAGGATTCACTCAATACCATGGCCATGACCTTTGTGACGTTTTGCATCGTGAGTTTTCTCTGGGTTGTTTTCGGATACACCCTTTCTTTCGGAACGGATAAGGGAGGGATTCTCGGGAGCACGGAGAAGCTCTTCCTCAAGGGCATAGGACCGAACAGCATCTCGGATCTCGCAAAAACGATTCCGGAGTACATCTACATAGTTTATCAGCTTACTTTTGCGGCTATCACGGTCGCGCTGGCGAGCGGCGCCTATATCGAGCGGATGAAGTTTTCAGCATGGGTTATCTTCTCGATACTCTGGATGAGCCTTGTGTATGTCCCTGTCGCCCACTGGGTGTGGGGAGGCGGATTTCTCGCAAGGCTCGGCGCCCTCGACTTTGCAGGGGGGACCGTCGTACACGTCAACGCAGGAATTGCGGCGCTCGTCGGGGCGTTGCTTCTTGGCAAGAGAAAGGAGAAGGCCCTACTTCCCAACAACCTCACTCTAGTGGTTACCGGCGCAGGGCTCCTCTGGTTCGGATGGTTCGGGTTTAACGCAGGCTCTGCGCTGGCCGCAAACGGCCTTGCAGGGGCTGCATTCATCAATACCAACACAGCAACGGCAGTGGCGGCCCTCTCATGGATGTTTACGGAATGGCTTCACTCCGGGAAACCTACCGTCCTGGGTCTCGCATCAGGTGCGGTGGCCGGGCTGGTGGCCGTAACTCCTGCAGCGGGGTTTGTGAACATTGCCGGGGCTATTGTAATAGGGGTTGCTGCAGGTGTGATACCGTTCTTTGCCGTGGCCTCGATCAAGCCGAAGTTGGGCTATGACGATACCCTCGATGCCTTCGGCATTCACGGAGTGGGAGGGACCATCGGGGCCGTTCTTACAGGTGTCTTGGCCGACCCATCAATAAACGAGGCGGGTAAAGGGCTCCTCTACGGAAACCCGGGGCAGTTTCTGACACAGCTCATTGCGGTCGTCGTGACTCTTCTGTACAGCGGCGTTATGACCTTCCTAATATTCATGGTGATCAGGGTCTTTGTAGGTTTAAGGGTGGATGCTGAAGAGGAGATAACCGGACTCGATGAGAGCCAGCACGGTGAGAAGGCGTATAACCTGTAACGCGTAAGGAATCAGCGGAGGAATTATGAAGAAGATAGAAGCGATAATCAAGCCCTTCAAACTAGACGAGGTGAAAGAGGCACTGAGCGAGATAGGGATCCACGGCATGACGGTTACGGAAGTAAAAGGGTTCGGAAGACAGAAGGGGCACGTAGAACTCTACAGGGGCGCCGAATACGACATAGCCTTCATCCCGAAGGTGAAGCTCGAGGTTGTGACGTCTGATGCGATGGCCGTGAAGGTTGTGTCGACCATCGAGGAGAAGGCGAAGACCGGAAAGATCGGAGACGGAAAGGTATTCGTGCTTTCCCTTGAGGATGTGATCAGGATAAGGACCGGCGAAAGAGGTGAGGCGGCAATCTGACAGGATGATAGGAAATCTTTTGATTGTCATTGCAAGCGCCACACATGCCGGTGGGCGGCGAAGCAGTCTTGCGTTCCAGGAAATCAATGACTTATGAGATTGCTTCGTCGTCTGCATCCTCAGAAAATGCTATTATATAGGCATGCAGGACAAGGGCAAGGAGAGGATATACGAGATCCTTGTTTCAGAGGGTCTTCTCACCTGGGACCATGTCCGGCTCATCAAATCGAAGGAGGGAACCCAGAGGGCGCGGATCCTGAAGGCGAAGAGCTCCGATATCAGGTACAAGAGCATCCAGCGTTCCTTTATCACAATTATAGATATAATCGAGTCCCTGCAGATTCCTTCCTCCCTTCACGGGAAAAAGGCCCTCACAGCAGAGGTGCTCCTTGAAGCCATCGCAAGACATCTCGGTATCCCCTTTGTAAAGATCGACCCGCTGAAGCTTGACTCTGACGTCGTCACGAAGATCATATCGAAACCGTATGCAATAAGGCATCAGATAGTACCTGTGGCTTTCTCAGACGGCACACTGACCGTGGCGACATCAAACCCTCTTGACCGTGACGGGATCGACGGCATCGAGAGAATAACCGGGTATGTGGTCAAGCCCGTAGTCAGTACCAAGGCTGATATCATCAAGATCATCACGGAATTCTTTGGCTTTAAATCCTCAATTGCCGCTGCACATAAGGATATCGACACAAAGACAGACCTCGGCAATCTCGAGCAGTTCGTGCGGTTGAAGTCCGTGGCCGACCTGGAGGCGACCGATCAGCACATTATCAATGCGGTTGAATATCTCCTCCATTACGCCTATTCACAGAGGGCCTCCGATATCCATATAGAGCCGAAAAGAGAGTTCAGCCTCATTCGATTCCGCATTGACGGCATTCTCCATGATATCCACAGGATCCCGAAGGCCGTGCACCCGGCTATTGTATCGAGAATAAAAACCCTGTCGCGGCTGGACATAGCGGAAAAGAGGCGGCCCCAGGACGGCAGGATAAAGACGGCCTATGAGGGGAAAGAGGTCGAGCTGAGGATATCGACACTCCCCGTTGCCTTTGGAGAGAAGGTGGTGATGAGGATATTCGACCCCGATGTGCTTATGCAGGATATAGAGGAACTGGGATTTTTCCGGAGGGAAATGGATCTCTTCAAGTCCTTTATCGCAAACCCCTACGGTCTAATTCTTGTCACTGGTCCCACAGGGAGCGGGAAGACAACGACCCTTTACTCAGCTCTGAAGGTTCTCGCCACCTCGGAGGTCAACATCACGACCATCGAAGAGCCAGTCGAAATGGTCTATGAGAGGTTTAACCAGACATCGGTACATCCGCAGATAGGGATAACCTTTGCGAGCAGTCTGAGGACCATCCTCAGGCAGGATCCGGATATCATAATGGTGGGTGAGATAAGGGATCTTGAGACGGCAGACAACGCGATCCAGTCTGCCCTCACCGGACATCTCGTTCTTTCGACCCTTCATACGAATGACGCACCGAGCGCCATTACACGCCTGCTTGACCTCGGTGTTCAGCCTTTCCTCATAAATGCCGTGCTTCTTGGGGTGATTGCGCAGAGGCTTGTGAGAAAAGTCTGTCCTCACTGTGCCGAACAGTACGCGCTTTCAGGCGATGAATGCTATATCCTCGGAATCAACTACGAGAAGGTGAAGCAGCATGCGGTATCGCTCGGGCGCGGATGTCCCGAATGCAGGGGTACCGGGTATCTCGGCAGGACAGGCATTTTTGAGATCATGGAGATGACGGAAAAGATCAGGGACGCGGTTGACGCGAAGGCAACACCGACCCAGATCAAGAAGCTGGCCGTGGCCGACAAAATGATCACCCTGAGAGAGTGCGCTATCAGAAAGCTCCTGAAGGGGGTTACGACCTTTGACGAGGTGATCAGGGTGACAGGGCCGGGAGCGTGAATTGCGAGACTGAGAAAAGGTCAAGGCTGAGATCAAGGCTCAGAATCAGCATCAATACCCAACCTCAACCCTGACCTGTGTTTAGCCTCTTCGCGATATCTCTTGCAAATTCCGAAAGTGTATGGTCCCTTGCCCCTAAGACCGCGTATGCTTCCCATTCACCTGCCCGATCCAGAACAGCCTTCCTTCCCTCAACCGCCTCGACGGATCTGCCGCCGGCCCTGATGCCGTCGACGAGGTCACGGCTCGATATGCTTTTGTCGGCGGTACCGCCGGCATAGAAGATCGGAAGGAGGATGAGATGATCCGAATCCCTGAGGTTTTCCGTGAATGATTCAATGTATTCCTTCTTCATCATTTTCGTGGGGCCGAAACCATGTGGCTGGAATATGTAGCAGACACGCTCCCTGACATTTCTCACCGCTTCCATCAGGGACGCGATCTTGTGGGGATTATGCGCATAGTCATCTATGACAAGTTTTCTTCCATCATCCAGAATGACGTCGAAGCGCCTTTCGATTCCTCCGAATTCCTGCAGAACGGCGGCAATATCTTTTAAGGGTACTCCCATTTCATCAAGGACGGCTATACACGAAAGGGCATTATGGACATTATATCTTCCCGGGACCGGAAGGCTGAATCGCGTTCCTCTCACCGAGAAATCCGTGCCGAAAGACCTGTAAACAATATCACTCGCCTTATAGGAAGACGGACTGTCCACGGAAAAGGTGACAGCGTTCTTGACGCCCAGCTTCAGGAGGTTCGGATCATCGTTATTGACAATGACTCTTCCCGATGTATTTCCTATAAGGGCCTTAAACATTCCTGCAGTTTTATCCACCGGATGATGGTCGAGGTCAAGGTTCAGTATTATCGAGTGCAGTGGCGAATAATTGACAATGGTTCCGTCGGACTCGCATGCCTCTACGACGAGGCGGTTGGAGTCCCCGGCGAGTGCATTTCCGGGATTCATTCCGTTTAAGAACTGCTTTACCCTGCCTCCTCCGATGAAGTTGGGCTTCAGCCCCAATCTCTGCATGGCGAATGCCAGTATTCCCGACGCTGTCGATTTCCCGCTCGTACCCGCCACTGCAATTGTTCTGAACTCTTTCACAATTTCCGCAAGGTATTCGGGCCTGGTTTTCGTGGATATGCCGAGGGCTCTTGCCTTTGTCATCTCCGGCCGGTCAGGTTCCACCGCGGTGCTGAAGACGATAAGGTCAAAAGAGCGGTCGATACCGCTTCCGTCCTGGGGGGCAATTGAGATCCCCTTTGACTTCAGGATTTTGATCAGATGATGGCTTGGATCTCGGTCAAAGGCCCTGTCTGAACCGGCCACGAGATGGCCCCTATCAGTCATGAAGCAGGCAATGGCAGACATACCGCTTCCGCCGATACCGGAGAAAAAAATCTTTAACGGACCGGAAGGCATTGTTTGTTATAACGGAAACGGGTGTCTCTCAAGCCTGTCGCAGCTTTCCGACAAGGCCTATTGCCCTCTTGAGGTTCTTCTGCTCATACATCATATTATCCCCTTCAGCCAGGAGTTCGTCGACGGAGCGAGGGTTTTCGGGGTTGTAGAATGCGATGCCAACGCTTATCGAGAGGATGTAACTGCGTCTATCAGCAGAATTATGATCGTCAAGATTCTTCTGTAAGCGGGCGGTTATCGCCTGAATATTGTCCCCGGCGTTTCCCACCGGAATAACCGCGAACTCATCGCCGCCGATACGGGCGATGATGTCCGAATCGCGGTAGGTTGCCTTAAGGAGGTTTGCGGTATCGATCAGCGCCATGTCCCCCTGCTGATGGCCGAACGTGTCATTGATAGCCTTGAGGCCGTCAAGATCGGCATAGAGCATGTATATCCCTTTCCTTTGGCGCTTGGAGAGCTTTAGTCTCTGTTCCGCGAGGGGGAAGAAGCCCCTTCGGTTGTAAAGTCCGGTGAGCTCGTCGGTAATGGACATAATCCGATGTCTCTCCTGTATCTTTACCAGTTCTATCCTCGCCTTGAGTTCTTTGGGTGTAAAAGGCTTCTTGATGAAATCGGATGCGCCTGCTCCGATGGCGCCGTCATAGGAGAAGTCATCGATGTATCCGGTCATGATAATGACCACCATGTCAGGCCTCATCTTCTTTGCCTTCATGGTGAGTTCGAATCCCTTCATCCCCGGCAGGGAAATGTCTGTGAGCATGATATCAAAGGGGGTCTCTTTGATATGTTCGAGGGCGTCCTCAGCAGTGGCCGCGGTCGCGCACTCGTACCCGTCCGAGACGAATATGTCCCTCAAGACCGAGAGAAAATCCTCTTCATCCTCGACGATCAGTGCCGATTTTTTCTTTTCAGTCAAGCCAATCTCTCCTCATTGCTGCTATATGACATATTAACCTCTCACATTGATCTGATGCAACAGCAGAAGGACAACATTGCGGGAGACCAAAAAGAGGAGCCGCGAAGGGAACAAGGGGGCGGAGTGAAGCTTATCGGGTATATCTCATCTCCATGAGCAGTTCTGCTTATGCCGGCACGAACAACCCTTGTAGGGATTTATTACAAGGCCTTCAGGTATGAAATCCCCGCACCGGCAGTTCCATCCTCCATCGGTCCGTTCTTTCTCAGTAAGAGTCCAGCCGCATGCAGGGCAGAGGATCTCAATCCTCCCATTAATACCGTCAAGTTCCGATTTATCCATAGGTTTATTATAGCAGACACTACAGATGATTGAGTCAGACCGAACCTTCGCAAACTCTATGGAAAAAGTGAAAGCGGTTGTCGTTTCCGAATTCGCGTTTGGGATGGCAAATTCGCAGCAACCGAAAAAACTGTGCGGGTTAACCGCGCTTTTTCTCCTCTTCGAGCTTTGCCCTCAGGATGTCTCCAAGACTCCCGAAGCTCTTTGATCGGGCGGAGTCTCTTGCGGATTGCATGTAATGGTCGAACTCATCCCGCGCCGCTTTTTCGAGGACCGCCTTCCGGCTGAGGCGAACTTTATGGTTCGCCGAATCCACCTCGATCACGGCAACCTGCATCCCGGTCCCCGGAGGGAAAATGCGTTTATGGTCTGTGCCCGGTGGTGTTGCCATCTCAGCATTGGGAATGAGTCCTGTGAGGCCATTGCTCATCTTCAGAAAAATCCCATAGGGCATTACCATCTCAACCGTGCCGTCGAGGATTTCTCCCACAGAGGGAAGGACGATCTTCCGGGGCTGCATTGAGAGAGAGATCTTCCTGCTATATTCGTCCAATGAAAGGACGTAAACCTCCACCAACTGCCCGGCTTCCACAACTTCCTTAGGGTGTTTGATGCGCCTGCCCGCGCCGAGATTGGAGATGTGTATCAAGCCGTCTATGCCCGGTTCCAGCCTTACAAAAGCGCCGAAGGGGGAGAGGCGGACGATGGAGCCGCTTACCCTGCTGCCCACCGGATATTTTTCCGCAACTGAGGCCCAGGGGTCGGGCTGAGTAGCCTTGATGCTCAGCGTGAGACGGTTGTTCGCCCAGTCCATTGAAATGATCTTTGCGGTTATATTTTGCCCGGCGCAAAGCGCGTCAGTAGGATTCACGCTCCTGTCCCATGATATCTCGCTTGCGGGGATCAGGGCATCGACTCCTCCCAGATCCACAAAGGCCCCGAAATTCAGAACGGACTTCACTTCAGCCGTGACCTCCATTCCCACAGAGAGCGTCCCTTTCAGCTTATCCACTTTTGCCTGTTTCTCCTCTTCCAGGAGCACCCTTCGTGAGAGAATGATCTTTTTCCCCTCTTCGTCGTATTCCAATACCCTGAAGGGGAACGTCCGACCTGAGTAATCTCCTCCTTCGCGTCCCGCCCTGAGGTCGATTTGGGAGAAGGGACAGAAGCATCTCACGCCTCCGACCGAGACCTCAAAACCTCCCTTGATCTCTTTTTTTACCTCGCCGTTTACCGGGATACCCGCCTTGTATGCATCCCTGATCGAGCTTAATGTGGCTGCCGAGTATCCGCCCACGAGGGTTGTCAGTTTCATCAAACCATCCCGGACCGTTACGAAAAAAGCTTCTATCTCATCGCCTTCACGGACCGCAGTCATTCCTTTCTCGTCGGCGAACTCAGAAAGATCCACGGTCCCTTCGCTTTTTCCACCAAGGTCGATGTACACATGATCGCCAGACACGCTCACTACCTTTGCCCTTACCTTCTGTCCAGGCTGGAGTCTTTCTCCCATACCGCTCCTGTCAAGCATTGCGGCAAAGCTTTCTTCAGGCTCTTCCTTCACCTCCAACTCTTCTGTATCCGGGGAATTCTTCTTGATGGTCTCATTAGTCATCATTTCTTACCTCTCTTCAATGAATCTCTGTCGTTGAAGTTCAACCTGCGGGGATATCATTATAACCTGGCAGGCAACGAAAAGCATGTAATAGAGTTTAAAGGATTTATGACGCGGGAGTCAATTTGAAAACCGTGGCGGCTTCGTAATGACGGGGGATTTGAATGGCTGAACGCCTACCTGTTCAGAATCCTGCTCAGAAAACTCTTTGTCCTTTCTGCCTTGGGGTTTGTAAAGATCGTATCCGGCGTGCCCGTCTCTACGATGTCCCCGTGATCGAGGACCACGATCCTGTCGGCTACTTCCCTCGCAAAACCCATTTCATGGGTAGCAATCATTGTGGTCATGCCTTCATCCACAAGCCCCTTTATGACCGAGAGCACTTCTGCCACCATCTCAGGGTCAAGGGAAGAGGTCGGCTCATCGAAGAGCATTGCCTCCGGTCTCATCGCGAGGGCTCTGGCGATGGCCGCCCTCTGCTGCTCGCCGCCCGAGAGTTCGCCAGGGTAGCTGTTAATCTTCTTTTCAAGATTGATCCTTCTGAGAAGACCGAGGGCAATTTCAACCGCATGCTCCCTGGAAAGGCCGAGTACCCTTACAGGTGCTTCGATTATATTGTCAAGCACCTTCATGTGGGGGAAGAGGTTGAACTGCTGAAATACCATTCCAACTTTCAGCCTGATCTTTCGTATCGTTTCAAGATCGTTTCTGGAGGGTTTCATGCGGTTTATGGAATGGAGTTCGATGCCGTTCACGACGATCTCGCCCCTCTGGAATAGTTCAAGGCCGTTGATGCATCTCAGCAGTGTGCTCTTGCCGCTTCCCGAAGGTCCGATGAGCACCACCACCTCTGCTCTGTGCACGTGAAGGTTTATACCCTTGAAGAGGCGGTGTTCTCCGTAGTACTTGTGAAGGTCTTCTATCCGTATCATCTCATCCAGCCGCTCTTCAGCTTCTCTTCCAGCCTTCTGGCGAGCAAGGAAAGGGGGTAACTCATTCCGAAGTAGAGAACCGCCACGATAAGTCCCAGTTCAAAGAACCTCAGAGTGGTGGCCGCAAGCATGCTGTATGTCTTGGTGAGCTCCACCATGGCGATGACGGAGACAAGCGAGGAGTCCTTGAAGAGGGCTATGAAGTCGTTAGTGATGCCGGGCAAGGATATCCTCAATGCCTGAGGAAGAATGATCCTCCTCATCACAAGGGATTGAGGCATGCCCAGGGAAAGCGCAGCTTCGGTCTGTCCACGTGGTACGGAGTTTATGCCGGCCCGATAGATCTCCGCCTCGTACGCAGCGTAGTTCATCCCCAGCCCGATGAATGCGGCAGTCAAAGGACTGAGGGATATGCCTATGTTGGGGAGCCCGTAATAGATGATGAAAAGCTGGATAAGAAGAGGGGTTCCCCTGTAGACCTCGATATAGGCGACAGCCAAAGTGCTCAGGGGAGGCCTTCCATAGAGTTTCACGACAGCCAGGATAAGCCCAAGGACGATTGCAAAGGTCATGGAGACTACGGAGATAAGGACGGTCATGCCTGCGCCTTTCAAAAGGGAAGGAAAGAAGGTATATATGGGAACCCTTCTGGACTCCTCGAGCCCGACATAACCCGTGGAGACCGCCATCGATTCGAAGAGTTTTTCCTGGGACGGGTTCCACATGTCCCATTTCTCGTATATCCTCTTTAGTTCACCACTTCTGAGGAGGTTGACGAGAATCTCGTCCACTTTCCTTTTAAGCTCCTCATCTCCCCTTCTCATTGCGATGGCATAGAAGCCTTCCCCGGTTGGGGGACCTTCATACCGCAGCTTCGGGTTCGGTTTTGCATAGTAGGCTGCTATCGGAAGGTCAAGGAGCACGGCATCCAGCCTTCCCAGGGCAAGGTCTTCATAGGGTTCGACTTGTCCTGAATAGATCTTCACGTCCACATCCCCGATCTCTTCAAGAATCGTCTGGGCAACCGTACCGGAGAGGGTTCCGACTTTTTTTCCTTTCAGGTCTTTCAAATCCCTGATGCCTGTCTCATCCTTCCTGACCACAAGCTGTTCGGTGTAAACATAATAGGGAAGGGAGAAAAGGACCTTTTCTTTCCTCTGGGGCGTTATCTCGATGCCGTTCATGGCGATATCGAAGTCTTCTCTCTCAAGAGCGGGAATGAGGCTGTCCCATGCATTTTGTGACTGTTTCGCCTCAACACCCAGTTCGCGGGCTATGGCGTTTGCGATATCCACTTCGAAACCTATTAATCGCGAAGGGTCCTTTGGGTCCGGGAAAACGTAAGGGGCTCCTCCTTCCGCGTCGGAACCCCAAAGGAGGTAGCCTCTCTTCTTGATTTTTTCGAGGCTGTTGCCTGCGGGCAGAGATGAAACGGTCAAGAACAGCAATGCTGTCAAACCAAGGAAAAGGGATAGAGACCTTACAGGATGTCCCATGGGAACCCCGTGAATGATGCGTTCATACCACTTTTTGCCTCGAAAGACAGAAGACCATGTTCTTGCCTCTTGTCTTGGCGGTGTAGAGCGCTTTGTCTGCTCGTTCGAGGGTCGGCTCCCATCTGGTGTCGCCGCATTCCCCGTCAAAGGCAGAGACCCCGCAGCTCACTGTGATGATCCCTTTTTCTGAGGCCTTATGTTCGATGCGGAGGGCTTCAATGTCTTGCCTTATCCTTTGGGCAACAATGGCTGCGGTGTAAAGGTTCTGTTCGGCGAGTATGATCACGATCTCCTCCCCGCCGTACCTGAAAACGTCGTCGGAAACGCGGAGAGTCCTCTTTACCGAATCGGCGATCGTCCTCAGGACCGAATCACCGGCGATATGACCGTACGTATCGTTGTATGCCTTGAAATTGTCGATATCGCAGATGATTACGCCGTAACTCCGCTCGTACCTGCAAGCCCGGTGGTGAACCTTGTCCATGGTCTCATGGAAACTCCTGCGATTGCCGATGTTCATCAGCGGATCTATTCTCGCCAGTTCTTGGAGTCTGGCATTGAGGGCGAGGAGTCTCCTGTTCTTTTCGGTAAGTTCTTTTTCGAGCCCCAGTATCCGCTGGCCTGCCCTGATCCTGACCCTCAGGTCGTCGCGGTCTAGGGGTTTTATCACATAGTCGTCGGCCCCTGCATTAAGGCCTTCAATGATGTCTTCCCTGCGGTCCCTGCTCGTGACGAGGATGAAATACACATATCCCCTACCCTTCAGGGAACGCACCTTGCGACACAGGGCAAGCCCGTCCATGACAGGCATCAGCCAGTCTGCTATCACCAACTTCACGTTCTGCTTCTTAATGATATCCACAGCTTCCTCGCCGTCTTTCGCAACGAGGACGCTGTGTCCCCAACCCTGAAGGATATGCTGAAGGATATCCCTATAAACGAGATCGTCTTCTACGACCAGTATGTCTAACGTCTCTTCTTTACCCATGGAGGGAATCCGGAAAATCCTTGAGTGAGGAAATCTCCATGCTCAGATCTTCGATTAGGGACAGAACCCCCTGAATGTCCTGCCTTCGTCCTTTCTCCTCGATACTCCCTGCTGTTGAAAATACCTTAAGCGCGCCCAAGTTTCCTGCCGCTCCCTTGATGCCGTGAGCGTGTACCTCCACCCCCAAGAGATCCCCGGAACGTGCGGCTTCCCTGAGCTTTTCTATTTTTTCCGGGGCGTACTCGAGGAACTTCTTAAACATCTCCCTGTAGAAGCCGATGTCGTTGTCAAAGAGAGACAAGGCGCGTTTCATATCAACCGAAGGGTCCTTTTCAGCGGCCATGCCTCCCCCTTTTTGCTGAAACAGGTACATCTCAACCGTGCATTATTATACCTGAATGGCCTGAATGAAAGAAAAGCAGAAAGGATTGATCCTGTCAAGGTGCGATGCCGTCAGGACGAGTAAGAGTCCGGGACGATCACGACCTTCAATGATTCCGCCGCCCCGGCAACGAGCCTGAATCCTTCCCGGATATTTGAAAGGGGAATCAGGTGCGTTATCATCCTTCTTGCATCAACCAGGCCTTTTTCTATCAGATACATTGCTTCCCTGAGATCTTCGGGGGCAGCCCCGTAAGAAAAGGTCACGGTCACTTCGTCCCTCCAGGCCCGGAGCGACGGGATGGAAAGGTCGCCCTGTGGCACAGCAAAAAAGAGTATCCTTCCCCTCCTGTCGACAGAGGACAGTGCATGACGAACCGCCTGCTCCGCTCCTGTACAGACTATGACGCGGTCTGCAAGACTGCCCCCGTTCAATCTTTTCAGTTCGCCGGGCGAATACTCAGCGGCGTTGAATACGGTGTCTGCACCGAATTCCCGGGCCCTGTCGAGCCTGTATCTGTTGATATCCGTTGCAATCACTCTTGCTCCTTTAAGCTTTGAAGTCCGTATATGGAGCAATCCCGAGATGCCAGAGCCCAGCACAAGGACCGTCTGGTCCTCTTTAATCTCAAGCCGATTCTGGCCGAGGACTACGCATCCGAGAGGCTCGATCATGGCAGCCTCCTCATAGGTCATGCCCGAGGGTAGCTGTAGTGTTCCGAACTTCACGTTTTCCTCAGGTACTCTAATATATTCCGAAAACCCTCCAGGTTCGTAGTTTCCCCTGTGGAGGGACTCACAGGCAGTATAGCTGCCCGCTTTACAGTAGCGGCAATGATAGCAGGGCACGTGGTGTGACACAAATACCCTGTCGCCCTTCCTGAAACCCTCAACCCCCGGACCGGTTTCGACGATCTCACCGGCCATCTCATGGCCAAGAACGCGCGGCGCCTTCTGCTGCCGGTACCATTGCATCACGTCCGTGCCGCATATTCCGGAAGCCATCATGCGCACCAGTATCTCACCGCTGGATATGCCTGGGACAGGCAATTCCTCGATCCTTATGTCGTCGTTGTTGTAATATACGGCCACCTTCATACCTTTTCCATCTCATCAAGCGGTTCTTCCGCAGCCGAAGCGGATGATTTCTTGTTCTTGCGATAGATCTCGAAGGCCTCCTGAGCCGAGGCGCCATTGTGGACAATGGCCCTCACCGCCTTAATCATACCAACGGGGTTGTCGCTCTGGAATATATTCCTTCCCATATCGACACCCGAGGCCCCTGCCTTCACGGCGTTCTCGGTCATGATAAGGGCGTCCATTTCAGGAATCTTCTTCCCGCCCGCAATAACGATCGGCACGGGACATCCCTCGACCACTTTCTCGAAGTCGTCACAATAATAAGTTTTGACGAAATGAGCGCCCATCTCAGCAGCTATCCTACAGGCGAGCGCGAGATACCGGGCGTCCCTCACCATCTCCTTTCCCACCGCCGTTATGGCCAGTACAGGCATCCCGTATCTCTCCGCCTCGTTCACGAGCCTGCCGAGGTTCGCTATCGTCCTGTCCTCATTCTTCGATCCCACGAAGATGGACATGCCCACACCCGATGCGTTCAGCCTGAGGGCCTCATCAATTGAAGTGGTGATATCCTCGTTCGACAACTCCCCAAGGATGCTCGGGCCGCCTGAGACCCTTAGGCAGATGGGAGTACCGATCTTAGGGTTAATAGCGGTGCGCAATATCCCTCTTGTTACAAAAAGGCAATCCGCAATGGGAATGAGGGGAGCGATATTCCTCATGTCCCTCAGGCCCGTTGTGGGACCCTGGAAGTAACCGTGATCCACGGCGAGCATCACAGTCTTTCCACTTCTCGGACGAAAGACCCTTGAAAGCCTGTTTTTCATTCCAAAGTCCATTGCAATTCCTCCTTAAGATCATGACAGAATAGGTCTTGCTGCCGGGTTTAAGATAGCTTAACAAAAACGCCGTCTGAAGGGGAAGTTGCACCAACTTTACGAAGTTGGTCTAATTTTGCCTGAAGACAGGTCCCTCCGGGATGTTACCCTCCTAATCGCTACGGATCAAAGGCATTCGAAATTATCCTTTCAAAGAGGTATACTACTGATATTAATTCCGGAGAAGGAGGCCTGATGAAGAAAAAGGTGATTCTTATTCCAGGCATGTGGTGATTCACTACGGTTCCTCCTTCGAGAACATGAAATCCGCCGTCGTGACCGTCATCCCTGTGCTGGAAAAGGACTGAAGGTGGAGGGTGTCAGGTACTATATAAAATCAGACCTGCCCGAAATGAGAGATTGCTTCGCTTTGCTCGCAATGACAAAATGAGCATTGATGCCGTTTTGCTGTCATTGCGAGGAGCTTTAGCCCTGAAGCAATCCCGTTTTTGAAAGCTGATGTTATCAAGCATCTCACAGGCTGTGTTGGACAGCAGCGGTATAAAATGAGTTGAAGTTTGAAAGAGCTTCAATTGGAAGAAAATGGGTTCCGATACTGCCTTGGGGAATGGCGGGGCAGAGGCATTTTCGGAATAACGGCGGGAATGACATACGAGGCACTTTTCGGTAACCTATTATTAATTATCAACGACGAGTAATAGGGAGTGAAAGATGGTTGAGCTGGGACAGGTCGAGAGGCCCGATGCCGCAATTTTTTCGGGAAGGAGGAAGCTCTACTGTGTGGCCGCCGTATATCCTGATAAGGAGGCGCCTGACGATTACAGGGGGCTTGTCGAGAGGTACTGGGACGATGTGACACGACAGCTTGAGAGGCTTGAATTTGCGGGCAAGATCCGGAAGATCTTCTGCGAAAATGTTGCTGCTGAGGGAGATCTGGCGTTGAATGCCCTCGAGAAGCTCAATGAGCTGTCCTTTTCTATCGTCAAAAAGAAAGTGCAAGAGGGGGCTGTTCTTTTCCCTATAGAGAAAGAGGAGCTGCTCCTGCCTTTCCTTGACTGGTCGAACTGTCTCGGGGTGGTGAGGACAAAAGAAGTCTTCATGAAGGTACTCGGTTTCTATCAAGAGGTCGCGGAGAAGAGGCTTCAGTATGCCGGCGAAGTGATAGGTGGGAATCTCTCGGAGGGCGAGGCAGGGCTCCTTATCATGAGAGACGAGGATAGGGTGCGGATACAGTTTCCTCCCGACATCGAGGTATTTCTCGTTGCACCTCCTTCGTATGATGACATCCTCAGATGGGTTCGCGAGAGGATGACGAGCCGGAAAGAAGCTTAAGGTTTCTATGTATCGCCCTCCTTTTGAGCTGGTTATAATCTATTGAAAAGAAAGGAATATATGCCACTTCATAGGGGATGATTTGGAGGGTGATAAAGTGATAAAATATAAATAAAAATGGGAATTAAAAGTTGTTTTTCCGGTAAGGGATTGGCCCCGGAAAGGAGGTATCTATGGTCGTAAAACAGATAATGCAGAAGGACCTTGTGACCGTCCTTCCGTCCTCCACACTTTTTGAGATAGCCCTGAAGATGAAAGAGCATTGCATCGGATCTGTTTTGGTTTGTGAAGAGGGCGGAAAGCTCAAAGGGATCGTCACTGACAGGGATGTCGCTTTGGCAGTGGCTGCTGACTCCAAAGACCCGAAGGCGACCTTTGCATACGAGATTATGACGGCGGATCCGATAGCTGTTAATGTGGATGCGGATGTGGACTCTGCCTTGAGGATAATGAACCGGGCTAAAATAAGGAGACTTCCCGTTACGGAAAGCGGAAGGGTTGTGGGTCTTTTGTCATCGGCAGATCTGGCCAGTGAGATAAGGAACGAGGTTGATCAGTTTATCAGCCTCGAAGAGACCTTTGCAAGACACTGAAAGTGTGAACAAACTGGGGCCAATCCCAACAATTTGAAGAATCCCGTTCACTTTTCAGTATCTTGACCAAACTTCCTTTCTTGACCTCTCTTATCATCTGTTTGCATTGCAAATGACTTTTCTTTTGATATTCTTAAGTTAAGGTTCTTCCGGGATGTGGATTCTTTTACTTTTGATTTTTCTTTTCGTTTGATGGGAGGCGGTATTCATCTCCCATCCCTTGAGGGGAAGTCGGCAGTAGGAATTACGGAGGACATATGAAGGAATGGAACATCCTCGCTACAGCTCGCAAAGGACAGGAACGTTATTTGTTACGGCTCATGCGTAGATTCGGCGAGTTCAGGAGTTCGGGATATCGGGACGTTGTCGTTGGGTACGTTACGGATGTGCACGGATTTCTTGAGACTATGGAGAATATACGGCGGGAAAATCCCGAAAAGCTGCGGTCGCTCGGTCAGATAGTTCCCGTGGAAAAGAATTTTCAGTTCGAGGTCTCCGATTTCATGGACAGGGCAAAGGAGGCTGTTTCTCCCTATGTCAATCAGCTGGAAAACAGCAGATTCTTCGTCCGAGTCGTAAGGAGAGGTCACAAGGGCGAGATCTCGAGCCTTGAAGCGGAAAAAGAACTCGATGCGTTCATCCTGAAGTCCCTCGGAAGGGATGAAAAGCAGGCGACGGTCTGCATTGAGGAGTTCGAGAAGATGATTGTTGTGCAGACGGTTGGAAATCTCGCCGGTGTAGGCCTGATCACCCGGGATATGAAGGAGGAATACCCTCTCATCAAAATAAAGTGAGATCCCCAACTCAGTTCATTCATGAGTTTTCTGCTTTCGGTTGGGCATCCGTCTCTTGTCAGGACAATAGCCGCTCTCGACTGTACTACGATCTTTACACCTAAGAACACTTTCTCCCTATGCATTGTAAAGGTCCCTAAATTTCGGACCGGCACATAACCCGGTCTCTTGCCTTCGAGCAGGACACCCAACTATTTCTATGAATGAACCGGTCTAAAGTGCTAAAGTAAATTATGGGAATGTTTCCGGTGGGTGCTGCAAAGGAAAAGGAACTGAGGACTAAGATGGATGCCCTGAAAATCCGAGAGGAAGATATTGCGGAATCTTTTGTCCGCTCGGGAGGGAAAGGGGGACAGAAAGTGAACAAGGCCTCGACTTGCGTCTATCTGAGGCATATCCCAACAGGCGTTGAGGTGAAATGCCAGGAGGAGCGGTCGCAGTCTATGAACCGTTACAGGGCGAGGGTGATCCTCGTAAAGAGGCTGGAGGATTTGATAAAGGGAAGGGAGAGCGAGGAGCGGAAGAGGATAGAAAAGATAAGGCGCCAGAAAAGGAGGCGTTCAAAGAGGGCAAAAGCGAAGATGCTGGAGGAGAAAAGGATCACGTCCGAAAAGAAAAAGCTCAGGGCGCCTGTGGTCGCCTATGATAGCCAC